>NZ_BAAAZR010000019.1:210051-234165 GCF_039537005.1 Sphaerisporangium flaviroseum | reverse complement strand
AGCATCGTAAGGTGTGGAGCTGACCGGTACTAATAGGCCGAGGACTTGACCACAAAGCTAAGTGTTGGGCTTGTGGGGTCATGGGTTTTGTGTGTGGTGGTGTGCTGCCGCCCCGGTTCTCTTCGCCGGGTCCCGGGTGCAGGCGCCGCCACGGCCATCACGATATGGTCCTGCAAGAACAGCGTGTTGCTCGCGTCCACTATGTGATCTCAGAGACAGCAAACTCTGGCCCTGTGCCTGGTTTGTGTGTTTCGAGGGGTTACGGCGGTCATAGCGAAAGGGAAACACCCGGTTACATTCCGAACCCGGAAGTTAAGCCTTTCAGCGCCGATGGTACTGCACCGGGGACGGTGTGGGAGAGTAGGACACCGCCGGACAATCATTCGCACCCCTACGGGGGTGCACCCAGGAAAGCCATCCACACACGTGGATGGCTTTTCTGCGTTCCAGACCTTTTCTGCGTTCCCGGACCTCTTCTTCACCGTCCAGGTCCCTCTCGTCGTGTCCGCCGAGCACCTTGTCGTTGGCCGCGGCTTGCCACGGTTCGTCGTCATCTTTTTGACACGGCCTCAATGGCTGGCGTCCAACCACCCCACCCGGAAGCCGGCAGGCTCCCGCTGGCAGTGGTGAGCAATGGATCAACAAGGCCCGGCGAGAAGGGGCCCCGGCTCACCCACCCGCCCAGGTCGCCCGCCGTAGCACGGCGCCGGATTCACCGCCCCGCTTCCCGCCGCGTCGGCGCCGCACCACACCACCCTGGCACCGGCGGTAATCCGCACCCGGGGCCCGTCGACTGAGCCTCAGCGAGCATGAACCCATGGAATGGGTTGGTGAGGAACCCATGGAATGGTTCGGCGAGAATGGGCCCCGGCTCACCCACCCACCCCCGGTTGCCCGCCGTAAACGGCGCCGAATTCACCGCCCCGCTTCCCGCCGCATCGGCGCCGGCTAATAGGTCTACCTGGCGCCGGTTGAGAAGTCCCACCGGGCGCTGTTTGGGAAGTCCCATCGGTGACGGGACCGCCGGCGGCGAGCCTTTCGTGACTAGACACGATCGCGAGCACGGAACCTGAAGAGGGCCACAGAGCTGGGTGGCCACAGGGCTGGATTGAGGTGAGGTCTTGGTGGTGGAGTCGAGGGGACAGGCGCAGATCACCTTGGGTGCTCGGGTGTTGTGTTGTGGCGTCGAAGCGACGGGAGGCGGCACGCGGTGAAGGTTGTGCCGATGCGCGGTGGGGACCGGGGGGTGGGTGGGCGAGTCGGGGCCCATTCTGGCCGGCCGTCCTTCTCCTCGGTCTTGCCGTCCTCCCACCAAGGACTCACGCCAATCCAGGCTTGTCCCTAACCACGCCAACGTACTGATCTAGTCGGCAAGATGGCCGGACAGACGATGGGGACGGACAACGGTCAGTGCCCGTAGCGCAGCATGAACTCGTGGCGGTATGAACGTGGAATGGTCGGAGAGAATGGGCCCAGGCTCACCCACCCACCCCGGTTGCCCGCCGTAGCACGGCACCGGATTCGCCGCCCCGCCTCCCGCCGCATAGGCGCGGACTAAAGGCCCACCGGGCGCCGGTTGAGAAGTGTTATCGGTGACGGGGGCTGTCGGCGGCAAGCCCTTCGCGACCAGGAACGATCGCGAGCACGGACCTGAAGAGGGCCACGTCGCTGGGGGCTACAACAGATTTCGTTCAGTGCCCGGATCGTGGATTGCGGCGCCGACGCAGTGGGAAGCGGGGCGGTGAATCCGGCGCCGTGCTACGGCGAGCAACCCGGGGCGGGCGGGTGAGCCGGGGCCCATTCTCACCGAACCAATCCACAGCAACATGCCCGCTAGTACTCGGTCGACCGGCTGCCGACGCAGATCACCTCCAGCGCCCCGATCGTGTGTCGCGGCGCCGATACGCGACGCAACCCGGCGCCGTGCTACGGCGGGCAACCGGGGGTGGGTGGGTGAGCCGGGGCCATTCGGGCCGGCCGTCTTTCCATTCGGTTCTTGCCGTCTTCTCACCAATAAAAGCTGAGGCCATTCCAGCCCTGACCGTGACCACGCCGCCGCACAGGCCCCAGCGGAACGAGACGGCCGGACAGACGATCGGGACGGGTAAAGGTCAGCCCGTAAGCGCAGCATGAAACCCGTAGCAGTCGGCGCGTCCCGTTGGGTTCGGGGCCTTGCTAGGCTGGAGGGGCCGGGCCACCCCACCACGGGTGGCCTTTGTCGCGTGAGGCGCCCAGGGCGCAGCGACAGAGTGAACGGGCCTGAGCCCCGCGGCCGGATGGACCGTCCCCTCCGCACATGGTCGGCGTGATGAAGACAACGCGGATCACGGTGGACGCGGTGAGCGAGCAACGAAGGACAGAAGTGAACAGAGATAACGGACGTGAGGACTTGGGCCGCCCCGAAGATGGTGGTCGCTCGGGCGGGGATCCCGCAGGGTCCCGCAGTGACCGCTCCGAGGGCGGCAGCAGCGGTCGGCCAAGTGCTGCCGACCGTGCCAGCGGCGGTGGCGAGGGACGCCCAGGCGACGGTCCGCGATACGGCGAGCGGCGCGAGGGCCGTCCCGCTGGCCCGTACGGGTCCCGCGACCGCGATTCTCGTGGAGGACGTCCGTTCCAGCGCGAAAACCGTGGTGGTGGCCGCCCAGCCGACCGTGAGGGTCAAGGCGCTCCCGGCGCGGGTCGCGACGACCGCGGCGAGCGTCCGAACCGCTCCTTCGGCCGGGATGCCCGGAGTGGTTCAGGCGGTGACCGTCCGTATGGCCGTGACGCGCGGGCTGGCTCTGGTGGCGACCGTCCCTATGGCCGTGACGCCCGGAGTGGTTCAGGCGGTGACCGTCCGTACGGTCGGGACGCGCGGGCTGGCTCTGGTGGCGACCGTCCCTATGGCCGTGACGCCCGGAGTGGCTCTGGTGGCGACCGGCGGGAAAGCGGGTCGGGGGGTTCCTCCGGCTGGCGTGATCGCGATGATCGCGGCGGGCGGCCATCCGGGCCTGGCGACCGTGGAGGACGTCCGTTCCGGCGCGATGACCGCGGGACCTCGGGCCCGCGTTCCTTCGGCGGTGAAGGCCGGGGTGACCGAGGTGGCCCAGGTGCGCGCCCGTACAACCGCGACGACCGTGGCGATCGCGAGAGCCGTCCGTACAACCGCGACGATCGCGGTGGCTCGGGCGATCGCTCGTTCGGCCGCGAGGGTCGAGACGACCGTGGCGGTGCCGGTGCTCGTCCCCCGTTCAACCGTGACGACCGGAGCGGCGGCCGTTCGTTCAACCGTGATGATCGCGGTGGTTCGGGTGAGCGTCGTCCGTTCAACCGTGATGATCGCGGTGGTTCGGGTGAGCGTCGTCCGTTCAACCGTGATGATCGCGGTGGTTCGGGTGAGCGTCGTCCGTTCAACCGTGACGACCGCGGTGGATCAGGTGAGCGTCGTTCGTTCAACCGTGACGATCGGGGCTCCTCCGGTCCTCGTGGCGGCTCGTACAGCGCGGGTGGTGAGCGTCCCTCCCGTGAGGGCGCCCGTCCGGAGTCCGGTCCTGGGGACCGGGGAGCGGGCCGCCCAGTGGGTTCCTCCGGCTGGCGTGACCGCGATGACCGTGGTGGTCGCCCTTCCGGCCGTGACGATCGTGGTGGTCGTCCCTTCAACCGCGACAGCCGTGAGGGTCGTCCGTTCCAGCGGGATGACAGGGGATCGGGCCCGCGTCCGTTCAGCCGTGAAGGACGCGACGACCGCGGTGGCGACCGTGGTGGAGCCGGCGCGCCCCCGTACCGCGACGATCGCTCTCAGCCCCGTGACGACCGTGGCGAGGGCGGGAGCCGCCCCTTCCAGCGCGACGACCGGGCCGCATCGGGACCCCGCCCGTTCAGCCGTGAGGGTCGCGACGACCGAGGCCCGCGTGGGGACCGCCCGTCTGGCGGCCAGGGCCGTTCGTTCGGGCACCGTGAGAGAGAGGGATACGGATCCCGCGACTCCCGGAGCGGCGCACCCCATTCCGACAGCGCGGGCTCGCGTGCACGGTACGGCCGCGATGGTGGCCGTCCGTTCGAAGGTGACAGGGATCGCGCTCCCCGCGAGGAGCGTGCCGCGCTGCCTGAGCTCGCGGCCGACATCACGCCCGATGAGCTGGAGAAGGACATACGCGACGAGCTGCGCTCCCTCCCCAACGACCTTGCGAACCTGATCGCCTGTCACCTGGTGGCTGCCGAGCGTGCGCTGGGAGACGACGACGCCACGCTCGCCTACGAGCACGCCAAGGTCGCACGGCGGTTCGCGGCGCGCATCGGAGTCATCCGCGAGGCCGTGGGCCTGGCCGCCTACCGGGCGGGGCACTACGCCGAGGCCCTCAGCGACCTGCGGGCGGCGCGGAGGATGACCGGGTCGGACGAGTTCCTGCCTATCATGGCCGACTGCGAGCGCGGCCTGGGGCGTCCCGAGCGTGCGCTCGATCTGGTCCGTTCCCGCGAGGCCGAGCGTCTCGACCGTGCGGGCCGTATCGAGCTGGCCATCGTCGAGTCGGGGGCCAGACGCGACCTCGGACAGCACGACGCGGCCGTCATCACCTTGCAGAGGGTGCCCGAGCTGCGCAATCAGGAGCCTCACCCCTGGTCGGCTCGCCTCGCCTTCGCCTACGCCGACGCTCTGGCCGAGGCGGGTCACGAGAGCGCGGCGGCCGACTGGTTCGAGCGCGCCATGATGTTCGACGAGAACGGTGAGACCGAGGCGGCCGAGCGGTACGCCGAGCTCACCGGCTCGATCATCGAAGACCTCGAAGAGGGTGACGGCGAGGATGGCGAGGACTTCCCCGTCGATCTCGATGACGACGACATCGACGTGGCGGTCGCCCCGGCACGCCGGCGTGACGAAACCCCGGAGGCCGACGGCACGGAACCGCCCGAAGCGGACGGCTCGGAGCCGATCGGCGAGGACGCGGCGCCCGGCGACGATGCCGAGCCCGGCGACGATGCCGAGCCCGGCGACGATGCCGAGCCCGGCGACGCCCCGCTGACCGGCGAGAACGAGGGTTCAGGCGACACCGGGGTGCTCCTCGATGAGACGCGATCCGGCGACGCGACGCCGACCCCCGATGACCCGCAGGCCCAGGGGCTGGTTCTCGATGAGCCGGAGTCAGGCGACGCCGGGGTGGTCGGCGATGAGCCGAAGCCCGACACGGCCGTGACCCGCGAGGGCCAAGGCGGGGTGATCGCGGAAGAGCCGGCCATCGCGGCCGGTGCCGAGCCCGCGGCGGCGAGCGTGCGTGGCGTACGAGCCCCGAACGTGCCGTCCGAGCAGGACGACGATGACGACCTCGCCGCGGCGGCCGGTCCTGGACTCAAGGCGGACCCTGGTTTCACGGCCGGGCCCGGTTTCAGTGCCACACCGGAAGTTGCTGCCGCTGCCGGTACCGCGGATGAAGGCGGTTCGCCTGCGGCTCCGGTGGCCAAGCCCGAGCTGAAGACCACACGGTTGGAGCCCGGGATGGCCCCCGCTTTCATCGAGCCCGACTTCGGTGTTTCGGCAGGGGCGATTCAGGGGGATGTTCTCGAGGACGACGACGTCGAGGGCGACAGGCCGCACAAGCGCGACGCCTGAGGCGTCAAGCGAGGCTGACGAGGGGTGGTGGGCGCCGCCTAACGTGAAGGCGTGCGGCGCCCGCCACCCATCGTTCCCACGTCGGATCGATCCTATGCATATGTATATGAATTGGAATTCGGCGTGGCATGGTCACGGGTTGCGAGCCTTGGTCCGGTCAAGCCAATGCATGATGCCGCTCACGTTCGACGGCGCGCCGCTGAGCAGCTCGAAGCGCTCCGCGGTCTCCTCGTTCTCGGAGGCCATCGCGGAGTAACGTTCGCGGGTCTTTTCCCGCACCATCGCCACCGCGTGGTCGAGGTCCATCCCTTCGGAGTGGGCCTGCCGGGTCAGGTCGACCCAGACCCGGAGCTCATCGGCCGAGCGCTCCAGCGTCGTGGCCACGTCGGCAACGGGCCCGTAGTGGCTGAAGAGCAGCCGCTGAGGGCCGAGAGCGCCGAACAGCGCCACCGAGTCGAGTGCCGTCTGGAGATCGAAGTCCGGCGGCGGGGTGGCGGGGCGCAGGTCGCCGGTCTCAGGAAGGTACACCCCGGCCGCGTCGCCGACGTACAGGTCTCCTGTGGCGGAGTCGAGCAGGCCGACGTGGTGCTTGGCGTGCCCGGGAGAGTAGTGGCTGGCGAGCTCGCGCCCACCCCCGAGGTCCACCGAGCCGGTGTCGCCCAGCGCCCGGATGCGCGCCGCGTCGGTCGGAGCCAGGGACCCGAAGAGGCTGTCCAGCTTGTCGCCCCAGACCATGCGGGCGCTGGCCATGAGGCGCGAGGGATCGGCGAGGTGCCGCGCGCCCTTCTCGTGTACCACGATCTCCGCGGACGGGTAGTAACCGGCGATGTCGCCGACGCCTCCGGCGTGGTCGAGGTGGATGTGCGTGACCACCACCGTGGCGAGGTCCTCCGGGCCGACTCCTAGCGAGGTGAGAGCGTCGCGCACCACCGGCGCGGACGTGGAGGTGCCCGTCTCGACGAGGCAGGGCCGGTCACCCAGGATCAGATAGCCGGCGGTGACTCCGGAATATCCGGCCATCCGTGTGTCGATCTCGTAGACGTCGCCGCCGAGCGGTGTGACGTTGTCCACAGGTCACTCCCTTGGTCCCTGAGTCCGAACCGCGTTCGCTGACGAGCGTAGGGCACCAAGAATGGCAGGGCCACGGGCGCGCCACGGGCGCGCCACGGGCGCTCGCACCGGGCCCTCGCTCCACGCGGCCCCGGTGATCCGGAACAGGCGTAGACCGGCCGGCGCCGATGGGGGGTGGCCCGCTTAGCCCGCCGTGGGTTGTCCACAGAATGGTCTTCGGATCCTCGGGGTGCCGGGACGCCGTCCGACAATGGGCCCCGTCCACGGCTCAGGAAGGGGATCCCATGCATCGCAACGAGGTGACGCTGGTCGGGCGGCTGTCCAGGCCGCCGAAGGACAAGGAGCTGCCGAGCGGCGACGTGATGACCATGTGGGGGCTTGCCGTGCGCCGGCCGCCTGAGCACCCCAGCGGGAAGAAGGCCGACGGCATCGCCTGCGTCACCTTCGATCCAGAGATCGGTGCCCGGGTGGCCCAGTGGCGGGTCGACGACGTGGTCAAAGTCCAGGGAGCGCTGCACCAGCGGTTCTGGGCCGGAGTGGGCGGAGGCACGAGCACGTACGAGGTCGAGGTCCACCACGCGAGCCTGCTGGAGCCCGGGCGGGCCTCCCTCGCCGCCGGCGAGAGCGCCGAACAGCCGGGGGAGACCATCGACCCGCCCGCAGGGACCACCAGAGAGCCCATCCACCCGGCCGAGGGAGACCCGACGGCTGTTCTGACCAACGCACCGAGCTCCCGAGAGGGTGAGCCTTGGGCTGGAGGGTCAGCCGGTGGCGAGGGTTCGGAGCGACGGACCGAATTGCCGTGGGGAGTGGTGGGTTGAGTGGTCGGCCGGTGGCGAGGGTTCGGAGCAACGGACCGAATTCCCGTGGGGAGTGGTGGGTTGAGTGGTCAGCCGGTGGCGAAGGTTCGGAGGACGAGGCCGGTGCGGGGTTTTGGGCCGAACGATGTGGATTTGCGGGGTACCTGCTCGCCCCCCGCGGCGATGGCGAGCACGTCCTCCACGGTCAGCGCCGGCACGATCACCGCCGTGCCCGACTGGTCGCGGGCCATCCTGATCGCCAGAGCGGGGTCGTGGTGCACGATCCGCACCGATTGCTCGTCGTCGTGCATGCCCCAGACCTTCGGCAGGAGGAACTCCGACAAGATCGAGGTGACCAGCGACTTCCACCGCGCCGATCGCGACGGGGGCATCGCATGGTCCACCTGGACCGGGTCGGGGTCGGTGAGCAGATGGCTCGGGCCGTTCCCGGCCAGCACGAACGCCGGGCCGACCGTCGAGGCGAGAGCCTTGAGCGCCTCGTCCACGTGGGGGAAGTCGTGCACCTGCCAGGCTCCCTTGGCCCGTGCCGCCGCCTCCTGCAGAGGAAGTCCGGGGATGACCCGGTGGATCGCCTTGAGCTCGGGCGGGTAGGCCTTCGAGTCCACGAGGAGCGCCAGACCGTAGTCCCACGGCCCGGGGCCGCGCCCCTGGGCGTGGTAGTCCCGCTGCAGGGCGAGGTAGGTGGCGTACCGGTGGTGGCCGTCGGCGATGAGCGCCCGGTGCCCGTAAAGATCGGACGCCACGGCGTCGAGCTCCGCGGGGTCGGTGAGGGTCCACAGGCGGTGCGCGATGCCGTCGTCCGTGCGCACGTCCACCAGAGGCGTCCGTGTCGTGGCCACCTCGTCCACCAGGCGTGAGGTGGCGCCACCATTGCCTTCGTACAGCAGGAAAATGGGTTCGAGGTTGCTTTCGGTGGTCCGCATGAGCGCGAGACGATCGGCCACGGTGCCGGGCATGACATTCTCATGGGGCAGCACGATGCGCTTATCCGGATCGGAGAGGCCGAGGTCGCCGATGAGGCCGCGCAGCAGTACGCCGGGGCCGCTCTGCTCGTAGACGTAAAGAGCAGGAAGATCATCGATGACGAGCACGCCGGAGTTGAGCCATGACAGCAAGGTCTCGCGGGCCTCGGCGTATCGATGCTGGTCGACGCCGGGAAGGATGAGACGTACCACGTTGTTGGAGTGGGCGTCCAGGAGGTCCTGGACGTCTTCTTGCGAGATGAGGTCGTACGGTGGGGAGGTGACTGCCGCCAGATCGTCGACTGCGAAGCGCACACCGCGGAATGGGTGGAGCACCAGTCCGTCAGGCGACGGCAGTTCAGGAATGGCCATACCGGGCATGGTGCCATAAAGGCCTGAGTCGCTTAGAGACAGCCCCGACGTCGTAGCGCTGCCCGGCTCGTCAGGAAGCCGGGATGAGTTGTCGTCAGAAGGAGGCCTCGAAAGATGGCACAGGGACGAAGCGGCCAGTCTGAATCCCCCGATTACGAGCCCAACGCTCCCGCGGGCGATGTCTACGAATGGTTCCAGCGGGGTGTAAAGCTGCTGAAGGACGGCAGCCCGGCCGCGGCGGCGGCGATCCTGGCGCGGGCCGCGGATGCGGAGCCGGAGTCACGCAGCATCCGGGAGGCGCTCGCCAGAGCACAGTTCAACTCACGTCGCTACGAGGACGCCGCCGACAGCTTCCGGTGGATCGTGGCGGCCAATCCGACCGAGGACTACGCCTATTTCGGCCTGGGCATGGCGCTGTGGCGCACCGGCGACATGGAGGCGGCGCAGGAGCCCTTGACCATAGCGGTGGCGATGCGTCCAGACCTTCGCGATTATGTTTCCGCATTAAAGCAGGTCAAAGCTACATTGCAAGCGAGGCAGGCGTGACGTTGATTCTGCCTTACGTCAAGAGTTCCTCCCTTTATCGGAAATAGTGGGTGCATGGAGACTGGACTGATCGACCGCTACGACACCCTGCTGCTCGATCTCGACGGGGTCGTCTATCTGGGCCGTGTAGCCGTGAAGGGAGCCCCTGAGGCGCTCACCCGCGCGCACGACACCGGAGTGCGGCTCGCTTACGTCACCAACAACGCTTCGAGAACCCCTGCGGCGATCGCGGAGCATCTCGTCTCGATCGGCGTGCCGGCCACGCCCGAGGACGTCGTGACCTCCGCGCAGGCCGCCGCCCGCCTGATCGCCGAGCGGGTCCCGCCCGGCTCGGCCGTGCTGGTGGTCGGGGGGATGGGGCTGCGTGTCGCCCTGCGAGCCCACGGGCTACGTCCCGTGACGACGGCGAAGGACAATCCAGCGGCCGTCGTGCAGGGGATCGCGCCCGATCTCTCTTACGGCCTGCTGTGCGAGGGTGCGCTCGCCGTCCGGCAGGGCGCCTGGTTCGTCGCCGCGAACGGGGACACGACCATGCCGACCAATCGCGGCGTGTTGCCCGGCAACGGGTCGATGACCCGTGTCATCGCCACCGCCACCGGGGTGGAGCCCGTCTCGGCGGGCAAGCCCGAGCCGCCGCTGCACCGGGAGTCGGTGCTGCGCACGGGAGCGGAGCGTCCGCTGATCGTGGGAGACCGGCTGGACACCGACGTCGAGGCGGCCACGCGGGCGGGGGTCGACAGCCTGCTCGTGCTGAGCGGCGTCACCGGCCCGCTCGACCTGCTCACCGCCCCACCCGAGCACCGGCCCACGTACATCGCCGCGGACGTGTCCGCGATCCACCTGCCGCCCGCGCCGGTCGAGGCCAGCGGCGACGAATGGACCAGGGAGGGCTGGACCGCGCGGTGGGACGCGGGCCGCCTGCGTCTGACGGGAGGCGGTGACGTCCTCGACGGGCTCCGCGTGGCGTGCGCCGCGGCCTGGGCCCACGCCGGAGACGGCCGCGCGGACGAGGACGACCTCAAGGAAGCCATGGAAACCCTCAAACCCTGACCCCCGCTCCCTCGTGGTGTCCCGTCTCTGAGGTGCTCGCGATCCGGCCCCTTCGTGGTGTCCCGTCTCCAGAGGAGTTCGCGATCCGGCCCCTTCGTGGTGTCCCGTCTCCAGAGGAGTTCGCGATCCGGCCCCCTCGTGGTGTCTTGTCTCTGAGGAGTTCGCGATCCGGCTCCCTCGTGGTGTCCCGTCTCCAGAGGAGTTCGCGACCCCGCCCCCGTGGTGTCCCGTCTCAGAGGAGTTTGCGGAGGCGGAGGAGGTCGCCGAGGCTGGCGTCGATCTTCACGCGTCCGCTGAGCAGGGCCCGCGCCATGTCGAGATCGCCGTTCACCATGGAGAGCAGGTCGTCGCTGGAGATCCGGATGCGCACCTCGGCGGGACGCCCGTCCACTGGAGGCAGGTCGGTGAACGCCTCGAGGCCGTCGTGATGGATCCGGCCGTAGAACGTCACGTCCAGGTCGGTGATCCGGCAGCTGAGGCGTCTGTCCACCACGTGCCTCGTGCGAGTCTCCTGATCAAGCTCGCCGAACTGCTCGGCGAGCTTGTCCAGCGCCGCCCGGCACTCGTCGACGGTCGCCATGCGTGGTACCCCTTCTCATCCGTCGGAGCTCGTTTGACATTCGGAAGGTAGCGTTCCACTTGAGTACTACGCGAAATCCGGCACGCGGGCGCAGCCTGGGGAGCGAAGAGCATCGTACGGTCGGCCGCTTCCTATACGGTCAAGGTCTACGACCATCATGTATGCGGCGGTCACCTGGCGCGCGATCACCCCAATCATGGCCGCGATCCGTGCCGTGACCAAGGGTGACACATCGGTCGTACACAGACGTGAGACCGTCGAGATGATGACACAGGCGGGTGGAGAGGGCGCATGACGGAGAGCGGCGAGGCCCGGGTGGCGGCCGTCCTGGCACGCCTGAGCGGCCTCGGCGACGTTCCCGTAGGGGAGCACGTCGCGGTGTTCGAGGAAGTGCTGAGCGGGCTGGAGGCGACCCTGGCCTCGGTGGGGGACGCGTCCCCCGCTCAGGGAGACGGCCGCCCGTGAGCCGTCGGATCCGTCTCGACAGTGAGCTTGTCCGGCGAGGTCTGGCGCGTTCCCGTGAGCAGGCCGCCGATCTGATCTCCGGCGGCCGGGTCAGCGTGGGCGGGCGCACGGCGGCCAAGCCGGCGACCCAGGTGGACACCGCCTCGGCCATCGTGGTGACGGACGCCGCCGAGGGCCCCGACTACGTCTCACGCGGGGCACACAAGCTCATCGGCGCGCTCTCGGCGTTCGGGCCGCGCGGCCTGAGCGTCGAGGGCCGCCGCTGCCTGGACGCCGGCGCCTCGACGGGCGGGTTCACCGACGTGCTGCTGCGCGCCGGCGTCGCCCACGTCCTCGCGGTCGACGTCGGGTACGGCCAGCTCGCCTGGCCGCTGCGCACCGATGAGCGGGTCACGGTCATGGAGCGCGTCAACGTCCGCGACCTCACCCCCGAGGTGGTGGGCGAGCCTCCCACTCTGGTCGTCGGTGACCTCTCGTTCATCTCGCTGCGCCTGGTGCTGCCCGCCCTGACGCGGTGCGCCGCGCCGGAGGCCGACTTCGTGATGCTGGTGAAACCGCAGTTCGAGGTGGGCAAGGAGCGAGTGGGGGCGGGCGGCGTCGTACGGGATCCCGCGCTGCGGGCCGGAGCGGTGCGGGACGTCGCCACGGCGGCCTCCGCGCTCGGCCTGGTGGTGCGCGGCGTGACCGCGAGCCCTCTGCCCGGCCCGTCGGGCAATGTCGAATATCTGATCTGGCTCGGGAAGGGCCCCGGGCCGGAGCCGGTCGCCGATCTCGACGCCGAGATCGAGCGTGCCGTGGTGGAAGGCCCTCAGTAGTGCCCGCCGGAAGAGCGGAGTGGACCATGGACAGCGCGAAGCGCACGGTGCTCATCACCGCCCACACCGGGCGTGAGCCCGCGGTCGACAGCGCGAGGCTGGTGATCCAGCGGTTCATCGAGGAGGGTTTCACGGTCCGCGTCATGGCGCCCGAGGCGGAGGAGATCGGCGTCCCGGGCATCGACGTGGTGCCGGGTAACCCCGCCGCCGCGGAGGACGCCGAGGTGCTGATCGTGCTGGGCGGCGACGGCACGCTGCTGCGGGCGGCCGAGCTCGCGCGCCCCGCCGGCACGCCGCTGCTCGGGGTCAACCTCGGGCATGTGGGGTTCCTCGCCGAGGCGGAGATGGCCGACCTCGCCGAGGCCGTCGACCGTGTCGTGACCGGCCGCTACACGGTCGAGGAGCGCATGACCATCGATGTGAAGGTCCGGGCCAACGGCGAGGTGCTGGCGTCCACCTGGGCCCTCAACGAGGCGAGCGTCGAGAAGCGCGACCGGATGCTGGAGGTCGTGGCCGAGATCGACGGACGCCCCCTGTCGCGGTGGGGGTGCGACGGCGTGATCTGCGCGACTCCGACCGGCTCGACCGCCTATGCCTTCTCGGCGGGCGGCCCGGTCGTCTGGCCCGAGGTGGAGGCGCTGCTGCTGGTGCCCAACAGCGCTCACGCGCTCTTCGCGCGCCCTCTGGTGGTGTCCCCGCGCTCGACACTGGCCGTTGAGCTCCTGCCCGGCACGCCCGGCGGCGTGCTTTGGTGTGACGGCAGGCGCCGCATCGACCTCCCGCCGGGTGTGCGGGTCGAGGTGCGACGCGCCGAGCTGCCCGTACGGCTGGCGCGGCTGCATGACGCCGACACGACCGGAGCCCCTTTCACCGACCGGCTCGTGGCGAAGTTCGACCTTCCCGTGCAGGGATGGCGGGGACGCGTACGAGGCTACGCGGCAGGCAGGTAAGACCATGGGCGAGAGCAGGGAACGATCAAGGCCGAACTGCGCGCGAGACCCGATCAGGGGCGCTGAGAACCCCCGGTCATCGAAAACCTTGGCGATTTCCGCGTAGGATCGACCCGCACGGAGAGGTGACCGAGCCAAGCCCCCATACGGTCCGGCGAGGTGCCCGATCGGAGGCAGCGCGGCGAAACGGCGGGAGGGACCCAGTGCGGCCACGGGTCGATGAGGTCCGGATCAAAGGGCTCGGGGTGATCGATGAGGCGGTCCTGAAGCTCTCATCGGGGTTCACCGTCGTCACAGGCGAGACCGGCGCGGGCAAGACGATGGTGGTGACCGGGCTCGGGCTGTTGTTCGGCGGCCGGGCCGACCCCACGCGTGTCCGGCCTGGTGCCGACCGCGCCATGGTCGAGGGCACCCTGATCGTGGAGCCCGGTGGCAGGGTCGCCCAGCAGGTGGAGGACGTCGGCGGCGACATCGAGGACGGCGAGCTCATCATCGCCAGGTCGGTCTCGACCGAAGGGCGGTCGCGGGCGTGGCTCGGCGGCAGGTCCGTGCCGGTCGGCACGCTGACCTACCTCGCCGAGGATCTGGTGGCCGTTCACGGCCAGATGGACCAGCAGCGGCTGCTCCAGTCCACCCGGCAGCGCGCCGCTCTCGACCGCTACGCGGGCGAGGAACTGGTCAAGCCGCTGCGCGCCTACACCCAGGCCTACAAACGCCACAAAGAGGTCAGCGAGACGCTCGAGGAGCTCACGACCAAGGCCAGGGAGCGCGCCCAGGAGGCCGACCACCTCCGCTTCGGCCTTGAGGAGATCGAGAAGGCCGACCCCAAGCCGGGCGAGGAGACCGAGCTCAAGCAGGAGGAGGAGCGCCTCGCGCACGCCGACTCGTTGAAGAACGCCGCCGTGACCGCGCACACCGCCCTGCTCGGCGATCCCATGGCCGGCGCCCAGGACGCGCAGGACGCCGTGTCACTGCTGGGGCAGGCCCGGTCGGTGGTGGAGGCCGTCAGGTCGTACGACACGACGCTGGGGGGCATCGGCGACCGGCTCGCCGAGGCCGGATACCTGGTCTCCGACGTCGCCACCGAGCTGGCGGCCTACGCCGAGTCGGTGGACGCCGACCCCGCCAGGCTGGCCGCGGTGCAGGAGCGCCGCGCGCTGGTCAACGGCCTCACCAGGAAGTACGGGGGCGACACCGCGGCCGTCCTGGCCTGGGCCAAGGACGCCGCCGCCCGGGTCACCGAGCTCGCGGGCGACGACGACCGCATCGCCGAGCTCACACGCGAGCACGACGAGCTGCTGACGCGGCTCACCGAGCTCGCGGCCGAGCTCACCGGCATCCGCACGGCCGCCGCCGAGCGGTTCGGCGCCGCCGTGACCGCCGAGCTGACCGCGCTCGCCATGCCGCACGCCGAGGTGGTCGTGGTGCTCACGCCGAGCGGCCAGTTCGGACCCGACGGGGCCGACGAGATCGAGCTGCGCATGACGGCGCACCCTGGCGCTCCCGCCCTGCCGCTCACCAAGGGCGCATCCGGCGGCGAGCTCAGCCGGGTGATGCTGGCCATCGAGGTCGTCTTCGCCGGTGCCGACCCGGTGCCGACCTTCGTGTTCGACGAGGTCGACGCCGGTGTGGGCGGCAAGGCCGCGGTGGAGATCGGCCGCCGCCTGGCCCGGCTGGCACGCACGGCCCAGGTCATCGTGGTGACCCACCTGCCGCAGGTCGCGGCCTTCGCCGACCAGCATCTGGTCGTGGAGAAGGCCAGCGACGGCCGGGTCGTCAGCAGTGGTGTCACCGCGCTCGACCGTGACGCCCGTACGAGGGAGCTGTCGCGCATGCTCGCCGGCCTGGAGGATTCCGAGCTCGGCCGCGCGCACGCCGAGGAGTTGTTGTCGATCGCGGCCGCCGACAAGGCGGCGAGCTGACCATAAGACGTAATGCTCCTGCTCAGGGGCATGCGGGCGATTCATCGGGGGTTGAGAACGCCCATGACCACGGGGCTACGTGTCCGCGGCCCGGCCACAGTGACATATCTGACACGCCGTGATGCGGGCAATTGTTGGTCGCACGCTCTGGCAGGATGGTTCGTGATGAAGGTGCCGACCTTGAAGGTTCAGGGCCTCCGCCGCAGGAAGGTGTCAGACCTTCCCGGGGTGACGGCAGTGGCGAGGATCGATCGGCGGACCAAGGGGTTGACCAAGCGCCTCAGGCCCGGAGAAATCGCGATCATCGATCACGTCGACGTCGACCGGGTGAGCGCGGAGGCGCTTGTCGCGTGCGGTGTCTCGGTGGTGGTCAACATCGCCGCGAGCATCAGCGGGCGCTATCCGAACCTCGGCCCCCAGATCCTGGTCAACGCCGGAGTGACGCTCATCGACGGCGCCACCCCCGAGGTGTTCGACCGCATCCGCGACGGTGACCTCATCCGCGTCCACGAGGGCCAGATCCACCTCGACGAGGAGCTCGTCGGCAAGGGCGAGGTGGTCACGGCCGAGAGCATCGAGGCCGCGATGGCCGAGGCCAGGGCGGGTCTGTCGATCCAGATCGAAGACTTCGCCATGAACACCATGGAGTACATCCGCCGCGAGCGCGATCTGCTGATCGACGGCGTGGGCGTGCCCGACATCGAGACCGTCATGGACGGCAAGCATGTCCTGGTCGTCGTGCGCGGCTACCACTACAAGGAGGACCTGGCCACCCTCCGTCCCTACATCCGCGAATACCGTCCCGTCCTGGTCGGCGTGGACGGCGGCGCCGACGCCCTGATGGAGGCCGGCTACCTGCCCGATCTCATCGTCGGCGACTTCGACTCGGTGTCCGAGCGCGTGCTGTGCTGCGGAGCCGAGCTTGTGGTGCACGCCTACCGCGACGGCCGGGCGCCCGGCCTCGAGCGGGTCGAGCAGCTGGGCCAGAAGGCCGTGATCTTCCCCGCCACCGGCACCAGCGAGGACATCGCGATGCTGCTCGCCGACGACAAGGGCGCGAGCCTGATCGTGGCGGTCGGCACCCACGGCACTCTGGTCGAGTTCCTCGACAAGGGCCGGTCGGGCATGGCGAGCACCTTCCTGACCCGGCTGCGGGTCGGCGGCAAGCTCGTGGAGGCCAAGGGGGTGAGCAAGCTTTACCGCAGCCGCATCTCGGTCGGCTCGCTGCTGCTCCTGGTGGCCACCGCTCTTTTCACCGTGGGCGTGGTCCTGTGGTTCTCGCCGATGGGCAAGGTCTGGCTGAACGGACTTCGGGACGCCTGGAATGGTTTCATCTTCTGGTTGGTCGGACTCTTCTCGTGATCGATTTCCGCTATCACCTCGTCTCCATCGTCGCGATCTTCCTGGCGCTCGCCGTGGGCATCGTGCTGGGCAGCACGGTCTTGAACGCACCACTGGTCGCGTCGACCGAGCGGGTCACCGCCCAGCTGCGTGTCGAGAAGGACGAGCTCCGCGCGCAGACCAGCCTGCTGCGGACGCGGGGCGGCGCCAGTGACGCCTTCGTCGCCGAGCGGCTCCCGCAGCTTGTGCAGGGTTCCCTGACCGGCGAGCACGTCGTGATCGTCGAGGCGCCCGGGGCCGCCTCCAACCTGCGCGACCCGCTGGAGCAGGTGCTCACCGCGGCGGGAGCCCTTGTCAGCGGGCGGGTCACGATCACCGAGAAGTTCCTCACCGCCGACCAGGCCGGTGCGGTCGACCAGCTCGCGACCACGGCCAAGCCCAGTGCGCTGGCCTTCTCCGCGAACGCCACGCCGTACGACAAGGCGGCGGCGGTGCTGGCCAGCGCCATCGTGACCCCCGACGAGGCCCAGGCCGACAAGGAGAATCCCTCGGCCACCGGGGTGCTCGCCTCTTTCGAGAGCGACGGCCTGGTCACCCTTGAGGGCGATCCCGGCAAGCGCGCGACGCTGGCCGTGGTGGTGGCGCCCGCCGCCCCGTACGAGGGGGATACCGCCGAGGCGCAGACCTCCGCCGTCGTCTCGCTGGCCGCGGGGCTGGACGAGGCCAGCCAGGGCGCCGTGCTCGCCGGAGTGGTGCCCACCTCGACCGCCGCGGGCGTGATCGCCGCGGTGCGCGCCTCCAGCGAGGTCTCCACGAAGGTGTCCACCGTCGACAACGTCGATATGGCCTTCGGGCAGGCCGTGGTGGTCTACGCTCTGCGGGAGCAGGCGGCCGGGGACGCCGCCGGGCAGTACGGGCTCGGCTCCGATGCCACGGCCCCCGAGCCGGCTCCCACGCCCACCCCCAGCCCCACCGAGGGCTCGGGCGGCTGACCTGTCCCTGACGACACCGTTTCCCGGCCCGCACGCCGGGCGCTCCTGACGAAGAGGGATCTGCTGTGGCCCATCGCTCCTGGCTCGGTGCACTGGCGGGCGCGGCCCTCGGCGCCGTCGCGGCCCGTACCGCCTACGCCGCCTTCACCCGGCGCCCGCCGATCGGCGACGAGAAGACCTGGACGCGCACCAACCATCGCGGCGAGCCGATCACCCTGCTGGAGGGGCCCGCCTTCGTGGCCGGCGCGGGCGCGGCCGCCGCGCTGGCTCCCGGCCTGCCCGCTCGGGTACGCGCCGCCGCGCTGATCGCCGGAGTGGGCGGCGGCGCGCTCGGCGCGTACGACGACCTGCACGGGGGCGCCTCGTCCAAGGGGTTCAAGGGTCATCTGAGCGCCCTGGCGCGTGGCGAGGTGACCAGCGGCGCCGTGAAGATCCTCGGCATCGGCGCGGCGGGCCTGGTGGCCGCGGCTCTGCTGCCCCGCGATCCCCGGCAACGGGCGGGAGGGCCCGCCGCATGGGCCGTGGACACCCTGGTCGACGGCGCCGTGATCGCCGGCGCCGCCAACCTGGCGAACCTGTTCGATCTTCGTCCCGGCCGTGCCATCAAGGTCGGGCTGCTGACCGGCACGCCCCTGCTCGTGGCGTCACTGGCCAAGGGCGCCACTGCCGGTGCGGCCCTCACGGCCGTGCCGCTCGGCGCCGCGGCCGCCCTCCTGCCGGAGGACCTGGGCGAGCGCGCCATGCTCGGCGACGCGGGGGCCAACGCACTGGGCGCGTTGCTCGGGGTCGCCGCCGTGACCGGGCTCCGGCGTCCTTCCCGCCTGGCCGTGCTGGGCGTGGTGGCGGCGCTCACCGCCACCTCAGAGAAGGTCAGCTTCACCAAGGTCATCGCCGGCAACCCGGTGCTCCACCGCCTCGACATGCTGGGCCGCCGCCCCGCATGATCAAACGGGTCGGCCAGGGCGTCGCCGCCGCGGCGGTCCTGATCGGGGTCATCACGATCCTGGCGCGGGTGGTCGGGTTCGCCAAACAGTTGGTCCTCGCTCGTACGGTCGGGACCAACTGCCTTGCCACGGCCTACTTCACCGCCAACCAGGTGCCGAACATCGTCTTCGAGGTCGTGGTGGGCGGCGCGCTCGCCGGGATGGTCGTCCCCGTGCTCGCGGGAGCGGCGTCCCGCTCGCTCACCCCCGTGGCGTCCGCTCCGGCCGGTGGGGCTTCGCCCCTTGGGGCCGGGGCCGCGGACGACGCTCAGGCCGAGGCCGGGCGGGTCACCTCGGCGCTGCTCACCTGGGTGCTGGTGCTGCTCGTCCCGCTGAGCGTCGTCACGGCGCTGGCCGCCGGCCCGGTGATCCGGCTGCTCGCCGGGGACGTGGAGGGGTGCGCGACCGGAGACCTGCTGTCGGTCGCGACCCGCATGCTGGTCGTCTTCGCGCCGCAGATCCCTCTGTACGGCCTGGCGGTCGTGCTCTATGGCGTGCTGCAGGCCCATCGGCGGTTCACCGGCCCGGCCGTGGCCCCCCTGGTGTCCAGCCTGGTGGTGATCGTCGCCTATCTCGCCTTCGTGCCGCTCAGCGCGGGGGTGCAGGACCCGCTGTCGGCTGTCCCGCGCCCGGCGGAGCTGGCCCTGTCCGTCGGCACGACCCTGGGCGTGCTCGCCCTGGTGGTCACCGTGGTGGGCCCGTCCTCCCGGCTGGGCCTGCGGTTGCGGCCGACCCTGCGTTTCCCCGAAGGCGTCGCCGTACGGGTCCGCCGTCTCGCGGTGGCGGGGCTCAGCGCCCTGGTCGCCCAGCAGGCGGCCATGGCCCTTGTGGTCTGGCTCGCCAACCGGGAGGTGGGGGCGGGAGGGCTGGCCGGGTACAACTACGCCTGGGCGATCTATCAGGTGCCCTACGCGGTGCTGGCGGTGCCCATCGCGACGAGCGTGTTCCCCGCGCTTTCCGCGCGCGCCGAGCGTGCGGACGCGGACGGCTTCGCCACCCTGTCCGCGCGGACCACCCGGGCCGTCGTGCTGGTCTCCGGGCTCGCGGCCGGCGCGCTCGCGGCCGTGGCGGCGCCGGTGGCGGCGGTGTTCGTCGACGGCATGGCCAGCGACGTCCACGCTGACGAGCTCGCCAGGTCCATCGCGCTGTTCGCTCCCGGGCTGATCGGGTACGGCCTGGTGGCCCACCTGAGCCGTGTGCTCTACGCCGACGGAAGGGGCCGGGCGGCGGCCACCGGCACGGTGCTCGGCTGGCTGACGGTCATGGCCGCGCAGACCGCCTTCGCGCTGGCCTTTCCTTCCCCGTGGAAGCTCGGTGGGCTCGCCCTGGGCAGCGCCGCGGGCATGACGGCCGGCGGTGCGCTGCTGCTGGCGGCGGTCGCCCGTACCCGGGGCCCGGCGGCGCTGGCCGGCGTGGGACGCGCGCTGCTCACCGCCGTGCTGGGCGGCGGTGCCGGTTTCCTGGCGGGTCTGTGGGTCACCACGCGCCTGAGCGTCCAAGGACCGATCCCCAACGCGGGCGTGGCGGCGGTGGCCGGTCTGACGGCGGTGGCCGTGGCCGCAGGGGTCGCGTTCGCGGTGGACAGGCGGGACCTGGCATCGGTGATCTCCGGCGTGCGGGGGAACCGCGCGGAGGGTGACGCCGCGGGCCGGCGGGCACCCGATGAGACTCGGCGGGACGACACGCGTGAAGGGATCGATGGGGATGGCTGACGTGGCACAGCGCGTGGTCCTGGTGCTCGGGACCAGTGCCGGCGGGGTCGGGCGGCACGTGCGGATGCTCGCCGAAGGGCTGACCGGCGAAGGGTTCCAGGTCGTCGTGGCCGGTCCCGCGAGTACCGATGAGGCGTTCGGCTTCTCCGGCACCGCCCGTTTCGCCGAGGTCGCCATCTCCGACCGGCCGCGTCCGGTGAGCGACCTGCGTGCGGTGGCACGCCTGAGGACGCTGGTCGCCGGGGCGGACGTCGTGCACGCCCATGGGTTGCGAGCGGGAGCGATCACGGCATTGGCCCTGACGGGTCGCCGTACCGGCCTGGTGGTCACCCTGCACAACGCGCTGACCGCCAAAGGCGTGATCGGCATGATTTACCGGGTTCTGGAGGGCGTCGTCGCCAGAAAGGCTGATCAGGTGCTGGTCGTCGCGCCTGATCTGGGGGAGCGGATGACCGCCCGTGGCGCCCGGAGCGTCGCGCCCGCGGTCGTCCCCGCGCCACCCCTCCGGCCGCCCCGGAGAACGGCCGCCGAGGTCCGCGCCGAGCTGGAATCGGACGGCCCCGCCGCCGCGGGCCGTCCGATCGTTCTCACCATCGCCCGGCTTGCCCAGCAGAAGGGCCTGGAGACGCTGCTGGACGCCGCGCGGGGCCCGTACGCGGCCGACGCCGGCCCCCTCTTCGTGGTGGCGGGGGAGGGGCCGCTGCGCGGCGAGTTGCAGGCGCGGATCGACGAGGAGGGGCTTCCCGTCCGGCTGCTGGGCGATCGCACGGACATCGCCGATCTGCTCCAGGTGGCCCACGCCGTCGTCGTCGCGAGCCGCTGGGAGGGACAGCCGCTGTCCGTGCACGAGGCGCTCCGGGCGGGCAGGCCGATCATCTCCACGGCGGTGGGCGGCATCCCCGCCATGGTCGGCGACGCCGCCATCCTGGTACCGCCGGGCGACGCGGCGGCCCTGCGCGGGGAGATCGCCAGGCTGCTCGCCGACCCGGCGCTCGCCGGTCGCCTCTCCGCCGCCGCGGCGGCGCGCCCGCTGCCGGACGCGCAGGCCGCGCTCCGGGCCGTACGGGAGGTGTACGCGGCGCTCCGCCGCCACGGACGCTGAGATAGGGGGCGGTGGAAGCCGATCGAGGACCGTCCGGATCGGGAATTCGCCGGTGTCGTTCAAGGGCTGATTAGGTGAGGCTTATGTGCTCGCCTATACTCCTCGTCTGAGGGGGGGAGTATCCCTTCGCGACAGCCTCGTCATCACGGTACGTCCCTTACGGCGTACCCGGGGCTGCCGGTCCGAGGCCTTCGTGGCGCGGGCGGGAGAGACCTCCGGCACTTTGACGCGGGCCGGAGGTTTGTCTTGGACGTTTCCGTATGGGCATGGGCGGCGGTCATCGGCGGGTTGCTGGTGGTCCTCGCCGTCGATCTGTGGATCGTCGATCGAGGTGAACCACGCGAGTTCACGATGAGGCAAGCCGGCTTCTGGGTCGGTTTTTATGTCGGGCTCGCCATTTTGTTCGGCATCGGGCTCTTCGTCGTAGAGGGCGCCGACAAGGCCGGTGAGTTCCTCGCCGGTTACCTCACTGAATACAGTCTGAGCGTCGACAACCTGTTCGTCTTCTACATCATCATGGGGCGCTTCGCGGTTCCCAAGCTGTACCAGCACAAGGTCCTGCTGGTCGGGGTCCTGATGGCCCTGGTGATGCGCGGTGTGTTCATCCTCGTCGGCGCCGCGGCCCTGGAGCGTTTCAGCTGGTTGTTCTACGTGTTCGGCGCGTTCCTGCTCTACACCGCCATCAACATGATCCGCGGGCACGACCAGGAGGAGTTCAAGGAGAACCTGCTGTTGCGGGTGGTGCGGCGGGTCTTCCCCACCACCGACGGCTTCGTGGGCTCGAAGGTCACCACCCGGATCAACGGGCGTCGCATGGTGACCCCCATGCTGATCGTGATGGTGGCCATCGGCACCACCGACCTGCTGTTCGCCCTCGACTCGATCCCGGCCATCTTCGGTCTGACGCAGGAGGCGTTCATCGTCTTCACCGCCAACGCGTTCGCCCTGATGGGACTGCGTCAGCTGTACTTCTTGCTGGGCGGGCTGTTGCAGCGCTTGGTGTACATCAGCTACGGTCTGTCGTTCATTTTGGGCTTCATCGGGGTTAAGCTCATCATGGATGCCTTGCACGACAGTGATGTCTCCTGGGCGCCGCAAGTTCCGATCTGGGTCTCCCTTTCGGTCATCGGCGTCACGATGGTGGTCACCACCGTGGCCAGCCTGATCAAGGCCAAGCGCGACAAGCGTGCCGGCGACGCCACCGCCCCTGCAGAGGTGTCCCAGGGGTAGCGAATTGGTGCTTGAGGCGATTTGCTTGTCTCGAATTGCTATGCGAGTGCTGTGAGATGGGTAGCATTCGGCGACAAGTCACAAACCGGTCTCTGGCCGCAAACATCCCTAAAGGTTCCTCGTGTCCAACGATTCGCCAAGCCACAGTCGCCGCCGCGTGCGGTTGGCACGTGGTGTATCTCCCTGGCTGGCCCCAACGGTGGCCGCCGCCGCCATCTCGGCGGCGATGGCCCGGCGGTCGCGGCCGTGGGTGCTCGCGGCGGCTCCGCTGACCGCCCTCACCGGCGCGATGCTGTGGTTCTTCCGTGACCCCGACCGCGACCTCGGCACCGGGACGGTGCTGAGCCCCGCCGACGGCGTGGTTCAGAGCATCGACCCTCAGCCCGACGGCCGTATCCGTGTGGCGATCTTCATGAGCCCGCTCGACGTGCACGTGAACCGGGCGCCGCTCGACGGCACGGTGACCTCGATGCGGCACATGCCGGGCGGGTACAAGCCCGCCTTCAACAAGGACAGCGACCAGAACGAGCGGGTCGTCTGGCGTTTCGACACCGCGCTGGGCGACCTCGAGTTGGTGCAGATCGCGGGAGCCGTGGCGCGCCGTATCGTGCCGTACGTCGGTATGGGTGCCAAGGTTTCGCGAGGCGAGCGAATCGGGCTGATCCGGTTCGGCTCGCGGGTTGACATCTACCTTCCAGAGGGGATCGCCCCAGCGGTGAGCGTGGGGCAGCGGACGACGGCAGGAGTGACTCGCATTGACCGCGGCTGACGCAGGCTGGTCCATGGAGGGCCTGGACGAGGACGAAGAACCACGAGGACCGGTCGGGAAGGCGTTCCGGCTGTCCGCCGCCGACTCCCTTTCCCTGGGCAACGCGATGTGCGGGTTCCTGGCCGTATGCGTGCTGGCGTGGTCGGCGATCACCCAACTGCAGGCTCATGGGGAGTTCCGTCCGGATCCGCGCTACTTCGCCACCGCCATCGTGCTGCTTCTGGTCGGCGCGACCTGTGACCTGTTCGACGGCCTGGTCGCCAGGAAGTTCCGGGCCTCGGCCATGGGAGCCGAGCTCGACAACCTCGCCGATGTGATCAGCTTCGGCTTCGCCCCCGCCTTCATGGTGGTCGCCTGGGCGGGCTTCTCCCACAAGCTCCCGCTGTGGGTGGTGCTCTGCGCCGCCGTCTCCCTCCTCGTGGCGGGTGTCGTACGGCTGGCGCGCTTCGCCTGCGTGAAGACCAAGAGCGGCGACTTCATGGGGCTGCCCATCCCGATGGGCGCCATGACCGTGGTGTCGATCGTGCTGCTGTTCGAGCCGTCGTACGTCACGGTGATCGGAATCTTCGCGGTGGCCTGGCTCATGGTGAGCCGCATCGAGTACCCCAAGCCCAAGGGCAACCTCGCGGCCGTCGTACTGGCCTGGATCATGGTGAACGTCGCCTGCCTGACCATCTGGGCGGCCGACCTGTCCGGTGGCGACCTGCTCATCCAGATCGGCGCCTCCATGCAGATCGCGCTGGTGTCGGCGATCCCGCTGCGGGTGCTGATGTTCAAGCGCGAGCAGCGCAAGGAGCGCAAGGAGACCGAGACCGCCATCCGGTAGCTCCATAGAACGGCGAAACGG
>NZ_BAAAZR010000019.1:74268-210044 GCF_039537005.1 Sphaerisporangium flaviroseum | reverse complement strand
CCGTTTCACGTTCCTCAGCCCGGCCCCGGTGGCGGGGGCCGCCGGCATGCTGGGGCGGCGGCTTGGGGAGCGGCGGTTTGGGAGCGGCGGTTTGGAGAGCGGCGGTTTGGGAGCGGCGGCCGCTACCAGCCGCGGGCGCGCCACTCGGGCAGGGACGGGCGCTCGGCTCCGAGCGTGGTGTCCTTGCCGTGACCGGGGTACACCCAGGTCTCGTCGGGGAGCCGGTCGAAGACGCGCTGCACCACGTCGTTGTAGAGCTGCTCGAACCGGGCGGCGTCACGCTCGGTGTTGCCCACTCCTCCGGGGAACAGCGAGTCGCCGGTGAACAGGTGGGAGTCCTGGTAGAGCAGGGCGATCGAGCCGGGGGTGTGGCCGCGCAGGTGGATCACATCGAGCGTGACCACGCCGACGGTCACCTTGTCGCCGTGCTCCACCGGCCGGGTGACCGGCACCGGCAGCTCCGGGGCGTCCAGCGGGTGGGCGACGGTCTCCGCGCCGGTCACCTTGGCCACCTCGGCGAGCGCCATCCAGTGGTCGCGGTGCCGGTGGGTGGTGACGATCTTGCTGATGGGCTGGTCGCCGATCAGGTCGAGCAGCCTCGGGCCGTCGGCGGCCGCGTCGATCAGCACGCCGTCACCGGTCTCACGGCACCGCAGCAGGTAGGCGTTGTTCCCGAAGTCGCCCACCTCGATCTTGCTGATCGTCAGGTCGGGTAGCTCCCGCACGTCGGCGGGGCCGTCAGCGGTCACATCACCGGTGTAGGTCATGGGTACTCCTCAGGTGGTGTCGCCGGAAGGCCGGGCGGGGCCGGCATCGTCAGCCACGGCGGTGCGGTCGGCGGCTTCTCCGCCAGCCTAAGCCCCTCGAAGGTGACGCCGTCCGGCTGCCCGTGCCCATCGCCGCTGAGGCGTCCGGTGAGCCAGCCGAGCACGCCGGGGGCCCATCCCGCCACCGCCGGGCCCTCGCCGAGGCCGGTCCAGCTCCGGTCGCCGGCGCGGACGGCGCTGATCGTGCTCTCGGCGCGGGGCCGGCACGCCATCGCGTCATGGAGCTCGCGCTGGACGAAGACGTCGGGCCAGTCGGCCCACGTGTATCCGGCGTCGAGGTCCACATGGTGGATCTCGACCTCCCTGATCCTTCGTACGAGCAGGTACCAGGCGGGGTGCGGGGGTGGTCGCATGCCCTCCACGAGGGCGGCCCAGGCCTCCGGCGGCATCGAGCCCAGCATGTCGGCGAACCGGCCGGAGCTGTCGACGAGGTCGGCGTGCTGGTCCTTGATCGGCCTTCCGGCTCCTTGGGCGATCTGGGTCTCCCGGGCGTCCGGTGTTGGGTACTGTGGTGTGTACACACCCGTCTTGGCCCAGGTCATCAGGTTGATATGGCTGTCCGCGTTACGCGCGACGTGGGTGAGCACATGGCCGCGGGTCCAGCCCGCAAGCAGGGAGGGGGCCGTGACGTCCGAGTCGGACAGCGCGGCCGTGGTGGCGAGCAGCCGGTTCGTGGCCGCGGTGAGCTCGGCCTGAAGGTCGTCGAGAACGGTCATGCACGTCATCATTTCCCCATACACGCCCGCCCGCGCGCCCCTTTCCGGCACGGGCGGTCCCCAGCCCCGGGGAGCGAACGTTCCGCCCCCGCCGGGGGGCGGCTCTCCGGACCGGAAGAAACTGTCGGACCCCGTCGTTAGAGTGGCGGCGACTAGTCAGAGGTGGCCCGTTCCGGCTGCCGTGGATCGCAACCTGAACATGAGAGATCTGCTGTGGCCGACCGCTTGATCGTTCGTGGCGCCCGCGAACACAACCTCAAGGACGTCTCGCTTGACCTGCCGCGAGACGCTCTGATCGTCTTCACCGGGCTGTCCGGCTCCGGTAAGTCCAGCCTGGCCTTCGACACCATTTTCGCCGAGGGCCAGCGGCGCTATGTCGAGTCGCTCTCGGCGTACGCCCGGCAGTTCCTCGGGCAGATGGACAAGCCCGATGTCGACTTCATCGAGGGCCTGTCTCCCGCGGTCTCGATCGACCAGAAGTCCACCTCCCGCAACCCCCGGTCCACCGTCGGCACCATCACCGAGGTCTACGACTACCTGCGCCTTCTGTGGGCGCGCATCGGCAAGCCCCACTGCCCCACCTGTGGCCGTCCCATCGCCAGGCAGACCCCGCAGCAGATCGTCGACCGGGTGCTCGAGCTGCCCGAGGGCACGCGATTCCAGGTCATCGCACCGGTGGTCCGCGGACGCAAGGGGGAGTACGCCGAGCTGTTCCGCGAGCTGCAGACCAAGGGCTTCGCGCGCGCCCGTGTCGACGGCACGACCGTCAGGCTCGAAGAGCCACCGACCCTGAAGAAGTACGAAAAGCACGACATCGAGGTGATCGTCGACCGCCTCTCCGTCAAGGACGGCGCGCGCCGGCGGCTCACCGACTCGGTGGAGACGGCGCTCCAGCTGTCGGGCGGCACGATCACCCTCGACTTCGTCGACCTCCCCGAGGACGATCCCGGTCGCGAGCGGTTCTACTCCGAGCATCTCTACTGTCCCTACGACGAGCTGTCCTTCGAGGAGCTCGAACCCCGGTCGTTCTCGTTCAACTCGCCCTTCGGCGCCTGCCCCGACTGCACCGGTCTCGGCACGCGCATGGAGGTCGACCCCGAGCTCGTGGTGCCCGACCCCGAGAGGTCCCTGGGGGAGGGCGCCATCTCCCCATGGGCCGGCGGCCACACCAGCGACTACTTCGTCCGGCTGGTCGAGGCGCTCGGCCACGCCCTGGGGTTCGACCTGGACACCGCATGGGAGCGGCTGCCCAAGCAGGCGCAGAAGGCGTTGCTGCGCGGCCACGACGAGCAGGTCCATGTCCGCTACAGCAACCGCTACGGCAGGCAGCGCTCCTACTACACGACCTTCGAGGGCGTGATCCCGTGGGTGCAGCGCCGGCACGCCGAGGCCGAGAGCGACTCCACGCGCGAGCGCTTCGAGGGCTTCATGCGGGAGATCCCCTGCCCGACCTGCAAGGGTGCCCGCCTCAAGCCGGTCTCGCTCGCCGTCACGGTGAGCGACTCCTCCATCGCCAAGGTGTCGTCGATGTCGATCGGCGAGTGCGCCAAGTTCCTCGGCGGGCTCACCCTCTCCGAGCGTGACTCCCACATCGCCGAGCGGGTCGTCAAGGAGATCAACGCCCGGCTGGGCTTCCTGCTCGACGTCGGGCTCGACTACCTCACCCTCGACCGCGCGGCGGGCACGCTCGCCGGTGGCGAGGCCCAGCGCATCCGGCTGGCGACCCAGATCGGGTCCGGCCTCGTCGGGGTTCTGTACGTTCTCGACGAGCCGTCGATCGGCCTGCACCAGCGGGACAACCAGCGGCTGCTCGACACGCTGATCCGGCTGCGCGACATGGGCAACACGCTGATCGTCGTCGAGCACGACGAGGACACGATCGCCGCGGCCGACTGGGTGGTCGACATCGGGCCGGGAGCCGGTGAGCACGGCGGCCAGGTGGTCGTGTCCGGCACCGTGGAAGACCTGCTGGCCAGTGAGGACTCGCTGACCGGCGCCTATCTGTCCGGGCGCAGGAGCATCGACCTGCCCGCCACCCGGCGAAAGCGCGACGCCAAGCGCAAGCTGGTGGTCAAGGGCGCCAGGGAGCACAACCTCAAGGGCGTCGACGTCGAGTTCCCGCTTGGGGTGTTCACCGCGGTGACCGGTGTGTCGGGGTCCGGCAAGTCCACCCTGGTCAACGACATCCTGTACAACGCCCTGGCCAAGGAGCTCAACGGCGCGAAGACCGTGCCGGGCAGGCACTCCCGCATCACCGGCACCGACCAGGTCGACAAGGTGGTCCACGTCGACCAGAGCCCGATCGGCCGCACCCCGAGGTCCAACCCCGCGACCTACACCGGGGTCTTCGACCACGTCCGCAAGCTCTTCGCGCAGACGACCGAGGCGAAGATCCGGGGTTATCTGCCGGGCCGGTTCAGCTTCAACGTCAAGGGCGGGCGCTGTGAGGCGTGCTCCGGCGACGGCACCATCAAGATCGAGATGAACTTCCTGCCGGACGTCTACGTCCCCTGCGAGGTCTGCCACGGCGCCCGTTACAACCGGGAGACCCTGGAGGTCCACTACAAGGGCAAGACGATCTCCGAGGTCCTCGACATGCCGGTCGAGGAGGCGCTCGACTTCTTCGACGCGATCCCGGCGATCAAGCGGCACCTGAAGACGCTCAACGACGTGGGTCTGGGGTATGTCCGGCTGGGCCAGCCCGCGACCACGCTGTCCGGCGGCGAGGCACAGCGGGTCAAGCTGTCCTCCGAGCTCCAGCGGCGCTCCACCGGGCGCACCATCTACGTCCTCGACGAGCCGACCACCGGCCTGCACTTCGAGGACATCCGTAAGCTCCTCGGGGTGCTCGGCCGCCTGGTGGACGGCGGCAACACCGTCATCGTGATCGAGCACAACCTCGATGTGATCAAGACCGCCGACTGGGTCATCGACCTGGGTCCCGAGGGCGGGTCCCGTGGTGGTGTGGTCCTGGCCACCGGCACGCCGGAGCAGGTCGCCCGCATCGAGGACAGCCACACCGGCCGCTTCCTCAGCAAGGTCCTCGGCAACTGACCTCCCACCCCTCGCGCCGTTCCCCGCCCCGTGCGCCCGTCCCTCATGGCCGGGGCGGTGTGGGGAATCGGCATGATGGGACCCGGCTTACGGGGGCTTCACGTTGGTGGGGGTGGCAAAGTGGTGTGGTCTGCGGATGTGCGTATTTCTTCATACTTCCGCGGTTGCATGTCCCGCATGCTGAACCAAGTCGAGGCGTGAGCCGTTTGCTGAGATAACGGACTTTGAGGAAGGCGAATATGACGGAGATGGATACGACGCGGCGTGCGGTGATGCTCGGTGCGAGTGGCGCCGGCCTCACCGCTGTGCTCACCGCTTGCAGTGGATATGGCGGATCCACCACGGTGGACAGCGGAGACTCCGCCTCGGAGCCGGAAGCGGATTCCTCTTCCAACAAGGGTGGGGACGACGCGGCCGGCGGCTCCGGCGGCCTGGCGAAGACGAGCGACATCCCCACGGGCGGCGGCAAGATCTTCAAGAAGCAGAAGATCGTCGTCACCCAGCCGACCGACGGCGAGTTCAAGGCGTTCAGCGCCATCTGCACCCATGCTGGATGCCCGGTAGGTTCCGTTAGCGACGGCACCATCAACTGCCCCTGCCACGGCAGCAAGTTCAGCATCACCGACGGCTCCGTGACCGACGGCCCGGCGAAGTCGCCGCTGAAGGAGAAGCAGATCACGGTCGAGGGGGACTCCATCAGCCTCGCCTGAGGCGGAGACAGACTCCTACCGGCGGGGGTGCGGGGCGACAGCCCTGCACCCCCGCCCGTTTTGTGTGCTCGCGGGGGTGAGCGGCTCTCGATGTGGGTTCTGGTGGAGGGGGTGCGGGGGTGTGGCTTGCTAGGTGGTGAGGGCGGCCCTGGGTCTTTTGGTGACATTGACCTTGAGCGGCCGGGTGTGCCCTAGCGGGTGTGATCAGATTCGCTGTGGGGGAAGTCAGGCGGGTGCGCGGCGGGGGTTACCTGCTGTTGTCGGTGATCGTGTTGGTCTGGACGGTTCTCGTCGCCGGCAGGCACGCCTGGATAGGCGACTGGCATCTGCACCTCGCCACCGTCCGTGCCGCCGCCCGTGATCCACTCGCGCCGGAAGATCCGCTGGTGGGCGGCCACCTGCCCAGCCCGTACTTCTCGCCGTACACGTTGCTGCTGGCCGTCGTGTCGCGGGTGAGCGGGCTGGCGCCGGAAACCGTCCTCGAATGGGCGGGTGTGGCGAACATCGGCCTGCTGCTGTGGGCGCTGCGGGTGTTCTGCCGCCACCTCGGCGACCGCACCGCGACCGCCGTACTCGCCGTGATCTTCATTCTGCTGCTCTGGGGGACGCTGCCGTTCGCGTGGAGCGGGTTCGCGCCGCTCGCCTCCCTGTCGTTCACCCAGCCCTACCCGTCCACACCGGCATTCGCGCTGATGCTGCTCTGCCTGGCCGCGCTCCTGCGATACCGCGACGACGGCCGCCGGAGGGATCTGGCCCGGCTCACGGTCCTGCCGGCTCTGATCCTGCTCGTACACCCCTTCACCGCCGCCGAGACGGCCTTGGTGGGCGCCGCCTTCCTGCTCGCCCGGCCGCGCGCCTGGCCGAAGGACCGGCTGCTCGCGCTCGGCTGCGCGGGCGCGGGCGCCCTCGCCCTGGCGGCGTTGTGGCCCTATACCGACATCTCCACGCTGGCTCAGGCGGGGTCCGGCTTCTCCCAGATCCACTCCGCCCTCGTCGTGGACGCCTTCGCCAAGTACGGGCTGGTCCTGGTGGGGATCCCCGCGCTCTGGCACGGGATGCGGTCGCCCTTGGGCCGCGAACTGGCCGCCGGGTTCGCCGCCGGGGCCGGTGTGGTGATCGTCGCGGTCCTCCTTGGACGGTACGAGTTCACCCGGCTCATCCCGGCCGGGGCGCTGATGTCGCATCTGGCGCTGGCCCGATACCTGGGGGACCGGCTCGCGGGCTGGAAGCCGTACGGCGTGCTGGCCGCCACGGCCTGCGCGGCCGGGCTGTTCGGCGCGGCGCCCGGGGTCGCCCGCGCGCTGCCGCCGGAGGTTCCCGCCGGCCTGGTCCCGGCCACGGTGATCGAGCGCTGGCCGGGCGGCGGCACCGGCCACCGCCACGACTTCGCCCGGCCGTACGTGCGTGACGGCGACGTCGTGATGGCGACCAGCACCGCCGCCACGCGGCGGCTCGCAGGGTGGGGGGTACGCGCGGTGGCCCCGCCGTACCCGTACCCGTTCGTCCGGGACGAGGCGGAACGGCACGCGGCGCAGCGGCGCATGTTCGCGGTCGCGACCACGCCGGAGGAACGGCTCGCCCTGGCCGACCGGTACGGGGTGCGGTGCCTGCTCGCACACCGGCCCCCCGAGGTACCGGGCTTCGTCCACGTGGCCGCCTCCGGCCGAGCAAGACTCCTGTGCAGGCGGTGACCGACCGGCGCATGCTCCGCGTGAGGTTCGTGTGCGGGTGGTGGTCGGGCGGCGTGGGTTCGGCTCGGTGCGGGTGGCGCCGCTGATCTACGGCACCTCTCTTCAGCCCCTATCCACTGCTGGATCGCCCTATTCTGTCGGCGGGTCCGGATAGGCTTTCAACGTGGCCAGATCCGCGAACAGCCCCCTGAGCTTCCGGCCCGAGCAGGGGTCCATACCCGAGTCTCCTGGGGTCTACCGCTTCAGCGACGCCCAGGGGCGGGTCATCTATGTCGGCAAGGCCAAGAGCCTGCGGCAGCGCCTCAATTCCTACTTCGCCGACTTCGCCTCCCTGCATCCGCGCACCCAGACGATGCTCACCACGGCCACCGCGGTCGATTGGACCGTCGTGGGCACCGAGGTCGAGGCCCTCCAGCTCGAATACTCGTGGATCAAGGAGTTCGACCCCCGGTTCAACGTCAAATACCGGGACGACAAGTCCTACCCCTTCCTCGCCGTCACCATGGGTGACGCCTTCCCACGGGTGCAGGTGCTGCGCGGCGCCAAGCGCAAGGGCACCCGCTATTTCGGGCCCTATTCCCACGCCTGGGCGATCCGCGAGACCGTCGACCTGCTGCTCCGGGTGTTCCCGGTGCGCACCTGCTCCGCCGGGGTGTTCAAGCGGGCCGGGCAGATCGGGCGGCCCTGCCTGCTCGGCTATATCGACAAGTGCTCCGCCCCTTGCGTCGGCAAGGTCACCGAGGAGGAGCACCGGCAGCTCGCCGAGGACTTCTGCGACTTCATGGCGGGCAACACCACCCGCTTCATCAAACGGCTGGAGCGCGCCATGCGCGACGCCGCCGGCACCGAGGAGTACGAGAGGGCCGCGCGGCTGCGCGACGACATCCAGGCGCTGCAGAGAGCCCTGGAGAAGCAGGCCGTGGTCCTCGGCGACAGCACCGACTGCGACGTGGTCGCGCTCGTCGAAGACCCGCTGGAGGCGGCCGTCCAGGTCTTCTACGTGCGTGGCGGCCGCATCCGCGGCCAGCGCGGCTGGGTCGTCGACAAGGTGGAGGAGTCCACCCCGGGCGACCTGGTGGAGCATTTCCTGCTCCAGATGTACGGCGAGGCCACTCCCGAGGCGGTGCCCCGCGAGGTCCTGGTGCCCGTCCTGCCTCCTGAGGCCGCCGCCGTCGCCGAGCTGCTGTCCGAGCAGCGGGGCGCCAGGGTCGAGGTGCGGGTGCCCCAGCGCGGCGACAAGAAGACGCTGATGGGGACCGTCGAGCGCAATGCCAAGGAGTCGCTGGCCCAGCACAAGCTGCGCAGGGCCAGCGACCTCACCACGCGCAGCCGCGCCCTGCAGGAGATCGCCGACGCGCTCGACCTCGACCAGGCGCCGCTGCGCATCGAGTGCTACGACGTGTCCCATCTCCAGGGCGATGACGTCGTGGCGTCCATGGTGGTGTTCGAGGACGGCCTGGTCCGCAAGAGCGAATACCGGCGGTTCGCGATCCGGGGCACAGCCGGCCAGGGTGATGTCGCCTCCATCTACGAAGTGATCTACCGGCGGTTCAAGCGCCATGTGGAGGAGCGGGCGGCGAGCGGCGAGCTCGATCCAGAGCCGATCGACCCCGAGACCGGCAAGCCTCGGAGGTTCGCCTATCCCCCCAATCTGGTCGTGGTCGACGGCGGCCCGGCTCAGGTGGCGGCGGCTCAGCGGGCTCTCGACGAGCTCGGGGTCGACGACGTCTCGGTCAGCGGCCTGGCCAAGCGGCTCGAAGAGGTCTGGCTTCCGGGCGACGACCAGCCTGTCATCCTGCCCCGGAGCAGCGAAGGGCTCTATCTTCTACAGAGGGTGCGCGATGAGGCTCACCGATTCGCCATCACCTACCATCGATCGAAACGCGCCAAGTCTGTTACAGAGAGCGTGCTTGACGACATTCGCGGACTCGGGTCCACGCGCAAGCAGGCTTTGCTGAAGCGCTTCGGATCCGTCAAACGGTTGCAGGGGGCTACCGTCGACGAGATCTGCGAGGTTCCCGGCATCGGGCTTTCGACGGCCGAGGCGATCGTCGCGGCGCTCAAGGGGGAGGCCACGTGACCGAGCAGACCAGCGGAAACGGAAATGAGCACGAAACTTCGCGCTCGCTGTCCGGCGGCCCACGAGGCCGCAAGAGCGTGGTGAACGACACCGCGTTCGTCATCGTGACCGGCATGTCCGGAGCCGGGCGGAGCACGGCGGCGAAAGCCCTGGAAGACCTGGGCTGGTTCGTCATCGACAACCTGCCGCCGGGCATGCTGTTCGCGATGGCCGAGGAGGCCGGGCGGGTCAACCTCGACACCGACAAGGTCGCCGCCGTGGTCGACGTCCGGAGCCTGGCGTTCACCACCGACCTCAACACCGCGATCGAGGAGCTAGAAGCGCGCGGGGTCGGGGTACGGGTGGTCTTTCTCGAGGCCAGCGACGAGGAGCTCGTCCGCCGCTTCGAGAACGTCCGGCGTCCGCACCCGCTGCAGGGTGAGGGCAGGCTGGTCGACGGCATCGCCAGGGAGCGCGGCATCCTGCGTGAGGTCCGGGCCAACGCCGACCTGGTGATCGACACCTCCTCCCACAACGTTCACGAGCTGCGCGGGAAGATCGTCTCGTACTTCGGCGGCGAGGACCGGCCGGGCCTGCGGGTCAACGTGGTGTCCTTCGGCTTCAAGTACGGACTGCCGGTGGACGCCGATCTCGTGGTCGACTGCCGGTTCCTGCCCAACCCGCACTGGGTGCCGGAGCTCCGCCCGATGAGCGGCCTGGAGGCCCCCGTGCGCGACTACGTGCTGAACCGGCCGGGTGCCAAGGAGTTCCTCGACGCCTACGAGGAGGTTCTGGGCGTCGTGGCGACCGGTTACGTCCGCGAGGGCAAGGGATATGCCACCCTCGCCGTCGGGTGCACCGGAGGCAAGCACCGGAGCGTGGCCATGTCCGAGCAGATCGGCGCACGATTGCGCGACCGGGGCATGGAAGTGCAGGTGAGCCATCGAGATGTGGGCCGCGAGTGAGCGAGGAGAGCGGGACATCCTCTGATCCAGCCCGGGTTGCGGGTTCGCCAGGGGTGGGCGGGGCCGATTGGGGCGAGGGTGGGGTCTCGCGGGGTGTGGCTTCGGGCCGGCAGATCGGAAACGGCGAGGACTACGGCGCGGCCGGGGGAGGATCTCTCTATGGCCTCGAAAGCAGCAAGCCCGACCACGCCCATCCGTACCCCGCGAGCCGCAGCAGCGACCCCCGCGTGATGAACCAGAATCTTCCCGCCTCCAGCTCGGGTGACCCGCGGGTGGTCGCGCTTGGGGGTGGGCATGGGTTGTATGCCTCTCTGTCGGCTCTACGGAGGGTCACAGGGGAGCTGACGGCGGTGGTGACGGTGGCCGATGACGGTGGCTCCAGTGGGCGCCTTAGGCGCGAGCTGGGCGTCCTGCCGCCCGGTGACCTGCGGATGGCCCTGGCGGCCCTGTGCGGTGACGACGACTGGGGTCAGACCTGGAGCAAGGTGGTCCAGCACCGTTTTCGCAGCGAGGGCGAGTTACACGGTCATGCCGTGGGGAACCTGCTGATCGTGGCGCTCTGGGAACTGCTCGACGACCCCGTGGTGGGGCTCGACTGGGTGGGCCGGTTGCTCGGAGCGCATGGCCGGGTGCTGCCGATGGCGTCGGTCCCGATCGACATCGAGGCCGAGGTCGAGCTCAACGGCCTGGTGAGCGTCGTCCGGGGTCAGGTGGCCTGCGCGGTGACCCCCGGCAACGTCCAGGCGATCTCTCTGGTGCCCGCCGATCCGCCCGCCTGTCCCGAAGCCGTCGAGGCGGTGCGCGACGCTGACTGGGTGGTGTTCGGCCCCGGATCCTGGTTCACCAGCGTGCTGCCGCACCTCAAGGTGCCCCAGCTCGCCCAGGCGCTGCACACCACCGCCGCCCGGCGGCTGGTGGCGTTGAACCTGGCCCCGCAGCCGGGCGAGACCGACGGCTTCTCCGCCGAGAAGCATCTTCAAGTACTGCGCGAGCACGCGCCCGACCTCACCGTCGACGTGGTGCTCGCCGATCGCGGGGTGGTGGAGGAGCGTGAGGAGTTGGAGAAGGCCGCCGACGCCCTCGGCGGGCGTCTGGTCCTCGCCGACGTGGCGGCCTCCGACGGCTCGCCGAGGCATGATGCACGACGGCTTGCCTCGGTCCTGGACGAGATTTTCCGTGGGAAGCGTTGATCCTGGTCAGTGCACCCACCGGGTGCGAGAGACTTGCCGGGGGCCGATGGAGCCGCGTCGGGCGGAGACAACGTTCACGGGGTGCGTCGACGCGGCTTCGACCATGAGACGCGTCTGTTTGGGGGAGGACACAGGCACATGGCCATGACGGGTGTGGTGAAGGACGAGCTGAGCCGTCTCACGGTGCTGAAACCTTGCTGCCGCAAGGCCGAGGTATCGACGTTGCTACGGTTCGCGAGCGGGCTGCACCTCGTGGGCGGACGCATCGTGATCGAGGCGGAGCTCGACACCAATGTCACCGCCCGGCGTCTGATCAAGGACATCGGGGAAGTGTTCGGGCACAAGGCCGAGGTGCTGGTGTTGGCGCCCGCCGGTTTGCGCAAGGGTTCGAGATACGTCGTCAGGGTGTACCGCGACGGCGAGGCGCTGGCACGCCAGACCGGCTTGATCGACAACCATGGTCGCCCGGTCCGTGGTCTGCCGCGCCAGGTGGTCTCGGGGGCCACCTGCGACGCCGAGGCCGCGTGGCGGGGCGCGTTTTTGGCTCACGGCTCGCTGACGGAGCCGGGCCGTTCCATGTCCTTGGAGGTGACCTGCCCGGGGCCCGAGGCGGCGCTGGCGCTGGTCGGGTCCGCGCGGCGGCTCAAGATCCACGCCAAGGCGCGTGAGGTGCGAGGCGTCGACCGCGTCGTGGTCAGGGACGGCGACGCGATCAGCGCGCTGCTCACCCGTCTTGGCGCCCACGACAGCGTGCTGGCGTGGGAAGAGCGCCGCATGCGCCGCGAGGTGCGCGCCACGGCCCACCGCCTGGCCAACTTCGACGACGCCAACCTGCGCAGGTCGGCTCGTGCGGCGGTGGCCGCGGGTGCCAGGGTCCAGCGTGCGCTGGAGATCCTCGGCGACGAGGCCCCCGAGCATCTGGTGATCGCCGGGCGGTTGCGGGTGGAGCACAAGCAGGCGTCGCTGGAGGAGCTCGGGCAGATCGCCGACCCGCCACTGACCAAGGACGCCATCGCCGGACGTATACGGCGGTTGCTGGCCATGGCCGACAAACGCGCCTCGGACCTCGGCATCGCGAGCACCGACGCCAACCTGACCGCGGACATGCTGGCCCCATAACCCATTAACCCGACCCCGGCCGACCCCGGCCGGGGTCGTTGTGCTGGGCGTGGCCTGTTCGAAGAGCGGGAGCGTTCATGCTCGCTGATGCTCGGGCTGCGAGCGATACGGGCGCTGACCACCTCCGGTGCCCGGACCGTAGATTTGCGGCTCAATCTTCGTGTTCGTGTTCGCTGATGCTCGGTCAATCGCCGCGTTCGTGCTCGTTGATGCTTGGGTCGCCGGCGGTGCGCGCGGTGCCTACGGTGCCTGCGGTGCCTGCGATACGGGTGCCGATCAGCTCCCGGTGTTCGGACCGTGGTTTTGCGGCGCCGACGCGGCGGGAGGCGGCGCGGTGAATCCGGCGCCGTGGTGCGGCGGGGACCGGGGGCGGGTGGGTGAGTCGGGGCCCGTTCTTGCCGGTCAATCTTCGTGTTCGTGGTTGCTGATGCTCGGGTCGCCGGCGGTGCCGGGTGCCGCCGGGTGCCGGGGTGCTGGCGGTGCGGCGGCGCGGGCGATACGGGCGATACGGGCGATACGGGTGCCGATCAGCTCTCGGTGTCCGGACCGTGGTTTTGTGGCGCCGACGCGGCGGGAGGTGGCGCGGTGGATCCGGCGCCGTGGTGCGGCGGGGACCGGGGGTGGGTGGGTGAGTCGGGGCCCGTTCTTGCCGGTCAATCTTCGTGTTGGTGCTCATTGATGCTGGGGTTATCAGCGGGGCCCGCGGTGCGGGGGCCGATGTTCGGGGCCGGGGTTGGGTATGGAGGGTGTTGGTGTCGAGGGTGGCGACGATGGGATTGTCGGGGGAGGGTGGTGTCCCCGTTGAGCTGGGGGGATGAGGCCGGGGATGGGCGGGGTTGGCAAAGGGGAGTGCTATGTGGTCTACACCAATTATCACCCGGTAGGGTTATCTGAGGTTTCAGCCCGCCACGACGCCGGCACGAGCCGGCGCACGACGTTCGAGGAGATCTGGTTCCGTGAGCATCCGCGTAGGCATCAACGGCTTCGGCCGAATCGGCCGCAACTTCTGGCGAGCCGTAGCGGCCAGCGGTAAGGACATCGAGGTCGTGGCGGTTAACGACCTCACCGACAACGCCACCCTTGCCCACCTGCTGAAGTACGACAGCATCCTGGGCCGCCTGCCGTACGAGGTGAAGAGCACGGCCGAGGAGATCACGGTCGACGGCAAGGCGATCAAGGTGTTCTCCGAGCGCGACCCCGGCAAGCTGCCCTGGGGCGAGCTGGGCGTCGACGTCGTCGTGGAGTCCACCGGTCTGTTCACCGACGCCGCCAAGGCCCGGGTCCACGCTGACAACGGCGCCAAGAAGGTGATCATCTCCGCCCCCGCGAAGGGCGAGGACATCACCATCGTCATGGGCGTCAACCACGACAAGTACGACCCCTCCGCGCACACCATCATCTCCAATGCCTCCTGCACCACCAACTGCCTGGCCCCCATGGCAAAGGTCCTCAACGACACCTTCGGTATCGAGAAGGGTCTGATGACCACGATCCACGCCTACACCCAGGACCAGAACCTCCAGGACGGCCCCCACAAGGACCTGCGCCGCGCCCGCGCCGCCGCGATCAACATCGTCCCCACCTCCACCGGCGCCGCCAAGGCCATCGGCCTGGTGCTTCCCGAGCTGAAGGGCAAGCTCGACGGCTTCGCGCTGCGGGTGCCGATCCCCACCGGCTCGGCGACCGACCTCACCGTCGAGGTGGGCCGTGAGACCTCGGTCGAGGAGGTCAACGCCGCGCTCAAGGCCGCGGCCGAGGGCCCGCTGCGTGGCTTCCTCAGCTACACCGAGGACGAGATCGTGTCCTCGGACATCGTCACCGACCCCTCCTCCTGCATCTTCGACGCCGGCCTGACCAAGGTGATCGGCAACCAGGTGAAGGTCATCGGGTGGTACGACAACGAGTGGGGCTACTCGAACCGCCTCGGTGACCTCATCGAGCTGGTGGGCGCGCGGCTCTGATGCGGACCATCGACTCCCTCGACGTCAAGGGTCGGCGCGTGCTCGTACGCGCCGACCTGAATGTCCCCCTCGACGGGGACACCATCACCGACGACGGCCGCATCCGCGCCTCGGTCCCGACGATCAACGAGCTCGCCGGTCGCGGCGCGCGGGTGATCGTGTGCGCTCACCTCGGCCGCCCCAAGGGCAAGGTGACGCCGGAGTTCTCGCTGGCCCCGGTGGCCGCCCGCCTGGGCGAGCTGCTGGGCCGTCCGGTGAGGTTCGCCTCCGACGTCGTCGGCGACTCCGCCCGGAGCACGGTCGAGGGCCTGGCCGCCGGGGAGGTGGCTCTCATCGAGAACCTCCGCTTCGAGCCGGGTGAGGAGTCCAAGGACGACGAGGCGCGCGGCGTGTTCGCCGACCGGCTCGCCGAGCTCGCCGAGCTCTATGTCGGCGACGGGTTCGGCGCGGTGCACCGCAAGCACGCCAGCGTGTACGACGTGCCGAAGCGGCTCCCGCACGCGGCCGGCGGCCTGGTCGTGGCCGAGGTGGAGGTGCTGAAGAAGCTCACCGAGGACCCCGCCAGGCCGTACGTCGTGGTGCTCGGCGGCGCGAAGGTCTCCGACAAGCTGGGCGTGATCGCCAACCTGCTCGGCAAGGTCGACCGCCTCGTCATCGGCGGTGGCATGGCCTACACCTTCCTCAAGGCCCAGGGCCACGAGGTGGGCAATTCCCTGCTGCAGGAGGACCAGCTCGACCAGGTGCGCGGTTTCATCGCCGAGGCCGACAAGCGAGGCGTGGAGCTCGTCCTTCCCGTGGACGTGCTCGCGGCGACCGAGTTCGCCGAGGACGCCGAGCACGAGGTGGTCGAGGCGACGGCTATCCCCGCCGACCGTGAGGGCCTCGACATCGGCCCGAAGTCCCGTGAGCTTTTCGCGGGCAAGCTGGCCGACGCCGCGACCGTGTTCTGGAACGGCCCGATGGGCGTGTTCGAGTTCGACGCGTTCGCGGGCGGCACCCGTGCCGTGGCCGAGGCGTTGATCGCCTCTGACGCGTACACCGTGGTCGGTGGTGGCGACTCGGCCGCCGCCGTGCGTAAGCTCGGTCTCCCCGAGGATGGCTTCTCCCACATCTCGACCGGTGGCGGAGCCAGCCTCGAATACCTTGAGGGCAAGACCCTCCCCGGACTCGCCGCGCTGGAGGACTGAGCGACACATGAGCACAGCCCGCAAGCCGCTCATCGCCGGTAACTGGAAGATGAACCTCAACCACCTTGAGGCCATCGCGCTGGTCCAGAAGCTCGCGTTCACGCTTACCGACAAGGACCTCGACCGTGCCGAGGTGGTCGTGCTGCCGCCGTTCACCGATCTGCGCAGCGTGCAGACCCTGGTGGACGGTGACAAGCTGCGCATCGAGTACGGTGCGCAGGACCTGTCGGCGCACGACACCGGTGCCTACACCGGTGAGATCTCCGGCTCGATGCTCGCCAAGCTGGGCTGTTCGTTCGTCCTGGTGGGTCATTCCGAGCGGCGGCAGCACCACTGCGAGGACGACCAGGTCGTCAACGCCAAGGTGCAGGCGGCCTACCGGCACTCGATCACGCCGATCCTGTGCGTGGGCGAGGGCCTGTCGGTGCGCCAGGCGGGTGGTCACGTCGCCTTCACCGTGTCGCAGCTCGACGCGGCGCTGAACGGCGTGAAGACCGACCAGGCCAAGTCGCTGGTCGTCGCCTATGAGCCGGTCTGGGCCATTGGCACCGGTGAGGTGGCCACGCCCGACGACGCGCAGGAGGTGTGCGGGGCCATCCGCGCGCGACTCGCCGAGCTGTACGACGGCGAGGTGGCCGACGCCGTCCGTATCCTTTACGGTGGGTCGGTCAAGTCTGACAACATCGCCGGAATCATGGCTCAGCCTGATGTCGACGGTGCCCTGGTCGGCGGAGCGAGCCTCGACCCGGTCGAGTTCGTTAAGATTTGCCGTTTTGGTGAAATGTCGGGCTAGCTGAGCTGTTTCGGAGGTACGAGTTGACATTACGACGTACCCTCGAAGAGAAACTTTGAATCGTCACCCCGGCGACAGCCGGGCAGGTCAGGTCGCGCCTCGGCGCGCGCACAGAGAACAGGTCAACGGTGACTATCGGAATCTCCATCGCCCTCATCCTGTCGAGCGCTCTCATGGTGCTGCTCGTGTTGCTCCACAAGGGCAAGGGTGGCGGCCTCTCGGATCTCTTCGGTGGCGGGTTCACGTCGTCGTTCGGCGGGTCCTCGGTCGTGGAGCGGAATCTTGACCGGCTCACGGTCATCACCGGCACGATCTGGTTCGTCTGCATCATCGCGCTGGGCCTGCTGCTCAAGCCGGCGTAGTGGCCTACCGGGTCGACGGTGCTACCGGGGGTAGCGGCCGTTCCGGACAGAGCCTGACAGAGATTCTTTCCCCGCCTGTGGTGGGGCGATCAAGCGAGGAGTTCATCCGTGGGTAGTGGCAACGCGATCCGTGGTAGCCGTGTCGGCGCCGGTCCGATGGGGGAGGCCGAGCGTGGCGAGGCGGCCCCTCGAGTACGGGTGGCGTTCTGGTGCGCCAACATGCACGAGACGCGTCCGAGCTTCGCCAGTGACGCGGCCGTCCCGGAGTACTGGGACTGCCCCCGGTGCGGGCTTCCCGCCGGGCAGGACGAGTCGGCCCCGCCCGCGCCTCCGCGCAACGAGCCGTACAAGACGCACCTGGCCTATGTGAAGGAGCGGCGCAGCGACACCGACGGCGCCGCGATCCTCGCCGAGGCCCTGGAGCGGCTCCGCAACAACCGCTCGCCCTGGTAACCCCTCCGGTCTGAGCTTGCACGTGAGAAGGCCCCCGCGGCACCGCGGGGGCCTTCTCACGTTCCTGCCGGGACCCGCGCCGACGCATGCGCGCCTGCCGGCGCCGACGCGTGCGCGGTGATCAGGCCGGGCGCTCGTACACCAGGTCGCCGCCGGCGAAGGTCATGGCCACCTCGGTGGTCCAGATCTCCCTGGCCGGAAGCTCGTACGGGTCACGGTCGAGCACGACCAGGTCGGCGCGGTTGCCCCGCGCGATGACGCCGGCCTCGTCGTCGTGGTTGATCCAGGCCGATCCGGCGGTGTAGGCGGTCATCACCGTGGCGAGGTCGAGGCTCTGCCCGGGCAGGAACGGCGTCTGGGCCGTCGGGTAGTCCGCGTGCACCGAGCCGCCGGGTTCGGTGCGGTTGACCGCGACGTGCATGCCCTGCAGCGGATCGGCGGAGGAGACCGGCCAGTCGCTGCCCGCGCACAGCCGGGCACCGGTGCGCACCAGGTCGGCGAAGGGATACTGCCAGGATGAGCGCTCCTCCCCGAGGTAGGGGATGCACAGCTCGTCCATCTGCAGGTGGTGGGTGGCCCACAGCGGCTGGAGGTTGGCGGTGACGCCGAGCCGGGCGAAACGCGGCACGTCCGACGGTTCGACGATCTGCAGGTGGGCGATGTGGTGCCGGTTTCCCGGCGCGGTGCCTTCCAGGGCGTCCAGCGACTCCCGTACGGCCCGCTCGCCGATGGCGTGGAAGTGCACCTGGAAGCCGAGGCGGTCCAACTCGGCGACGTAGCCCTTCAGCAGGCCCGGGTCCACGTACGACAGGCCGCGCTGGTCGGGCCCGCAGTTGCAGTAGGGCTCGATGACGGCGGCGGTGAAGTTCTCCGCGATGCCGTCCTGCATGATCTTGACGGAGCCGGCGGAGAACAGCCCGCCCGCCTGGGAGCGGCGCTCGACCATCTCCTCGATCTGCTCGGCCCCGCGGGTCCGGTCCCACCACAGGGCGCCGACGACCCGTGCCTTCAGCCGTCCCGAGCCGGCAGCGGAGAGGTAGGCCGGGTAGTGGTCGATCGAGCCCGCGTACGAGCCGACGATCGCGTCCTGCCAGCCGGTGATGCCCAGGGAGAAGAGGTACGCCTGCGCGTCCAGCAGCGCGGCGTCGACGTCGCCGGCGGACGGCCGGGGGGTGAGCAGTCCGACCAGATCCATGGCGCCCTCGTGCAGGACGCCGCTCGGGGTTCCGTCGGGGTCGCGCTCGATCCGGCCGTCGGCGGGGTCGGGGGTCGCGGCGGTGATCCCGGCGATCTCCAGGGCGCGGGTGTTCACCCAGGCCGCGTGGTGGTCGCGCTGGATCAGGTAGACGGGGCGGTCGACGAAGTCGATCTGCGTACGGTGCGGGAGGCCGCCGGGGAACGCGGCCATGTCCCAGCCGCCGCCGTCGACCCAGTCCTTGCCAGGATGGGCGTTGGCGTATGTCGCGATCCGCTCGATGTACGCCGCGAGGCCGAACACCTCCGACAGCTCGCACTTCGCCCGCTCCAGGCCGGCCTGGACGGGGTGGATGTGGGCGTCGGTGAACCCGGGGGTGAGCAGCCTGCCGCCGAGGTCGACGGTCTCGTGGCCGGGGCGCGCCTGCCCCGCGACGTCGGCCTCGGCGCCGACGGCGGCGATCCGCCCGTCGCGGACCAGCACCGCTTCGGCGAACGCGGGCAGGCCGGAGCGGCCGGCGCCGGGATATGAGGTGCCGGAGGAGCGTGTCGAACCGGTGAAGACGCGGCCCCCGCGGAAGAGCAGATCGGTCATCGCCACATCCTGCTATATCGGTCGTGGGTCCGCAGCCTGCCACCGGAAAGCACCGGCGATTCACGACATGTCGTATCAAATCCGGCGTTCAGCGACAAAGTATGTAAACGAAACCGCCAGCTCATCCCTGTGTAGCAGTTCTGTAACAGTCCGGCGGCATTCTGATGTCCTGACAACAGGGGGTTTCATGGGATTCTTGCGGATTCGTACCACGGTGGACGAGCGTCCCGGACGTCTCGCCTCCCTCACCGCCGCGCTCGCGGCCAAGGGGGGCAACATCCTCGGTCTCAGCGTCCAACCCGACACCGACGGCACCGTGGACGAGTTCGTCGCCGACATCCCGGCGTCCGCGGAGTCCGTACGCGAGGCCCTGGAGGCGGCCGGCGGCCGGCGGGTGCAGGTCGTGCCCGCCACCGCCCACGAGTTGACCGACGAGCCCACCCGCGTCCTGCTGCTCGCCGCCCGGCTGCGCGCCATGCCCTGGCGGCTGCCGCAGGTGCTGGGCGAACTGCTGCGGGCCGACGACGCGCGGTGGGTGTACGGGGCGGACCTGTCGTCCGACCTTCCGGATCCGACGCTGCTCACCGTGCCCGTCGCGCCGCGCCGCGCCGTTCGCCTCCGCCGGATCGGGCTTCCCTTCACGCTGACCGAGGCCGCACGGGCGGCGGCGCTGGTACGGCTGGCGCAGCCGCCGGCGGAGACCACCTCGGCGGAGCGCCCGGTGCTGCTCAGCGACGGGGTGGAGGTGCAGGTGCGTCCGCTCACCACGCTGTACCGCGAGGCCGTACGTGATCTGCACGACCGGTGCTCTCCCGATTCGCGCCGGTTCCGCTACTTCACCGCCATGCCGGCCCTGCCGCCGCGCATGTTCGACCGGCTTTGCGACCGAGACCGCGGGCACTCGCTCGTCGCGGGACACGACGGCCAGGTCGTGGCCCTGGCGAATCTGATCTTCACCCCGGATCCCGGCATCGCCGAGATGGCGTTCCTGGTCGAGGACCGGTGGCAGGGGCGCGGCCTCGGTGGCGCGCTGGCCCGCATGCTGGTGCAGGAGGCATGCGACCTCGGATTCGCCGAGGTCAGGGCGTCGCTGCTCTCCGACAACGTCCGGATGCGCCGCTTGATGCAGGCTCTCGGCGCCACGCTGGCCTACACCGAGGATCCCGGTGTGCTGGAGGCGCGGATCCCGGTGGGCGCGATGGTGGCGGTTCCGCACACCACGGCCGCAGCCGGCCGCGGCTGAGCGGTCACGGCCGGCACAGGCCGCCACCGCCGTGATCCGGGGTCGCTCGGGGACTTCGGATCACGGCTGGCGCGCTTGGTTCGCCGGGTCACCCCGTCGCTTCGGGATCGGCCTTGGCCGGGCCGGGGTCCTCGCCCTCTTCCGGAGCGGGCGGGGCGGGCGGAGCGGGCGGGGCGCCGAGGGCGTCCAGCCGCCGTTCGATCCTTTCGAGGCTTTCGAGGATGCGTTCCAGGCGCGACCCCACGGACGGTGAGGTGGCCATCAGGACGGCCTCCTCGGAGGGGTGGCCCAGACGACGGACCCTGCGGGCCTTCGCTCCGTTGATGAGCTGCTCCCGCACCTCCTGCAGGTCGACCTCGTGGAGCGTCAGCACCTGGACGGCCATGCCCTCGCCCTCACGGATCAGGCCGAGCAGGATGTGCTCGGTGCTGATGTAGTTGTGATGCAGCTGAAGGGCCTCGCGCAGGGAAAGTTCGAGCACCTTCTTGGCCCGGGGCGTGAAGGGGATGTGGGCTCCGGGAGTGCTCTCACCAGGTCCGACGAGCTCCTCGATGTTCGTCCTGACGCCGTCCACGGTGAGCCCGTGCGCTTTCAGGACCGTTGCCGCCAGCCCTTTGCCCTCGCCCAGGAGCCCCAGGAGCACATGCTCGGTGCCGATGTAGTCATGATCGAGCCGTCTGGCCTCTTCCTGGGCGGCGACCACGGCGCGACGGGCGGAGTCGGTGAAGCGCTCGAACACGTAGGGCCTCCGAGTGCGTTCGATGAAGTCGGCCGGGCCGCTCGCGGAGCGACCGACTCGGTGCGGCTTATTCCACTATGGCCCACGCGCGCCCGCTACGGGAGGCTCACGCCTTCGGTGAGTGCCCGGTCAGGTGCTCGTCCAGCCGGTCGAAGAACTCCAGCCAGCCTGCCTTGGAGGCGTCGGCGTGGGCCTGGTCGGTGTTGTACCCGGCCTGGTGGAACACCATCTCGGTCCCGCCGTCCCGCTCGTTCAGCACGATGGTGACCACGGAGGCCAGGTCGCCGGTGGTGTTGCCAGGATCGCCGGTGGTGAAGACCAGCCGCTCGGGAGGGCTCAGTTCCCGGTAGACGCCGTCCAGGACCTGCTCGCTGCCGTCTCGGGCCACCACGGCCGCACGCCAGATGCCACCCGGCCGCAGGTCCATCGAGATCTTGGAGACGGGAGTCGTGTAGACGCGGGGGCCGAACCAGTGGCTGAAGTGCTCCGGGTCGGTCCAGGCCTGGTAGACCAACGCGCGTGGCGCGCCGAGGAGGTAGGTGAGTGTGTACTCCGCGCTGACCGCCGACGTGGGCGAAGTTCCAGTCATTGTGCTCCTTTCACGCTTCGGCCCATCCCCGTGCGGCCAGTGAGATCCCGCCATCGCCGGATCAAGACCAGAAACGCTAAGCCATCACCGTGGTCAAGACAAAACAGACGTCCTGCTCTACGCTGGGTATGATTCGTGAACTCAACTCGGGGGGGAAGAGGCGGACATGGACACCGAATGGCGGCCCTCGGCGTGCGTGTTGTGCGCCTGCAACTGCGGCATCGAGATCCGGCTCGACGGAAGGCGGTTCGACCGGATCCGCGGGGACAAGGCCCATCCGTCGTCCCAGGGATACACCTGTGAGAAGCCCCTCCGCCTCGACCACTACCAGAACGGCGTCGACCGGCTGACCCATCCGCTGCGGCGCGGGCCGGACGGCACGTACGAGCGCATCGACTGGGACACCGCCATCGCCGAGATCGCGGCACGCTTCTCGGCCGTCCGCGACGCCCATGGCGGGGAGTCGATCTTCTACTACGGCGGCGGCGGACAGGGCAACCACCTCGGCGGTTCGTACTCGGGGGCGTTCATGCGCGCTCTGGGCGCCCGCTACCGCTCGAACGCCCTCGCGCAGGAGAAGACCGGCCTGTTCTGGGTCTCCGACCGCATGCTCGGCACCACTGCCACCGGTGACTTCGAGAAGTGCGAGGTGGCGGTCTTCGTCGGCAAGAACCCCTGGCAGTCCCACGGCATTCCGCGCGCCCGCCCCACCCTGCGGGAGATCGCGCGCGACCCCGGCCGCTGCATGATCGTCATCGACCCCCGGCGCACCGAGACGGCCGAACTGGCCGACATCCACCTCCAGCTCAAGCCGGGCACCGACGCGTGGCTGCTCGCCGCCCTCGCCGCGGTGCTCGTCCAGGAGGACCTGGTCGCCGACGCGTGGCTGGAGGCCCACGCGGTGGGCACGGAGGAGGTCCGAGCGGTCCTGCGGTCGGTCCCCGTCTCCGAGTACTGCGAGATCTCCGGCGTGCCCGAAGGGCTGGTACGTGGAGCCGCGCGCCGCATCGCCGACGCCGCGAGCGTGGCCGTCTTCGAGGACCTCGGGGTGCAGATGACGCTGCACTCCACCCTCAACAGCTACCTCGACAACCTGCTCTGGCTGCTCACCGGGAACTTCGGCCGTCCGGGCACCAACAATCCGCCGATCCTGTTCGCGCCCTTCATCTCGTTCTCCCACCATGGGCCGAGACCCGAACGGTTCAGCCCGGTGGCCGGAGCCCGCATCATCTCCGGACTGGTGCCCTCCAACGTGGTCGCCGAGGAGATCCTCACCGACCATCCCCGCCGCTACCGGGCCATGATGGTGGAGACCTCCAACCCCGCCCACTCGCTCGCCGACTCACGGCGGATGCGCGAGGCGCTGGGCGCGCTCGACCTGCTGGTGGTGATCGACGTCGCGATGACCGAGACCGCGCGGCTGGCCGACTACGTGCTGCCCGCGCCCTCGCAGTTCGAGAAGTGGGAGGCGACGTTCTTCAACCTGGAGACACCGGCCAACTACTTCCACCTGCGGCCTCCGGTGCTGGACCCGCCTCCCGGCACCGACCTGCTGCCGGAACCGGAGATCCACGCCCGGCTGTGCGAGGCGATCGGCGCGGTCACCGAGGAGCAGGTGCGGCCGCTGCGCGAGGCGGCCGAGCGGAGCCGAGCGGCCTTCGCGGAGGCCTTCCTGGCCGCGCTGGCCGACCCGGCGGCGGCCAAGGTCGCGCCGGTCCTGCTCTACCGGGCGCTCGGCCCGACCCTGCCGGACGGCGCGGCGGCCGCCGCCTCGCTGTGGGCGCAGGCCGTGAAGGTCGCGATGACCCACCCCGACGCGGTGCGGCGAGCCGGCATCGAGGGGGAAGGGCTCGAGCTCGGCGACCGGTTGTTCGACGCGATCCTCGCCAACCCCTCCGGCGTCGTCTTCACCGTCGACGAGCCCGGAGACGGCTGGAAGCGCCTCGGTACTCCTGACAAGAAGATCCACCTGGCGCTGCCCGACCTGCTCGAAGAGCTACGGACCCTCGGCCCCGGACCCGTGGCGCGGCCGGACTTCCCCTTCGTTCTGTCGGCGGGGGAGCGGCGCGCCTTCACCGCCAACACCATCTTCCGCGACCCTTCCTGGCGCAAACGGGACGTGGCGGGCGTGCTGCGCATCAGCCCCAAGGACGCGGCGGGCCTCGGCCTGTACGACGGCTCTGTGGCGAGGGTCACGACCAAGCGGGGCTCGGTGGAGGCCACCGTCGAGATCACCGACACCCTGCAGGCCGGGCACATCTCCCTCCCCAACGGCCTTGGACTGTCCTATCCGGGTGAGCACGGCGAGGTCACGACGGGTGCCGCGCCGAACGAGCTGACCGCCTCCGAGGACCGCGACCCGTACGCGGGAACCCCCTGGCACAAACACGTCCCCGCCCGCGTCGAGGCCCTCGCCTGATCGGACTGGTCGGCCATCGGCGGGCATGAACGTGCGTGATGGTCGGAATGGTCCGGCCATCGGTGAGCATGAATGTGCGGTGTGGTCGGCGAGAATAGGCCCCGGCTCACCCGCCCACCCCGGGCTGCCCGCCGTACTCGGCGCCGGGTTCACCGCGTCTCCTCCCGCCGCGTCGGCGCCGCAACACACCACCGGGGCGCCAGAGGTGGTCGGCGCTCGTATCCGCTGCGACCTGGCCATCGGCGGGCATGAACGTGCGTAGTGGTCCGAATGATCGGACTGGTCGGCCATCGGCGGGCATGAACGTGCGTGATGGTCGGAATGATCGGACTGGTCGGCCATCGGCGGGCATGAACGTGCGTAATGATCGGGATGATCGGAATGGTCGGACATCGGTGAGCATGAATGTGCGGTGTGGTCGGCGAGAATAGGCCCCGGCTCACCCGCCCACCCCGGGCTGCCCGCCGTACTCGGCGCCGGGTTCACCGCGCTTCCTCCCGCCGCGTCGGCGCCGCAACACACCACCGGGGCACCGAAAGTGATCGACGCTCGCATCCGCCGCGAGGTGAGCCGTACGGTTCACTCGACCCTTCACCAACAAGACCTCACCTAAATCCGGCCCCATGACCCCCGGTTCGGTCGCCGCCTTCAGATTCTTAGCTCGCGATCATGTCTCGTCACGATGGCTTGCGGTCCGCAACCCCCGTTACCGCTGGGACTTCTCGACCGGCGCCGATGCGGCGGGGGGCGGGGCGGTGAAGCCGGCGCCGTCAGCGGCGGGTGACCGGGGGTGGGTGGGTGAGTCGGGGCCTATTCTCGCCGGACCATTTCATGGGTTCCTCGCCGAACCGTTTTACGGTTGATGTCTGCTGAGGCTCGGGTCGGTGGGCTGGGGGTGGGGATTACCTTCCGGTGCTGGGAGCGTGTGGTGCGGCGCCGATGCGGCGGGGGGCGGGGTGGTGAAGCCGGCGCCGTTAGCGGCGGGCGACCGGGGGTGGGTGGGTGAGTCGGGGCCTATTCTCGCCGGACCATTTCATGGGTTCCTCGCCGAACCGTTTCACGGTTGATGCCTGCTGAGGCTCGGGTCGGCGGGCTGGGGGTGGGGATTACCTCCCGCCCTTCGCGCCGCGTGGGACGCGCGTCACGCCGCCGGTGTCCGGGCACGCAAGGCCTCGATCGACCAGTCGAGCTCCGGCGCCAGGCTTTCGGGCGCCGGCCACCCGTTGATCACCGCGAGGAGCCGGAGGTACAGCTCCCTGCGAGGGTCGTTGGTGGCCTCCAGCCGGGTCAGCAGCCTGCGCCGGAGGTCGGCGTCGCCGGGCCGGCCGAAGAGGTCCGCGTAGTGTGCCGTGACCGCCGCGACGATCGGATCGGCCTCGGGCGAGGCCGGGTCGACGCCGGTCGCCAGGGCGGGGCGGGCCAGGTCACGGGCCGCAGCGGCGATGTCGCGGCGCGGGACGGTGGTGCCGCCGCCCTGGGCGCGCTCGGCCGCGTAAAGCTCGGCCACGCGCCGCATGCCGGCGCGGAAATCGGGGTCCTGGGACAGCTCGGCCAACTCCACCCACGCCTCGACCTGCCCGGCGTCGGGGTCGTCGGGCAGTTCGGGGGTCATCGAGCGCATGATCCCCGCGTATCCAGGGTCGGCGCCCAGCCCGCCGAAGGCGGTGTCGAGGAAGTCGCCGATCAGGCGTCGGCGTTCGTCCTCGGAGAGCTTGGCCAGCTTGTGCATGAGATCCATCTCCTCAGGGGTGGACCCGCGCTCGGCCACCGCCGTCAGCACCACGCGCCGCAGGCGCAGCGTCCAGATCTGCACCGCCAGTGCTTCGGCGTGCGCCGCGGCGACCTCGGGAAGCGAGATATCCCGGTCCAGGAGCCTGCGGATCGTGGGAAGGTCCACGCCGAGGTCGCGCAGCGTCCGTACAAGATCCAGGCGTGCGACGGCGTCGATGTCGTAGAGGCGGTGGCCGGCCGGGCTGCGGTCGGTGGGCGGCACGATCCCGCGGTCGGAGTAGAACCGGATGGCCTTGACCGTCAGCCCGGTACGCCTGGCCAGATCACCGATCGAGTAAAGCGTGTCGCCGTCCATGCCCCCACCCTGGCACCTCCCCCTGGAGGAGATTCAAGCCGGCAGGCCGACGCGAAGCGGGAGGTGGACGACGATGTGCTTGCCGCCGCAGGCGGTCGGTTCCACGGTGTGCAGACCTCCGGCCTCCTCGGTCAGGAGCATGACCATACGCAGCCCCCGGCCGCCGTCGTCGTGAGGCGTCGCCAGGGCGCGCGGGAGGCGCGGGTGGGTGTCGTGCACGGCGACGGTGAGCCAGTGGGCGTCGGCGGCGAGCATGACCGTGGCGGTGGGGGATTCGGCGGCGGCGTGCTCGGCCACGTTGGCGACCAGTTCCGTCACTATCAGGCCGGCGGTGAACGCGGTCTCCGTGTCGATGTGCCACGACGCCAGAATCCTCGCCGTTTCGTGCCGGGCGAGGGGCACCTGGTCGATGGTGGAAACGACCACGAAAACGTGGCTCACACGCTCGCCGGAAAGCATCGGCATTCCTTTCCCTCACCGCCCGGCATCCTGTTCTCGGGCGGCTGTCAGCGTCTGCCGGAAAGGACGAAAGGGAAACACCGTATTGTCATTGATCGGTGACGTCGGGTCATGACACATTGGCATCGCCGGTACGGCCGGTGGGCCGTACGGTGACGCGTCCGGCGGATTTCCCCACGGGATATATGTGACGAGAATCGGCCTTTCCCGTCCGCGTGCCAGGGGAGATCACCTGGCTTCATGAAAGGGCTTGGGCGAGTGGAGGAGCGGCTGTGTTCGCGCTGCCGGCGTACGAGGCTGAGCCGCTACAGCGGCGATGCGATGTGCGCTCCGTGCCTGCGGGATCGCCGGGGCGCGCGTCCGGTGGTGCCCGTGTGGCTGTGGGACTCCGCGCCGATGCGTGAGGCGCTGGCCTCCGCCGACATGCCGGCGTTCGTCGCCATCGTGCGCGCGGCGATGGGGCTGAGCCAGCTTGAGCTGGCAAGCCTGGTGGGCTGGTCGCAGAGCACGGTCAACCGCATCGAGAGCGGCGAGCGCGACACTCTGTATGACGTCCGCGAGCTGCTCCGGTTCGCTGATGCCATTGATATGCCGCGTGATGCTCTGATGCCACTGCTCACCGGCAAACCGGTGGAAAGTGTGGCATTTGAGGGAACAAAGCAAGATATGGAGATTGATCGTCGGCATTTCACCGGGGTTCTGGCCGGGAGCCTGGCGGCCGGCATGGGGTGGGGCTCCTTGAATGTGCCGGCCCGGGTCGACACCGCTCACCTCAAGCACCTCAAAGCGACAATCCACCGCCTCTCCGCTGAAGATCAGCGAGTGGGCGGTGAAAGCCTCCTTCAGCCTGCTCTGCGCCAGCTCGTACGGGCACGGCGGATGCTCGATGAGGCTGATTACACCGAGGCGGTGGGCCTGCGGCTGTTGTCGACGGTTGGAGAGTTGAGTCTCTGCGCGGGCTGGTGCGCCTACGATTCTGGCGATCAAGATCTCGCCAGGAGGTTGTACGACGAGGCATACGTGTACGCCCATCATGCGGACGATCAGCGGCTTCACGTGCAAACCGCATCCCTGCTCGCCATGCAGGCCGCACGGTTCGGCCGGCGGAGCCGAGGGCGCGCGCGGGAAGCCCTGCGCTATGTCACCACGGCCAGAGATGCGGCCCGTCACTGGGGCACACCGCGCTTGTACGCTCTACTCGCACTACGAGAGACCTCCGCACATGCCGCGCTCGGCGATGAACTCGCGTGTCGCAGGTCGATCGCGACCGCCTGGCGCGAATTCGAACGCGGAGGCCGCGATGACGACCCGTTCTGGATCGACTTCGTCAGCGAAGCGGAGATCTTGAGTTTCGAAGGCCGGACGGCGATCTCGCTCGGGAAGCCGGAGGCCGCCGTCGATTTCTACCAGCGATCCGTGGACACGTGGGAGACGGATCGGAACCGGTCCTTCGGCCGTGCTTGCCTGGCCAATGCGCTGTTGAGGTCAGGAGCGAAAGGGGATGCCCTGGCGGAAGGGCTGGAGTTGCTTCCGTACGTGGCCGGGTCGAGGCGGACGCTGCAGGAGCTGGCGCCGCTGCGCGTGGTCGCGGGGGACTCCTCAGAGTTCGCGCACCGATACGACCGGCTCCTCGCGGCCTAGCGGTCCCGCAGCCACGGCCGCAGCTTCGCCGGATTGCGGACCGCCCAGATCCGCGTGACGCGGCCGTCGGCGACATCGAACGAGGCCACGGTCATGACGGCGCCGGCACGCAGGGCCACCAGGCCTGGCACACCGTTGACCGACCGCTCCAGGAGTTCGAGCCCCGGAGCGTTGTCGGCGATGGCGACCATGTACTGGGCGATGCGCACACCGCCTTCGATCGGGCGTAGGACGGTATCGACCATGCCGCCGCCATCGGCGGTCATCACGGCTGCGGGGTCGAGGAGGTCGACGAGGGCCGCGATGTCCTTGGTCTCCCATGCCTGCTTGACATGCCGCACCGTGTCGGCCTGTCCGGCCGCCGTCACCGGAGCCCGCGTGACGCGCACCCTGCGCCGGGCGGAGGCCGCGAGCTGCTTGCAGGCCGCAGGGGTCCGGCCGATGATGCCGGCGATCTCGGCGAAGGGGTACCGGAAGACGTCGTGCAGGACGAACGCCACCCGCTCGGCGGGTGTCATCGACTCCAGGACGACGAGGAAGGCCATGGTCACCGATTCGTCCATGATCATCTGGTCGGCGGGGTCGGCGCCGTGGCCGTGGTCCCACTCGGCGTGGTCGGGCAGCGGATCGGGCAACCACACGCCGACATAGCGTTCACGCCGAGCCCGCGCCGAGCCGAGCACGTCCAGGCAGATGCGGCCGGTCACCGTCGTCAGCCAGGCGCCGGGGGACACGATCTCGTCCTGCCGACTTCGCGGCAGCGCGTACCAGCGCGCGTAGGCCTCCTGTACGGCGTCCTCCGACTCGGCCAGTGAACCGAGCAACCGGTAGGCGACATTGATCAGTTGGCGCCGCTCACCGGCTATCTCATCGGTGCTCGTCCCAGCCGTCCCCATGCCCCCGATCGCCTCCTCGCCTTACCTTTCGCGGGCCCGTGTCGTCGGGCTGGTGAGACCTTATCGATCGACCGCCCCCGGGCGGAAAGGGGACCGTGGCATGGCGACCCAGGCGATGGCACAGCGCCGCTTCTCGTTTCTGCAGATCGCGATCGCCCTGCAGACCCTGACCATCTTCCTTCAGGCGGTCTCCGCTGGACTGCTGCTGACCTCGCCCTACGGAGAGACCCCGCACAGTGTCGGAGCCCGGGTGATGTACGGGGCGTCGGTGCTGTATGTGCTCGCGGCGGTGCTGGCGTGGAAGCCGGGCGGCGGCTCGCCCCGGCCCATCTGGCACGCGTCCGGCTTCCTTGTCCTCGCCTCGGTCCAGGTCGTGCTCGGCATCGCGCATATACCGGCGGTTCACCTCCCTCTGGGCGTCCTGATGTTCGGGCTGAGCGTGCTTGCGCTGGCGCGGCGCTGAAGTCCGATACGGGTCAACTGCGGCCGGTCTTGCGGATCAGGCCGCCTCAGGGGTCTACGAGTGGCTGGCGCGGGCGCGGAAGGCGGCGGTCTTCACGCGGTTCTGGCATGCGGTGGAGCAGAAGCGGCGGGTGCCGTTGCGCGAGATGTCGACGTAGACGCGGTCGCAGTGCGGCGCGGTGCACACCCCGAGCCGGTCGTGCAGGTCGCTGCCGAGCACGATGGCGAGGCCGGTGGCGCACGCCGCCGCCCAGTCGTCGCGCAGTGTCTGGTTCTTGCCGTGGAAGTGGAGGTGCCATGGCTCGCCGTCGTGCCGTTCCAGGTGGGGACGTGCCTGGGTGCCGTCGAGAAGCTGGTTCACCTGCAGGGCCGCGGTGTCGACGTCGTCGGCCTCGACCGCGTCGAAGACCACACGTAGCTCGGTGGCGACGTCGGCGAGCTCATCGGCCTCGGTGTCGGTGGCCTCGCGGGAACGCCAGCCGCCGGCCCGCAGCGCCTCGGTGGCCGCGGTACGTCGCTCCGCGCCCTTCGGCGGCGGCGAGTAGGCCCTTCCTCGTGCCTCACCGGCCGTCAGCTTGTTCACCAGGAAGACGGCGACCGCCACTGCGGCATCGGAGTGACTGTTGAAGTTCACTTGACCAGTTACATCCTTACATCCTAGGGTGTCACTATCGAGATGCTAAACGACAGTAACGCGGAGGCTTTCATGTCCATTCTTTCTCGTGAGACGGCGCAGGACTGGATCGAGCGGTGGGACCGCCAGCAGGAGGGCTACCTGCCCGACCGGGAAGAGCGGTTCACCGCCCTGATCGACGCCGTGGAGGCCGGTGCCGGTCGGCCGGACCCGCTGGTGCTCGACCTCGGATGCGGCCCCGGCTCGCTGGCCGCCCGCCTGCTCGACCGCCTCCCCGAGGCCACGATCGTCGCGATCGACGCCGATCCGCTCCTTCTGGCGCTAGGGCGCGCCGCTCACGCCGACAAGTCCGGCCTGCGTTTCGAGGACCTCGACTTGCGCGCGGCCGGATGGGCATCGGTGCTCCGCCTCGACCGCCCGGTGGACGTGGCCGTGAGCACGACCGCGCTCCACTGGCTGCCCGAGGCGGGGCTTCGCGCCATGTTCGCCGAGCTGTCCCTGGTGCTGCGCCCCGGGGGGCTGTTCCTCAACGGCGACCACCTCGGCGTCGAGGACGTCTCCCCGGCCCTCGCCAAGCTGGAGCAGGTCATCCACGATCGGGCGACCCGGCGGCGCTTCGCCGACGGCATGCCCGAGGACTGGCGCCAGTGGTGGGACGCCGTGGCCGCGGACCCGGTGCTGTCAGGCCTGCGTGACGAGCGGGAGCGCAGGGCGGCGGCCGCCGACCACCACGGCTCGGAGTCCGGCGAGCTCTCCACGCACGTGAACGCGCTGCGGGGCGCCGGTTTCACCGAGATCGGCACGCTGTGGCAGAACGGGAACAACCGGCTCCTGGCCGCCGTCCGCCCGGGATCGCAGGCGAACCTGACAACATGATGTGAGATTTGCGATAAATCACTTTCGTACGGGTCACCGGGCTGCCTAGGGTCGGGCGCTATGACGAACAGCATCGCGTCCACCGAAGCGTTCATCGCCGCCTTGCCGAAGGTGGAACTGCACCTTCACCTGGTGGGGTCCGCCTCGCTTCCGACGGTCCTGGAGCTGGCCCGGCGGTACCCCGGCAGCCCGGTGCCCACGAGCGAAGAGGAACTGCGGGCCTTCTATGAGTTCCGGGACTTCGCCCACTTCGCTCAGATCTATGAGGCCGTCAACCGCCTGGTGCGCGAGCCGGAAGACCTGGCGACCCTCGTCACCGGCGCCGCGCGTGACCTGGCCTCCCAGAATGTCAGGTACATCGAGCTGACCGTCACGCCGTACGCCCACCAGAGCACGGGCATGTCCCGGCGTGCCATCACCGAGGCGCTGGACCTGGCGGCGCGTCAGGCGGCCGAGGGTGGCGTGCGCGTGGGTTACGTGTTCGACATCCCCGGTGAGTACGGGGCCGAGGCCGCGCGGGTGACCCTCGACCACGCGCTGGCCGAGCCGCCGGAGAACCTGGTCGGCTTCGGGCTGGCCGGGATCGAGCAGGAACGCCCCAAGTACCGCGACGTCTTCAGGGACGCCTTCCGGGCGGCCAAGGCGGCCGGACTGCACAGCGTGCCGCACGCAGGGGAGATGACCGGGCCCGAGACGATCTGGGAGGTCATCGAAGGGCTCGGCGCCGAGCGCATCGGCCACGGCATCCGGTGCGTGGACGACCCCCGGCTCATGGCCCACCTGCGGGAGACCCAGATCCCGCTGGAGGTCTGCCCTACCTCCAACGTCCGCACCCGCCAGGTGCCGGACCTCGCCTCCCACCCGCTGCCGCGCCTGCTGGAGGAAGGGCTGTTCGTCACCGTCAACAGCGACGATCCGCCCATGTTCGAGACCACGCTCAGCCGCGAGTACCAGGTCGTGTCCGACGTCTTCGGCCTCGGGCCCGCCGAGTTGGCCGCCCTGGCGCGCAACGCCGTACAAGCCTCGTTCCTGGACGATGACGGCAAGCGCGCCATACTCCCCGAGATCGACGCGCTCGTCCCCTCCGGCTGACGCCGGAGGGCGGTCACGGGGTCAGGGGGAGGCGGGCCGGCCGAGCCCGGGAGGGAGCTTGGAGGCGGCGGCGCGGTCGAGCAGGAACAGCGTGCGCGACCGCCCTCGCGCCCCGGCCGCCGGAACCTGCATGGGGCCCGACTCCTGCAGGGCGAGGCGTACGGCTCCCGCCTTCTCCTCGCCGGCCGCGATCACCCAGACCTCGCGTGCCGCCCGCAGCGTGGGCAGCGTCATCGAGATCCGGGTCGGGGGCGGCTTGGGGGCGCCGTGCACCGCCACGACCGGACGCTCGTCGTAGAGGGCGGGCATGCCCGGGAACAGCGACGCCACGTGGCCGTCCGGCCCGAGGCCGAGCATCAGGATGTCGAAGGAGGGGACCGGCCCGTGGTCCTCCGGCCGCGAGGCCTTGCGCAGTTCCTCGGCGTAAAGAGCGGCCGACTCCTCGGCGTCGAGCCCCGAATCAGGGCCCTTCATCGGATGCACGCGGGCCGGGTCCACATCGACGTGGTCGAGCAGCGCGCTGCGGGCGCCCGTCTCGTTGCGCTCAGGATCGCCGGTCGGCAGGAACCGCTCGTCACCCCACCAGATGTCCAGGCGCGGCCACTCCACCGCGTCACGCGCGTGGGTCGCGGCCACCTCGGCCAGTGTCGAGATGCCCATGCCACCGCCTGTCAGCACGAGGTGCGCCGATCCCTTGGCCGCCTGGGCGTCCACCAGCCCGGTGATCAGGCGTGCGGCCACGGCCTTGGCCAGCAGGTCGGCGTCCCGGTGGATGAGAACCGATGGAACACTCACGAAAACCGTCCTTCTCTTACGGAGGTGCCCGGCACCCGGCCGTCTCCCGACATATCGGGGGAAAGGTGAGGGTACCGGGCACCCAGGTCAAGACCGGCGGTATGCGGTCACGACCCATGGTTCGGCCGAGCCATTGCCTCGATCAGCGGCCATCGGTCAGGAGACGTCGTAGTGGGCGACGTTCCTGATCGCCTCTTCGTACACCTCGTCGGGGTCGAGGCGGCGTAGCTCCTCTGCCAGCAGGTCGGAGGTGGGCCGGCGGGCCAGGGCGACCTGCCGGTCGGGCTGCTCGGGCCGCACGAGGGTGGCGGTGCGCGAGTCGTGCCGCTCGACCACGACCTCGCCCTCGTCGAGGCGCAGGTACACCTTCGTCAGGCCGGGGCCCTGCGACTGCGTCACCCTGATCGGGGCGTCGAGCTTTTGGGAGAGCCACACGGCCAGCAGCGCCGCACTGGGATGGTCGGGCTCGGCCTCGACGTAGCCGTCGAGGATCTTGCCGACCGGCTGGTCGAACGCCGCGGCCAGCAGGCTGCGCCACGGGGTGATGCGGGTCCAGGCCAGGTCGGTGTCGCCCGGGGAGTAGCCGTCGATGCGGCTCCTGATCGCCTCCACCGAGTCGTCGGCGGACCGCGCGTCGGTGACGCGGCGCTGGCCGAAGGCGCCGACCGGGTCCTTCGCCGGTGCCGCCGGCGCGTCGCCGGGCCACCACACCACCACCGGGATGTCGGCCAGCAGCAGCGGGGAGAGCACCGAGTCGGCGTGCTCGGTCAGCTCGCCGTACAGGCGGAGCAGGACGACCTCGCCGGTCGTCAGCTCGCCGACCCGGATCTCCGCGTCGAGCCGCGTCGCCTCCTCGCGCTCCCTCGGGATCACCGCGAGGATGCGTGAGGGGTGCTCGCGGGACGCCTCGGAGGCCGCGCGGACGGCGTCGTACTGGTGGCTCTCGTCGCACACCACCACCAGCGTCAGCACCATGCCGACGGCGGGCGCCCCGACCTGGTGCCGCAGCCTGGTGAGCTGGGACGAGATCTCCGATGCCGTGGTCGACCCCATGAGGTAACTGGTCACAGTGCCACCCCCGTTCCTGTCCGGAGCCCCGCCCGGACAACGCCTGCCCGTGCCGTGCGAAGGTCTCCCGGCCTGGCCGGGACGGCGGACCCTGTCGTGGTCGCGTGGATCACAGCCTCCTCCAGGTGCGGCCGTCGCGGGCCATCAGCTCGTCGGCCGACTTCGGGCCGCCCGTGCCCGCCGGATAGTCCTCCGGCGGCTCGTCGCTCTTGGCCCAGAACTCCTCGATCGGGTCGATGACCTTCCAGGACAGCTCGACCTCGCGCTGGTGCGGGAACAGCGGCGGATCGCCGATGAGCACGTCCAGCAGCAGCCGCTCGTAGGCCTCCGGTGAGGACTCCAGGAACGCCTCGCCGTAGGCGAAGTCCATGTTGACGTCCCGGACCTCCATGGCCGTGCCCGGCACCTTGGAGCCGAACCGCACCGTGATGCCCTCGTCCGGCTGGATCCGGATGACCAGGGCGTTCTGCCCGAGGATCTCGGTGTCGGTCTTGCTGAACGGCAGGTGGGGCGCCCGCTGGAACACCACGGCCACCTCAGTCATACGCCTGCCGAGCCGCTTGCCCGTGCGCAGGTAGAACGGCACGCCGGCCCAGCGCCGGTTGGCGATCTCCAGCTTGATGGCGGCGTAGGTCTCGGTCTTGGAGTCCGGGGGGATTCCGTCCTCCTCCAGGTAGCCGCGGACGGGCACGCCGCCCTGCCAGCCTGCGGTGTACCGCCCCCGGGCGGTGGCGAGCCGGAGATCGTGCGGGAGGGTGAGGGCCTCCAGGACCTTCTCCTTCTCCCTGCGTAGCGCCGCCGCGCCGAAGGCCGTGGGATCCTCCATGGCCACCAGCGCCAGAAGCTGGAGCAGGTGGTTCTGGATGACGTCCCTGGCCGCGCCGATGCCGTCGTAGTACCCGGCCCGGCTGCCCACGCCGATGTCCTCGGCCATCGTGATCTGCACGTGGTCGACGTAGCCGCGGTTCCAGATCGGCTCGAACAGCGTGTTGGCGAACCGCAGCGCCAGGATGTTCTGGACGGTCTCCTTGCCCAGGTAATGGTCGATGCGGAACACAGAGTCGGGCTTGAAGGCCGAGTCGACGACCTGGTTCAGCTCCCGCGCGCTCTTGAGGTCGTGCCCGAACGGCTTCTCGATCACCACCCGGCGCCACGAGCCCGGCGGCGGCTTGCTCAGTCCCGTGCGCTTGAGCTGCTCGACGATGACCGGGAAGGCCTTCGGCGGGGTCGACAGGTAGAAGGCGTAGTTCCCGCCGGTGCCCCGCGTCTCGTCGATCTCCTTGAGCGCCATGGCCAGCGCGTCGAAGGCGCCGTCGTCGTCGAAGGAGCCGGGGACGAAGTGGAGCCCTTCGCAGATCTGCTTCCACACCTCCTCCCGGAAGGGAGTGCGGGCGTGCTCCTTGACGGCGTCATGGGTGATCTGGGCGAAATCCTGGTGGGCCCAGTCGCGCCGGGCGAAGCCGACCAGTGAGAAGCCCGGGGGGAGCAGCCCTCGGTTGCCCAGGTCGTAGATCGCGGGCAGGAGCTTGCGCTTGGCCAGGTCGCCGGTCACGCCGAACAGCACCAGCACGCAGGGGCCGGCGACCCTGGGCAGCCGCTTGTCGCGGGGGTCGCGCAGCGGATTCGCCTCCATCACTTCCATGGTGGTCGCGGTGCTCGCCGCGGACTGAGCGGCCGTCAGCGAGTTATCGGGTGATACCTTCTGGGGCCGGTCCTCGGAGCGGATCGCCAACTCCACCTCGTGCGCGGACGGCGCGGGGCCGCCCTCGGCCGGTGAACCGGCCGGGCCGGGCGTCGCGGGGACCGGATCGGCGGGACTCGCGGGACCGCTCTCGCGCGGCGAGCCCGGCTGCTCGCTGTCGTTCATCAAACCTCCCGTGCGGCGCTGAGCAGGTGCCTCACACCGGCCTCGCGATCGGTCAGGTGCAGGCGTACGGCCGGACGGCCCCGCTTGCGTAGCGCGTCCAGGTCGCCGAGCGCCTGGGCCAGCTCAAGCCTGCCCAGGGTGTACGGTCGGCCGGGCACTTGCAGGTCGTTCTGCACCGCACCGGTGAGGTGCAGGAAGACACCGTTCTGCGGGCCGCCCTTGTGGTACTGCCCGGTCGAGTGCAGGTAGCGAGGGCCCCACCCGAAGGTGACCGGCCGCTCGGTCCTGATCGCCAGCAGGCCCTGGAGGCTGGCGGGGTCGTGCGCGGCCCAGATGTCGGTGATCAGCTCGAAGGAGGCGTCCTGCGGGACCGGGACGTCGAAGGCGGCCTCGCGGTCGAGGAAGGCCAGGATCGCCAGGTATCCGCGGTCGGGGATGTCCTCCAGCAGTGCGGTGAAGACGCCGGGCAGGTCCTTGACGTGCTCGGGGAGGTCGCCGTGGACCTCCACCGGTCCGTCGACCAGCGTCGGGGTGCCGGTGGGCAGGGGGCCGTCGCCGGCCTCCCGCAGGATGCGCGCGGTGTTCTCCTTCGACTCGGCGACGTTCGGCTGGTCGAAGGGGTTGATGCCGAGCAGCCGCCCAGCGATCGCCGTGGCGTACTCCCACACGAGGAACTGCGCGCCCAGGGGTCCGTCGACCTGCACGGCGGCCTCGGTGTCCACACCCACGACGATCTCGTCGTCGGCGTCGGTCGGGTCGCTGCCGACCACGGGGAGGATGCCCTTCCCCTGCTTGCCGGTGGACTCGGCGATGAGCTGCTCGGCCCAGTCGGGGAACCCGTTGATACCCGAGAGGCTGTCGTCGAGCACGAGCTTGTCGCGCCCGGCCAGTGCCGCGGCGCCCAGCGCCGCGCCCAGGTCGAGGCCGGGGTTGCCGTCGTCCTGGCCGAGCAGGGGACGCACCTCGGCGGCCTGGTCGAGCAGCTGCCCGACGTCGGCCCCGGCCAGCGCGCTCGGCACCAGGCCGAACGCGGTCAGGGCGCTGTAGCGGCCGCCCACGTTCGGGTCGGACAGGATGACGGTGTATCCGGATTCGATCGCGAGTCGCTCCAGGGGAGAGCCGGGGTCGGTGACCACGACGATCCGGCCTGCGGGGTCGATGCCGGCGTCGCGGAAGGCCTTCTCGTAGATGCGCCGGTGGCTGTCGGTCTCGACCGTCGTGCCGCTCTTGCTGGACACGACCACGATCGTCTGGTCGAGCCGGTCGGCGAGCGCCCGGCGCACCTGGCCGGGGTCGGTGGTGTCCAGCACGGTCAGCGGCACGTCCGCCGTGGCGCAGATGACCTCGGGGGCCAGGGAAGAGCCGCCCATGCCCGCGAGCACGACGTGCTCCAGGCCCTCGGCGCGGGCGCGCTCGACCAGCTTGACGAGCTCGGGCAGCAGCGCTCGCGAGGTGGTGGGCAGGTCCAGCCAGCCGAGCCGGACCCTCGCCTCCGCCTCGGCCTCGGGCCCCCACAGGGTGGGGTCGCCGTTGGACAGCGCCTGTGGCACGCCCTCCTCGACGAGTTTCCGCACGGCCACGGAGGCCTCTGCGGCTACCGCCTCGTCACCGAACGTTACGGACATATCCATCCTTAAAGGTTTCTCCTCGCGAGGGGTCGGGCGCCTCCGCGCCGCGCACGAGCCGATGACTCCCGCAAGCGCCCCGGCCCGGCTCCGTCGGCGCCCGGCCGGTGCACCTGGGAATCAGAGATCGAGGGCCGCCAGAGCTCTAACCGACCTTCTTCAGCTCGGTCTCAAGGGTGCCGAGCAGCTCGTTCCACGAGGTGACGAACTTCTCCACGCCTTCGTCCTCCAAGGCCCTCACCACGTCGTCGTAGTCGATGCCGACCTGCTTGAGCGCGGCCATGGTGTTCCACGCCTGCTCGTAGAAGGGCCGGACGGTGTCGCCATCGATGTTCCCATGATCGGCCACCGCGTCGAGGGTCTTCTCCGGCATGGTGTTGACCGTGCCCGCCGTGACGAGCTGGTCGACGTACATGGTGTCGGGGTACTCGGGGTTCTTGACCCCCGTGGAGGCCCACAGCGGGCGCTGGGGGCGGGCCCCGGCGTCCTTGAGCGCCTGCCAGCGCGGGGTGTTCACGACCTCTTCATACGCGGCGAACGCCAGGCGGGCGTTGGCGATCGCGGCCTTGCCCTTGAGCTCCAGCGCCTCCGGGGTACCGATCTTCTCCAGCCGCTTGTCGACCTCGGTGTCGAAGCGGCTGACGAAGAACGACGCCACGGACTCGATCTTGGACAGGTCGAGCCCGTTGGCCTTCGCGCGCTCCAGGCCCTCGAGCCAGGCGTCCATGACCGCGCGGTAGCGCTCGAGCGAGAAGATCAGCGTGACGTTGACGCTGATGCCCTCCGAGAGCGCCTGGGTGATCGCGGGCAGCCCGTCGAGAGTGGCGGGGATCTTGATGAACACGTTCGGCCGGTCGACCAGCCACCACAGTGCCCGCGCCTCGGCGGCGGTCTGCTCGGCGCTTTGGTTGGCCAGCCGCGGGTCGACCTCGATGGACACCCGGCCGTCGACCCCGTCGGTGCGGTCGAAGACGGGCCGCAGCACGTCGGCGGCCCAGCGGATGTCGAAGGTCGTGATCGCCCTGACGGCCTCTCCCACGTCGACGCCGCGCACCACCAGGTCGCGAAGCTGGCTCTCGTAGGCGTCGCCCTTGCTCATGGCGGAGGCGAAGATCGTCGGGTTGGACGTGACACCGACGACGTACTTGTCGCGGATCAGCGCCTCGAGGTTGCCGGTGCGCAGGCGCTCACGGCTGATGTCGTCGAGCCAGATCGACACGCCCTGATCGGTCAGGCGCTTCAGGTTTTCGCTCATGACTCTTCCCTAGTTTCCGGTGGTCTGGCCTTTGTCGGCCCCGGTCTTGGCGAGGCTGCCCTTGGCGGCGGCGGCTACACGCTCGGCGGTGAGGCCGAACTGCTCGTACAGCGTCTTGTACGGCGCCGAGGCGCCGAAGTGTTCAAGGCTCACAACCACGCCCTCCTCACCTACGAACTGCAGCCAGCCCAGGGCGATTCCCGCTTCCACGGCCACCCGGGCGCGCACGGCCGGAGGCAGGATCGTCTGCTTGTAGGCGTCGTCCTGCTCGTTGAACCACTCGACACAGGGCATCGAGACCACTCGGGCCGGGAACCCCTGCTCCTCCAGCAGCTTGCGCGCCCCGACGGCGAGCTCCACCTCACTGCCGGTGGCGATGAGGATCACGACGGGCTGCCCGTTGGAGGCCTCCTCCAGGATGTAACCCCCCTTGGCGACCTTCCCGAAGTCGGCCGTGCCCTCGTACACCGGCAGGTTCTGCCGGGTCAGCGCCAGCGCCGCCGGACGGTCGGTGTGGTCGAGGATGGCCTTCCACGCGGCCGAGGTCTCGTTGGCGTCGGCGGGGCGCACCACGTCGAGGCCCGGGATCGCGCGCAGCGCCCACAGGTGCTCCACCGGCTGGTGGGTGGGGCCGTCCTCGCCGAGGCCGATGGAGTCGTGCGTCCACACGTAGGTGACCGGCAGCCCCATCAGGGCCGCCAGCCGGACGGCCGGGCGCATGTAGTCGCTGAAGACCAGGAACGTGCCGCCGTACGGGCGGGTGCCGTTGTGCAGGGCGATGCCGTTCAGGATCGAGCCCATGCCGTGCTCGCGGATGCCGAAGTGCAGGGTGCGGCCGTACCGGTTCCCCGGGAACGCCTTGGTCTGGTACTCCTCGGGGATGAAGGACGGCTCGCCCTCCATCGTGGTGTTGTTCGACTCGGCCAGGTCGGCCGAGCCGCCCCACAGCTCGGGCAGCACCGGGGCCAGCGCGTTCAGCACCTGGCCCGAGGCCTTGCGGGTCGCGATGGACTTGCCCGCCTCGAAGGTCGGCAGTGCCTCTTCCCAGCCGGCCGGGAGCTTGCGCGCGCTCATGCGGTCGAACAGGGCGCCCCGCTCCGGGTTGGCGGCCCGCCAGCTCTCGAACTTCTTGTCCCACTCTGCGCGCAGGGCGCGTCCGCGCTTCACGACCTCGCGGGCGTGATCGAGGATCTCCTGGGGAGCGTCGAAGCTCTTCGCCGGGTCGAGGCCGAGGATCTCCTTGGTGGCGGCCACCTCGTCGGCGCCGAGCGCGGAGCCGTGGATCTTGCCGGTGTTCTGCTTGTTCGGCGCGGGCCACCCGATGATCGTGCGCAGCTTGATCAGCGTCGGGCGCTCGGTCTCCTCCAGCGCGGCGCGGTAGGCGCGGTACAGCTCCTCGACGTTCTCGACGTACTCCCCGGTCTCGGTCCAGTCGACGGAGATCACGTGCCAGCCGTACGCCTCGTACCGCTTGGCCACGTCCTCCGACAGCGCGATGGCGGTGTCGTCCTCGATGGAGATGTGGTTGGAGTCGTAGATCACATTGAGGTTGCCCAGCTTCTGGTGGCCCGCGATCGAGCTCACCTCGTGGCTGACGCCCTCCTCGATGTCACCGTCGGACACGATCGACCAGATCTGGTGGTCGAAGGGGCTCTCGCCGGGCGGGGCGTCGGGGTCCAGCAGGCCCCGCTCACGCCGCTGGGCCATGGCCATCCCGACGGCGTTGCCGAGGCCCTGGCCGAGCGGCCCGGTGGTGGTCTCGACGCCGATCGTGTGACCGTGCTCGGGGTGTCCGGGGGTCAGGCTGTCCCACTGGCGCAACGACTCGATGTCGTGCAGAGTAAGGCCGTATCCGGACAGGAAGAGCTGAATGTAGAGGGTGAGGCTGGAATGCCCTGCCGACAGGACGAAACGGTCACGTCCGGTCCAGGCCGGGTCGGAGGGGTCGTGACGCAGGACCCTCTGGAACAGCAGGTACGCGGCGGGCGCCAGGCTCATCGCGGTGCCGGGATGGCCCGAGCCCGCCTTCTCCACCGCGTCCATCGCGAGGGCGCGTACGACGTCGACCGTGCGCCGATCGAGGTCGCCCCACTCAAGGTCTGGCACGAGTTCGCTACTCAACTGCTCGATCTCCTATTGGTTGGATGGCGCCGGGCTCGGCTCGTCCGCCCGTCCGGTATGGGCTTTCATGCCACACCGGACCCTAACGGGTCGATCCCCTCCACCGTAGATGCATCGTGCGTCTGACATGTGACCGGGGAAAGTGGGCGTGCACGTCCCTAGAACCCTGCCCCCGACAGGCCGTCTGGAACGCGATTCTCGTCACAGAACGCGAGCCGGATGGCCGGTCATGGGAAGGGCCGTTCACCAGCGTGGATGAACCCCCGATCTGAGGCACCCGCTACCGCGGCATTCGCCCCCGATGCCGGGACCGGTGACCCCCCGCACTACAGTGAGTCCTCAGCGTTGGCTCATGCCCGCATTCACGGATCCGCTCTAATCAGAGGTTACGCGTTGACCCCGCACCCGCTGGAAGCGCCTTGACGGTGCTGACCACCAAGCCACCGACGGCCCCCATCGCAGGCGAGCGACGTTCGCCGTTCGCCACCGTGCGGGCGTACGTCGCGCTGACCAAGCCGCGGATCATCGAGCTGCTGCTGATCACGACGCTCCCGGTGATGTTCCTGGCCGCCCACGGATTCCCTCCCCTCGGGAAGGCCGTCGCCATCCTCGTCTTCGGCACCCTGTCGGCAGGCAGCGCCAACGCGCTCAACTGCTACATCGACCGGGACATCGACGCCACCATGCGCCGCACCCGGCGCCGCCCGCTGGCGATGGCCGAGGTGTCGCCGAGGAACGCGCTGATCTTCGGGATCGTGCTCGGAGCCCTGTCGACCCTCGGGCTCGGGCTCACCGTCAACTGGGCGGCCGCCGGGCTCTCCCTGGCCGCGATCCTGTTCTACGTCTTCGTCTACTCGATGCTGCTGAAGCGCCGCACCTCGCAGAACGTCGTCTGGGGCGGCATCGCGGGCTGCATGCCGGTGCTCATCGGCTGGGCCGGCATCACCGGGCGGGTCGACTGGGCGCCCTTGGTGCTGTTCGGCGTGGTCTTCTTCTGGACGCCCCCGCACACCTGGACTCTCGCCATGCGCTACCGCGAGGACTACGCCGCCGCCAAGATCCCGATGCTGCCGGTGGTCGCGGGCGAGCGGCGGGTCGTGCTGGAGAGCGTCGCCTACACCTGGGCGACCGTGATCTGCTCGCTCCTGCTGTGGCCGGTCGCCGGCACCACGCCGTTCTACGCGATCGCGGCCGCCGCCCTCGGCGCGATGTGCCTGTGGGAGGTCTACCGCCTCCTGGCCCGGGTCAACGCCGGCAAGACCGGCGTCGCCCTGCGTCCCATGCGCTTCTTCCACTGGTCCAACGCCTACCTGGCCCTGCTCTTCCTCGCCGTGGCCATCGACTCCCTGCTCTGACGCCTGCGGGTCGGCGGTGCTCTGGCCGGGTAGAGATCCGCAAGGGCCGCAGGTGGGGACGCGTCTGCGGCTCGGCGAAGACGTTGGACCAGGGGGCGCGACGGCCATGGCGATGAGTCTGAACCTGAAGGCGTACGAGCATGCCAGGAAGCTGGTCAAGGACAGGCGGATCGTCTTTGACCAGCGGGCCGAATGGGACGTGCACCGGCCCACGCCCGAGCAGGAGGACCAGTTCATTGCCGAGCACGGGTTCGGCGAGTACTCCTTGTGGTTCCTCGGCATCGACGACGAGCACGGGGAGAACACCAAGACACGGTTCAGGTTCCCCTACGGCGACTTCGACAAGCTGCACAAGTGCGCCGTCCTGTCGGCCGAGGTCCGGGCCGCGCAGTACGACTATGAGGACATCGAGACCGCCGCCGCCCACCTTCATGGCATGCTCACCGCGCTGGAGGAGTGACTTTTCCGGACCGTGCCCATGGAGTACGTCCTGGGGCAACCGCGGCTGAGCCCGCCTCGGCACGCTGAACGCCGTCGCCCCCGCCCGCTCGGCGAGCGGCGGGGACGACACGGGAGGGCGTCAGCGGCCGGAGATGAGGTTGGCCAGGCGGGCGTAGGCGGAGGTGCGGCCCATCTGGGCGCTCTCGTGGCGGTCGGCGGTGCGGAAGAGGGCGTAGATCGCCTGCACGCCGATCCAGCGCAGCGGCTCGGGCTCCCACTGGCGCACCTGGCGGCCCACCCACGGCAGGGCGGTCAGCTCGGTCTCCCGCCGGAGCACCAGGTCGCGGAGCGTACGTCCGGCCAGGTTGGTGGTGGTGACGCCGCTCCCGACGTACCCGCCGGCCCAGCCGAGGCCGGTGGCGTGGTCGAGGTGGACCGTGGAGCACCAGTCGCGCGGCACGCCCAGCACACCGCACCACGAATGGTGGATCCTCGCCCCGGCGGTGGCGGGGAACAGCGTGGTCATGATCTTGCGGAGCGCGGCCACGGTCTGCGGCTGGGTGGCGCCGCGCACGTCGGTGCGGGAGCCGAACCGGTAGGGCACGCCCCGCCCGCCGATGGCGATGCGGCCGTCGGCGGTGCGCTGGGCGTAGCAGTAGGCGTGAGCCTCGTCGCCCAGCAGCTCGTGGTCCCGCCACCCGATCTTGTCCCACACCTCGTCGGAGAGCGGCTCGGTGACGATCATCGAGCTGTTCATGGGGAGCCACTGGCGCCGCTGGCCCTGGATGCCGGCCGTGAAGCCCTCGGTCGCGCGGATGACGTACTCGGCGGTGACCGTGCCCCGGTTGGTGACGGCCGCGGCCCTGCCCTCCTTGCCGCCGGCCCTCGGGCGGATCTCGGTGACGGTGGTGCCCTCGAAAAGGTCGACGCCCAGGGCGGTCACGACGCGCGCCAGCCCGACCGCGAGCTTCGCGGGCTGGATGCGCGCGCAGTGCGGGCTGAAGGTGGCAGAGATCGCCCCGGCCACGCGGATGCGATCGTCCTGTTCCTCGCGGGAGAGGAGCCGCATGTCCTGCTCGGCGAACCCCCACGAGCGAAGATCGGCGAGCTCCGCGTGCATGCGGCGGTTCTGCGCCGGGTTGGTCGCCACGTGGACCAGGCCGCCCTTGTGGACGTCGGCGTTGATGCCCTCGGCCCGCATGACCTCGATCACCTCGTCGACCGCGGTGAACATGGCGTGCTGGAGATCGATCATCGCCTGCCGCCCGCGCGCGGCCGCGTGCCGTTCACGGGACCCGGCGAACTCGGCCGACAGCCAGCCGCCGTTGCGGCCCGAGGCGCCGAACCCGGCGAACTCCTTCTCCAGGATCGCGATGCGAAGATCGGGCTGCGCCTTCTTCAGGTAGTACGCGGTCCACATGCCGGTGTAGCCACCGCCCACGATCGCCACGTCGTACTCGCGGGGCCCGGGCAGGGCCGTGCGGCGCTCGGGGACGCCGATCTGCCGGTACCAGTACGAGACCCCGCCGTTGGCGAAGTCCGCCGTCAGTGGGGTGCCGTTCAATCCTTTGCCGCTCATATGGTCTCCTCCGCCGGCCGCATGGCCGTAGGAGGCCGCCGACCCGGGCAGCCCGATCCGCATGGTGGCCCGGCCTCGCGGCAATGGAAGTCGCCGTGGGTGTAGGGCTCGTCTCCGGTGGGACTGTATAGAGGTGTGATGATCTTCTCAAGTGGTCAGCCCATAACAAACCAGTCACAGCGCCTTTTATAAGGCGAAAGTGGTTGAAAGCGTCAGGGGCCGGTCCCGCCGCCAGGCGGGACCGGCCCCCGTACGCCAGAGACCCGGCCGGGGCGTCGTGCCTCCGGCCGGGTCCCTCCGAGGTCATCGGGAAGGCAGCCCGCCCGCCGCGGGGGAGGCCGACTTCTTCGCCGCCCGCTGCTCGACCCAGCCTGCGATCAGGGTGTTGTGGAAGGACCTGACCAGCCATCGGCCGGAGTCCTTGACGACGATGCTGGTGTTCATGGAGAGGGTGTTCGGACGGCAGACCTTCGCCGTGTCGGAGAACACGCACCCCTTGCGGACGATGAAGGCCAGCGTGGGGGACAGCAACTGGATCTTCTCCTCCAGCGTGTGGATGCGGGTGTTCTTGAGCTGGGCGTTGAGGTAGCCCTGGAACGCGACCGCGATCTCCGGACCGCCGCGCAGGTGCTCGCCGGTGACGTTCACGAAGTCGGCGTCCTTGGTGTAGGTCGCGCCGTATGCGTTGCCGTCCCCCTTCGCCCAGGCGTCCGCCTGCCGGTTCCAGAGCTGGGCCAGAGCGGCGAGGTCGGTGTCGGCCCGGTCCGTCCCCGCGGAACGGGAACCGGAGGGAGCCGACAGCGCGCCCCCGGTCGGCGCCACGCCCGCCGCGGGCATGGCGGCGCCGCCCAACGCCATCCCGAGCCCGCCCATGACGGCCAGGCAGGCTGCTCCCCGCGCGAATCGATGAATGCCCATCAGTGCCCCCGTTCGAAGTGATTGGAAACGTGCCGGTGGCTTGGTCGCCGGCACCTGGTCAGCTCGTAGAGGAGATTCTGAACGGCGGCCGCTGATCGTCCTGCGGCATGACGAGGGTGTTGTGGAAAGAAGTGATCATCCATTTGCCCAGGTGCTTGACGGCGACGCTGGTGTTGAGCGAGAGGGTGTCCGGGCGGCAGGACTTCTCCGCGCCGTAGAGCACGCAGTCCTTGCGGACGATGATCGCCATCGTGGGAGAGATGAGACGGACCTTCTCCTCCAGCCTGAGGAGATGGGTGTTCTTGAGTTGATTATTAAAGTAACGCTGGATTTGGGTGGCTATGACGGGACGGCTGTGGAGATGCTCGCCTTTGATGTTCACAAGGTCGGCATCCGGGGTGTAATTCATGGCATACGCATTGCCGTCTCCCCGGGCCCAGGCCTCCGCCTGCCGCTCCCAGATGTGGCGCAGAGCGGTGAGATCGGGGTCTGTTCTGCCGGATTCCGGCACCGGCGAGCCGACCGGCGCGGCGGTGCCCGTCACGGGCGTCATGGAGGTCGCCGGGGTCGCGGCGCCGATCAGCGCCATGCTGATCCCGCTGATGAGAGCCAGGCGGATCGAGCTCCTCCTGTATCGATGATTGCCCATTCATGCCCCCGTTCGAAGTTCCCCTGGAGCAAACGTATAAGCAGTTCACCTCATTAAGAGCCGACAGGGATACGTGTCCTCTATGAGTCGGGAATATGTGGGTACAGGCTCGCGCACGCGCAGCCGGTGAATGATTGGGATCGGCCGGGCCGTCGAAGGCTGGATGGCGGAGGATGGAACGGCACGCGCTTCTAGCGCGAGATGCCACGACACGTATTGTGCTTCCCAGTGGCATGCCGTTCCCCCGGCATGCCGTGGTTCGTCCCTTGTTACGAGCGACCTCTCTATCGGTATTCCCCAAAGTGCCGGTTTGGCACCTCGGCACGATGTTCCTCCAGCGAGCCTCCATCGCCGGTGGTGGACGAGCCGTGACAATGGTGTCAAGGGGGAATGACGTATGCAGATAGCTGTACTTGGCATGGGCAACATGGGGCGGGCGGTGGCCAGGCGGCTGCTCGGGCAGGGACATGAGGTCAAGGTCTGGAACCGGACGCCCGGGAAGGCCGCCGAGGTGGTCCAGGCCGGTGCCGTCGAGGCGTCCTCGCCGATGGAGGCCGCGCGCGGCGCCGAGGCGGTGCTGATGTCGCTCGCCGACGATCGGGCCGTCACGGACGTCATCGGACGGCTGGCCGACCTCGGCCCCGCTCCGGAAGCGCCGGTCGTGGTCGACATGAGCACGGTCTCTCCAGAGACCTCCCGCGGTCTCCAGGAGGTCGCCCCAGGGCGGCGGTTCGTCGCCGCGCCCATCATCGCCGCGCCGCAGACCGTTCTCCAGGGCATGGCATCGGGCCTGCTGGGAGGGCAACGCCACCTGATCGAGCGGCTCGAGCCCCTGTGGCCGGGCGTCTTCTCGGTCCACTGGTTCTGCGGTGAGGACCCCGGCAGCGCGACGACCTTCAAGCTGCTCAACAACTACATGCTGATCTCCCAGATCGCCGTCGTCGCCGAGGTGGTGGCCACGGCGGAGGCCGCCGGGCTCGACGTCAAGCTGCTGCGCGAGGTCTTCGACCAGTGGCCCACCGTCTCGCCCAGCATCCGCAACCGGCTCGACGACGTCATCAGCGGTGATCACCAGGGGTGGTTCGCCACCAGGCTCGGCGCCAAGGACGTGGGGCACCTCGTGCGGGTGGCGGAGTCGAACGGGCTCTCGCTGCCCATCGCCGGGCTGGTCGAGCGGCGCTACCACGAAGCGGCCGAAGGGGAGTGGGGCGAGGCCGACATCGCCGCGATCGTGGAACTGCTCCGCGGGGAACGCCGCACCGAGCCCGGCATGACCGGGGGAGCGTCCGGCCGGGGATGAACGCGGGGAACGGTATCCGGCCATGACGGAGAACACCACCGCCCTGCCCACGACGGCGCTGGTCACCGGCGCCAACCAGGGGATCGGGCGCGAGATCGTCGCTCAGCTGGCCGAGCGGGGCATGACCGTGCTGCTCGGCGCCAGGGATCGGAGACGGGGAGAGGAGGCGGCGGCCGCGCTGCGGTCCGCCTCCGCCGACGTGCGCGCGCTCCCACTCGACGTCACCGATCGGACGTCGGTCACGACGGCCGCGCGCTATGTCGACGACCATTTCGGCGTGCTCGACGTCCTGGTGAACAATGCCGGGATCCTGGGCGACCCCGGGGGGCAGGGTCCCACCGGCGCCCGGCTGGAGGTGGTCAGGGAGGTGTTCGAGACCAACGTCTTCGGCGTGATCAGCGTGACCACCGCGATGCTCCCGCTGTTGCTGCGCTCGCCCGCGGGACGCATCGTCAACGTCACCAGCGGCCTCGGGTCGCTGACGTTGATGGCCGATCCCGAGGGGCACTTCACCCACCGGCCGGCCTCGGTGGCGTACGTCCCGTCCAAGACCGCGCTCAACTCGCTGACCGTCCAGTACGCCAAGGAGCTCCGCGCGCACGGCGTCCTGGTCAACGCGGCGGACCCGGGACCGTGCGCCACCGGCTTCACCAAGGCCGTTCCCGGCCTCACCCGCACCGCCGCCGACGGCGCCGCGATCGCCGTGCGGCTCGCCACCCTCGACGACGATGGCCCGACCGGCGGCTGCTTCGGCGACCAGGGCCCGCTCCCGTGGTAACGAGCCCGATCCGAGCCGGCCGCCCGGGTGACGCGGGCGGCACGGCCGGGACGTGGCCTGCGGCGCGTCAGGCGCGGGCGCGGCGCCAGTTCAGGGTGCGTTCGTAGAACTCCAGGTAGCGGTCGGCCATGACGGCGGGGGAGAAGCGGGTGCGGGCCTCCTTGCGGCACTCTTCCGGGTCGATCTCGTCGACGCGCATGATCAGCTCGGCCAGTTCCTCCTCGGTGTCGGCGAGGAAGCCGGTGCGGCCGTGGTCGATGATCTCGGGGAGCACGCCGCGGCGCAGGCCGATGGGCGGGACCCCGAGGGCGAGGGCCTCGACCACGGCGGTGCCGCCCGGCTCGTCCCACAAGATGGGGAACAGCGCCGCGCGGGCGGAGGCGTAGAGGTGGTCGCGTTCCCGGCCTTCGACCGAGCCCACCCACTTCACCAGGTCCCCGTCGAGGTAGGGGGTGACCTCGTCGGCGTGGTAGCGCACGTCGGGGTGCCCGTGCAGCGGGTGGTCGGGGTCCTCGACCACCGCGTCGAGCTCCGCGGCGGAGTTCAGCCCGGTGACCGGGCCCGCGAGCACGAGCGGCAGGCCGAGCTTCTGGGAGATCCTGGCCGCGATGTGCTGGCCCTTGAGCCGGCAGACGCGGCCCATCACCACCAGGTGCTCGCCCCGCTCCACGCGCACATCGGCGTCGGCGAGCGGGGTGGCCAGGTGGATGGAACCGAGCGCGGCCGCCTTCAGCGCGGCGGGAGCCCGCAGCAGCTGTGACTGGGAGACCCCGTTGACCGCGATCGACGTGGGGAATGCTCCGTAGAAGGCGGCGTGTTTGCCCAGGTCCCAGTGAAGGGTGTGCAGCACCGGCGGCCCGCTGAGGGCCGACAGGACGGCGGGGCCGACCACCTCCAGGTGATCGTGGACCAGGTCGATGTCGTCGCGGCGGCGCAGCTCGGCGACCACCTTGGCCTGGTGCGCGTGCGCGATGCCCATGACCTGGTTGTACGGCTTCTGCAGGTGGGAGAACTGCCCCTCGTCGAAGACGCTGATGAGCTCGTCCACCTCGATCGAGCTGGTGCCCGCCGCGGCGAGCACCACGCGAACCCCTCGCTCGCGCAGCGGCGGGATCAGTGTGGCGACGATGTTCTCGATGCCGCCGTAGCCGGACGGCGGTACGGGCAGCCACGGGCCGGCGTTGATCAGCACGTTCATGCGACGTCCTCCTTCACCGAGACGTCCGGGACGACCGGGGGGTTGATCAGCGAGGCGAGCGGAGGTCGTTCGGCCACGCCGACGTCGCTCAGGTTCGCCTCCCCGTCGGCGTCGAACTGGAGCAGGCGCGTCGCGGGCGCCTCCGAGGCGACGATGCGGCCCTGCCGTTCGAGCCGGGACCAGGCGGTCAGCATGATCTGCCCGGCCATCCGGCCGAGCGCGGCGGTCGACTGGTGGCTGTGCTCGCGGTGGCCGAGGTCCACCTGGGCCATCGCGTCGAGCCCCACGCGTTCGAGCAGGTCGACGAGAAGGGCGAACTCCACGCCGTACTCGGTGACGAAGGGCACCTGCTCCAGCACCGAGCGCCTGGCCGCGTACTCCCCGCCGAGCGGCTGTATGAAGCCGGCCAGCTCGGGCCAGTACAGGTTGAGCATCGGCCTGGCCACCAGCTCGGTGACCCTGCCGCCCGCGCCGCGCTGCACGACCCCGTCGAGGCCGATCAGCGGCCGCTCGTAGGCGCCCTTCACGAAATGGGTGCCGGGCTGCGTGAGCAGCGGGCCGAGCAGCCCGGAGATGAAGTGGGCGCCGAAATTGCGCAGATCGGAGTCGACGAACACGACGATGTCCCCGGTAGAGGCGGCCAGCCCCTTCCACAGCGCCTCGCCCTTGCCCGACAGCGGGGGCAGGCCGGGCAGCACGTCGTCCTGGTGCACCACCCGCGCGCCCGCCGCGGCGGCACGGGCGGCGGTGGCGTCGGTGGACCGCGAGTCGACGACGACTATCTCGTCCACGAGCGGGACCGTTTCGACGAGGTCCCGGCGGATGACCGAAACGATCTCGCCGACCGTCCCTTCCTCATCACGCGCGGGCAGCACCACGCTCACCGTCACCGTCCCCTTGGCGCGGATGAGCAGGTCCGGCGGCCAGTCCGCCGCGGAGCTGGTGTGCGGCCCGAACCAGTCCCTGACCAGCGACGGCATCCGCAGCGATCTACCAGAATCTTTCTGCATGCAGCTTCCCCCGGATCTGATGACATGACAGGCGACAAAGCTGCCCCGGACAGAGCGATTTGAACATCTTGTTTGCCGAGCCTCAGATGAGGCATATGCCGCTGCGTGACCTCAACGACCCGTATCGGCATTATCGGTGCTGGAAATGTCGCCGTACGCCACGCTGACGTACTCTCCGGTTTCCGGGATGTAAAAATCGGCGGGATCGCCGACACCGATTTCCACAAGGCCGAGACCTTGGCCTCTCAACACGGCGCCCGAGCGTACAGCCGCCACACCGACCTTCTGGAGGCGGGCGGCCTCGACGCGGTCTACGTCTGCGTGCCTCCTTTCGCGCACGGTACGCCTGAACTGGACGCGCTCGAAGCCGGCCTTCCGATTTTCGTCGAGAAGCCGCTGGCCCTCGACCTGACGACCGCGGAGAAGATCGCGGCGGAGATCGCCAAGCGAGGCCTGGTCTCCGCGGTCGGCCATCACTGGCGTTACCTGGACACCCTGGCGCGGGCGCGGGAACTGCTCGACGGCCGGCCGGTGCGGCTGGCGCTCGGCCACTGGCTCGACAAGCTCCCTCCCGTGCCCTGGTGGATCAGGCGGGACATGTCCGGCGGGCAGGTGCTGGAGCAGGCGGTCCACGTGCTAGACCTGGCCAGAGTGCTGGTCGGTGAGGTGGCCATGGTGCATGCGGTGCCGGACGGGAGCACCCCCGAGGGGGAGATCGACCGGGCCACCGCCGCGGTCCTGCGCTTCCGTGACGGCGCGGCCGGGCTGCTCGCCGCCACCAGCCTGCTGGAGCGCAAGCACCGCATCGGTCTCGAACTGCACGCCGAAGGCCTGGTGCTGGACGTGACCGAGACGCGGCTGGTCGTCAACGGGGACACCGTGGTCGAGGAGCCCGGGGAGGCCAAGACCCGCGTGGACAGGGAGTTCGTGAACGCGGTGCAGGGAGGGCAGGCCGACGTGCGCGCGCCGTACGAGGAGGCGCTGAGGACCCACCGCCTGGCGCACGCGGTCGCGCGGTCGGCCGCCGAGGGAGGGCCGGTGACGCTCGATGCCTGAGACCCGGGAGAACGGGCAGAGACGTGCCCCGGCGCACATCGGGAGCGTGCGTGAGATGACGCGGATCAGGACGCTGAGCGTCGACGCGCCGGGCGCGGTGACCCTGGCGGAGGAGAAGACGGGCCAGGTCCCCGACGGCGGGTTCCGGGTCGAGACCCTCTACAGCGGCGTCTCGGCGGGGACGGAGCTGACCTACCTCAAGGGCGGCAACCCCTACCTGAACTCCACCTGGGACGCCGAGCTCGGCCTCTTCCTGCCGGGCACGCCCTCGGTGGAGTATCCGGTGCGCGGCATCGGCTACATGCAGGTGGGCAGGGTCGCCGAGAGCCGGACGCGGGCCGTACAGGAGGGCGCGGTCGTCGCGATGGCCTACGGGCACCGCACGGGATACGTGGCCGACCCGATGGCCGACAGGTTCGTCGAGCTGCCGCGCGAGCTCGATCCGCTGCTCGGCATCTACGTCGCGCACATGGGCCCGATCTGCGCGAACGGTCTGCTGCACGCCGCCGCCGACCTGTACGGCCCGGCGGTGCAAGGGCTGGGTGACGGAGTGCGGGGCCGGCGGGTCGCGGTGACGGGCGCGGGCGTGGTGGGGTTGCTCGTGGCCTCGTTCGCCATCGAGCACGGCGCGGCGGAGGTCGTGGTGGTCGACGAGACGCCCGAGCGCCTGAGCGTCGCCGAGGCGCTCGGCGCCCGGGTGCTGGCGGCCGATGACGACGCGGCCGTGGTGCTGAAGGAGCGCTGGCGTCACGGCCCGAAGGACCGGGGCGCGGACGTGGTCTTCCAGTGCCGTGGCCAGACCAGGGCACTGGCCATGGCGCTGAGGCTGCTCCGGCCGCAGGGCAGCGTCATCGACCTGGCCTTCTACACCCGTGGCGCCGACGAGGTGCGTCTGGGAGAGGAGTTCCACCACAACGGGCTCAGCCTGCGCTGCGCGCAGATCGGCAGGGTGCCGCGCGGCCTCGCCCACGCCTGGGACAGGGAACGGCTCTCGCACGAGACGATCGCCCTGCTCATGCGGCGTGGGCCGCTGCTACGCGAGCACATGATCACCGACATCGTGGACTTCGGTGAGGCTCCCGCTCTTCTCGGCGACCTGGCCGCGAGGCGCCGCCACGCCCTCCAGGCCGTGCTGCGCCACGACGTCGAGGAACAGCGCGGCTGACCAGCTGAAGTCGAGGCACCCGTGTCCTTCGAGGGTGATGGGGTCGAAGTACTCGCGCATGCCCGCGTGGGCCACCGCTCTGATCATGCCCTCGGCGAGCGAGGCGGCGAGATCGGGCCGCCGGTGCCGCAGGCCCTGCCAGACCAGCCAGGTGAGGTTGAGCCAGCTCGGCCCGCGCCAGTAGCGGGCGGGGTCGTACTCCGGCGTGCCCGGCGCGAAGCTGGGCAGCAGGCCCCCCCGCTCGAACTGGAAGCGGCCCAGCGCGGTGCCGATCAGCGCGCCCGCGATGTCGCGGGGCAGGTCGGGAAGGATCAGCGGCACCAGCCCGGCCGCGCTGTTCGAGCGGAGCAGGCGGCCGGTGAGCGCGTCGCGGGCGTGGAACAGACCGTCGGCGTAGAGGTGCTCCACCATCGCCGCGGTCATCCTCGCCGCCTCGCGGTGGTGCGGCGCCGGGTCGAGGCCGCACGCGGCCGCGATCTTCGCCAGGGCCGCCTCGGCCGCGCCGTACGCGGCGTTGAACAGCGGGTCCTGGACGGCGAACGCGCCCGCCCGCAGGTAGCCGGTGTCGCGGTAGGCCAGGGCCAGGGCGGTGTAGCGCGCGTAGTCGCGGTCGGTCGGCCGCTCGTCGGCGCTGACGTGCGCGAGGTCGCGGCGCTCCACATGGAGGGGGCCGGGGTCCACGGCCGCCAGCGGAACGTCCCACGCCGGGCTGTTGTCCATGCCCGACTCCCACGGATGGACGATCGACAGCAGCCCTTCGGGTGAGCGGCGAGCGGTGCGCAGGAACTCCTGCTGCGCCACCAGGCGGGGGTAGATCCTGCGCAGGAAGGCGCGGTCGGGGTCGGCGAGGTAGACCCGCCACGCGGCGGGCGCGTGCACGGGCGGTTGCACGATGCCGGAGGTGGCGGCGCCGCACGGGGCGCGTACGTCCCAGAAGCCCGGGCCGGGGAAGTAGGCGCTCTCGGGGACGTCGGGGTTGAACACGATGTGCGGCACCCTGCCGTCGCGCCACTGGGCGCCGAACAGGGTCAGCAGCTCTGATCTGGCCCGGCGCGGCGACCAGCGCGCGTTGCCGATGGTGATGAAGGCCGAGTCCCAGCTCCACTGGTGCGGGTAGAGCCGCCGGGAGGGGACGGTGTGGCCGCGTTCCCAGTTGGCGACCAGGACGCGCACGGCCTGGCGGACCAGGGCGGCGTGGTTCGGCGGCACGGTCCCGGCAGGCGCCGCGGTGTCGATCGGCGGGACCAAGGCGCGCGGCGGGGTGTCGGTCGATGGGACCAAGGCGCGCGGCGGGGTGTCGGTCGGCGGGACCGTGGCATGGGGTGGGGTGTCGGTCGGCGGGATCGTGGCAGGGGGCGGGGTGGTTTCGTGCGGCATCACAGGAACTTCCTGATGAAGGCGGCCGTCTGCGGCAGGACGATCTCGGGCTCGCCGCGCAGGCGGCATTCCAGGGCGAGGTCGCCGTCGTAGCCGATCGCGTCGAGAGTGGCCAGCTGCGCGGCCCAGTCGAGGTGTCCCGTGCCGGGCTGGTTGCGGTTGGACTCGCTGATCTGCATGTGCGCGAGGAACGGTGCGGCGTCCATCAGCGAGCGGCAGGGATCGTCCTCCTCGATGTTCATGTGGTACGTGTCCCCGGCGACCCTGATGGAGTCCATCGAGCACAGCTCCACCGCCTGGGCGAGGCTGTTGACCATGTGGTTCTCGTAGCGGTTCAGCGGTTCCAGCATGATCAGCACCCCCTGGCGGGCGGCGTGCTCGCCGAGGGCGCCCAGGGCCTCGGCCAGCACCTCGCCGTCCTCGCGGGAGGAGCGCGGCGGCTCGAAGGGCGGCAGCCTGCGGGAGAACTGGCCCCAGGATGCGGGCGTCATCACGCCGGTACCGCCCAGCTCGCCGATCACCGTGAGCTGCGAGCGCAGTTGCCGGACCGCGTCCTCGCGTTTTGCCGCGTCGAAGTCGCCGATGAAGTGGGACATGTCCACGCAGACGGTCGGCATGACCACGCCGTCCGCGAGCGCCTGCCTGAGCTCGGGCAGGCGGCCGGCGAAGTGGAAGTCGCCCTTGCCCCGTAGCTCGATGGCGTCGAATCCGGCGTCCACCGCGAAGACGAACTTCTCCTGAAGCGAGCGTCCTGGCAGCAACTGCTCCTGTACGGAGAGCCTCATCACGCCTGTCCCTTCGTGAACTCGAAGACCAGCTGGAGCACGTCCGCGGGACTCCGATCGAGCAGATCGAACGCCTCAGCGGCGTTGGCCACGTTCACCACATGGCTGACCAGGGCGCCGGTGTCGACCTCGCCTCTCAGCGCGAGCTCCATGAACGTGCGCTGCAGCCGCTCGACGTCCCAGCGGTGGGACAGCCAGGAGGCCACCCCTCCGATCTGCGAGGACACGAGCTGGACCTGGTTGTGGTGGAACTCCTCGCCGAGCCGCAGCCCGAACCCCTCGCCCTGGTAGAAGCCGGCGGCCACGACCCTGCCGCCTCTGCGCACGGACCTGATCGCCTCGTGCAGGGCCTGCTGGCTGCCGCTCAGCTCGATCGCGGTGTCGGCGCCCTCCACCCGCTTGCGCAGGAACTCCGCGCACGAGCCGGACAGGACGTCGAACGTCTCGGCCGCGCCGAACCGCCGGGCGAGCCGCAGGCGGGCCTGAATGGCATCGGCGGCCACGACCCTGGCGCCGCTGAGCACCGCCAGCCGGGTGGCGAGCAGTCCGATGACGCCCTGGCCGAAGACGGCGATCTGGTCGCCGAGATGCACGTCGGCGGCGTGGACGGCGTTCAGGGCGATGGCGCCGACCCGGGCGAAGACGCCGACCAGGGGATCCACGCCGGGGGGCAGCACGTGCCCGAGGAGCTTGGCCGCGGGCAGCACCGTCTCGGCGCGATGACCCCACACGCCCCAGACCAGGGCGCCGATCGGCGGGTCGGCGACGTCCGGGGCCGCCTCGACCACCTCGCCGACCTCCTGGTACCCCCAGCCCGACAGCGGGTAGGCGTGGGTCCGGCCCTCGGTGAAGATGCGGCGCTCGGGGTCCCAACTGCGGTTGAGGTAGGGGTTGGTCCCGCGGTAGGCGGTGAGCTCGGTACCCGCGGAGACTCCCGAGTAGATCGTGCGAACGCGCACGCATCCCGGTGACAGGCCGCTGACCGGCTCCAGGCAGACGCTTACGACCCCTGGCTCTTGAATGGTGATGACGTGCATGTCCCCACTTTTACTTTTTAGTCAAACAAAAGTCACCGACTTAGGACATCTTTCCCTACGATAGTCACAACGAAAACAGGCTAAAGTCCAGGACTTGTGGGGAGGTACTTAAATGAAACTGGGGTTCCTGACCGTGTGCCTGGCGGAGGTTGATCTCTCCGACGTGGCCCGATGGGCGGCCGACCGTGGCTTCGATGCCCTGGAAGTGGGCGGATGGCCCGCGACGGATCACCGCGATCACATCAGAGTCGACCGTTTCGACCAAGCCGAATGCGAGCGTGTCAGGGAGATCTTCGACGAGACCGGGCTGACCCTCTCCTCGATCGCCTATTACGAGAACAACCTGCACCCCTCGGACCGCGAGCGGGTGAACGATCACGTGCGTAAGTGCGTCGACGCCGCCGTGGCGCTGGAGTGTCCCACGGTGGGCACGTTCGTGGGCCGCGATCCCGGGCTTTCCGTGGCCGCCAACATGAAGCTCGCCGAGGCGGTGTTCGAGCCGCTGGTGGAGTACGCCGGCGGGCGGGGGGTCACCATAGTGATCGAGAACTGCCTGATGAAGAGCTGGCACCCCGACGGCTATCCAGGCAACCTCGCCTATTCGCCCGAGCTTTGGGAGTGGATGTTCACTCTGGGCCTCAAGCTCAATTACGATCCGTCACATCTGGTCGGGCTGGGCATCGACCCCGTCACGGCGATCGTGCCGTACATTTCGGAAATAGCCCATGTTCAGGCGAAAGACACCCAGATCCTGCCGGGGAAGATCGAGAGATACGGCTTCTACGGGCCGGTCACCGGCGAGAAGGGCTGGTACCGCTTCCGCGTGCCAGGGCTCGGCGAGGTCGACTGGGCCCGGCTGATCGACACCCTCTACGAGGGCGGCTACGACGGGGTGGTTTCGGTCGAGCACGAAGACCCGGTCTGGAGCGGGAACACAGCTCGGGTACAGGCCGGTCTCGGTATAGCTCACCGGACGTTGCGCGAGCTTGTGATGGGGTAAGGGCGGCTCAACCCCTTATCAGGAGTGTGCCATGCCGAAAAAGGTAACAGCCGTCCTCTCCGTCGCCCTGCTCGCGGCCTCCGTGGCGGCGTGTGGTGAGGACACCCCCCAGGAGAGCGCGCAGACGATCACGGTCTGGACCGAGGAGAACCTCGCCGACCGGATGAACGTGCAGAAGGCGATCGCCGCCGACTTCACCAAGAAGACCGGGATCACGGTCAACCTGGTGGGAGTGGCGGAGGACCAGTTCAGCCAGGTCGTCACCTCGGCCGCCGCGGCCGGTGACCTGCCCGACGTGATCGGCGCGCTCCCGCTCGCGGCGGTGCGCGAGCTTGAGGCCAACGACCTGCTCGACACCGAGACGCCGGGCAAGATCGTCGACGCACTCGGGCGGGACACCTTCTCTGCCAGGGCCCTGGAGCTGGACACCGCCGACGGCAAGCTGCTGGCCGTCCCCAGCGACGGATGGGCGCAGCTGATCCTCTACCGCAAGGACCTGTTCGAGAAGGCCGGGCTGGAGGCCCCCGACACCTATGAGCGGCTGGAGGCGGCGGCCAAGAAGCTGAACACCGGCGGGATCGCGGGGATCACGCTCGCCATCGCGCCGAAGGACTCCTTCACGGCGCAGAGCTTCGAGCACGTCGCGCTGGCGAATGGCTGTCAGCTCGTCGACAATTCAGGAAATATCACCCTTGACTCGCCTCCGTGTGTGAAGGCCCTGGAGTTCTACTCCAACCTCGCGAAGAACTACTCGGTCAAGGGCAAGCAGGACGTCGACTCGACGAGGGCGACGTACTTCGCCGGCAAGGCCGCCATGACGATCTGGTCCTCGTTCATCCTCGACGAGATGGCCGGGCTGCGTAACGACGCGCTGCCGAGCTGCGCCGAATGCCGCGACGACAAGAAGTGGCTGGCCGAGAACACCGGGGTGGTGACCGCGCTGAAAGGGCCCGACGGGAGCGAGCCCGCGCAGTACGGTGAGATCGTCTCCTGGACGGTGACCCAGGACGCGAACAAGGACGCCGCCCAGAAGTTCGTCTCCTTCATGATGAACGAGGGCTACGAGCGGTGGATCGGCATGGCTCCGGAGGGCAAGGTCCCCACCCGCAAGGAGCTGGCGGACAAGTGGAACACCCTGCCCGCCGGTGTCGACACGAAGAAGCCCCTCGCGGACATCTACCCCGCCGAGGTGCTCGACGCGTTGCGCAAGAGCCCTGACACCTTCGCCCGCTGGGGCATCCCGCAGGGGCAGGGCAAGCTGGTCGGCGCCACCATGGGCGAGCTGCCGGTGCCCAAGGCGCTGAGCGGGGTCGTCGGCGGCTCGCTCACCCCGCAGTCCGCGGCGGCCCAGGCGAAGACCGACGTGGAGACGATCAAGCGCGGGATCCGCTGATGCCTGCCCCGGAAAAGCAGGAGCGCCCCGGCCTCCTCGCGGACACCGGCCCGGCGTCGACCGGTTCCGGCTCCAAGGGCACGGAGGCCGTATCGGCGGCCTCCGGCTCGGAGGGTGTGGCGGCCGGGTCGGCGGCCTCCGGCTCCGAGGGCGCGGGCCCTCGGTCCGGTGGTGACAGGCGCGGCGAGCGCCCCCGATCCGCGGTGGCGAGCCCGGAGCGCCCGGAGCCCTCGGCGGGTGCCCCGGCACGGGTGCGGACGCTGCGCCAGCGGGAGGGCAGGGCAGGACTCTTACTGATCTCTCCGACCCTCGTCATCACGCTGGCCGTCGTGGTCGCCCCCCTGCTCTGGGCGGTCATGCTCGCCTTCCAGGACGTGCGCCTGATCAACATCAGGCGGGTCGGCGTCTTCGGCCACTACACGCTGGAGAACTTCACCTACGTCCTGGCCGAGCCGGGGTTCTGGTCCGCGCTGGTCAACACCCTCGTCTACACGACCGCGGGCACCTTCCTGTCGATCGCGATCGGCCTGGTGGCCGCGCTGGCCCTGCGCGACAGGTTCAAGGGCAGGACGCTGATCAGAGCCTCGATCCTCATCCCCTACGTCGCCCCGGTGGTCGCCGTGGCCTTCCTGTGGGAGGTGATGCTGAACCCCCAGTACGGCATCGTCAACACCTGGCTCAGCGAGCCGATCGCCTTCCTCACCCAGGCCAAGGGCACCTTCCTCGGCATCGAGGTGCCGGTGGCGCTGCTGACGGTGATCGCGTTCGAGGCGTGGCGCTACTTCCCCTTCGCCTTCCTGTTCATCCTGGCCAGGCTTCAGGCGCTCCCGTCCGAGCTCGACGAGGCGGCGGTGGTGGACGGTGCGACGCCCACCCAGCGGTTCCGTCACGTGATCATGCCGCAGCTCTGGCGGGTCATCGCGCTGCTGTCGGTGCTGCGGTTCGTCTTCACCTTCACCAAGTTCGACGACGTCTTCCTGCTCACCGGGGGCGGCGCCGGCACCGAGGTCGTGAGCGTGCGGGTCTACGACTTCCTGACCTCCCGTGACGACATCGGCGCCTCCGCCGCCCAGGCGATCGTGCTGGCCGTCGTCCTGGTCGTCTTCCTGGCGATCTACCTGAAGTTCTTCTCCGGAAGCGAGGAGCGCGGATGAGCGACATCGCGGCGCGGCCGATGAGCAGGGACCGCTTCGAGCGCGGGCTGTTCCGGGTGCTGAAGCCCCTGGTGATCGCCGTGCTGTTCCTGGCGACGGCGTTCCCGTTCCTCTACATGGTGATGCTCTCGGTGCGCGACATCCAGGAGCTGATCCTCGACCCCGGCTCGCTGTGGCCGCGCAGGTTCACGCTGTCGACGTACGCCGACGTGCTGGGCAGGCAGGGATTCCTCACCTTCATGAGGAACAGCGCGATCATCGCCATCGTCTCTGTGGCCGTCACCCTGCTGATCTCGATCCCCGGCGCCTACGCGGTGGCCAGGCTGCGCTTCTTCGGCCGCCGCCAGGTGCACTTCCTGTTCCTGGCGGTCTACCTGTTCCCCGCGATCGTGCTGGCGATCCCGCTGTTCGTGCTGTTCACCATGCTCGGGCTGCGCGGCTCACTGGTCGGGCTGATCCTGGTGTACATCGCGCAGACGGTCCCCGTCACGGTCTACATGCTGCGCAACTACTTCGAGACCGTGCCGCGGAGCGTGGAGGAGGCGGCCGCGATCGACGGGTGCGGCCGCATCGAGACGATCTGGCGGGTCGTGCTGCCCCTGTCGAAGCCCGCGCTCATGGCCACGGGATTGTACGCCTTCATGATCGCCTGGAACGAGTTCCTGTTCGCCCTGCTCTTCCTGGTGGAAAAGCGAGAGAGCTGGACGGTCTCCCTGGGCTTGTCCCAGCTCGCCGGAAGCATCGAGATCCCCACGACCGTTCTCATGGCAGGATCGGTGGTTCTGACACTGCCCATCGTCGTGGTCTTCTTCGCGAGCGAGCGGCTCCTGACGGAGGGCCTCACGGCGGGGGCGGAGAAGGGCTGACGCGATGTTGACGGCAGGCCAGGTCCTCCAGCTCATCCGGGAGGGCTCTTGCCGTACCCGCAAGGAGCTCATCGCGTACACCGGTCTTTCGAGGTCCACCATCACCGACCGGGTCGATCGCCTGATCGAGGGCGGCTACATCCACGAGTCCGGCGTCGGGGCGTCCGGAGGAGGGCGGCCGCCCTCGGTGCTCGACGTCGACCCGGCCCACCACCTGCTGCTGGTGGCCGACCTCGGCGCGAGCCACGCCACGGTCGCGCTGACCGACCTGGCGGCCAGGTCCCTGGCCCAGGAGCACACCGAGATGCGCATCCAGCGCGGTCCCGAGCCGGTGCTCACCTGGGTGCGGCAGGCGTTCCAGCGGCTGCTGGACACCTCGGGGCACGACACCGCGCGGGTGTGCGGTATCGGCATCGACCTGCCCGGCTCGGTCGACTACAACACCGGCCGGGTGATCAGGTCCTTCCTGATGCCCGGCTGGGACGACCATCCGATCAAGGAGGCGATCGGCGAGACCTTCGACGTGCCGATCCTGGTGGACAACGACGCGAAGGCGATGGCCCTGGGCGAGTGGTGGTCGTCCTGGCGAGGCTGCCCCTCCCTGCTGCTGGTGAAGGTCTCCACCGGCATCGGGGCGGGGATCGTCATCGACGGCCGCATCTACCGCGGCGTCGACGAGGCGGCGGGGAGCATCGGGCATGTGCGCCTGCGGGAGACCGACGTCCGCGTCTGCACCTGTGGCTCGCGTGGATGCGTCGCCTCACTGGCGAGCGGGCATGCCCTGGCCCAGCAACTCGGCCAGGAGACGAGCCGTGACGTGGTCAGGCTGGTGCAGGCGGGCGACCCGTCGGCGATCGCGTTCACCCAGGAGGCCGGCCGCACGCTCGGCGTCGTGCTGGCCACCGCGGTGAGCCTGCTCAACCCCGGCGTGGTCGTACTGGGCGGGGACATGGCCGAGACCGGCGAGCACTACCTGACGGGGATCAGGGAGAGCCTCTACCGGCGGAGCCTGCCGTACACGACCAGGAACCTGCAGATCGTCACCAGCACGCTGGGCGACCGCGCGGGCATCGTCGGCACCGCCGTCATGGCGATGGAGCACGTACTGGCCCCCAGCGCCGTGGACGCCGCCCTCCGCCGCCGCTCAGAAGCGGGCTAGCCGCAGAGACGAGAGTTGAGCGCGGTGACGACGCCCAATGCGGCCAGTCCCAAACCGAGCCCTGCTCCCGGCACGCATTTGATCGGGGTACCCGGTTGCCGCCCGCCCAGCTGTGGGGTTGCGGCAGGAGGGGGTGTGTGGTGGGGGCAGCGTGATGGCGGTGGGCGGGGGTGTTGTGGGGTTGGTGGAGCGTTTGATCTGACGGTGTGGAGGCCCTCCCGGCACCCGTTTGATCGGGGTACCCGGGTGCTGCCCACCCAGCTGTGGAGTTGCGGCAGCAGGGGAGTGTGGTGGGGCAGCGTTATGGCTACGGGCGGGGACGTCGAGGGGCAGGTCAAGCAATTGACCTGAGCTTGTGGAGGCCCTCCCGGCACCCGTTTGATCGGGGTACCCGGTCGTCGCCCGCCCAGCTGTGGAGTTGCGGCAGCAGGGGAGTGTGGTGGGGCAGCGTGATGGCGACGGGCGGGGACGTCGAGGGGCAGGTCAAGCAATTGACCTGAGCTTGTGGAGGCCCTCCCGGCACCCGTTTGATCGGGGTACCCGGTTGCTGCCCACCCAGCTGTGGAACTGCCACACGACCGCAGCGCGGTTCAAGGGGTGCGCCCCACCCGCGTGGGGCGCCTTGGATGTGGGTCCAGCAACCATCAAGGACCACCTGATGGTCGTCTTTGCTTCACAATGTCGCGCTGGCGACCAGGAGAAATTCTTAAACCACCTCTGTGTCCGCAACTCCCTCTGACAGTGCTCACCTCGGTAGATCTCGTCCCTGAATTCACGCCCCGGTCGCGGCAGTTCGCTCCGACCACGCCCCCGTCTCGCGGCAGTTTCCGACCACGGCGGGTCGGCTCACTCCCACCCCACGCTCCCGTCCGATGGAAGGTCCCCTTCCGGGTGGGCAGCACCCGGGTACCCCGATCAAACGGGTGCCGGGAGGGCCTCCACCAGATCAAATCAAACGCTCGACCCAACCCCCCGCGGCCCTCAACCCCCGCCCCCGTCTCGCGGCAGTTCTCGACCCCGGGCGCGTTGAGCCCGTCCTACCCCACGCTCCCGTCTGCGGCAGGTCCCATCCGGGGCCGTCCCCGGCAGGGTTCGACCCCGCCGGGTCGGCTCCCTCCCCACCCCACGCTCCCGTCCGATGGAAGGTCCCCTTCCGGGTGGGCAGCACCCGAGTACCCGATCAAACGGGTGCTGGGAGGGCCTCCACCAGATCAAATCAAACGCTCGACCCAACCTCCCCGCAGCCCCGGCCTGGGCGCGGTCAACAGGGGCCGATCTGACACCGGGTGGACACATTTCATGGCCGAACCGTTTCGTGCTCGCCCGTCGGTGGGACTTCGACGCGGTATCTCAGCTCGGGGATGGAGGTGCCCGCGATCTCCCACAGGGTTCGGGTGCCGTCGGGTCGGAACCCGGCGCGGTCGTAGAACCGTCGTGCCCGCGTGTTGTCCTCCAGCACCCACAGCAGGAGCCTGCGGAAAGGCCGTTCCCCGGCGGCTCGCAGGGCCGCCTCGCCGAGGGCCCGCCCCACGCCCGTGCCGAGCAGGTCGGGGCGGACGTACAGGGCGTAGATCTCGCCGTCGTCTGGCCGGGCGTCGGGGTCGCGGCACGGCCCCATGGACAGCCAGCCCACGACGGTACCGCCGTCCTCGGCGACGAGGTCCAGCGTGGTGCCATCGCGGCGGGCGAACCTTTCCCGGCGGGCCAGGACGTCGTCCTCCAGGGACAGGGCGTCGAGATGTGATCGCGGCACGATGCCCGGGTAGGCGGACCTCCAGCCGGCTATGCGCACGGACGACACCGCTTCGATGTCCGCTGCTCGCATTTCGCGTACCGCCGGCATGGGGCATCTCCTCCGGGAAATTGCAGGTCATCGTGTCGCAGGGGCGTCACGCGTGCAGAATGCCCTGATTCGGGGGTGAGCTCCACTGAATTAAGGCGCTTGTCGAGGTGTGGGAAGGTTGATCCCGGGGAAAACCCCAAGGCTCGGAGCGGGTCAGGTGCGGGGTGGTGCGGTGATCACGGGGTGCGAGCCGTCCGGATGCGGTGGGGGGGCGGCGGACACGTCGTGCCCGGTCGATTACGCTCGCGAACATGACGAACCTTGATCCCCGCCGGGTGCTGAGGGAGCGACCCTCGGTCGGGCTGATCAGCGGGCTCGTCGTCGCGGGGATCTGCGCGCTGGTGTCGTTCTCGTTCGACGTCTTCAACGGCGATCCGGTCCAGTTCTTCATCGCACTGACCCTCGCGCTCGCGCCGGTGCCGCTGCTGCTCGCCGGGGTGCTGGCGCTCGACCGCATGGAGCCGGAGCCGGGCAAGGATCTGGCCTTCGCGTTCATGTGGGGGGCCGGCATCGCCGTGCTGGTGGCCGGCGTCCTGAACAGCCTCAACCTGAGATACGTCACGATCGCGACCCAGGACGCGGTCGGCGCGCGCAACCTGGTGGCGACCTTCGGGGCGCCCCTGGTCGAGGAGACCATGAAGGGCCTGGTGCTCCTTGGGCTGCTGCGGTGGCGCCGCCACGAGCTCGACGGCCTCACCGACGGCATCATCTACGCCAGCATGGTCGGCCTCGGCTTCGCCATGAGCGAGAACGTCAGCTACTACATCATGGCGCAGGACCAGCACGGGGTGCAGGGCTTGGCGGTGACCGTGGTGCTCCGCGGGGTCCTCTCGCCGTTCGCCCATCCGCTGTTCACCTCCATGATCGGCATAGCCGTGGCCTACGCCGCGCAGAGCCGGGGCCCGGTGCGGGGCGGGGTCCTCTTCCTGGGCTGGCTCGGGGCGATGACGCTGCACGGCATCTGGAACGGCTTCACCTCCTACGGAGGGTTCCAGGGCCTGGCGCTGGCCTACCTGCTACTGATGATCCTGTTCTTCGTCGAGCTCGGAGTGATCGTCAAGGATCGCCAGCGCATCGTTGGCCTGATCCAGCGTTACCTGCCGCCCTACGGAGGGCTCGGCCTGGTCACCGACGTTGACCTCTACATGCTGTCCTCGCTGAAGGGGCGCAGGCAGGCCCGCCAGTGGGCCAAGGCCTACGGTGGGCCGCCCGGCCTGCACGCCATGCGCGACTACCAGATGGCGGCCACCGAGCTCGGCCTGCTGCACGAGCGGGGGGTGCGCGGCGTGATCGACAGGAACACCTTCGAGTCGAACAGGGAAGCCCTCCTGGCCTGCATGAGCGGGGCGAAGGCGGCGTTCCCGGCCCCCGAGCGGCACCAGGCCACCATGGCCAAGGGGATGGCTCCGCCCGGGTACGCGCCCGGCCACGACACGCGGCACCCCACCTCCCCGTACCCCCCGCAGGACGGGTTCCCGCGCGATCCGGGGCCGTACGGCCCTCCGCCGGGACGCCCGGGCGGTCGCCAGTAGCGGACCGTCGGGGCCCGAAGGCAAGGGCCGGTGAGAATTTCGCGCGGCCGGCGACGGTCTTCGCGTGGCCGGTGGTGGTGCTCTAGCGGTGGGCCGGTGGGCTTGCCCGGTCGGGGATCGCGTGTTTCAATCGCGCTACGCGGATGTCAGTGGCCACTTCCGACGCATTTCCGGGTGGCTGAGCATGAGGAGGCGCACGGCTGTGGCCGGGCGCCATGTGAGGTCTCGCCACGGCTCCAGACCGGCGAGATCTACCCGCCCTCCGAACGTGCCCGGTACGAGACGCGTGCGCGCTCGCCCTCGCCGTCCCCTTGCGGCATCCGCGACATGAGAAGGAACCCCTGTGACGACCAAGGCAACGGTGGCGATCCTGACCGCGCTGGCGGTCGTGGCCGCCGGGGTGACGATGCTGCTGTTACAGCGCTCGGCCCTCGCCCACGGAGCCCTGCAGGCACCCGCCAGCAGGACCTACGCCTGTTACAACGACGGGCTCACCTCCAGCAACGAGATCAAGCCGAAGAATCCCGCCTGCGCCCAGGCCGTCGCCGTAGGGGGCACCCAGCCGCTCTACGACTGGTACGGAGTGCGCCGCTCCGACGGCGGCGGCCGTACCCGGGGGTTCGTCCCCGACGGCAAGCTCTGCAGCGGCGGGTTCGCGAAGTACGCCGCCTACGACGCGGCGCGGGCCGACTGGCCGGCGACCGTGGTGCAGTCCGGTGCCATGTACGACTTCGTCTACGGCGCATCGGTGCCGCACCCCGGTGGGGTCAAGCTCTATGTCACCAAGGACGGCTACAACCCCACCAGGCCGCTGACCTGGGCCGACCTGGAGGAGCAGCCGTTCTTGACCGCCGATCCCGAGCCTGAGGCGAGCGACGGCGCCTACCGGTTCTCCGGGAGGCTGCCCGGCAAGTCGGGCCGTCACATCGTCTACTCGGTGTCGTACCGGTCGGACAGCCAGGAGACCTTCTACGGCTGCTCTGACGTCATCTTCAGCGGCTCGTCGGCCCCCCAGCCCAGCACGCCCCCGCCGAGCACCCCCGCGCCCAGCACATCGCCTCCCTCCACGCCTGCGCCGATCTCGTGCGCGGCGACCGTGAAGCTGGCGAAGTCCTGGTCGGGCGGGTTCCAGGGCTCGGTGACGATCAAGAACAACGGCGCCGCCCCGATCAACCAGTGGTTCGTCCAGTGGACGATGCCGTTCGGGATCAAGATCACCCAGGCCTGGGGCGGGACGTCCATGCAGAGCGGGCCGATAGGCATGATCCACGCGCCCGAGTCGAATCCCAAGCTGGCACCGGGGGCATCGGCGACCGCCGGGTTCCTCGCGACCATGAACGGCGCCACGCCGCCCACCTTCACGGAGGTGAGCTGCGGGTAGCCCCCGGGCACGCGAAAGACCCGGACGCGGGCCGTGAGGCGGAGAGGCACTTCCGCCTCACGGTGCAGCGTCCGAGCCGGACGTATACGCGGTGTCGTGGCACCTTCCGACCGGCGTCACCTCCGTCTCCTGGCAGGGGCGAGACTGTTTGGGAGCGCTCCCATGCGCGATCGGGATCTTACCGCGCGGCCGTGTGACCAGATAGCTCCTGCCGGTCCACCAGGGATGGCCGAGGGGAACACCCAGCTCGCGACCCCCGCGCCCGGTCCCGCCGATGAAACTTTCGCCACGCCCTAGGGGAGGGAGACGAGGAACCGGTCGAGAGAGGTCTCGCGGGGGCCGGGAAAGACCGGGGACGACTTGAGCACGACGGCGTCGAGGAATCCCTTGGCCGTGGCGGCGAACTCGCGCACGGCATAGACGGAGGTCTTGGCCCCGGGCGGCTGTTGTCGCCGGAGAGCAGCAGGGCCCTGACCCTGCCCGCCCGGTAGAGCTCGGCGGCGATGTCGAGGCGCGTGGCCAGCATCGGCGTGGGGGACCCGTGGTACAGCCCGGCTCCGAGCACCAGGGCCACCGGGGCGGCCGGGACCTTCCCGGTCCACCCTGGGCCCGCGCCGGCCGTCACCCGGTGGCCCATGGTGGACAGCCAGGCCCAGGTCATCGGAGCGAGGGCGAGCACGCTGAGCGTGACGGCCGCGAGGAACGCGCGCCGCCGCGCCGGTCGCGACCAGCGGAAGGGATCGAGCCGCGCCGCCCGTGCCCATCGGGGGACGCGAAGGCGGATCATGGACGGTCAGACGCCCACGACGTCCAGTTCGTCGTGGCCCGACGCGAGCCTGCCCCCAGGGCCGCGCGACCGCATGAGGAAGACCACCCGCAGGGTCGCGATCCAGACGAGCGTCGACCCGAGGACGTGCAGGCCGACGAGGAGCGCCGGCACGGCGAGGAAGTACTGCACGTAGCCGATGACGCCCTGGGCCAGCTCGACGCCGAGCAGGATCAGCGCCCCGCGCCGCGCCCGGCCGGGGGAGTCGGTGACGTGCAGGGCGAACAGCAGCGCGAAGGTCAGCCCGAGCACGACCCACACGGTGTCGGCGTGCAGCCGGGCCATCGTCTCGATGTCGAAGTCGAACCGCGAGGCGGCCTCGTCGCCCGAGTGCGGCCCGGTGCCGGTGACCACCACGCCCGCGATGAGCAGCACCAGCGTCGCGGCCACCAGGACGAAGCCGAGCGTGCGGATGTCGCGGTGGACCAGCCGCCGTGGCGGGGCGTCGCCCTCTCCCGAGCGGGCGTAGAGCGCGAACGCCGCCGCGATCATGCCGATGGACAGCAGGAAGTGGACGCTGACCGTCACCGGATTCAGGAGGCTGCGCACGACCAGGCCGCCCCACAGCGCCTGGACGGCGACGCCGATCGGCTGGATCCAGGCCAGGCGCACCAGGCTGGAACGCCGGGGCGCCACGCGCAGCACCGCGACCACGCAGGCTGCGGCGACGGCGAGGACCAGGAAGGTGAGCAGCCGGTTGCCGAACTCGATCGCCATGTTCACCGGCGAGTGCGCGTCGTGAGCGGCGGGTACGAAGCTGCCGGGAGTGCAGCGAGGCCAGGTGGGGCAGCCGAGGCCCGAACCGGTGAGGCGCACGGCGGCGCCCGTCACGGTGATGCCCGCGTTGACGACCACGGCCGCCAGTGCCCACCGCCTGACGGTGAAGGGCGTGGGGGACCATGCGGAGTGGAACAGGTCGAGCGCGCGGCTCCTGAGCCCGTCGAGGAAGGCGCGCGGCCGCGTGTCCCCGGCGCGGCTCTGGGGCTGGTCTGCTGCGGTCACGGCACTCATCGTAGGCGGGCGGGTCGCCGCCCCGGTCTTTAACCCTCTGCTCCGATGCTGTTGTGACACATGAGGGGGTACAGCGCCTAAAACACCAAAAATCAGGATTGATTGCGCCATTGGATATGTGACATATTACTGACTCGGCGAGCGACTGGCAGGGGTGCGGATGGCCGACGTGGTGGTGGTGGGCGCGGGTGTCGTCGGAGCGGCGTGCGCGTACTTCGCCGCGCGGGCCGGCCTGTCCGTCACCGTGGTGGATCGCGGGCCGGTCGCCGCGGGCACGACCGGAGCGGGCGAGGGCAACCTCCTGGTCTCCGACAAGGAGCCCGGTCCCGAGCTGGAGCTGGCCCTGCTGTCCAACGGCCTCTGGCGCGAGCTGGCCGGCCTCGGCGGATTCGAGTTCGAGCCCAAGGGCGGGCTGGTGGTCGCCGGCACCCCCGAGGTCCTCGACGCCCTGACCCTGCTGGCCAAGGCCCAGGCCGGTGCCGGCGTCGAGCACACGGCCGTGTCCCCGAGCGAGCTTCCCGGCTACGAGCCGCACCTGACCCGCGACCTGGCCGGCGGCGTCTTCTACTCGCAGGACGCCCAGGTCCAGCCCATGCTCGCCGCCGCACGGCTGATCCAGCACGCTCCCGGAGCCACTCTGCGCACGGGGGTGACGGTCACCGGCTTCCTGCGCGACCACGACAGGGTCACCGGGGTCCGCACCGACAAGGGGGACATCCCGGCCGGTGCCGTGGTCAACGCCGCGGGCACCTGGAGCGGCGAGCTGGCCGCGCTCGCCGGGGTCCACCTGCCGATCCTGCCGCGCCGGGGGTTCATCCTGGTCACCGAGCCCATCTCCGGCCGCCTCGGCGTGCCGCTGATCAGGCACAAGGTCTACACCGCCGCCTACGTCACCGATGTGGCGAGCGACTCCGCCGGCCTTTCGGCCAGTGCGGTGATCGAGGGCACCCCCGCGGGCACCGTCCTCATCGGCGCGAGCCGCGAGCGGGTCGGCTTCGACCGGACGACGTCGATCCCGGTGCTGGAGACGCTGGCCCGCCAGGCCGTCACCCTGTTCCCCGTGCTCGCGGACCGCCGCGTGATCAGGACCTACTGCGGCTTCCGGCCGTACTGCCCCGACCACCTGCCCGTGATCGGCGCGGATCCCCGGGCGCCCGGCCTCTTCCACGCCTGCGGGCACGAGGGCGCGGGCATCGGCCTCGCCCCCGCGACCGGCCATCTGATCGCACGGCTGCTCGGCGGCGCGGCCCCCGAACTCGACCTGAGTCCCTTCCGCCCGGAAAGGTTCGCGGCGTGACGACCTCGCCCCACCCCGGACAGCCGGGTACCACCGCCGCGCCGGAGACGGGACCGCCGCACGCCGGCCGCCTCGTCGGCGCGCGGCCCGAGCCCGGCTTCGAGATCACCGTGGACGGGCGCCCCGTCACCGCCGTGCCGGGGCAGACGGTCGGCGCCGTCCTGTACGCCAACGGGATCAGGTCCTGGCGTACGACTCGCTTCGGCGGGCGTCCCCGTGGCCTGTTCTGCGGCATCGGGGTGTGCTTCGACTGCCTGATCACCGTCAACGGCGAGGCGTCCCTGCGCGCCTGCCAGATCGAGGCGCTGCCCGGGGACGAGGTGACGACCGGATGAGACCACCGGATGCCCCGCCGGTGAGGGATCTCGCCGTCGTCGGGGGCGGACCGGCGGGGATGGCCGCCGCCGTCGAGGCGTCCCGCGCCGGGCTGAGCGTCGTGCTGATCGACGCGGCGGCGCGGCTCGGCGGCCAGTACTTCCGGCACGCGCCCCCGGGCTTCCATGCCCGGCGCCCCGGAGCGCTGCATCACGGCTTCACCCGGTTCACCCGGCTGGCGGAGGCTCTGGGCGGGGCGGAGGAGGTGGAACTCCGGCTCGGCCACCGGGTCTGGGCCGTGGAGAAGGTCGCGGCGCACGTCGGCGACGGCACGCCGGTCGGCGCCGGCGACGCCGGCACACCGGCCCGCACCGCCGAGGACGGCGTGGTGGCCGTCCACTGCCTGGCGGGCGCCAGGGATGAGCGGCGCGAGACCGTCCTGGCCCGGCGGTTGCTGATCGCGACCGGCGCGCACGACCGGCCGCTCCCGTTCCCCGGGTGGGACCTTCCCGGCGTGTTCACGGCGGGAGGCGCGCAGGCCCTGCTCAAGGGGGATCTCGTCGTGGCCGGGCGCAGGGTCGTCGTCGCGGGTACCGGGCCGTTCCTGCTTCCCGTCGCGGCCGGACTGGCCGCCGCGGGCGCGGACGTCGCCGGGGTCTTCGAGGCCAACGGCCTGTTCGGCGCCGGCCTCGCCATGATCACCCATCCGGGCAAGCTGGCCCAGGGCGCGGGATACGGCCTCCGCCTGGCCAGGCACCGGGTGCCCCTGGCCGGCCGCCACGCGGTGATCGCCGCGCACGGGCGCGACGAGCTGACCCACGTCACCGTGGCGAGGCTCGACCGCCACTGGGTTCCAGGGCCGAGCCGGGTCATCGAATGCGACGCGCTCGCGGTCGGCTACGGCTTCGTCCCGCAGATCGAGCTCGCCACCCAGCTCGGCTGCGCCACCCACGCCGACAGGGACGGCAGCCCGGTCGTCACCGTGGACGCGGGGATGCGCACCAGCGTCCCTGGCGTCTACGCGGCGGGCGAGCCGACCGGTGTCGGCGGCGCCGACCCGGCCGAGGCCGAGGGCCGGATCGCCGGGCTGGCCGTCGCCGCGGACCTGGGCCGTCCGGTCGCTCCCGTCCACCGCCTGAGGAGGAAGCGGGCCCGGCTCGCCGCGTTCGGCGGGGCGTTGCAGGACGCCTATCCCGTCCGCGAGGGCTGGAAGGGCTGGCTGCGCGACGACACGCTGATCTGCCGCTGCGAGGAAGTGCCCTACGCCCGGATCAAGGAGGCGCGGGCCCTCGGGGCCGTCGACGCCCGCTCGCTGAAACTGCTGGCCCGCCCGGGAATGGGCTGGTGCCAGGGCCGCATGTGCGGCTACGCCGTGGCGTGCCTGGCGGGTGAGGCACAGCAGGCGCCACGCCGGCCGATCGCCCAGCCCGTACGGCTCGGCGACCTAGCAGGACACCCAGAAGGAGAGGACCCCCGATGACGACCCGTGAGAAGCCCTGGCGCGGAGTGATGGTGGCGACGGCGCTGCCACTGCGCGACGACCTGACCGTGGACGAGGAGGGCTACGCGGAGCACTGCCGCCGGCTGGTCGAGCAGGGATGCGACGGTGTGGTCCCCAACGGCTCGCTCGGGGAGTACCAGACGCTGACCCCCGAGGAGCGCGCCCGCGTGGTGGAGACGGCGGTCGCGGCGATCGGCGGCGACCGCGTGATGCCCGGTGTGGCGGCCTACGGCGCGGCCGAGTCACGCCGCTGGGCCGAGCAGGCCGGGGACGCCGGCTGCCAGGTCGTGATGCTGCTCCCGCCGAACGCCTACCGTGCCGACGAACGCGCGGTGCTGGCCCACTACCGGGAGGTCGCCAAGGCGGGCCTTCCGATCGTGGCGTACAACAACCCCTACGACACCAAGGTGGACCTGGTCCCCTCGCTGCTGGCCAGGCTGTTCGACGAGGGCCTGATCGTGGGGGTCAAGGAGTTCACCGGCGACGTGCGCCGGGCGTACGAGATCGCGGAGCTGGCCCCCGGGCTCGACGTGCTGGTGGGGTCGGACGACGTGGTCCTGGAACTGGTCCTCGCGGGGGCGGTGGGCTGGGTCGCCGGATACCCCAACGCGCTGCCCGCCTCCTGCGCGGCGCTGTACCGGGCGGCGGCCGAGGGGGACCTGGCCACCGCGATGCCGTTGTACCGTACGCTGCACCCGTTGCTGCGCTGGGACGCGAAAACCGAGTTCGTCCAGGCCATCAAGCTCTCGATGGACCTCGCCGGCCTGCACGGCGGCCCCTGCCGGCAGCCGCGTGTGCCGCTGTCGGCGGAGCACGAGGCGCTCGTCCGCGCGGCCACGGAAAAGGCGCTGGCCGAAGGGCTGCGGTGAGGTCATGGTGAGATCGAGGCACATCTACCACGTGGTCGACTCGCACACCGAGGGGATGCCCACCCGGGTCGTCACCGGGGGAGTGGGCGTCATCCCGGGCACGAGCATGGCCGAGCGCAGGGAGCACTTCCTGGCGAACCTCGACCACATCCGCAAGCTGCTGATGTACGAGCCGCACGGCCACTCGGCGATGAGCGGCGCGATCCTGCAGCCCCCGACCCGCCCGGACGCCGACTACGGAGTGCTCTTCATCGAGGTGTCCGGATGCCTGCCGATGTGCGGCCACGGCACCATCGGGGTCGCCACGGTGCTGGTGGAGACCGGGATGGTGCGGGTCACCGAGCCCGTCACGACCGTGCGGCTCGACACCCCGGCCGGGCTCGTGGTGGCCTCGGTCCAGGTGGAGGACGGCGCGGCGCGGGCGGTGACGATCGAGAACGTGCCGTCGTTCAGCGTCGGGCTCGACCGTACGGTCAAGGTGCCCGGCATCGGCGAGGTGACCTACGACCTGGCGTACGGCGGCAACTTCTACGCGATCCTGCCGATCGAGTCGGTGGGGCTGACGTTCGAGCGCTCGCAGGGCCAGCGGATCCTCGAGGCCGGGCTGGCGATCTCGGCGGCGATCAACGAGGCGGACGAGCCGGTCCATCCGCTCGACGAGGGTATCCGCGGCTGCCACCACGTCCAGTTCCTCGCTCCGGGGTCGGACGCCCGGCTCTCGCGCCACGCGATGGCCATCCATCCCGGCTGGTTCGACCGCTCGCCCTGCGGCACGGGCACCAGCGCCCGCATGGCGCAGCTCCACGCCAGGGGTGAGCTGGGGCTGGGTGAGGACTTCGTCAACGAGTCGTTCATCGGCACCCGCTTCACCGGGCGGCTGGTCGAGCGGACCGAGGTGGCGGGGCGCGTGGCCGTCGTCCCGACGATCACGGGCAGAGCGTGGGTGACCGGCACGGCGCAGCACTTCCTCGATCCGACCGATCCCTTCCCCGAGGGGTTCCTGCTGTGACGCCTGCCGCGGCCCGGGGGGCTCAAGAGGCGGGCCTTGCGGGCCGGGTCTTGCCATCTGATCAATGCATGACGTGGACTAGGTTTCCGTGTAGCGGGATACATGGCACCCCGCTCCGGAGCCGTCCCACCTTGAAGTTGGAGAGGGATTCACGATGAGCGTTGTCGAAAGCCGGTCCCCCCAGAACCCGGGCGACGTGGTCGCCGGCGTCCCGGCCGCCGGGGCCTCGGGCGTCACCGAGGCGGTGCGCCGGGCGCGGGCCGTGCAGGGGCGGTGGGGCAAGGCGAACGCCGCGGAGCGCGCGACCGCGCTGGCGGCGGCGGCCGAGAAGGTGGCCGCGGCGGCGGACGAGCTGGCCGCGCTGGTCGTCCGGGAGGTCGGCAAGCCGGTCACCGAGGCGAAGGGCGAGGTGGCGCGGTCGGTCGCGATCCTGCGCTACTACTCCCAGCAGGTCTTCGACCCCATCGGCGCGATGCACGAGCCGTCGGGCGCCGGGCTGGCCTACACCCGCAGGCGCCCGCGCGGCGTGGCCGGGCTGATCACGCCATGGAACTTCCCGCTGGCCATCCCCCTGTGGAAGGCGGCGCCGGCCCTCGCCTTCGGCAACGCCGTCGTGCTCAAGCCCGCGCCGCAGGCCCTCGGCTGCGCGTTGCGCCTGGCCGAGCTGCTGGGCCTTCCCGAGGACCTGTTCCAGATCGTCGCCGGCGACGCCGAGGAGGGCGGGGCGCTGGTCGAGGCGGCCGACGTCGTGTCCTTCACCGGCTCGGCCGCCGTGGGGCGCAAGGTGAGCGTGGCGGCGGCCGGCCGGGGCGTGCAGGTGCAGGCCGAGATGGGCGGTCAGAACGCCAGCATCGTCCTCGACGACGCCAACCTCGAGACGGCGGCGGCGCAGATCGCCGCCGCCGCGTTCGGGTACGCCGGGCAGAAGTGCACCGCCACCAAGCGGGTCATCACGGTGGGCAACGCCAGGGAGGTCCGCGAGGCGCTGCTGGCCGCGGTCGCCAAGCTCGGCGTCGGCGACCCGGCCGACCCGGGCACCGCCGTGGGCCCGCTGATCGAGGAGGCCGCCCGTGACCGGGTGGTGTCGGCCACGGCCGGCGGCCGGGTCCTCACCGGCGGCGAGGCGCTCGACCGGGACGGCTGGTACGCCGCGCCCACGCTGGTGGACAGGGTGCCCGCCGACCATGTGCTCGCCTGCGACGAGGTGTTCGGGCCGATCTGCCTGGTGCAGGACGCGAGCTCGGTGGACGAGGCGGTCGCGCTGGCCAACGGGGTGGCGTACGGACTGGCCTCCGCGGTCTACACGCGCGACCTGGACCGGGCGCTCGACGTCTCGGCGCGGCTGGACACCGGGCTGGTCAAGGTCAACAGCCCGACGAGCGGTGTGGACTTCTACCTGCCCTTCGGCGGCGAGAAGGACTCCAGCTACGGCCCGCGCGAGCAGGGCAAGGCGGCCCAGGAGTTCTACACCTCCACCCACACCGTCGCCCTCGGCCCCGCCGGGAGCTGACCGCACCCCGGGGCGTCTCCGGGAAAACCGGGAGGCGCCCCCACCGGCATGCCCCATCGGTGGGCCCGTGATCGGCCCGTCCGATGACTTTGTCCGTTCTCACCTGCTTCGCGGGGTGTTGACGGGCTGCTACCGACCTTCTAACGGTCTGGTCTCGGGCCTTGACGGTGGCTTTTAGGTGCATGTGCAATGTCACACACCATGCTGGGACAGCGTTGTTTCGCTAGGAGATGCAAGATGGGCAAATCCCGAATAGCCGTGATCTGTTCGCTCGCGACCGCCGTGAGCATGCTGACGGCCGGCTGTGGCCAGGGCCTCCTCGGCGGCGGCTCGGACGCCGGGGGCGACAAGGGTCCCATTCCCCTGGGAATGCTGATCCCGCAGTCCGGCAGCGAGGCGGCCATCGGCCCGTATATGAAGAACGCCGCCCAGTTCGCGGTGGACGAGATCAACGGCAAGGGCGGCGTCCTGGGCCGCAAGCTGGAGCTCAAGGTCGCGGACGACGCCTGCGACGCCCAGACGGCCGTCGCCGGCGCCAACAAGCTGGTCACCCAGGGCATCAAGATCTCCGTGGGCGGCTACTGCTCCGGCGCCACGCTCCCCACCCTGCCGGTCTTCGGCAAGGCGAACATCCCTATGATCATCCCTGCGGCCAACTCGCAGGAACTGGTCGATCAGCACCTCAAGCACGTCTTTCTGATCAACGGCACCGGCTCGCAGCAGGCGACCGCCGCCATGGCCTGGATCACCAAGCAGGGCGCCAAGAGCGTCGCGCTCGTGCACGACAACACCAGCTACTCCAAGGACATCGCGGTCAGGACGCAGCAGCTCTTGGACGCCCCCGGCGGCGCCGAGACCGCGCTCCTCGAAGCGGTGACGCCCAAGGAGAGCGACTACAGCGCGAACATCAACAACATCCTCGCCAAGAAGCCGGACTTCGTCTACTGGACCGGCTACTTCCAGGAGGGCGGCCTGATCATCCGGCAGCTCCGCCAGGCCGGGTACAAGGGCGGCATCATGGTCGGCGACGGCTCGGTGTCGGAGAAGCTGGCGGAGATCGCCGGTAGCGAGGCGGGCGAGGGCGTGTTCGCCACGATGACCCAGACCCCCGAGACGCTCCAGGGCGCCGAGGGCTGGATCGACAGCTACACGAAGAAGTACGGCGCCGGCCCCGGCCCCTACTCCAACCAGGCCTACGACGCCGTGCGGCTCGCCGCCGAGGCGGTCAAGCAGGCCGGGTCCACCGACGGCGCGAAGGTCATCGCCGCGCTGGAGGGCATCAACGGCTTCCAGATGTTCTCCGGCCCGCTGAAGTTCACCGCCGACCACACCCTGGCCACCGGCGGCTTCCAGATCCTGGTCGTCAAGTCCGGCAAGTTCGCCCTCCAGGACGCCCTGAAGTGACCTTGCGCGCCTCTCTTCCCGGAACGGCTCGCATCCCCTCCCCGCGTACCCGGCGCCCGCGTGCGGGCGCCGGCCGTTCCGGCTCCCCGGCCGCCACCGGCCGCCCCATCCCGGCACGCGCCTCCGGTGGCTCCGGCTCCAAAGGAAACCTGACATGTCACAGCTGATCTGGAACGGGCTGTTCGTCGGCTCGTTCTACGCGCTGGTGGCGTTGGGCTACAGCATGGTCTACGGGATCATGAAGCTGCTCAACTTCGCCCACGGCGACATCTACATGCTCGGCGCCTTCACCGGATTCGCCATCCTCGGCGCGGTCGGCGGCATCTCGCCGGGCATGGCACTTCCCCTGCTCCTCGGCGTGCTCCTCCTGACGATGGTGGTCACCGGCCTGTCCGGCGTCGTCATCGAACGGGTCGCCTACCGTCCGCTGCGCAACGCGCCACGGCTGTCGCTGCTCATCACCGCCGTCGGCGCGTCGTTCGCGCTGGAGTACGGCATGCGGGCCGCCGCCGGGGCCGACCCGCAGGTCTATCCGGTACGGCTCGGCGGCACCTCGGTCGAGGTGCTGGGCGCCCGGATCACCCTCCAGCAGCTCGCGCTCATCATCGTGGCCGTGGTGCTCATGGTAGGGCTGAACCTGCTGGTCACCCGGACCCGTGAGGGCCGGGCGATGCGGGCCATCGCGCTCGACCCGCGCACCAGCGCGCTGATGGGCATCGACGTCAACTCGGTCATCTCCCGGACGTTCTTCCTCGGATCGGCCCTCGCGGGCGCGGCCGGGGTGATGGCCGGCGCCTACTACGGGAAGATCGACTTCCTGATGGGCTTCCTCATCGGGCTCAAGGCGTTCACCTCCGCGGTCATCGGCGGCATCGGCAACATCCCCGGCACCATGCTCGGCGGCCTGCTGCTCGGCCTGCTGGAGTCCTTCGGCACCTACTGGCTCGGCGGCGAATGGCGGGACGTGTTCGCGTTCGGGGTACTGATCCTGTTCCTGTCCGTGCGGCCCACCGGCCTGCTCGGCGAGCGCGTGACGGAACGCGTATGACGGCCCGCACGGGGGCCCGTGGTCCCGCCACGGCACCGGGCCGCGCGGCCTCCTGGCTGCTCGACAGCAAGTGGGCGGGGCTCGTGGGCCTGACCCTCGCCCTGCTCGCGCCGTTCGTGATCGCCACACCGTACGCGCTGTCTGTCATGACCAGTGCGGCGATCTTCGTGATGCTGGCCTCGGGGCTGAACATCGTGGTCGGCTTCTGCGGGCTGCTCGACCTCGGATACGTCGCCTTCTTCGCCGTCGGGGCGTACACGAGCGGCGTGCTCAGCACGCGGTTCGGGCTGCCGCTGCTGGTGACGGTGCCCGCCGTCATCGCGGTCACCGTGGTCGCGGGCATCGTGATCGGCGCACCCACGCTGCGGCTGCGCAGCGACTACCTGGCGATCGTCACGCTGGGCTTCGGCGAGATCATCCGCATCACGGCCAACAACCTGGACGTCACCGGAGGCCCCTCGGGGATCTACGGCATCCCCAGCCTGACCGGCAGCCCGGTCGTGTTCTACTACCTGACCGTGGTGATCGTCTCGATCGCCGTGATCGGGGCCTCGCGGCTCGGGCGGTCCCGGCTCGGGCGGGCCTGGCGGTTCGTCCGCGAGGACGAGGACGCCGCGGAGGCCATGGGCGTGCACACCTACAAGGTCAAGCTGGCGGCCTACATCGCCGGCGCGATCTGGGGCGGCCTGGCCGGAGTGCTGTTCGCCGGGCAGCTGTCCGCGATCTCCCCGGGCAGCTTCACGTTCCTGCAGTCGGCTCTCGTGCTGATGGCCGTGGTGCTGGGCGGCATGGGCTCGACTCCCGGCGTGGTCATCGGCGCCATCGTCATCAGCGTGCTCCCCGAGGTGCTGCGCGACTTCGCCGACTACCGGTTCTTCGCCTTCGGCGTGCTGCTCATCATCGTCATGCTGGTCCGCCCGCAAGGACTGTGGCCGCACCGCTCCCGGGAGGCGAGCTCATGAGCCTGCTGTCGGTCGAGGACCTGCGGCTGTCCTTCGGCGGCCTGCTGGCCATCGACGGCCTGTCGTTCTCCGTCGGGGAAGCCGAGATCGTCTCGGTCATCGGTCCCAACGGCGCGGGGAAGACCTCCGCCTTCAACTGCGTGACCGGGTTCTACCGGCCCACCGCCGGGCGGATCACCCTGAAGGGCCGCCAGATCAACGGCATGCGGCCCTCCAGGATCGCCGGTCTCGGCGTCGCCCGGACGTTCCAGAACCTGCGGCTGTTCGGCGAGATGTCGGTGCTGGACAACGTCCGGGCGGGAGCCCACCTGCGGCTCAGGCAGAACTTCGTCGACGCGCTGCTGCACACGCCGCGCTACCGGCGAACCGAGCGTGAGTGCACAGAAACGGCCCACCACTGGCTCGACTTCGTCGGCCTGCGCGGCGACCGCTTCGGTGAGGCGCGTGCCCTGCCGTACGGCGAGCAGCGCCGGGTGGAGATCGCCCGCGCGCTGGCCCGCAAGCCGGATTTGCTGCTGCTCGACGAGCCCGCGGCCGGGCTCAACCACGGCGAGAAGGCCGAGATGCTCGGCCTGATCCGCAGGATCCGCGAGCTGGGCATCGCCACCGTGCTGATCGAGCACGACATGGGGCTGGTCATGGAGGTGTCCGAGCGCGTGGTCGTGCTCAACTTCGGTCGCGAGATCGCCGACGGCCGCCCCGAGGACGTGCGCCGCGACCCCGGCGTCATCGAGGCCTACCTCGGCAAGGACGACGAGGAGGACCGACCGGCCGACCCCGACGCCGACGCCGGAACCCCGGAGTCGGCCGGATCTTCCGCGGACGCCGGATCTTCCGCGGGCGCCGGATCTTCCGCGGGCGCCGGATCTTCCGCGGGCGCCGGATCTTCCGCGGACGACGGCGCGGACGCGGACGCCAGGACCGGGGGAGGCGACGATGGCAGGGCTTGAGATCGACGCGCTGGACGTCCACTACGGCGGCGTGCACGCCCTGCGCGGGATGTCGCTCACCGTCCAGGACGGTGAGATCGTCGCCCTGCTGGGCAACAACGGCGCCGGCAAGACGACCACGCTGTCCGCCGTGTCGGGCCTCGTACGGCCCACCTCCGGAAAGGTGGTCTTCGACGGCAGGGAGGTGACCCGGACCAAACCCGAGGCCATCGTCAAGGCCGGCCTGGTCCACGTCCCCGAGGGGCGCCGGGTCTTCAGCACGCTCACCGTGCACGAGAACCTCCAGATCGGCGGCTATCTCGTCCGCGACCAGGCGGAGATCCGCAAGCGCATCGACCGGGTGTACGCCCTGCTGCCGCGCCTCGCCGAGCGGCGGTCGCAGCAGGGCGGCACGCTGTCGGGCGGAGAGCAGCAGATGCTCGCCATCGGCCGCGCGCTGGTCTCAGGACCCCGGCTGCTGCTCCTCGACGAGCCCTCGATGGGGCTGGCGCCGCTCGTGGTCGCCTCCGTCATGGAACTCGTCCGCGAGGTCAACGCCGAGGGCGTCTCCGTGCTGCTGGTCGAGCAGAACGCCAAGGCGGCGCTGAAGATCGCCCATCGGGGGTACGTGATCGAGAACGGTGAGTGCGTCCTCGACGGCTCGGCGGCGGAGCTTCGGGGCGACTCCCGGGTCGTCGAGGCCTACCTGGGCGGGCTCTGATGGCGGGTGTGACGCGGATCGGCGACCAGGAACGTCCCGGACGCGCGTCCGGTGCGGCGGGCGGTCCGGTCGAGATCCATACCACCGACTACCACACCGGCGGCGAGCCGTTCCGCATCGTCACAGGCCCGGAGATCCCCGGGGCCACGGTCCTCGAACGCCGTGCCAACGCTTCCGCACCCGAGATCGACCGGGTGCGGAGGCTGCTCTGCCACGAGCCGCGCGGCCATGCCGACATGTACGGATGCTTCCTGGTCCCGCCCGACGACGAGGGCGCCCACCTGGGGGTGCTGTTCTGGCACAAGGACGGCTACTCCACCGCCTGCGGGCACGGCACGATCGCGCTCGGCGTCCACGCGGTGGAGTCCGGCCTGGTCGAGGCCGATCCCGACGGGGACACCGACGTGGTCGTGGACGTGCCCTCCGGCCGGGTCACGGCCCGGGTCCGCCGCCGCGGCGGGGTCATCGAGTCGGTGACGTTCCGGAACGTTCCCTCCCACGTCACCGCGCGGAACGTGCCGGTGACCGCCGTCGTCGCCGGCGCCCCGATCGAGGTCACGGTCGACGTCGCCTACGGCGGGGCCATGTACGCCTGCGTCCCGGCCGCGGCCTTCGGGCTGGCGGTGGAGCCGCGGCACCTCACCGGCCTGATCGCGCTGGGGCGGTCGATCAAGGCCTCGCTCGCCGGCCATCCGGCCGCCCGGCATCCCGCCGACGACCGGCTCTCCGGGATCTACGGAGTGATCTTCTATGACGAGCTGGGACCGGGGCGCCAGCGCAACGTCACCGTGTTCGCCGATGGCGAGGTGGATCGTTCCCCCTGCGGCTCGGGGACGGCGGCCAGGCTCGCCTTGCTGCACGAAGCCGGGTTCACCGGTGAGCTGACCCACGAGAGCATCGTGGGCTCGGTCTTCACCGGCAGGGTCGCGGAGGTGCGCGGCGATGCGGTGATCCCCGAGATCACCGGGATGGCCTACCGCACCGGCGCGCACCGGTTCACCCTCGACCCGCGCGACCCCATCGGCCCGGGGTTCACGCTGCGATGAACGCGCTGCCGTACATCGACGGGGACACCCTTCGCCGGCTCGTGCCGGTGGAGCGGGCCGTGGAGGCGCTCTGCGAGGCGCTCCGCGAAGGGCTCGACCCCGAGGACAGCCCGCTGCGCCCGGTCGTCGACGTGCCGGCCGGGCAACTGCTGCTCATGCCCGCCGCGTACGGGGGCCACACGGGGATCAAGGTGGCGAGCGTCGCCCCGGGAAACCCCGCGAGGGGGCTGCCCCGCATCCAGGGCACCTACCTGCTGCTCGACGGCCCCACCCTCACGCCGCTGGCCGCCATGGACGGCGTCGCGCTGACCTCGCTGCGCACTCCGGCCGTCTCGGCGCTCGCCGTGCGGCACCTGGCACGCCCGGACGCGCGGTCGCTCACGGTGTTCGGCACCGGGCCGCAGGCATGGGGCCACGTCGAGGCGCTGCGCGCGGTGCGGCCCATCGAGCACGTCACCGTCGTGGCCAGGAACCGGGCACGAGCCCACGACTTCGCCGCACGCTGCCGCGCCCTGGGCCTTCGGGCGGCGGCGGCCCAAGCGTGGGGGACGGCGGCCGATCCGGAGGGGCCGGCGGGCGGCCCTTCGGCGACGGCGGGCGTTCCGGCCGAGGTGGCGGCGGCCGTGGCGTCGGCGGATGTGATCGCGTGCTGCACCAGTGCCCGGGAGCCGCTGTTCCCCGGCGCCCTCGTGGCCGCGGGCGCCACCGTGGTCGTGGTGGGCTCGCACGAGCCCGGCGCCCGGGAGATCGACGACGACCTGGTGGCCCGTGCCACCGTGGTGGTCGAGTCCCGGTCGGCCGCGCTGGCGGAGGCGGGCGATCTCATCATGCCCATCCGGTCAGGAGCGATCTCCGGCGACCATCTGGCCGGTAATCTCGCGGACCTGGTGGCCGGGGCCGTCGAGCCGGGCCCCGGGCCGCGCGTCTTCAAGAGCGTGGGCATGGCCTGGGAGGATCTGGTCGTGGCGGCAGCCGTCCATGACGCGTGGGCGGGCCGATGAGCCTGGGGAGGGATGCCGGCATGGCGAGCGGGTCCGAGGCGGGGCCGGGCGTGAGCGAGGCGGGCAGGCTCGACCTGCCGGTCATGACCGGCCGCCAGAGCCTGCGCGAGCAGGTGGCGCAGGCTCTGCGCGACGCGCTGGTCGCCGCCGAGATGCGCCCCGGCGTCGTGTACTCCGCTCCGGTCCTCGCCGCGCAGTTCGGCGTGTCCGCCACCCCCGTACGGGAGGCGATGCTCGACCTGGCCAAGGAAGGCCTGGTCGAGGCCGTGCGCAACAAGGGTTTCCGGGTCACCGAGCTGTCGGAGCGCGACCTCGACGAGCTCACCGAGATCCGCAAGCTGCTGGAGGTCCCGACCGTCGCCCGCCTCGCCGACGCCGCCCGCGTAGCTGACTTCGAGCAGTTGCGGCCGGTCGCCGAGGAGATCGTCTCGGCGGCCGAGCGCGGCGACCTGCTGGCCTACGTCAACGCCGACCTGCGCTTCCACGTGGAGCTGCTGGCGCTGGCGGGGAACGCGCACCTGGTCGAGGTCGCGCGCGACCTGCGCTACCGGGCGCGGCTGTACGGCCTGAAGTCCATGTCCGAACGCGGCACGCTCGCCGACTCCGCCCGCGAGCACCTCGACATCCTGGACGCCCTGATCCGTGGCGACGCGGACGCGGCCAGGCGCATCATGGACCACCACATCCAGCACGTCCGGGGCATCTGGGCCGACCGCCCCGAATGACCCCGCGGGGTCAGTTCTGCAGCGGACTTCTGTACCGGCGAGGCGGCTAGGTCGAGGTGCGGGTGGCGCCGACCGAGGCGACGACCACGCAGCCGATGGCGGCCCACTCGCGCACGTCCAGGAACTCGCCGAGGATCAGCAGGCCCACCAGGGCGGCCGCGGCCGGTTCGAGGCTCATCAGGATGCCGAAGACGCGTTTGGGCATCGTGCGCAGGGCCTCCAGCTCCAGGCTGTAGGGGATCACCGAGGACAGCAGGCCGACGCCGGCGCCGAGCAGGATCAACTCGGGGCTGAGCAGGCCGGCGCCGCCCGTCGTGGCCCCGATCGGCGCGATCACGACGACTGCGACGATCATGGCGAAGGACAGTCCCGTCGTCCCGGGGAACCGCCCGCCCACGGCGGCCGACAGCAGGATGTAGCCCGCCCAGCAGGCGCCGGCGAGCGCGGCGAAGCCGATGCCCACCCAGCTGATGTCGCCGCCCTCGCCCCAGGGTGCCAGCAGGGCGATGCCGGCGGCCGCCAGCACCACCCACAGCAGGTCCAGGCGACGGCGGGACGCCGCGACCGCGACCCCGAGCGGGCCGAGGAACTCGATGGTCACGCAGATGCCCATCGGCAGCCGGGCGAGCCCTTCGTAGAACGAGAGGTTCATCAGGCCGAGCGTCACGCCGAAGGCGAGCCCGACGCCGAGGTCCCGGCGGGTCATGCCCCGCAGCCGCGGCCGGGCCACGACGCCGAGGATCACCGCTCCCGTCGCGATGCGCAGGAACACCACCGCGCTGGGCGGCAACTGCGTGAACAGGTTCTTGGCCAGGCCCGCGCCGATCTGCACCGACAGGATCGCGAGCAGCACCAGCCCGGACGGGGGCACGGCGCCGGTGGCCGTCCGTAGGAGGGCTCCGGGCCGGATGCGGTCCGGGCGGTACGGCCCTGCGGAGGCGGACGCCGACGTCGCGGTCATCGAGTTCTTCTCGCGTTCCTCGCACGTGCTCGTGCGCTCGGGGGAAGGGGAGGTCGGGGCGTGCGCGGGTCAAAGGGCGCGGGACGGCGGTCCCGGGACGGAGGAGGTCACTCCCAGCGGAAGAAGCGCGAGGCGAGGCCGAGGGTCACGGCCGTCCAGACCAGCAGCACCAGCAGGTCACGGACCGGCAGCCCGCTCCCATGTGCCAGCACCGAGCGCAGCCCGTCGGTCAGCGCCGTGATCGGCAGCAGATCGACCACGGCCCGTACCGCGTGCGGGAACGCCGTCACCGGGACGACCACCCCGCCGAGGCCGAGCAGCACCAGGTAGACCAGGTTCGCGGCGGCGAGGGTGGCCTCCGCGCGCAGCGTGCCCGCCATGAGCAGGGCCAGCCCGCTGAAGGCCGCCGTGCCGGCGAGGACCAGCGCCACGGCCCAGAGCGGGTCGCCCTGGGGACGCCAGCCCATCGCGAGCGCCACCGCGGCGATGACGACGATCTGGAGCGCCTCCACGGTGATCACCGCGAGGGTCTTGGCGAGCAGCAGCCCCGAGCGTGACAGAGGGGTGGCGCCGAGGCGTTTGAGCACTCCGTACCGCCGCTCGAACCCCGTGCCGATCGCCTGTCCGGTGAACGCGGTGGACATGATCGCGAGCGCCAGCACGCCGGGGGCGACGAAGTCGACCCGCCTGCCCGGCACCTCCAGCAGCGGGATGGCGGAGAAGCCGACCAGCACGAGAATGGGGATGATCAAGGTGAGCAGCAGCTGCTCCCCGTTCCGCAGCACCGACCGCACCTCGGCTCCGGCCTGGGCGAGGACCATGCGGCGCAGGGGCGCGGCCCCGGGCGACGGCGTGAGATCAAGGGCGGCGGTCACCGCAGTTCCCTTCCGGTGAGCTCGAGGAAGACGTCCTCCAGGGTGCGGCGCTCCACGCTGAGGTCGTCGGCGGTGACGCCCTCGGCGGCGCACCAGGCGGTGACGGTGCCGAGGAGCTCGGGGCCGACGTGTCCCTCGATGACGTAGTGGCCGCTCGGGGACTCCTTGGCGGCGCTGCCCGCGGGGAGGGCGGTGAGCAGCTCGTCGAGACCGAGCCCGGGCCGCGCGCGGAAGCGGAGCTGCCGCTCGGCGCCCGTGAGCGTCTGCGGGCTGCCCTCGGCCACGATCCTGCCCCGATCGATGATCACGACCTTGTCGGCCAGCTTCTCGGCCTCGTCCATGTGGTGGGTGGTCAGCACCGTGGCCACCCCCTTGGCGCGCAGCTCGCGCACGATCCCCCAGCAGGCGTGCCTGGCCTGCGGGTCGAGGCCCGCGGTCGGCTCGTCGAGGAAGACCAGCTCCGGCCGCCCGACGATGGCGGCGGCGAGGGACAACCGCTGCTGCTGCCCCCCGGACAGCCGGCGGTAGGGGGTGCGGGCGTGCTCGGTGAGGCCGAGCCGGTCGAGAAGGGCGCCGGGGTCGAGCGGGTGGGCGTGGAAGCGGGAGACCAGCCGCAGCCACTCACCGGCACGGACGGCCGGAGGCACGCCGCCGGACTGGAGCATCACCCCGACCCGGGGCTTGAGCTCGGCCGCCTGGCGTATCGGATCGAGCCCGAGGACCCGGACGGTGCCGCCGTCGGCCTTCCTGAACCCCTCACAGATCTCGACCGTGGAGGTCTTCCCGGCGCCGTTCGGGCCGAGGATCGCGGTGACCGCGCCACGGCCGGCGTCCAGGGTCAGCCCGTCGATCGCGACAGTGCGGCCGTATCGCTTGACCAAATCGGTGAGCGCGACGGCTGGGGAGTCCATGGTGACGAGTTTAGGGACCACGCCGGGTGGTTCTTTCGGCGGACCATGACCCCTCGTGCCGGGTGGCGGCAAAGGCCGGGGCGGTCATCGCCGGGGCGGGGCAGGCGGGTGGTCCGCCGGGCCGTGTGCGTGCCGGGCCGTGTGCGTGCCGGGTGGCGGTAAAGGTTGCGGGCGCCTCGCGCCAAGGCGGGAGGTCGTCGGACCCGCCGGACGCTCTTCATGTGACGCTGGCCATGTCCTCGTGCCGCCGCCGCGACCACGTGCGAGCCGTGCCGGGCGCGGGGAGCCAGAACAGGCGCCCACATCCGCCTACAAGGAGGTCCGGCATGCCAACGCGTACCGCCTACAAGCCCGGCGTGCCCTGCTGGGCGGACCTTTCCAGCACCGGCCTCACCGCCTCGGTCGGCTTCTACGAGCGGCTGTTCGGGTGGCGGGCGGAGTTCGACCCGCACCCGGAGTCGGGGGGATACGGCCGGTTCACGCAGGGCGGCAAGCTGGTGGCGGGAATCGGCCCGACGTTCGGCGAGAACGTGCCCTCGGCCTGGAACACCTACATCGCCACCGACGACGCCGAGTCCGTCGCCGAGAACGTCAAGGAGGCAGGGGGCCGCATCATCATCGGCCCGGTGCAGGTCTTCGACGAGGGGTGCACGGCGGTCTTCGAGGATCCGGCGGGGGTGTCCTTCATGGTCTGGCAGCCGGGACGGCACTACGGCGCCCAGCTCGTCAACGAACCGGTCGCGATGTGCTGGAACGAGCTGGACTCCCGCGACCCCTTGGAGTCCAGGGGGTTCTATACGGCCGTCTTCGGCTGGGACTCACGCCGCCTCACCGACACGACCGGTGCCGAGTACACCGAGTGGCTGGTGGACGGCAGGCCCGTCGCGGGCATGCGGACGGTAGGCGACAGGTACCCCGAGGAGGCCCCGGGACGCTGGCTGGTCTTCTTCGCCGTCCCCGGCTGCGATGCGACGGCGTGCCTGGCCGAGGAGCTCGGCGGCCAGGTGGTCCGGCCGCCGCGGGACCTTCCCCTGGGCCGGTGCGCCGTCCTCGCCGACCCCCAGGGCGCGACCTTCGCCGTCCTCACCCTCAGGCCCACCCGCTAGCCGGTCCTGGTTCCGCTTGCGCCATGTAAACAGAGCTTTATTAAGGAATCAGTCGGTCCTTAATGTGGTTGCAGGTCTGGGGTGTGCCTGTCGCCGCCGGGCTCGGGAGCGCCGGCGCCGGCCGGTCAGTCCCGCATTCTCCGCGGGTTAGGTAAGGCTACCCTGCGTGATGAACCCCATGTGGGGTACCCGGACATCCGGTTGTCTGACGGGAAGGAATTACGGCACACTGATGTTGTGAAAAACGTGACCGGGATTACGTACGCCGAGAAGGGCGCGGAGCGTGGCACTCGCGCGCGCGTCGCTCGGCTGATCCTGGAACACGGTCCGATCAACGCCGCGGCGCTGGGCCAGCGGCTCGGGCTGACACCGGCCGGGGTGCGTCGTCATCTCGACGCGTTGCTGGCCGAAGGCATGATAGAGCCTCGCACGGCACGGCCGCGTGGGCAGCGGGGGCGCGGGCGTCCCGCCAAGCTGTTCGTGATCACCGACGCCGGGCGCAGCGCCTTCGAGCACGCCTACGACGGCCTCGCGGGAAGCGCGCTGCGCTTCCTGGCCGAGCGTGTGGGCGAGGAGGCCGTGGCCGAGTTCGCCAGATCCCAGGTCAACGGCCTGGTCAAGCGTCTAGAGCCTGCGATGCGCGAGGTGCCCGCCGACCAGCGGGTGCGCGTGCTGGCGGAGGCACTGACGGCCGACGGCTACGCCGCCTCGGCCACCCAGGCCAAGTCGGGAGGCGAGCAGCTCTGCCAGCATCACTGCCCGGTCGCGCACGTCGCCGCGGAGTTCCCGCAGCTGTGCGAGGCCGAGACCGAGGCGTTCGGGCAACTGCTCGGCACACCGGTGCAGCGGCTGGCGACCATCGCCCACGGCGACGGGGTGTGCACCACCCATGTGAGCCCGCGGGCCCTCGCGTCACAGAGAAACGCACCGATCAACCCCCGGCGGAGCGCGACCGTAGACACGTCAGACAGCTCCGACGTGACCATAAGCACTTCGCGGCAAGCGATTGAGAGCAAGGAGACCGGAAGGTGACTGTCACCGACCGCCCGGAGCTTGAAGGCCTCGGGAATTACAAGTTCGGCTGGTCCGACTCCGATGTGGCGGGCTCGACGGCACGCCGAGGCCTGTCCGAGGATGTCGTGCGCAACATCTCCGGGCTGAAGAGCGAACCGGAGTGGATGCTTGACCTGCGCCTGAAGGGCCTCCGGCTTTTTGGCAAGAAGCCCATGCCGAGCTGGGGTTCCGACCTCTCCGGCATCGACTTCGACAACATCAAATATTTCGTCCGCTCCACCGAGAAGCAGGCCGCTTCCTGGGACGAGCTTCCGGCGGACATCAAGAACACCTACGACAGGCTCGGCATCCCCGAGGCGGAGAAGCAGCGGCTGATCGCCGGCGTCGCCGCCCAGTATGAGTCCGAGGTCGTCTACCACAAGATCCGTGAGGACCTTGAGGAGAAGGGCGTGATCTTCCTCGACACCGACACCGGTCTCAAGGAGCACCCCGAGCTCTTCAAGGAGTACTTCGGATCGGTGATCCCGGTGGGCGACAACAAGTTCGCCTCGCTGAACAGCGCGGTCTGGTCGGGTGGCTCGTTCATCTACGTGCCGCCGAACGTCCAGGTCGAGATCCCGCTGCAGGCCTACTTCCGGATCAACACCGAGAACATGGGCCAGTTCGAGCGGACGCTGATCATCGTCGACGAGGGCTCCTACGTCCACTACGTCGAGGGCTGCACGGCGCCGATCTACTCCTCCGACTCGCTGCACAGCGCGGTCGTGGAGATCATCGTGAAGAAGAACGCCCGCTGCCGTTACACGACCATCCAGAACTGGTCGAACAACGTCTACAACCTGGTCACCAAGCGCGCCGTGGCGTACGAGGGCGCGACCATGGAGTGGATCGACGGCAACATCGGCTCCAAGGTCACGATGAAGTACCCCGCCGTCTACCTCATGGGCGAGCACGCCAAGGGCGAGACCCTGAGCGTGGCCTTCGCCGGTGAGGGCCAGCACCAGGACGCGGGCGCCAAGATGGTGCACCTCGCGCCGAAGACGTCCTCGACGATCATCTCCAAGTCGGTCGCGCGTGGCGGCGGCCGCACCTCCTACCGCGGTCTCGTGCAGATCGAGGAGGGCGCCGCGGGCTCGGCGTCGACCGTCAAGTGCGACGCCCTGCTCATCGACCAGATCAGCCGTTCGGACACCTACCCCTACGTCGACGTCCGCGAGGACGACGTGTCCATGGGTCACGAGGCCACGGTCTCGAAGGTCTCCGACGACCAGCTGTTCTACCTCATGAGCCGCGGCCTCAACGAGGACGAGGCCATGGCGATGATCGTGCGTGGCTTCGTCGAGCCGATCGCTCGCGAGCTGCCGATGGAGTACGCCCTGGAGCTCAACCGCCTGATCGAGCTGCAGATGGAAGGAGCGGTGGGCTGACCATGGGTCTCGACTCCAAGCCTCTCTCCACCTTGCGCGGGAAGTCCTCCTTCAAGCTCGAGGACTTCCCGGTGCCGAACGGCCGCGAGGAGATGTGGCGGTTCACCCCGCTGTCCCGCCTGCGCGGGCTGCACGACGGCACGGCGCCGGTCGCCGGCAACGTCGTGATCCACGTGGACGCCGCGCCGGAGGTCTCCGTCGAGACCGTCGGCCGCGAGGATCCCCGCGTCGGCAGGGCGTACACGCCGACCGACCGGGTGAGCGTCCAGGCGTTCACCTCGTTCGAGAAGGCGACCGTGATCACGGTGCCCAAGGAGGCCGTGACCTCCAGGGCGACCGTGATCAACGTGCGCGGCGAGGGCGGCGGCGCGGCCTACGGTCACATCGTGATCGCGGTCGAGCCGCTCGCGGAAGCCGTCATCGTGCTCGACCACCAGGGCAGCGCGGTCTACGCCGACAACGTCGAGTTCGTCGTCGGCGACGGCGCGACGCTCAAGGTCGTCAGCCTGCAGGACTGGGCCGACGACGCCGTGCACGTCTCGCAGCACCACGCCCACCTGGGCAGGGACGCGACGTTCAAGAGCTTCGTCGTCACCATGGGCGGCGACCTGGTACGCCTGTCGCCGTCGGTGTCCTACACCGGGCGCGGCGGCGACGCCGACCTGAGCGGGCTGTACTTCGTGGACGCCGGCCAGCACATCGAGCACCGCCTGCTGGTCGACCACACCGTGCCCGACTGCCGGAGCAACGTCGACTACCGCGGCGCGCTCCAGGGCGACGAGGCGCACGCCGTGTGGATCGGCGACGTGATCATCCGCGTCGAGGCCACCGGCACCGACACCTACGAGCTCAACCGCAACCTCATCCTCACCGACGGCGCCCGCGCCGACTCGGTGCCCAACCTCGAGATCCTCACCGGCGAGGTCGCCGGGGCGGGCCACGCCTCCGCGTCGGGCCGCATGGACGACGAGCACATCTTCTATCTGCAGGCGCGAGGAATCCCGTACGACGAGGCGCGACGCCTGGTCATCCGCGGCTATTTCGCCCAGCTGATCGCGAAGATCGAGGTAGAGGAGATTCGCGACCGCGTGCTCGCGGCCGTGGAGGCGGAGCTCGCGCGATGACGTTCGTGAAGGTCTGCTCTCTGTCCGACATTCCCGACAGCGGCGTCGTCGGCGTCGAGGTGGAGGGCAAGCCCGTCGCGCTGGTCCGCAAGGACGGCGAGGTCTTCGCCCTGCACGACGTGTGCTCGCACGCCGAGGTCCGCCTCAGCGAGGGCGAGGTGTACGACGACACGCTGGAGTGCTGGCTGCACGGATCGTGCTTCGACATCCGTTCGGGCAAGCCGACCGGACCACCGGCGGTGCGGCCCGTCCCTGTCTACCGAGTGAAGCTCGAAGGCGACGACGTGCTCGTCTCGCTCGACAGCGCTGACAATGCTGAAAATGGGGAGTCTTAAGTGTCCACCCTCGAAATTCGTGACCTGCATGTCGCCGTGGAGGACAAGGAAATCCTGCGCGGCGTCAACCTGACCGTCCGGTCGGGGGAGACCCATGCCCTCATGGGCCCGAACGGCTCGGGCAAGTCGACGCTCGCCTACGCGATCGCCGGTCACCCGAAATACACCATCACCTCCGGCACGGTGACCCTCGACGGCGAGGACGTCCTGTCGATGACCGTCGACGAGCGCGCCCGTGCCGGCCTGTTCCTGGCCATGCAGTATCCCGTGGAGGTCCCCGGCGTCTCGGTGTCGAACTTCCTGCGCAGCGCCGTCACGGCCGTGCGCGGGGAGGCGCCGAAGCTGCGCACCTTCACCAAGGAGCTGAAGCAGGGCATGGAGGCCCTGTCCATCGACAGCGCCTTCGCCCAGCGCAACCTCAACGAGGGCTTCTCCGGCGGAGAGAAGAAGCGCCACGAGATCCTCCAGCTTGAGCTGCTCAAGCCCAAGATCGCGATTCTCGACGAGACCGACTCCGGGCTCGACGTCGACGCCCTGCGCGTGGTCTCCGAGGGCGTCAACCGCTTCGGCGCCGAGGGCGACACCGGCGTGCTGCTGATCACCCACTACACCCGGATCCTGCGCTACGTGAAGCCGGACTTCGTCCACGTCTTCTCGGCCGGCCGGATCGTCGAAGAGGGCGGGCCCGAGCTCGCCGACAAGCTCGAGGCCGAGGGCTACGAGCGTTACACGAAGGCGAGTGCATGACAGAGAGCATGTTCGATGTGGAGAGGATCAGGAAGGATTTCCCGATCCTCTCCCGCGAGCTGCCCGGCGGAAGGCCGCTGGTCTATCTCGACTCGGGCAACTCCTCGCAGAAGCCCGCGCAGGTCATCAACACCATGCGTGATCACCTGGAGCAGCACTACAGCAACGTCGGGCGCGCCCTGCATGTGCTGGGCAGCGAGTCGACCGAGGCCTACGAGGGCGCCCGCGACAAGGTGGCCGCGTTCGTCGGCGCGCCGAGCCGCGAAGAGATCATCTTCACCAAGAACGCCTCTGAGGCGCTCAACCTGGTGGCGTACGCCTTCGGCAACCCGACCAACACCGACGAGCGGTTCACGATCGGCCCCGGTGACGAGATCGTCGTCTCCGAGATGGAGCACCACTCCAACATCGTGCCCTGGCAGCTGCTCGCGCAGCGCACCGGCGCGAAGCTGCGCTGGTTCCCCGTCACCGACGAGGGCCGCCTCGACCTCTCCGGGCTCGACGACCTGGTCAACGAGCGCACGAAGATCGTGTCGATCGTCCACCAGTCCAACGTCCTCGGCACGGTCAACCCCGTCGCCGACGTCCTCGCGCGGGTGCGCCGGGTCGGCGCGCTGATGATGCTGGACGCCTCGCAGTCGGTGCCCCACCGCACGGTCGACGTGGCGGCGCTCGGCGTCGACTTCGTCGCCTTCACCGGGCACAAGATGGTCGGCCCGTCCGGCATCGGCGTGCTGTGGGGGCGCCACGAGCTGCTCGACGCCATGCCGCCGTTCCTCGGTGGCGGCGAGATGATCGAGGCGGTCTGGATGGACCACTCGACCTACGCCCCGGTGCCGCACAAGTTCGAGGCGGGCACCCCGCCGATCGTCGAGGCGATCGGGCTGGGCGCCGCCGTCGACTACCTCACGAGCGTCGGCATGGCCGACATCGAGCGCCACGAGCACGAGCTCACGGTCTACGGGCTGGCGGCGCTGGGGGAGTTCCCCGGGCTGCGGATCATCGGTCCCACCACGGCCGAGGATCGCGGCGGCATACTGTCGTTCACGGTTCCAGGCATTCACCCCCACGATGTGGGGCAGATCCTTGATGACCAGTTCGGCGTCGCCGTACGGGTCGGCCACCACTGCGCCCGTCCGCTGCATCTCCGGTTCGGAATACCGGCGACCACGCGGGCGTCTTTCTACTTGTACAACACCACGGACGAGATCGACGCTCTGGTCCGGGGCCTCCACCACGTCCAGAAGGTGTTCGGATAAGAGATGATCGCCGAGTCGCTGTACCAGGAGCTGATCCTGGAGCACTACAAGCACCCGCAGGGCCGCGGCCTGCGTGAGCCGTACGACGCCGAGGTCCACCATGTGAACCCGACCTGCGGTGACGAGGTCACGATGCGGGTGAAACTGGGTGATGGCGGTAAGGTCGAGGACGTCTCCTATGATGGCCAAGGCTGTTCGATCAGCCAGGCCGCCGCGTCGGTGCTTCACGAGCTGACCACCGGCTCGACCGTGGACGATTCCCTCGCGGTCGTGGACGAGTTCACCCGGCTCATGCAGGGCAGGGGCCAGGTGGAGCCCGATGAGGACGTGCTGGGGGACGCTGTGGCGTTCGCCGGTGTGGCCAAGTATCCCGCCAGGATCAAGTGCGCCCTGCTCGCGTGGATGGCCTACAAGGACGCGGTGGTGAGGAGCTCGGCATGAGAGACCATGATGAGCCGGTCGACGGATACAACAGCGGTCCCGCCCGACGGGCGGCCCGAGCACGACTAGGCGAGGAGACGGCGGCGTGAGCAAGCCTGTGGAGACCCCCACCGGGTTCGATGGTGAGACTTCGCTGGACGAGGTCCTCGAAGCCCTCCGGGACGTCGTCGACCCCGAGCTGGGAATCAACGTGGTCGATCTCGGGTTGGTGTATGGTGTGAATCTTGACGCCGGAGATTCTGGCGCGGCGCCGGTCGCGACCATCGACATGACGCTGACCAGTGCGGCCTGCCCGTTGACCGATGTCATCGAGGAGCAGGCGCATTCCGCTCTGGATGGCATGGTCTCCGACGTTAAGATCAACTGGGTCTGGCTTCCCCCGTGGGGGCCCGACAAGATCACCGACGATGGGCGCGAGCAGCTTCGCATGCTCGGCTTCAACGTCTGATCGCGAACGTCCCGGCCACGGCCGGGACGGTGCTTCACCTGCCGGGTTCTGCGCGTGACGTTCACACGGGCGTCTCTCCCGGCCCTGCTCCACTGTGGTTCGGCCACCCCAGGCACCTGATCGTCAGTTGCCGGCCGTACCCGCTTGATCGCGGCCTTACCAGGTTGGGTTAGACTTCTCGTCGCCCATGATGAGTGGTGCTCGCGTGTCGCGATAAACGCACCACTCGGCGTCCCCCCGGATGCCCACGTGTTCGAGTACGGCCCATGCCGTACGCCCCGGCTCGTCCTTTCGCAGAAGTGACGTGCCATGTCTCTTCGATCGAAAGGCACGACAAAACGTGACCAGCATTAACACCGCCATGCCCGCCGACATCCTGATGGCTGCCGGGCACGATGAGGCGGCGCCGACCGCGCTGCCGGACCCGGCGGTGTCCGGCCAGACGGGTTCCGCGACCGCGGTACCCGCCGGTGCTTCCGTAGAGGCGACCGCGGAGATCCCCGCAGGGCCCTCGGAGTTCACCCTTCTGGGCCTCCCCAAGCCGCTGGTGACCGGACTGGCGCGGCAGGGCATCGCCAGCCCGTTCCCGATCCAGCGGGCCACCATCCCCGACATTCTCGCGGGCCGCCACGTGCTCGGCCGGGGCCAGACCGGCTCGGGCAAGACGCTGGCGTTCGGCCTGCCCACCATGAAGATCGTCTCTGGCGCCAAGGCGGCCCCGCGCCGCCCGCTCGCCATCGTCCTGGTCCCCACCCGCGAGCTCGCCATGCAGGTGACCGACGCTCTCGAGCCGCTCGGCCGGGGGCTGTCCCTGCGGCTGAAGACCGTCGTCGGCGGCATGTCGATGGGCAGGCAGATCGAGGCCCTGCGTCGCGGCGTCGAGATCGTCGTGGCCACCCCCGGGCGGCTCACCGACCTCATCCAGCAGGGTGAGTGCTCGCTCCAGGACGTCAAGGTCACCGTGATCGACGAGGCCGACCACATGTGCGACCTCGGCTTCTTCCCCGTCGTCAGCGCGCTGCTCGAGCAGACGCCCGCGGACAGCCAGCGCCTGCTGTTCTCGGCCACCCTCGACGGTGACGTGGACAAGCTGGTCCGCCGCTTCCTCAAGGACCCGGTGACGCACTCGCTGTCCCCGGCCACCTCCTCGGTCGTCACCATGGAGCACCACGTGCTCCAGGTCACGCGTGACGACAAGTTCGCCGTCACCGCGGAGATCGCCAACCGTGAGGGCCGCACGATCATGTTCGTGCGCACCCAGCACGGTGTCGACCGCCTGGTGAAGCAGCTCGCCCGGGTCGGCGTCCGCGCCGGCGGCCTCCACGGCGGCAAGCGGCAGAACCAGCGCACCCGCATCCTCGCGGAGTTCCGCGAGGGCACCGTCAAGGTGCTGGTCTGCACCGACGTCGCCGCCCGCGGCATCCACGTGGACGACGTCAGCCTGGTGCTGCACGTCGACCCGCCGATGGACCACAAGAGCTACCTGCACCGTGGCGGCCGTACGGCCCGCGCCGGGGAGCGCGGCACCGTCATGACCCTCGTGCTTCCCAACGAGCGCCGCTCCACCGAGACGATGACCCGCCGGGCCGGCGTCGAGCCGTTCCGCCTCAAGGCCACGCCGGGTCACCCGCGCCTGGCCGAGGTGGCCGGTGCCCAGCAGCCGAGTGGCGTGGAGATCCCCGTGTGGGAGCCGTCCGCCCCGGTGGCGAAGCGCCCGCGCCGTGAAGGCGGCGGCCACGGCGGCGGCGAGCGCCGTCCGCGCCGGTTCCACGACCGTCCCCGCGAGGACGGCGAGCGTCGTGCCGCCCCGGAGCGCCGCGAGGGCGGCTACCAGGGTGAGCGCCGTCCCGAGAGCCGTGGCGACTTCCGCGGCGCTCCGGGAACGCGGAGCTCCGGCTTCCGCGGCGGCCGGCCCGCCTCGGGCTCGCCCGACCGCTCCGGCGGACGCGGCTACGGCCGCTGACCGGCCCCGTAAAATCGACCGCTGACTGATCGACGAGGCCCAGGACGGCATGACACCGCCCTGGGCCTCGTCGTGTTCCCCGCGCCGGTGTTCCCCGCGTCAGGATCGGACGGGCGGAGGAGCGGTGCTGCCACGAGGGGTGAGGCGGGCGGCGTGGTCCTCGAACCCCGTCACGCGCTCGCCCTGGATCAGCGAGAGCAGGCGCTGGGCGGCGTGCGCCCCGTACGCGGGGATGTCGCGGCTCAGCGCCGTCAGCGGCGGCCGGACCACCTGCGACAGCGGGGAGTCGTCCCAGGCGACGATCGACAGGTCCCCGGGCACGTCGAGGCGCATCTCCTGGGCGACGGACAGCCCGGCCACGGCCATGATGTCGTTGTCGTAGACCACGGCGGTGGGCCGGGAGGGTGAGCTGAGCAGCCTTCGGGTCGCGCGGGCCCCCTCCTCGCCGGTGTAGTCGGTGTGCACGGTCACCGACTCCGACACCCCGAGCCGCTCGCAGGCCACGTCGAACGCCTTGTCGCGCAGCACGGTGTGCAGCAGCTTGGGAAGTCCCGCGACCCGGGCGATGCGGCGGTGGCCGAGCGCCGTGAGGTACTCGACGGTCTCGCGGACGGGCACCGCCTCGTCGGACCAGACCGGGATCAGCGAGCCCGACTTGGAGGGGTCGCCGAGCACGACGACCGGCATGCCGAGCGCCTCCAGCTCCGCCACGCGGGAGTCGGCGAAGTGCAGGTCGACCATGATCGCGCCGTCGATGCGTCCCTCGCCCCACCAGCGGCGATAGACCGCCATCTCCTCGTCGTGGTCGGTGACCACCTGGATCATCAGCGCGTACGATCGTGGGGACAGCTCGCCCTCGATGCCGCTGATCAGCTCCATGAAGAAGGGCTCCACGCCGAGGAAGCGGGCGGGACGGCACAGGGCCAGCCCCACGGTGTCGGCGCGGGCGCCGTTCAGGGCGCGGGCGGCGCTGTTGGGGCGCCAGCCGATCTCGTCCGCGATGGCCAGGATCCGCGCCCGTGTGGACGCCGACACCCCGGGCTGGCCGTTGAGAGCGTAGGAGACCGCCCCCTTGGAGACACCCGCCTGCTTAGCGATGTCAGCGATGGTCGGTCGCTTCATAGGGGCCCCCTCGCTGAACCGGTCTACACTAAGCGCGGCTGTCCGTACCTTACTACGGCCCCATGCTGCGGTAATGACCAGGACCACTCTCCTTTGCCGGGGAGCGCAGGATCGACCTCGACGGGACGGCCGTGCCGATGAATGCCGGAGCATGACGTCCATGCGCCGTTGACACCTCTGTCATACGCGCCGTAGTTTCGCGATACTTATCCGGTTCAGCGTGCCTCCATCTCCGCAACAGGAGGAAACTTGAGCATGTACCGTCCGCTGCACGACGGCTGGACCCTGACCGCCGTATCGGACGAGGTGGACATCGCCGGCATCCCGGCCACCGTCCCCGGCTGCGTGCACACCGACCTGCTCGCGGCCGGTCTCATCGACGATCCCTACCTGGACGACAACGAGAACCGGCTCACCTGGATCGGCCGTACCACCTGGTCCTACGCGACCTCCTTCACCTGGCACGCGTCCGGCGACGGCTCCGGCGGGGACGACGAGATCGACCTGGTCTGCGATGGCCTGGACACCGTGGCCACCGTGGTCCTCAACGGCGCCGAGGTGGCCTCGACGGCGAACATGCACCGGTCCTACCGCTTCCCCGTGCGCCACCTGCTGCGTGAGGGCGAGAACAGCCTTCAGGTCAGGTTCGGCTCGCCGTACTCCTACATCGATGAGCGGCGGGCCGAGCTCGGCGACCGCCCGGGATCCTATGACGAGCCCTACCAGTTCATCCGCAAGATGGCCTGCAACTTCGGCTGGGACTGGGGGCCCACCCTGGTCACCTCGGGCATCTGGCGGCGGATCGGCCTGCACTCCTGGAGCGGCGCCCGCCTGGCGTCCGTGCGCCCCGTGGTCACGCTGGACGGACGCGACGGCCGCGTCCAGGCGCACGTCACCGTGGAGCGCGCGGCCGGCGGCCGGCCGGCGGCCCCCCTCGTGGTGACCGCGTCGGTGGCGGGCGTCACCGCCGAGGCGCGGCTCGCGCCGGGCGAGCGCGCGGCCGTCCTGGAGCTGAGCGTGCCCGAGCCCGGCCTGTGGTGGCCCCGCGGGTACGGCGAGCAGCCGATGTACCCGCTGACGGTCGGCCTCGGCCCGGAGGCCCCGGAGCAGGACACGGGGGAGAACCGGGACACCTGGACCAGGGACATCGGGTTCCGCTCGCTCCGGCTCGACCGGGCCGACGACGCCTTCGCGATCGTCGTCAACGACGTGCCCGTCTTCGTCAAGGGCGCCAACTGGATCCCCGACGACTGCTTCCCCACACGGATCACCCCCGAGCGCCTGGCCCAGCGGCTCGGCCAGGCGTGTGAGGCCAACCTGAACCTGCTGCGGATCTGGGGCGGCGGCCTGTACGAGAGCACGGAGTTCTACGACCGGTGCGACCGGCTCGGGCTGATGGTCTGGCAGGACTTCCCGTTCGCCTGCGCGGCCTACCCCGAGGAGGAGCCGTTCGCCTCCGAGGTCGAGGCGGAGGCCCGGGACAACATTGTGCGCCTCGCTCCCCATCCGAGCCTGGTGCTGTGGAACGGCAACAACGAGAACGTCGAGGGCTTCGCCGACTGGGGCTGGCGGGAGAAGCTCGACGGGCGGACGTGGGGCGCCGGGTTCTACTACGACCTGCTGCCGCGCCTGGTCGCCGACCTCGACCCGGCGCGGCCCTACTGGGCGGGCAGCCCCTACTCCGGCGCCCCGGACCTGCCCCCCAACGACCCCTCCCGCGGCACCGTCCACATCTGGGACGTGTGGAACCGCGAGGACTACCTGCGGTATGGGGAGTACAGGCCGCGGTTCGTCGCGGAGTTCGGCTTCCAAGGGCCGCCCGCCTACGCCACGCTGCGCCGCGCGCTCGGCGACGACCCGCTGACCCCCGACTCGCCCGGCGTGCGGCACCACCAGAAGGCCATCGAGGGCAACGCCAAGCTGCTGCGCGGTCTCGGCGACCATCTCCCGGCGCCCGAGACGTTCGACGACTGGCACTACTGGACCCAGCTCAACCAGGCGCGTGCCATGACCTTCGGCATCGAGCGCTTCCGGTCGCTCGCGCCGTACTGCATGGGGACCATCATGTGGCAGCTCAACGACTGCTGGCCGGTGGTCTCGTGGGCTGCGATCGACGGCGACGCCCGCCGCAAGCCCCTCTGGTACGCGCTGCGCCGCGTCTACGCCGACCGGCTGATCACCTTCCAGGACGGAGGGGTGGTGCTGGTCAACGACCGCGACGCGGAGTGGACCGGCGAGCTGTCGGTGACCCGGCTCGCGCTGACCGGGGAGCCCCTGGCCAAGGGCGCCTTCCAGGTGACGGTTCCCGCGCGCGGCACCCTGCCCGTGCGGTTCCCGGCGACGCTCGCGACGGCCGGCGACCCAACGAGTGAGGTCCTGACGGCGCGTCTCGGCGAGGAGGCCGCCCTGCGGTTCTTCGCCGAGGACCCGCAGGTGGCGTTCCCCGAGGCCGAGTTCGACGTGGCGGCCGAACCTGTGCCGGGCGGCGTGCGGGTCACCGTGACCGCGCGCACGCTGGTGCGCGACCTCGCGCTGTTCCCCGACCGGCTCGACCCGGCCGCCGAGGTCGACGACATGCTGGTCACGCTGCTCCCCGGCGCCACCGCGACCTTCCTCGTACGCGCTCCCGGCGAGCTGGACCCGGCCGCGCTCACCCGCCATCCGGTGCTGCGCTGCGTCAACGAGGCCGCGCGATGAGGGTCGCCCTCGCCCTCGACATCGGCGGTACCAAGATCGCCGGAGCGGCCGTCCGGGACGACGGCTCGCCGCTCACCGGGGTCGAGGTACCGCTGAGGGGCGACCCCACGGGCGCGTTGCTGGAGGTGGTGGCGAAGATCGCCGCGCGGGCGCCCGAGATCGCGGGCGTGGGGATCGGCTCGGCCGGGCCCGTGGACCCGCGCGCCGGAACGGTCAGTCCGGTCAACATCCCGCAGTGGCGCGGATTCCCGCTGGTGGAGACGGTGCGCACCGCCGTCCCCGGCGTGCCGGTGCGCCTGGCGGGCGACGCCCAGTGCATGGCGCTCGGCGAGTGGTGGCGGGGGCCGTACGGCCCGGCGGGCGCGATGCTCGGGATGGTGGTCTCCACCGGGATCGGCGGCGGCCTGGTGATCGACGGTGAGCCGTACCTCGGGCCCACCGGCAACGCCGGGCACATCGGGCACATCGCGGTGGAGCCCGGCGGCGAGCCCTGCCCGTGCGGCGGCGCGGGATGCGTGGAGATGATCGCCAGCGGGCCCAGCATGGTCCGCTGGGCGCTCGCGAACGGCTGGAGATCCCGGTCCTGCACCGCCCGGGGGATGCGCGCGGGAAGCACCTGGCAGGCCCCGGGCGCGGACGCGCTGGCGGCGGACGCGCGGGCGGGGGTGCCGGTGCCGGTCGCGGCCTTCCGCCGCGCGGCCGTGGCCCTGGCGACGGCGGTGCTCACCGCGGCCGCCCTCTTCGATCTTGACAACGTTGTCATCGGCGGGGGCGTCGCCGCGGCGGGACCCACCCTGCTCTCGCCGCTCCGCGAGGAGATCGCCGCGCGGGCCGGGCTGCCCTTCCTGCGCCGCCTGCGGGTCGAGGCGACCTCCCTCGGACGCGACGCGGGACTGTACGGCGCCGCCGCGCTGGTCCTCCGGGGAACGCCCTGACCGGGGGATTCCTTCCGGGACCTCCCCGGATTCCTTTCAGGGCCCGCCATCACGCCGGGACACGCCCGGAGGCCTGATGTCATCGAGCGAATGTGGTGGTTAGCACGTGTTCCGCTCGTGGCCGACTACTCTGGACGGGCAGGCACACCGACGTGAGAGAGATCATGAAGACCTTCGAAGAGCTGTTCGCCGAGCTGTCAGAGAAGGCGAGCACCCGGCCCGCCGGGTCGGGCACCGTCGCGGCCCTGGACGCCGGCGTCCATGCCATCGGCAAGAAGGTCGTGGAGGAGGCCGCCGAGAGCTGGATGGCGGCCGAGTACGAATCCACCGACCGGGCGGCCGAGGAGATCTCCCAGCTCCTCTACCACGTGCAGGTTCTCATGATCGCCCGAGGCATCGGGCTCGACGAGGTCTACAAGCATCTTTAGGCCGGGCTCCTTCCGGCCTTCACCGACCGGCCTCGTCCTCTCCGATCCGAAGGATTCACCCAAGCCATGCTCCGCCTCGCCGTACCGAACAAGGGCATCCTCACCGAGGCCGCCCAGACCATTCTCAAGGAAGCGGGCTACCGCGTCCGCAAGGACTCCAAGGAGCTCGTGGTCATCGACCCCGACAACTCCTGCGAGCTGTTCTTCCTGCGGCCCCGCGACATCGCCGTCTACGTCGGCGAGGGCACGCTGGACGCCGGCATCACCGGCCTCGACATGCTCTTCGACTCCGGCGCCCCCGCCGAGGAGATCATGCCGCTGGGGTTCGGCGTCTCCACCTTCCACTTCGCGGCCAGGCCCGGCGCGTTCTCCTCGGTCAAGGATTTGGCGGGCATGCGCATCGCCACCTCCTACGCCGGGCTGCTCGGCAAGTACCTCGCCGAGATGGGCGTCGAGGCCAGGGTGATGAAGCTCGACGGCGCGGTCGAGACGGCGATCCGCCTGGGCGTGGCCGACGCCGTGGCCGACGTCGTGGAGACCGGCACCACGCTGCGCAACGTCGGGCTGGAGGTCTTCGGCGAGCCGATCGCCCACTCCCAGGCGGCTCTGATCAAGCAGGTGGGGGCCGAGGAGACCGTCGGCGTCACGCAGCTGGTCCGGCGGCTGCAGGGCGTGCTCGTGGCCCGCGACTACGTCATGATCGACTACGACATCCGGGCCGAGCGCATCGACGAAGCCATCTCGATCACGCCGGGTATGGAGGGTCCCACCGTCTCCCCGCTGCACCGCGAGGGCTGGGTCGCCGTCCGCGCCATGGTCCCCCGCAAGGGCCACCAGCAGATCATGGACCAGCTCTACGACATCGGCGCCAAGGCCGTCCTCGCGACCGCCATCTTCGCCTGCCGCATCTGAGCGCCGTTCCGCGCTAGGTCTTGGTGAGCCGGTCGACGCGCTTGGTGATCGGCGGGTGTGTCGACCACCAGGCGAACCTGGCCGGTCTGGCGGCCACCAGGCCCATCGCGGGCACCCCCGCGGCCCGCAGGTCGGTCTTCGGGATCCCCTTACGGTCGCTCACCTTGAGGAGTGTGGCGGCGAGCAGCGCGGGCTGTCCGAGCTGCTCGGCGGCGTCGTGGTCGGCCGCGATCTCCCGGTATCGGCTGAGCGCCCGCAGGGGCAGATGCGCGAGGGCGCTGAGCAGGCCCGCGGCGGCCCCTCCCACCAGTACCGCCGCGCCCAGCATCGGTGCCTCGAAGAACGCGCCCGGCGCACTCCTCGCGACCGCGCCGGTCCCGCGCCCGATCCAGGCCATGAAGATGGCGAGCGAGCTGGCCAGTGTCATGACGGCCACATCCCGATGGCGGATGTGCGCGATCTCGTGCGCCATCGCGGCCGTCAACTCGTCCGGCTCCAGGGCGTCCAGCAGGCCGGCCGTCACGATGATCGTCGTGTGCCGGTGGGAGCGGCCGACCGTGAAAGCGTTGGGCGCCCGGTCATGGCTGATCGCCACACGCGGCTTCGGCAGGTCGTTCAGCGCGCAGAGGCGGTCCAGCACGGCATGCAGTTGAGGCTGCGCTTCCGGGCCGGCCAGTCGTGCGTGGGCGACCCGGCGGGCGAGGTATTCGGTTCCGAACCATTGGGCGGCGACGACGAGCACCACCACGGCGATGATCGCCGGCCAGGGTACCCCGGCCCAGAGGGCCGCCCCGGTGGGGATCGCGTAGACGAGCATGAGCAGGACCATCGCCGCGATCATGCGAGGAAGCAGACCGTGTGGTGCGCGAGAGGTCATTGCCACTCCTTCCATCCGCCACAGCGACCGGAAGGCCTGCCCCCGCCGGGGGCGCCTCGGCCGGAGGAGCCGCGCAGGCATTCGCGAACGTGCTCCCCCTGCAGCCATTCTGCTCGATCGTTCCCGGTTTCGGGCTCCACGGCCCTCACGGATCGCGGCCGGCTCGTCGTACGGGCGGGGTGGCCGATGACAAATGTCATCGCCGAGGCCGGACGGCCGGCACTGAGGATCGTCCCGGCGTTTCCTACCGTTGCCGGTATGAGCTCCGCTCGCCATGCGGGCTGCTCGTGCGTGATCCGTCGACCAGGCCGAGCGATGGCTGAGTGGTTCTGTCACAAGTCGCTTATGTCGCCGACCAGATCAGCATCACTCGCCAAGCCATCTATAGAATATAGACGTAGATCCACACGCGCCGCCGACCTCGCATACGCGTATGTTGACCTGCTGTATACCCCCCTTTGGCCCTTGCTGGGTCCAGTGGAATGGTATGCACTCGTAGTCGGCTGTGCGAGTTTCTTTGTCGTAATAAACTTCGTTCGCCAGGTAGAAGTCGAACCGTGCCGTGCTGCCGTAACCGAGGTGGTCGCACATCTTGCCCTGAAGCGTGACAGATCGGTAGTCGTGCCACGTGATGGAGCCCATCGTGTAGCCGGAGGGCCCACTGATATCGAAGTAGCTTACGGAATCGGCGTAGGCCGGTGCGGTGTTGAGCCCGACCGCCGCGAATATCGCCACGACGGCCACAACGGTCCAGGCTTTGAGGCTTCGTACCATTCTCTCCTCCAGCTGACTCGACGGTGTGAATCCTCGATTTGATCCTTCTTTATGGTCGGCGGCATCGACCGCGCGCTTTCTTCTCGGCCGGGCAGCGTAGGGTGAGGATGAAACGGTTGTCATCACCGGCGATCTCATGCTTCCTGGTGCCCGGCCGATCATTGATCGGCCGGGCACCGTGTCTTTTCGTGACTCCGCTCGCCATGCGGGCTCTCGGTCACAAAACTGCAATCCGGACCGGACCGGATAGCGCCTTCCCTGCGGGAATCCGGGAGTCGGAAGCGGCGTTCCTGATGACGGCTCGCCGGCGAGCGGGTGTTCGATCCCGGCCTGGCCGCCGCCCTCAGCGCCGGCCCGAACCCGCTGTCCGTCCGCGTGCGCGACGTCCTCGCCGCCGCCGACGGCTCCACCATCGGCGACATCGCGTCGCGCTTCCACCTGTCCGAGGGCGCCGTTCGCGACTACCTGTCCACCGCCATCCAGAAGACCCACACCCGCAACCGCAGAGAAAAGCCGTCCAACGAGCCCAGACCCAGGGTCTGGGCTCGCCCTGGCCTAACCGACCGCGGGCGCCTCGCCGTACGCCGGCAGGCGCGTCCTGGCCGGGGAGCGGGTGATCGATCCGGCGCTCGCCGCCGCCGCGCTGAGCGCCGGACCGAACCCGCTGTCCCAGCGTGAGCGGGACGTCCTTGCCGTAGCCGCCGACGGCTCCACGATCGGTGACATCGCCCTGCGCCTGCACCTGTCGGAGGGCACCGTCCGCGACTACCTCTCTACGGCCATCCAGAAGACCCACGCCCGCAACCGCATCGAGGCGGTCCAGCGGGCCCACGCCCAGGGCCGGCTCTGACCGCCGGCACAGGCGTCCTTCGGTGCCCCCAGCCGCGAGTGTCCGGGACTGAAGGCACCGCCGGGCCCCCGCGTCCGTGACTGAAGGCACCGCCGGGCCCCCGAGGCCGGGACTGAAGGCACCGCCGGGCCCCCGAGGCCGTGCCCCCGTCAACGCTCGGCCGGGCGGGAGAGACCCGGCCGAGCGCCACGTCTACTCGATGTCGCAGATGGGGGCGCCGTCGTAGAAGCAGGTCGCGTTCTCGATGCTGGAGAACTTGGTCCACTTGAACGCGGGCACCCAATGGCTGCTGGTGCCGCCCCACCGCTCGACCTTGTACCTCTGTTCCACCATTACTGCGTCGGTGTCCCAGTTCGTTCCGTTGATCTGGTCGTCGGACCGTCCTGACGGAAGCCAGTAGGTCCGGCATCTGTACGTCGCGCCGCCGTCCACGGAGCACGATTCGTTCAGGTTGGAGCCGGAGAAGGTCGCGATCTTGACGGTGTAGCTGGAAGACAGCCGGTTGGTGACGTCCCCGTCCAGTGCCCCCGCGTGCGCCGGGGGGGTGGTGAGCAGGATCGGGAGGCTCACGCCGACGATCCCGAGAGCGGTTATCAGCCTTTTCTTCATCCTTTGTCCTATTCCCCGTTGATGACTGGTCGGCAGATCTGCTCTCTTTCACTCTCGGGCTGACGAATAGGTGGAAATGTTGTCAATATGTTGTCGTGGGCGGTGATTCGTACGGGGAAACGGGTCAGTCCAGCTCGGGGGTGGCAAGGTGACGGAATTCCGGCTATTGGGTCCGGTGGAAGTGATCACGGGCGCAGGTGTGGTGGACGTCGGGCCGCCGCAACGCCGTAGCGTGCTCGCCGCGCTGGCCGTGGACGCCGGCCGTCCGGTGCCGGTCGAGGTACTGATCGAGCGGGTGTGGGGGGAGGGCTTCCCGGACGGGGCCCGGCGGGCGTTGCAGGCCCATCTCACGCGGATCCGCCGGATGCTGGAGCGGGTCGCCTCCGGCGCGGACGATCGGGTCACCCTGGCGCGCCGGGCGGGGGGATACGTGCTGGAGGCCGAACCGGAACGCGTCGACCTGCACCGGTTCCGGCGGCTGGCGGAGCGGGCCAGGAACGCCGGAATACACGGTGCGGAACGGCTGGACCTGCTGCGCGAGGCGCTGGCGCTGTGGCGGGGCGAGCCCCTGGCCGGGATCACGGGGGAGTGGGCGGCACGGGTACGCGAAGGCTGGAAACGGCAGCGTCTCGACGTGGTCGTCGCCTGGGCGGACGCGGAGCTCCAGACGGGCGAGCACAGCACCGTCACCGCCCGGCTGCGCGACCTGGTGGCCGAGTATCCCCTGGTGGAGCCGCTCGTCGCGGCGCTGATGCGCGCCTTGTACGCGTCGGGAAGCGCCGCCGAGGCGCTCGACTGCTACGCGGCCATGCGCAAGCGGCTGGCCGGGGAGCTCGGCACCGAACCGGGGGCCGAGCTGCAGAGAGTGCACCAGGCCATCCTCCGCGGCGACCTCCACCAGCCGAGCCAGCCGAGCCCGGCGAGCCCGGCGAGCCCGGCGAGCCCGTTGAACCAGCCGAACCCGCAGGAGTCCGCTCCGGCGCGGGCCGTCCCGGCCATGCTGCCCCTGGACGTGCGCGGCTTCGCCGGACGCGCCCACGAACTCGCCCGCCTCGACGCGGTCCTCGCCGAGACCGCCCACCACCCCACCTCCGTGATCATCTCCGCGCTGTCGGGCACGGCCGGGGTGGGCAAGACCGCGCTCGCCGTACGGTGGGCGCACCGGGTGTGCGATCGGTTCCCCGACGGCCAGCTCTACGTGAACCTGCGCGGCTACGACCCCCAGCAGCCGATGACCGCGGCCGACGCGCTGGCCGACTTCCTGTCCGCCCTCGGCATGTCAGGGCAGGACATCCCGCTGGACATCGGCCAGCGGGCGGCCCGGTACCGCAGCGCGGTCAGCGGACGGCGCATGCTGGTCGTCCTGGACAACGCCTCCTCGGTGGAGCAGGCCCGTCCGCTGCTGCCCGGCTCGCCGACCTGCGTCGTGGTCGTCACCAGCCGCGACTCCCTGGCCGGTCTGGTCGCCCTGCACGGCGCCCAGCGGATCGACCTCGACCTGCTTCCCCCTCCCGAGGCGATCGCCCTGCTGCGCACGCTCATCGGCGACCGGGTGGAGGCCGAGCCGGAGGCCGCCGCCCTCCTCGCCGGCCAGTGCGCGCGGCTGCCGCTGGCGCTGCGGCTGGTCGCCGAGCTGGCCGCCGCCCGGCCCGCCGCCTCGCTGGCGGAGCTGGCCGGCGAGCTGGCCGACCAGCAGCGCAGGCTCGACCACCTCGACGCCGGAGGAGATCCACGAGCGGCGGTGCGTGCGGTGTTCTCCTGGTCCTACCAGCGGCTGCCCGCCGACGCCGCCCGGGCGTTCCGGCTGCTGAGCCTGCACCCCGGACCCGGCCTCGATTCCTACGCCGTCGCCGCCCTCACCGGCCAGAGCCTCCAGCACGCCCGCCGCGCCCTCGACCTGCTCGCCCGCGCCCACCTCGTCCACCCCGCGGCGGCCGGCCGGTACGACATGCACGACCTGTTACGCGCCTACGCCGGATGGCTGGTCACCGAGCACGACGACGAGCACGAAAGGCGCGCGGCGCTGACCCGCCTGTTCGACCACTACCTCGCCACCGCGGCCACCGCCATGGACACGCTCTACCCCGCCGAGCGGCACCGCCGTCCCCGCGTCGCCCCGCCGGCCTCGCCCGCGCCCGGCGTCGCCGACACGGCGAGCGCACGAGTCTGGCTGGAAAGCGAAAGGCCCGCGCTGCTGGCCGTGTGCGCCCACGCCGCCGGGCACGGCCTGCCCGGCCACGCCGTCCGGCTTGCCGCCACCCTCTACGCCTACCTGGACAACGGCGGCCACTTCGCCGACGCGCTGACCGCCCACACCCACGCCCGCCACGCCGCCCAGCAGGCCGGGGACCTCGCCGGTGAAGCCGGCGCCGTGGCCAACCTCGGCGTCGTTCACTGGCAGCTCGGCGACTATGAGCAGGCAGCGGGCCATCTGCAGAGGGCGCTGGACCTCTTCAGGAAGATCGGCGACCAGGTGGGCGAGGCCCGTACCGTGGGCAACCTCGGCATCCTCCACTCGCGGATGGGGTTCCCCGGCCGCGCCTTCGACGACCACACCCGGGCCCTGGCCCTCTTCCGCGAACTCGGCGACCAGGTCGGAGAGGCCAACACGCTGGCCAACCTCGGCGCGGTGTTCGTCCTGCTCGGCCGCGACGAGCCGGCCGCCACCCACAACCTGCGCGCCCTCGAACTGTTCCGTGAGCTCGGCCACCGCGGGGGCGAGGCCACCGCGCTGACCAACCTCGGCGAGGTCGAGGCCCGGCTGGGCCGCTACGAGCGGGCCGCTGAGCACTTCCTGCGGGCCCTGGACATCTTCCGCGAGATCGGCGAGCGCTACGGCGAGGCGTGCGCGCTCAACGGCCTCGGCGACGCCCGCAGCCATGGCGGCGCCCCCGCCGACGCCGTCGAACGGCACACGGCCGCGCTCAACCTGGCGATCGACATCGGCGAGCGCGACGAGGAGGCCCGCGCCCACGACGGCCTCGGCCACGCCTACCACGCCCTGGACGACCTGGCCTCGGCCCGGTCGCACTGGCGGCAGGCTTTGAGCGCCTACACCGAACTCGGCGTCCCTGCCGCCGACGACATCCGCACCCGCCTCGACACCCTGGACACGAACCCGCCCTCCGCTTGAGGCCACCGCGCCGGTCGAGTGTGGAGGCCCTCCCGGCACCCGTTTGATCGGGGCACCCGTGGCCACCCGCCCAGGTCAGGACCTACCGGATCGGGTCGGGTGGGTCGGGTCGGTAGGCTGCGCCGGGTCGGGTCAGGTGGGTCGGGCTTCTGTTCGCATGCTGTCGAGGAAGGCGGTCCAGTTGCCGCGGGTGAGGATGAGGGCGGGGCCGCCGGGTTCTTGGAGTCGCGTACGGCGATGACGTCGGGCAGGTTGGTCGCCACCTCGACGCACATGCCACCGTCGTCTTCGGATCGACTGGACGTGCGCCATCTGGCCTGGCTCAGATCCATATGCGTATCGCTTCCTCGATCACCTTCAGGGACAAGGGCTGGGAGTGGGCCTCGCCCCGGATGGTGTCATATCGGGTGACGAGCTTCGCGATCAAACCTCGATCGCTTATCGTGCGTCCGTGCGGCTGGCCCTCCACATATACCGTATATGGGATACCTCGCATTTCCGCTATACCGAACGCTCCCAGTAGCCCCGCGCCGGCTTTGGCGCCGTACGGAACAATCTGCACAGCAACCTTGGGATGGCGTGCCACCTCCGTCAGGTATTCCAGTTGCTCGCGTACGATCTGAGGGCTTCCAATCGGCCTGTGCAGCACCCCTTCGTCGATGACGGACCAGACCATTGGCCCGTCATCACGAGACAGGGCCCTCTTACGCAGCATTCGGCCGGTCACACGCTGCTCGATCTCTTCAGGAGTGATCCCGGGGGCGCACTACGGTGCTCCAGGAGCGAGATGTCGCGGCGTAACAGCAGCCGGTGGATGGGGTCTTGGCGACCGCGTGGGTCTCGTCGGCGTTTCCTTTGCGGCGTTCGGCGTCGGCCGGGACCGACGGGGCGGGCCAGTGTTTCTTGGTCTGGCACCAGATCAGCCAGGAGGCGATGGCGGCGCGGTTGCGGTTCCAGGTCGCCGGCGCGCTCGCTCCCCACAGGTCGGTGAGCGCGGTGTCGATCTCGGTGATGCTCGGCACCGGCCTGCGTACCGACCGGCCCGACGGCCGCATGCGGATCCCGTCACGGGCCACCGTCCTGCTCTCCACCGACGGCCTGGTCGAGGGACCCGGTTTCACCCTGGGAATGGCCGCGTACCGGCTGCGCCGGTACGCGGCCTCGCTCGCCGGGCAGCTGCTGCCGTGCTTCTGCGACGAGGTCCTCGCCCGATGCTGCACGACGTGATCGACGACATCGCGCTCCTCGCCGTGCGCGGCCGCCACCGATGGGTGACCGCGGACCGGTCACCGCGGCGCCGTCCGAGCATCAATGCCGGGCACCGCATCACTGCTGGCAGCGTCCGAAGTCAACGACGTAGGTGCCGCCGCCGGTCCCGCTTGCCCCAGCCGGGTTCGCCGCTCCCACCGCGACGCCGACGCCCAAATCGGTCAGCGTCGGGCTCAGCACGATTTGGCGGTGGCCGTATGTGCTGACGTGCACCCACCAGTGGACGGCGGCCCTCGGGGTGCCGTATCCGGTCCCCCACCCGGTGTAGGTGGTCTCCGCGTAGGCCCAAGATACGGGGTTCGGGCAGTAGCCCGCTCCGGTGATCCGGCTCCACGGCGTCGAACCGGTCTGCGGGTTGGTGTGCGAATCCGCCCCCGGGCTCCACCACTTCAGGCTCGCGGCGGCGCCGGCGTGGGCGGACGCCGCGGCGTCCAGCGCGCTCTTGCGCGTGAGCGCGGGCAGCCCCACCGCGGCCCGCTCGGTGTCGATGAGGCAGTGGACGGCATTGCGCAGCATCGCGATGTTGGCGCTCGCGGGAGCGGTGTCATAGTAGGCCGACGCGGCCGCGCACCCGGGCGCGACGCCGACCGACGCGTTCGCCGGTGCGCCCATGGCCTGGAGGCTCAGGGTGAGGACGCCGGCGACCGCGGCGACTTCGAGTAAGCGACTGCTCTGCTTCACCGTTATCTCCTTCGAGTGAGGATGACACCCTCGCCGCTCCTCCAGTGATATGGCAGCTCCCGGCCAAGGGCATGAGTAGCCCCCTACTCACTCGCAGCAGCACCGCCGCCCCACACCTGGGCGAGGCTGATGCCGGCCTGGGCGTCGACCAGCCACAAAGTAGCGTTGCGGGCAGTCGGTGAGCGGGGCCAAGCCGGGCTCGTAGGCCCGTCGTTTGTCCTTCGTGCAGGCTCATCGGGCGACGGGTGTCATTTGAGGCCCCGTGACCGTTGGGGCCGAGCGCCGTCCGTGCCGGACCGCGTGACTGAGCACGCGGTCCGGGATGTGGTTCATCGCGTCATGCGGAGGCCGCGTCTGAGTGGACTCCCTGGTCAAGCAGGGCGTTGATCATCTCCTGTAGTTGGTCGCGTCCGATGGTGCCGAGTGCGCCGGTCAGGGCCTGGGCGAGCTTGTCGAACGGGTCGTCCATCGGCAACTCCTTCACCTTCTCGGCCAGTTCCTCCACGCTCCACAGCCCGTCTTTGTGGATGTGGCCACCGAGGGACCAGCCGTGGTTGACCGCGACCGTTCCGCCCCGCACCGATAGCACCTGGCCGGTGAGCGGGCAGGTTGCGCCGGCCAGGTAGGCGGCAACAGGCGCGCTGGCGGCTGGGTGCAGTGGGTCGAACCGGCCCGCCGGCGGTTCCTGGCTCATGCCTGGAACGGCGAGAGTGAGGCGGGTGCGGACCATTGAGGGCGAGATGCAGTTGACCCGCACGCCGTATCGGCCGAGTTCGAGGGCGGCCACGGTGGTCACCGCCGCGACGCCGGCGTTGCCCGCGGCGTAGGGGACCTGCGCGGGCAGCGGGTTGAGCAGCCCGGAGCCGGAGGAGGTGTTGACCACGGCGCGGTCGGCGTGGGCCCCTGCCTGATACCGGTCGCGCCAGTGGCGGGCCGCCCAGTGCGTCACCGCGAAGGCGCCCTTCAGCTTGACGGCCACGACGTCGTCGAAGTCCTCCTCCGACAGGTCGGTCAGGCCCATGTTCCGTTCGATGGTCGCGTTGTTGACCACTACATGCAGGTCGCCGAAGGACTCCAGGGCCGTCTCCACCATGCGGCGGGCGCCGTCCCAGTCGGCGACGCTGTCGGTGTTGGCCACGGCCTGTCCGCCGCGGGCAGTGATCTCTTCGACGACCTTCGCGGCCACGCCGGCGTCTCCGCCCGTGCCGTCGATGGCGACGCCGGGGTCGTTGACGACGACCTTGGCGCCTTCGGCGGCGAAGAACAGCGCCTCTTCCCGCCCGATGCCGCGCCCTGCTCCGGTGATGAGGACGACGCGTCGGTCCAGACTTCCCATGGATGATCACCTTCCATTGACTACAGTCTATGTAGCGATTCATAGTATGCATCAATTTGGAAGATGAACTAAGCTGCCCTGCGTGGTGGAAAAACACGGACTGCGGGAGCGCAAGAAGCTGCGCACCCGGCAGGCACTGATCGAGGCGGCGGTGCGCCTGTTCGAGGACAAGGGCTACGACCATGTGACCGTGGCCGAGATCGCCGACGCCGCGGAGGTGTCCCCCCGCACCTTCTTCCTCCACTTCCAGGCCAAGGAGGATGTACTCCTGGCCAATGCCGACGTGCGCGTCGATCTGGCGCTGCAGGCGATCGCCGAGCGCCGCGCCGGGGAACGGCTGCCCGAGGTGTTGGTGCGGGCGATGGACCAGATGATCGCCAACACCTGGGACAGCGACCTCCCCAGCGGGCTCGCGGCACTTCGCGCACGGCTGGCGGCCTCGGTGCCGGCGCTGCAGGCCCGGCTGCTGCAGCGTTACCTCACCGCGCAGACCGAACTGGCCCAGGCGCTGCAGCGGGCATTCCCCGACAGACTCGACACGATCACCGCCTCCGCCCTGGTCGGCGCGATGGTGGGCGCGATCAGCGCATCCGCACTGACCGCGCTGGAGCGCGGCGACGGACCCAACGAGGTACGCAACGCCATGCGGCAGGCCATGGCCTTGGTGGCGCAATCCGTCTCCTGACCCCGCCCATCCCGGAGGGATTTAGTGAGGTCGGCCGTGGCAGGGCTACAGGCGGGGGCGGGACGCCGGTCGGTGAGGAAGACGGGGCTTCGGGTGCGGCCGGCGAGCAGGCGTGGTAGCAGCCGGGCGGCGCCAGACTGCCACAAGATCCAGTCGGTGGCGCCTCCCTTGCGGCGTACGCTGCCGCGCCTGGCCTCCAGCACGAGGTCGCTGACATCCAGGCCGAGAACTTGGGGTTCCAGTAGTATCGGCGAAATTCCAACAGATATGCAGGTCAGGGGCCCTTCAAGGGGCTCGCCCTGGAAGGGCCTTCGCCAGCTCTGACCGGCATTTCCGTTGTTTTCGCAGCGGTCACTACCGGGACCCCTAGTTGCCGATCTCACCCCCAAGATCCACTTTCGACACAGGCCCTAGTGCCGCGACAGGCAAGGTCACCTCGCCTGTCAGAGTGATCGCCTGATCGCCAGGATCAGCGACCCAGGCCGACTCATCGCCGCCGTACGCGCCGCGGCGCACGTCGGCGGGGACAGTCGGGGGTCGGGTGAATTCGGTGGAGTTGTTGCGGGTGGCTCGGGATCGGCGGCGTGCGTTGGGCCGGCCTGGTGCTCGGTCGCCGAGGTCGCGTCGGGTGGAGCAGTCCTGGCAAGCAAGCGCATGACCGATTCCGCGTGTTCCGGGTTGGTGGCGAGGAGTTCTCGGTGTTCGGGTTGGGCTCCTGCTCGTGAGGACGACGATGGTCGAGCAGGGGCTGCGGCCGGGCGAGCTCCCGGCACCCGATTTCCGGCCCTCTTGAGCTATCTGACCGGCCGCAACGCGCTCAGCAGCATGGGCAGCGACCGATGGAGCTCCCGCTCCCAGTACGCCGGCGAATGCGTGCCCCGCCCGTAGAAGTCGGTGGACACCCGCACCCCGACCCGCTCCAACCGCCTGGCCAGTGAGAGGTTCAGCACGTTCAGGAACGCCTCAGTTTCGTCAGCCTCGGCTCCGGCCTTGTCCAGCGGGCCGGGACGCCCGTCACCACAGCTCAGGAACACCGGAACGGGCCGCAGCCGCCGAGCCAGCACGTACGGGTCGTGGCGTTCCCAGATCGCGCGCTGGGCGACGGGATCGCCCCAGAGGCCGCGGTACTCCGGCGCCTCCTTGAACGCCTCGCGCCACCTGCCCACGTGCTCGGGATGCAGCAGGTGCACGGGCCCGCTGTAGCTGGCCACCGCCCGGAACAGGCCGGGATGCCGAGCGGCGTAGACCACAGCCCCGTAGCCGCCCATGGACAGGCCCGCGACGACCCGCCGCGTTCCTGCGCCGTAGTCGCGTTCGAGAATGCGGCGCATCTCGGTCAGGTGGAACGTCTCCCATGCCGGTGGCCCGTACGCCCCGTCGTTCCACCAGTTCGTGTAGTAGCCGGCGAATCCGGCCTCCGGCATCACGACCAGGACGTCGCGTAGCTCGGCGAGCCGTTCGACGTCGCTGTCACGGGTCCAGGTCTCGTGCGAGTCGCCGAGGCCGTGCAGCAGGTAGAGCACCGGCCAGCGGTCACGGGGGCCGCGCTTCTGCCAGCCGTCCGGGGTGAGGAGCCGTACCTTCGCGGTCGTCCCGAGGGCGGGCGAGTCGATGGTCAGGTCGACGACGCGGGACCGTACCGGCTGCTCGTCGACGACGTGCGCGCGGGTGGGTGCGGCGAGCGCTGCCGACCCGAGCCCGGCGGTGGCGCAGAGCGCCAGCAGGACGGCGAGGAGGATCGACACTGTCCTCCGGCCGCCACGGGGTCTCAGTAAGCGAGTCATGGGAACAGCGTCGACCGCCACCGTCATGCCTGGCATCGGGTACAGCCCTGGCCGCACCCTGATTCACCGGTCAGGCGAAACAGCCGTCCACGTCCCTGGACATGTCGCCGCGAACCCCAACGCGGGGGCGAGGCCACCGCGCTGACCAGCCTCGGCGAGGTCGAGGCCCCGCAGGGCCGCTACCAGCCTGGTGTAGCCGTGTTGGCCCTCCCGGCGCCCGTTTGATCGGGGCACCCGGGGCTACCCGCCCAGGTCAGGGCCTACCGGGTCGGGTCGGGTCGGCAGGCTCCGCCGGGTCAGGTCGGTGGACTCAGTCGGGTCGGGTGGGTCGGGCTTCGTTTCGCATGCTGTCGAGGAAGGCGGTCCAGTTGCCGCGGGTGAGGATGAGGGCGGGGCCGCCGGGGTCTTTGGAGTCGCGTACGGCGACGACGTCCGGCAGGTTGGTCGCCACCTCGACGCACATGCCGCCGTCTCCGCCGGACATGCTCGACTTGCGCCACTTGGCCTTACTCAGATCCATCTCCGTACCGCTTTCTCGATCAGGTCAACGGACAAGGATTGGGAGTGGGCCTCACCCCGGATGATGTCGTATCGAGTGAGGAGCTGAATGATCACTGTGCGATCATCGATGGTCCGTCCCCGAGGTTGAGTCTCCACATATACGGTATAAGCGGTACCGCGGACTTCTGCTATCCCGAAGGCGCCGAGCAGTCCCGCAGACGCCCTGGAGCCGTACGGAACTATCTGGATCGTGATTCTCGGGCGCTGAGACAACTCCACCAAGCATTCGAGTTGCTCTCGCATAACCTTGGGGCTTCCGATGGGGCGGTGAAGGACACCCTCGTCAATGAGCGCCCAGATCATGGGTGGGTCGTCACGGGACAGTACTCTTTTGCGTTGCATGCGGCCCATGATGCGTTGATCGATTTGTTCCGCAGAGATCCCCGGCTCGTCCTCGAAGATTAGTCGCGCATACGCCTCGGTCTGGAACAGGCCGGGGATCAGGAGGGGATCCCACAGCCGAAGTGTGGTGGCTCGCAATTCTTCGGCCGCCCAGTCGCGGAAGTGCTCCGGGACCGGCGGGGGAGGGGGCCAGGCCTCCAGATAAAGCCCGAGCATGACGCCGTCCAAGCCGAAGGCCTGGTCACACAGCCGGGCGAAACCTTCGGTGGGGTCGCGTTTCAGCGTCTCGACCATGCCGATCATGCTCTCGGAGAATCCGATCCTCCGGCCGATCTGCCCCTGGGTCAGCCCCGCGGCGAGCCGGTTGCGGCGAAGCTCGTACGCGAACCGCGCCGCCGGGGATTCCTCAGGGTCGATGTCGACCATTTTGCCCATCTGATCTCCTCGCCGCCTGAATGACATCCGACAGACCCACCGAGGTCCCACTCCGAGAGTGCCTTTCCGTGGGCTTAATCGAATACCCAAAGTAGCCGACCGTGTACAGGATGGTGGGGTGAATCGGTATCCGGCGGGCCACTGATGAGCACGGTCGCGAAATGAGACCTGCTCGATGCCTGTGAGATCGAAACGGTTGCGTGTAACGGAGGCGGTTGATGGCCGGTGTCAGAATGCGGGAGCAGTACGTCGAGATTTCAGCCCGGCCGGATGCCGCGTTCTATGCGCGTCAACACGTCAGGCGGGTGCTCCTGGCATGGGGGTGCCGAGAGCTGACCGACACCGCCGAACTCATCACCTCGGAACTGGTGACGAACGCCGTCAAGGCGACGAGGGATATCGGCTCATCCCTTGAATCAGCGGCACGGTGTGGCATTCCTGATTACATCTGGATGGACCTCCACCGGGCCACCGGGTTGGTGGTGCTGGAGGTGTGGGACGCCGGCAGAAAGCCTCCGGTGTTGAGGGAGCCTGCTGTTGACGACGAGAGCGGACGCGGCCTGCAGCTCGTGGACGCACTGGCATACAGCTGGGGCTATCGCCTACCGGTGACCGGCGGCAAGATCGTCTGGTGCGCTTTGGAAGATCCGCCGACTGGTGAGACAGCGGGGTGGTGTAAGAGTCGACCTCCACGTGATCCGTGTGGACAGGCTGGGCGGTGGTTTGAAAGTTGAAGGTTTGAGCGGGCTGGTGGGTGTGGAGGCCCTCCCGGCACCCGTTCGATCGGGGTACCCAGGGCTGCCCGCCCCGTGGAGACGACGTTATGGCCCGTGGTGGATCTGGTGATGGCGTCATGGCCCGTCGCGGGCTGGGGTGATGGCGTTATGGCCGGTGGTGGGTCGGGTGATGGCGTCGCGGGGTCGGGTGATGGCGTCTTGGCCGGTGGCGGGTCGGGTACTGTCCCGGGTCATGACGTCACGACCGGCCGCAGGCGGGGGCCGATGGGTGCCGGTCGCTCCCGAGCGGTTGGAAGGCTGGCTGCGCGGGTTCGCCGAACGGCACGGCGCCGCCGAGGCGGTGCTGGACGCCGACGTCGTACGGCTGCGCGCCGAGGACGGTGCCGTGGCCGAATGCCACGTGCCTTTCCCCCCGCTCACAGTGCTGGAAGCGGTCTCTGGTACGGAGGCGGAAGCGGTCTCTGGCGGGAAGCCGGACGCGGTTTCCGGTGCCGGGTCGGGGGCGGTCTCAGAGGTGGAGCCGAGTTCGGCTTCCGGCGATCTTCTTCGGGCGCTCGTCGTCCATGCGGGGAAGGACCGGCGGGTCGGGGTGTTCCTGGTACGGCTGGGCGGACACGCGGCGGGGATCTTCGAGGGTGGGCGGCTGGTCTCTTCCAAGGTGGGCTCCCGGCTCGTCCACGGGCGCAGCGCGGCAGGCGGATGGTCCCAGCACCGCTTCGCGCGCCGCAGGGAGAAGCAGGCCGGCGAGGCGTCGCGTGCCGCCGCCGACGTGGCCGTACGAGTGCTCGTGCCCCAGGCCGGGACCCTGGACGCGGTCGTCTTCGGGGGAGACCGCAGGGCGATCGACGCGCTGCGCGAGGATCGCAGGTTGAGCGCGCTGTTCGCCCTGGAGAGCGGTCCGTTCCTGGACGTGCCCGACCCCCGACTGGCCGTGCTCCAGGAGACGCCCAAGCAGTTCCGCGCCGTCCGGATCCGCGTGGTGGACCCGGAGGCGTGACGCGCACCCGTGAGGCGTGGGGCGCACGACGGGTGATTCCGCGGTCCAGGGCCTCGTTGGGTGTGGGCGCAGGACTGGTGATTCCGCGGTCCAGGGCCTCGTTGGGTGTGGGTGCAGGACTGGTGATCTCGTGGTCCGGGGCCTCGTTGGGTGTGGTGCAGGACGGGTCGTTCTCGTGGTCCAGGGCCTTGTGGGAGTAGTGGCCGTCAGCAGCTGGATATGGGGATCTGGAAGACGAAGCGGGCGCCGCCGGTCGCGGAGGGCTCCACGTGGATGGTCCCGGAGTGGGTCTTGGCGACGTCCCGCGCGATCGCCAGGCCGAGACCGGTGCCGGGGCCGTCACGCTTGGCGGAGGTGCCCAGCCGGGTGAACCTTTCGAAGACCCGTTCGCGGTCCTTCTCGGGGATCCCCTCGCCGTCGTCCGACACCGCCAGTTCCGCCATGTCTCCGCGCCGGTGGACCTCGACGTCCACGAAATGCTCGGCGTAACGCTGGGCGTTGTCCAGCAGGTTCGTCAGGAGCCTGCTGATCTGGGCGCGTACGGCGCAGGTCATCACGCCGGGGTCGATCGCACACCTGATAGGGATCTTCCCGTCACGCCCGAGGACTTCCTGCCGCGCGATCTCGCCCAGGTCGAGCACTTCGCGGCCCTCGCTCTGGCTGCCGATCCGGCCCAGGAACAGCAGGTCGGCGACGATGCCCTCGAGCCGCTCGATGCCTTGCAGCACCTGTTTGACGAGGCGGTGGATGTCGGTCTGCTCAGGGTGGAGCTGGGCCTCCTCCAGCTCCACCCGCAGTCCGGAAAGGGGGTTGCGGAGCTCGTGGGAGACGTTGTTGGCGTACTGCCGCTGCCGGTCGACGATCTCCAGGGTGATGTTGATGTTCCGGATGAGCCGGAGGATCTCGGCCGGGTCACGCCCCGACTCGATCTCGTCGTAGGCATCGATCTCGTTGATCCCGGCGAGGCGGTAGGAGACGTCTCCGATCCGCCGGAGGATCCTCCTGCGCAGCTTGCGGCCGGCCAGGACGACGGTGGCGATCGCCACCATGTCCCATGCCCTCCCATGGCCCGTATGGCGTCTCGCACGCGGCGACCCGGCGCCGGTCCGCGTGCGTGGCCGGCTCTTCTTCGTCTTCAAAAATGCCTCCCGTCCGAGCCGGATCAGGTTCTCCGTGTCCTGGCTCATAGCGGGATGTCGACGGGATCGCCATCCGGATGGTCACGCCGCGCGGACGATCAGAGCACGCCCGTTCCGCGAGGTGCCGGACGGGCGTAAGCGGTAGCTGCAACGTCTTAACTTTAGCGCTTCCATCACCGGTCTGACCTGCGGCATTGGCATCGGCGATCAGGCGGGGACCGCGCGGCACGCGCACGCCGCCGGCGGTTCGACCGCCCGCTTTCACGGCTCAGGCCGGAAACGCGGACTCCTGGGCCACCCAGCCGTTGCCGTCGGGGTCTTCGAAGGTGAAGAAGGTGCCCCACGGAGCCTTCTCGACGCCGTCCTGGTGGACGGTGACGCCCTGGGCACGGAACCGTTCCAGGGTCTCGGCCACCTCGTCGCACTCGATGACCAGGCCGCGGACGCCGCCGGGGGGCATGGCGGGGAACCAGGTGACGAGCGTGATCGTGGCGCCGCCTCCGGGCGGCGCGAGCTGAACCCAGCGCTGGTCGCCCATCGGGTTGTCGGCGACCAGGGTGAACCCCAGTTTGTGCTCGTAGAACTCGGCGGCCCGGTCCTGGTCGGAGACGGGGATGGAGACGATGCTGATCGATCGCAGTGCCATGGGATTTCCTTTCGATTGAGGCGGACGGCCGGGTGCCGGGCGCGCCGCCCGTATGGGTCAGGCGGGCGGTGCCGCTTCGGGTTCGTGCTCGGATCCGGTTTCGATCTCGGTCTCGTCGAGCACGTCCCTCAGGCTCTTGAGGCGCTCCTTCCAGAAGCGCTCAAGGTCTGTCAGCCACTCGCGTGGCTCGGCCAGGCCCTCGGGCCGCAGCCGGTAGAGCCGGTGCCTTCCCTCGGGTCTCACCTCGACCAGCCCCGCGTCTCGCAGCACCTTGAGGTGTTGCGAGACGGCCGCCTGGGTGACGGCCAGATCGGCCATGAGCTCGGAGACCGAGCGCTCGCCCGCCGTCAGCTTCTCCAGCAGGTGGCGGCGCGTCAGGTCGGCGAGCGCCGCGAAGGCGTCGGGCCGGTCGTTCCGCAGCCGGGGACGCCCGGACTTTCCGCTCATGGGAGCCATCATATTAGTTTTTTCTTAACTATCAAGCCTCGCCGGAGGACTGGCCGTACACTATGAGGCATGCGCACTCCCGATTGATCGGCGCACGCATGGAAGCGGGCCGCGCCGTTCGGCCGCTCACGACACTCCGGCCGCCTCCGAAAGCACGTCCTTCGACCTCGTTCCCCGTTCTGGGAGTGTTCCCTCATCATGATCATCGCGTCTGACATCGAACTGCGCGCCGGTTCCCGCCTGCTCATCGAAGGGGCGTCCTTCCGGGTGAACCCCGGCGACCGCATCGGCCTCGTGGGCCGCAACGGAGCAGGCAAGACCACGCTGACCAAGATCCTGGCCGGCGAGGGCCTCCCCGCCGCCGGCACCGTGACCACGAGTGGGGCCGTCGGCTACCTTCCCCAGGACCCCCGCACCGGCGACCTCTCGGTCCTCGCGACCGACCGCATCCTTTCGGCCCGCGGCCTCGACCAGGTGCTGCACGAGCTGCGCCAGGCGGAGGTCGGCATGGCCTCCGACGACGTGCGCGTCCGCGACCGCGCGGTGCGCGCGTACGGCCGCCTGGAGGACCAGTTGCACGTCCTCGGCGGGTACGCCGCCGAGGCCGAGGCCGCGTCGATCGCCTCCAGCCTCGGGTTGCCCGACCGGGTGCTGAAGCAGCCTCTCCAGACCCTCTCCGGTGGCCAGCGGCGCCGCGTCGAACTGGCGCGAATACTTTTCAGTGGAGCGGAGACTCTCCTCCTGGACGAGCCGACAAACCACCTCGATGCAGACTCAATCGGGTGGCTTCGTGATTTTTTACGATCCCACCAGGGCGGCTTGATCATTATTAGCCATGATGTCGGCCTTCTTGAAGCGACGGTAAACAAAGTTCTGCACCTCGACGCAAACCGCTGTGTCATCGACACTTACAACGTCGGGTGGACCACCTATCTCGCCCAGCGCGAGACCGATGAGCGCCGCAGGAAGAGGGAGCGCGCCAACGCCGAGCGCCAGGCCTCGCAGCTGCTTTCGCAGGCCGACCGCATGCGCGCCAAGGCCACCAAGGCCAAGGCCGCGCAGGACATGGAGCGCCGGGCCAAGCGCCTGCTGGCGGGGGTGGAGGAGGAGCGGCGCAGCGACAAGGTCGCCAAGCTCCGCTTCCCCGATCCGGCCCCCTGTGGCCGCACTCCGCTCACCGCGTCGGCCCTGTCGAAGTCCTACGGCTCGCTGGAGGTCTTCACCGATGTCGACGCGGCCGTCGACCGGGGCAGCCGCGTCGTGGTCCTCGGCCTCAACGGCGCAGGCAAGACCACGCTGCTGCGCATGCTCGGCGGCATAGAAAAGCCCGACTCCGGCGAGGTTCGCCCAGGCCACGGCCTCAAGCTGGGCTACTACGCCCAGGAGCACGAGACCCTGGACCCCGGGCGCAGCGTGCTGGAGAACATGCGTTCCGCCGGGCCCGACGTGCCCGACGTCGCCCTGCGCAAGGTCCTCGGCTCGTTCCTGTTCTCGGGGGACGACGCCGACAAGCCCGCGTCCGTGCTCTCCGGAGGGGAGAAGACCCGCCTGGCCCTGGCCACGCTGGTGCTTTCGAGCGCCAACGTCCTGCTGCTCGACGAGCCGACGAACAACCTCGATCCGGTCAGCCGCGATCAGGTACTTTCAGCGTTGAGGTCCTATTCTGGGGCAATTGTCCTTGTCACACACGATGAGGGTGCCGTATCGGCCCTGCGACCGGATAGGGTGATCTTGCTACCTGACGGAGTAGAAGACGCTTGGAGCGATGAATTTTCCGATCTTGTGGCACTTGCCTGATCTTAATTTGAGCGGGTACGGATCTTTTCCCATGGAGTAGGTAGCCGATCCGGCTGAAATGACTGATCATGGCGTGAGTAACGCTGCGGAAGTCTGGCACTACAGGAGGTACTCGTGGCCGAGACTCTGAAGAAGGGCACCCGGGTGACCGGGGCCGACCGTGAAAAACTGGCCGCCGACCTTAAGAAGCGCTATGCCGCGGGTGAGAGCATCCGCGCGCTGGCCGCTTCCACGGGCAGGTCATACGGGTTCATCCACCGCATCCTCAGCGAGTCCGGCGTGACTCTGCGGGGGCGTGGGGGAGCCACCCGAGGCAAGTCGAAGCGCTAGAAAACCGCCTCGGATACGCGCGACCGCAGCCGCTCGTCCCGTTCAGTCGAGACCCGTCCCGCCCGCGCCGGTAGAATCTCATTCTGGAACCTCACCGGGTTCGGGCGTGACGGGACAGCGACATGACGGACGGAGCGGGCGATGCCGGAAGCGATGCTTGGGGGGAGTGCGGCGGCGATCTCGGCGAGCCAGGATGCCGAGCCGGGCACAGATGGAGCGCTGACGCGCGCCGGAGGGGTGCGCGGCGAGGCTGACATGACCCTCGATAGCGAGGAGCTCGCGGAGATCGGTTTGCGCTTCGAGGTGGACGGCGAGATCGCGACGATCACACTGGACCGGCCTGATAAGCGGAACGCGCAGACGTCCGCGACCTGGTCGGCGCTTGCTCAGATCGGCAGGACGCTGCCGGAGCAGGTGCGTGTCGTCGTGGTCCGAGGTGAGGGGCCGTCCTTCTCAGCGGGCATCGACCGGCGGATGTTCACCCCGGAAGGGGTTCCGGGGCAGGGTTCGTTCGCCTCCGCGGCCGCGCTCGACGGCGGCACGCTGGAGGAGCGGATCGCGGAGTTCCAGCAGGGTTTCCTGTGGTTGCGCCGCCCTGACATCGTGTCGATAGCGGCGGTTCAGGGGCACGCGATCGGCGCAGGGTTTCAGCTGGCCCTGGCGTGCGACCTGCGGATACTCGCCGACGACGCCAAGTTCTGCATGAAAGAGCCCGCGCTTGGGCTGGTCCCTGACCTGACCGGCACCAAGCCGCTGGTCGATCTGATCGGTCTGGCCAGGGCCGTGGAGATCTGTCTCACGGCCCGCGTCGTCGAGGCCGAGGAGGCGCTCAGGCTCGGTCTCGCCGAGCAGGTGGTGCCGGGCGAAGAGCTGTCGGCGGCCACCAGGAGGCTCGCCGCCGCCCTGCTCACCACCGACAGGGACGCGGCGGCCGCGACCAAGCGACTGCTCCAGAGCGCCGGGGGGCGGACCCTGGAGGAGCAGAGCGCCGCCGAGCGTGCCGAGCAGGCCGTCCGCATCAGGGCGCTGTTCGGTGGCCGCCCAGCCGGCTCCGAGTAGTAAGACCAGCCCTGACCTGGGAGGATAATCGCCAGAGCCGAACAGAGGGCCGGTGGCGGGGTGCCGGCTCAAGGGAGTGATCGTTCGCCCTGAGCTGACCCGGGAATCATGCAACCGGTTCTCGTGCTTCCGCCGGAGGAGGAGACGGGGGCACGCGCCGCCGTACCGAACACGCGGGGAGAGGATCGGCGAAGCACCACGATGGCGATGTTGGGCGGGGGATTCGGGCCCCAGACGATGAGGTCGCTGCGGCGCGACAGCTCGGTGACCAAGGAGCGGCTCACGCCGGGCACGGTGCCGCGCATCGCCCGATACGCGCGGCCGTACCGCTGGCAGATCGCCGGATTCCTGGGGCTGGTGGTGCTCGACGCGGTCATCGTGATCGCCAACCCGCTGCTGCTGAAGTCGATCATCGACCAGGGCATCATCCCGCACCGTACCGACGTGGTCGTGAAGCTGGCCATGGTGATCGCGGTCCTGGCGGTGGTGGACGCCGGGCTCGGCCTGACCCAGCGCTGGTTCTCCTCGCGCATCGGCGAGGGCCTGATCTACGACCTGCGCACCGAGGTCTTCGACCACGTCCAGCGAATGCCGGTGGCGTTCTTCATGCGCGCCCAGACCGGCGCGCTGGTCTCGCGTCTGAACGGCGACGTCATCGGCGCGCAGCGGGCGATCACCAGCACGCTCTCGGCCGTGGTGTCCAACGTGGTCAGCCTGGTCGTGGTGCTCGGCGCCATGCTGGTCCTCTCGTGGCAGGTCACGCTGGTCGCCCTCATCCTGCTGCCGATCTTCGTCCTCCCCGCGCGGTGGGTCGGGCGCCGCATGTCCAAGCTGACCCGCGAGCAGATGCAACTCGACGCCGAGATGAGCTCGGTCATGACCGAGCGGTTCAACGTGGCCGGGGCCATGGTCGCCAAGCTGTACGGCCGCCCGGACGACGAGGCCGCGCACTTCGGCGAGCGGGCCGGCCGGGTGCGCGACGTGGGGATCACGGTGGGCATGTACGCCACCGTCTTCCGGGTCGCGCTCGGCCTGGTCGCGGCGCTCGCGACCGCGATGGTGTACGGCGCGGGCGGCGTGCTCGTGGTCGACGGGGCCTTCCCGTTGGGCACGCTGGTGGCCCTGGCGGCGATGCTCATGCGCCTGTACGGCCCGCTGACCAGCCTGTCGAACGTCCACGTCGACGTGATGACCGCGCTTGTGAGCTTCGACCGGGTCTTCGAGGTGCTCGACCTCAAGCCCATGGTCGCCGAGGCCCCCGACGCCAGGCCGGTGCCGAGCGGGCCGGTCACGATCGAGTTCGACGACGTCCAGTTCCGCTACCCGGCCGCCGAGGAGGTGTCGCTCGCGTCGCTGGAGTCGGTCGCGCGGCCCGACACCGGCCCGAGCCAGGAGGTGCTGAAGGGCGTCACGTTCACCGCCCGGCCCGGCGAGCTGATCGCGCTGGTCGGGCATTCGGGCGCGGGCAAGACCACCATCACCTCGCTGGTCTCGCGGCTGTACGACGTGACCGGCGGAGCCGTGCGGGTCAACGGGGTCGACGTGCGCGATGCCACCCTGGCGTCCCTGCGCGACACCGTGGGCGTCGTGATGCAGGACGCCCACCTGTTCCACGACACGATCGGCGCCAACCTGCGGTACGCCCGCCCGGGGGCGAGCGACGAGGAGATCTGGGAGGCGCTGCGCGCCGCGCAGATCGGAGAGCTGATCGAGGCGCTACCGGACGGCCTGGACACGGTCGTCGGCGACCGGGGCTACCGGCTGTCGGGCGGGGAGAAGCAGCGGGTGGCGCTGGCCCGGCTGCTGCTGAAGGCCCCCCAGGTGGTCGTGCTCGACGAGGCCACGGCGCACCTCGACTCCGAGTCGGAGGCCGCCGTCCAGCGGGCGCTGAAGACGGCGCTGGCGGGAAGGACCTCGCTGGTCATCGCGCACCGGCTCTCCACGATCCGCGAAGCCGACGCCATCTTGGTGGTCCAGGACGGCCACATCGCCGAGCGGGGCCGCCACGACGAGCTGCTCGCCCAGAACGGCGCCTACGCCGAGCTCTACCGCACCCAGTTCGAGCACCAGAGTGATCCGCGAGCCGCGCGCCGCTAGGCCACGACGTCAGAGGTAGCCGAGCCGGGTGAGCTCCTCCTTGGCGATCTTCTCCACGAGCGTGACGTCGTCCGGCCTGAGCCGGGCGCGCCACGCGCCGACCTTGGGCGCGGTCGTGCCGTACAGGGCCACCTTGGAGACCCGGGTCTCCAGGAAGCCGGAGATGGCGGCGATCGTCTCGCCCGGTGAGGCGGCCATGTCCTCGTAGCGGAGGGTGAGGAGCTGGTCGCGGGGCAGCTCCTGGCGCAGCGCGGCGCTCAGTCGCACGGCGCTGCGCCAGCGCAGGGCGCACTTGCCGGCGGGCCGCATCGTCGTCCACTTGTCGCGGTGCTCGCTGGCGTTGACGCCGAGGAACGGGTTGGGGAACTCGGTCTCGTCGCTCAGCATGCCCGGCCGCGACCAGCTCATGGAGGCGCGGTCGGCGAGCATGTCGGCCGTGACGTCCCTGCCGTCACGGATGAGCTGGACGAAACGGGCGTCGGGGAACGCCTGGAGCAGCACCGGGGCGCTGTACAGCAGGTCGGGATTGGCGTCACCGAACCGGACGATGCCTGCGGGGGAGGCGCACGGGCCCGCGCCGGTCACCGCCCCGGCCTCCCGGCACGACGCCGGGCACTCGGCACAGGCGCCGGGAATGATCTGCCAGGCTTCTGCGAGCGCGTCACGGAGCACCCGCACCGCGCCGCCGCCCTTCCTGCGCATGATCGACGGCCGCCGCGCGAAGGCGTAGACGACGTGCGCGACCGCCGTCCTGCCCATGGTCACGTGGAAGCCAGGAGAGCGTTTCAGGGCACGCGCGAGCAGATCCGCGCCGGAGTGCGGGGCGCCGAGCACGAACACCGGCCTGCGGACCTTGATGCCGTTGACCACGAGAATGTGGGGCGGGGGTCGCATAAGTGAGGACAGTCTGACACCCTTTGCGAGGTGAACGAACCGGCCACGCCCCGCCCGTCGGTGGCACATGGCGTCACCTGGGTAAGACTACTCATTGTTGCGGGCATTTCCGCAGTTTCATGCCTTTTGGCCTTTCGTGAACCGGTAGCGCGTGACCGTCCCGGAGTATCCCGATGACCAGCCAGCGGCTCTGGATCCCGGCCCGGTTGCGTCCCGGCGACCGGGTGGCCGTCGTCGCGCCCTCGGGACCGGTGGATCCGGTGCGTCTCGCGCGGGGGCGGCAGATCCTGGCCGAGCTCGGCCTGGACGTGGTCGTGATGCCCAGGGTGCTCAACCGCCGGGGATATCTGGCCGGCTCTGACGCGGGCAGGGCGGCCGACCTGCAGGAGGCGTGGTGCGACCCGGACATCCGGGCGGTGATCTGCGCCCGCGGCGGTTACGGCGCCACCCGGCTGCTCGGCCTGCTCGACTGGACCGTCATGGGAGCCGCCCGGCCCAAGATCCTGCTCGGATCCAGCGACGTCACCGCCCTGCACCAGGCGTTCGCCGTACGGCTCGGCGTGGCGAGCTGTTTCGGGCCGATGCCCGCCTGCCAGACCCTGGGCGACGCCGGAGGGCCCGATGCGGTCTCGCTCGCCCACCTGACCTCGTCGCTGTTCGAGCTGGAGACGCCCGCTCCGGTGGCCGGCGACCAGGTGATCGTGCCCGGGCATGCCGAGGGCCCGCTGACCGGGGGCAACCTCTCGCTGCTCGCGGCCCTGTGCGGCACCCCGTACGCCATGCGCGGCAAGGGGCACATCGTGCTGCTGGAGGACATCGGCGAGGAGCCGTACCGCATCGATCGCATGCTGACCCAGCTTCTCGAGGCCGGCTGCCTGAACGGTGCCATCGGCATCGTGCTCGGCTCCTGGGAGAGGTGCGGAGACCCGCTGGGCGTGCTGATCGAGCGGCTCGCCGGGCTGGAGGTGCCCATGATCGCCGGATTGCCCATCGGGCACGGAACACCACAGTTCACGGCATGGATGGGCGCAGACGCGGTGATTGATACCGAATCGTGCTCTTTGACTTGCCTGTTCCGCGACCCTGCTACGGCACTGTAGCGCTGGTCCGGGGGAAGACGAAGCGGTAGTAGGGAGCCTGCGTGGGCTGGATCAGGCGATATCGGGACCGGCGGGCCGAAGCGCCTCGCCGCCCGGTCGAAGAGGTCGATCTCGACTCCCTGCTCGCGCTCGTGGCGGAAAACCTGGGCTACGCCTGCGTGTTCGAGGCCGGCGGAGCCTCAGTGGTCCTCGCCGGACCGCGGCGGATCACCGTACAGCTCACCGGGCTGCGCCGCGAGGCGGGACGACGCTCCCGAGAGGACTGGCCGGTGCTGGTGTCGGACCACCTGGCCCGCGCCGTCGCCCGGGCGGACGACCTGCCCGACGTGTGCGACCTCGCCGAGATCCGCCCGCTGCTGCGCACCCGAGTGGTGCTCGCCGACAGCCTCGACGAGGACCCGTCCCGGCTGATCGGACGGCACGTCGGCTCCGACCTGGTCGAGATCCTCACCGTGTCCGGCCGTCCCGTACGGCCCGAGGAGGCCTTCTGCTGGCCCATCTCCCCGGCCGAGGCCCTCGACCTGGCGGCCGGGAACGTGCTCGCCGACGAGAAGCTGTCCGCCCACCGCGTCGACCTCGACGGCACCCCGGCCTGGATCATGACCGGCTCGACGGTGAGCTCGGCCGTGCACCTGCGCCGGATCCAGGACTACCTGCTGGTCTCGCCCGACGGTCTCATGGTGGCGCTTCCCCATCCCGGTGAGATGGTCGTCCACCCCATCGACGGCCTGTCGGTCATGCGTGCCATCGAGCGGCTGTGGCTGTTCGCCCGCCGGGAGTACCGTTCCCGCGAGGACGGTCTCAGCCCGCATGTCTACTGGTGGAACCACGGGCGGCTGACCCGCATCCAGGCGGACCTGGTGATCCAGGACGGCCAGCGCCGCCTCGTCGTCGCCCCGCCCCCCGAGTTCGCCCGCCTGCTCGCCGACCTCGCCCAGGGCCGGTAGGGCTCACCGGCTCCGCGAAGTCCCCGGCGGAGCCGTCACAGGAGGTCGGCGTAGCGAGGCGTGGTGCTCGTGCGCGACAGCGTCTGGGCGGTGTGGATCAGCGGGACGTGGCTGAAGGCCTGCGGGAAGTTGCCGACCAGGCGGCCGTAGCGCGGGTCGTACTCCTCCGCCAGCAGCCCCACGTCGTTGCGGAGCGACAGCAGCCTCTCGAACAGCTCGGCGGCCTCGCGCCGCCTGCCCACCATGGCCCGCGCCTCGGCCAGCCAGAAGCTGCACGCCAGGAACGCCCCCTCGCCGCCCACCAGGCCGTCGATGGAGTTGTCCTGGGCGAGGGGGTAGCGCAGCACGAAGTCGTCCGACATCAGCTCGCGCTCGATGGCCGCGATGGTGCCGGTGACCCGGGGGTCGCTCGGGGGCAGGAACCCGGTCTGCGGGATCAGCAGCAGGGCCGCGTCCAGCTCGCGCGAGCCGTACGACTGGGTGAAGGTGTTCCTGACCGGGTCGTAGCCCTTCTCCATGATCTCCGCCTGGATGCGGTCACGCAGCGCCCGCCAGCGCTCGACCGGGCCGTTCTGGCCGAACCGCTCGATCTGCCTGATCGAGCGGTCGGCGGCCACCCAGGCCATCACCTTGGAGTGCACGAAGTGCCTGCGCGGCCCTCGGACCTCCCACAGGCCCTCGTCGGGCTCGTCCCAGTGGGACTCGAGGAAGTCCATCAGCGATCGCTGGATGGCCCAGGTGCGCGAGATGGCCGCGAGCCCCGACGCCCGCGCCACGTACAGGCAGTTCATCACCTCGCCGTAGACGTCGAGCTGGAACTGGTCGACGGCGGCGTTGCCGATGCGCACCGGGCGGGAGTCCTCGTAGCCGTCGAGCCAGGGGAGCTCCATCTCGGGCAGGCGGCGCTCGCCGGCCACGCCGTACATGATCTGGAGGTCCTGCGGCCGTCCCGCGATGGCGCGCAGCAGCCACTCGCGCCAGTCGCGCGCCTCCTCGACGTACCCGGCGCAGATGAGCGCGTCGAGCGTCATCGTGGCGTCGCGCAGCCAGCAGTAGCGGTAGTCCCAGTTGCGGATGCCGCCGAGGTCCTCGGGCAGGGAGGTCGTCGGCGCGGCCACGATGCCGCCGGTGGGGGCGTAGGTCAGCGCCTTGAGGGTGATCAGCGAGCGGATGACCGCGTCACGCCACCGGTCCTCGGCGTGGGGGTCGCACCGGGCGACCCAGTCGCGCCACATGCGCTCGGTTTCCTCGAGCTCCGCGAACGGGTCGATCTGCTCGGGCTTCGGGGAGTGGGAGGGATGCCAGGTGAACACGAACGCCAGCCGGTCGCCCGCCGACATCCTGAACGTCGCCCGGTGGGCGTAGTCGCCGCCCTGCAGCGGCACGGGGGAGTGCAGCCAGACCGAGTCCGGCCCGCCGATGGCCTGGAGCTGGCCGTCGTTGCGGCGCACCCAGGGCACGATGCGGCCGTAGTCGAAGCGGATGCGGATCTGGGTGGCCATCTCCACGCTGCCCGCGACGCACTCGACGATGCGGACCAGGTCGGGGTTGGACTGCCGGGGCGGCATGAAGTCGGTGACCCGGACGGTGCCGCCGGCGGTGTCCCACTCGGTCTCCAGGACCAGAGTGTTCTCCCGGTAGCGCCGGCGGGTGCTCAGCTGACGGTCCGGTCCCGCCGGTCCGATCCACCAGTGGCCGTTGCGATCTTCGCCGAGCAGGGACGAGAAGCAGGCGGGGGAGTCGAAACGGGGCAGGCAGAGCCAGTCGACCGACCCGTCGCGCCCGATGAGGGCGGCCGACTGCATGTCGCCGATGATGGCGTAGTCCTCGATCCGCATGCCGTCACGCTAGTACGGTTCGGCCACCGCCACTTACCTCGGCGATGGACGGCTTGATCCCGAAACACGCGCCGGATCACCGCCCGGGACGCATGAGCTGCATGAAGTACTGCGTGAGCGGTCCGATCGCGATCGCGAACACGATCGTGCCGACGCCGACGGTGCCACCGAGCAGCCAGCCGGCGGCGAGCACGGTCAGCTCGATCAGGGTGCGTGCCGTGCGGATCGACAGCCCGAGCCGGTGCAGGCCGGTCATCAGGCCGTCTCTGGGGCCCGGGCCCATCCCCGCCCCGAGGTAGAGCCCGGTGGCGGCCGCGACGAACACCACCGCCGCCAGCAGGTAGATCCACCGCACCACAAGGGCGTCCGGCGTCGGGGCCAGCCAGATCGTCAGGTCGACGAAGAGCCCGAGAAAGATGATGTTGCTGAGCGTGCCGACGCCGGGGCGTTGCCTGAGCGGGATCCAGAAGACCATCACGATGGCGCCGACGAGGATGATCCACGTCCCGATGGACCAGCCGGTGCGGACGGCCAGGCCCTGGTGGAACACGTCCCAGGGGTTGTTGCCGAGCCGGGACTCGACCTGTACGCCGACCCCGGCGCCGTACAGCGCCAGGCCGGCGTACAGGCGGAGCAGGCGGCTGGGAAAGGACTCGACACGGGGGAGGGAGAGTTCGCTCATAGTGGTAGCAATGGTCTGCGGTCATTGGCTTGCAACTAAAGAGCCAATCAGAGAAAGTGGCCATATGGAGCGCCATCTGAGCGGACCACAGCTCGCCAGGCTCGTCGGCATCTCCCCGGAGGCCCGGCCGTACTACCGGGTGCTGGCGGAGACCGTGCGCACGCTGATCCTGGACGGCCGCCTGCCCATACGGGTGCGCATGCCCGCCGAGCGCCACCTGGCGCAGGCGCTCGGCGTCAGCCGTACCACCGTGACCACCGCCTACGACCGGCTGCGTGAGCAGGGATACCTCGACAGCCGCCAGGGGTCCGGCAGCTGGACCGCCCTTCCCGGCCCGGGGGCGCAGGGCACCGAGAACCCGTGGGTCGCCCCCGACGGCGACGGCCTGCTCCCGCTGCACAGCGCCGCCCCCGCCGCGACCGGCCTGCTGCCGGACGCCATCGCCGCCGCGACCGAGGCCTACCCCCGCTACGGACTCGGCGCCGGCTACGACGCGGTGGGCCTGCCGCCGCTGCGCGAGGCCATCGCCGCGCGGTACGGCGCCAGGGGCCTGGCCACCCGGCCCGACCAGATCCTGGTCACCTTGGGCGCGCAGCACGCCATCCACCTGCTGATGACGCTCCTGGCCGGCCAGGGCGACCCGGTCGTGGTCGAGTCCCCCACTTACCCGCACGGGCTGGACGCCGCCCGCATGCGCGGCGCGCGGCTGGTCCCGGTCGGCATACCGGACGAGGGCTGGGATCTGGAGCTGATGAGCTGCGCCATGCGCCAGTCGGCGGCGCGGCTCGCCTACGTGATCCCCGACTTCCAGAACCCCACCGGCCTGCTGATGGCCGACGGCGACCGCGCGGCGCTGGTGGGGGCCGCGCGACGCTACGACACGACGCTGGTGGTGGACGAGAGCTGGGCCGAGCTCGCCATCGACGAGGTGCCGGCCATCTCTCCGCTGGCGGCCTTCGACACCGACAGCCGCGTGATCAGCATCGGGTCGGCCTCCAAACTGTGGTGGGGCGGGCTGCGCATCGGCTGGATCCGGGGCACGGCCGCGCTGATCCGCCGCCTGGCGGTGCTGCGCTCCTCGGTGGACATCGCCGCCCCGCTCTTCGAGCAACTGGTGGTGACCCGCCTGTTCGAGCGCATCGAGGAGACCAAGGCCGAACGCAGGCGCACCCTCGGGGCCTCACGGTCGGCGCTGGTCGAGGTCCTCCGCGCGGAGCTGCCCGAATGGCGGTTCACCGTGCCGCGGGGCGGCGGTTCGCTGTGGGTGCGGCTGGACGCCCCGGTCGCCACCCCCTTCGCCGACGCCGCGGCGGCCCAGGGGGTACGGCTGGCGCCCGGCCCGTGGTTCGGCGTGGACGGAACGCTGGAGCGCTACCTGCGCCTGCCGTTCACCATGCCACCGCGGCCTCTGGCCGACGCGGCCCGGCGCCTGGCCATGGCCCGGGCACTCGGCTCGTCCCTCGGCGTCCATGGCGCACGCGCGGCTCCGCTGACGCCGACCCTGTGAGCCGGGACGGCCCGCGCGGGCGTCACCGCTCTCCCATCAGCACGCGTAGCCGGTGGGAGAACCCGATCAGGACGGCGGCGGCGGCGATCGCGATGGCGGCGAGCGTGAGGAAGTAGACGGGCTCGGACACGTATCTCAGCAGCCGCGCCGTCTGCCCTCCGATGGCGTCCCCGACGGCGAACGACAGGTACCAGACGCCGAGCATCTGGCTCCTGAAGGCGTGCGGGGCCAGCTCGACGGTGACCGACAGGCCTACCGGGCTCAGGGACAGCTCACCGAACACCTGGATGAGGTACACCAGGAACAGCCACCAGACCGAGATCCTGCCCGACTGGGCCAGGGCGGCCGCGATGGCCATCACCACGAAGCTGACGCCGATCATGAACAGGCCGAAGGCGAACTTCTGGGCGGCCCCCACCCGGTCGCCGAGCCGCACCCACAGCACCGCGAAGACCGGCACGAAGATCATGATGAGCAGCGGGTTGAACGACTGCGTGGTGGCGGCCGTGATGGGGTGGCCGAAGATCCGCAGGTCCGTCTTCTCCGCCGCGAACTCGTTCAGCACGGTCGGCGCCAGGTCGTAGATCATCCAGAAGATCGCGGCGGCGACGAACAGCCAGATGTAGGCCTTCATCTTCAGCCGCTCGTCGGCGGTCAGGTTGTGGCTGCCGAGCAGGATGTAGGCGAAATAGCCGACCGGGACCACGATCGTGAGCACCGTCAGCGCGACCGTGAAGCGGTCGACCGTGAGCGTGCCGGTCGCCGCCCACACGACGACCGCCAGCGTCGCGGCCAGCAGGCCGGTCAGCGCGATCAGGCCGAAGTGCCGGCGCTCCTTGGGGGTGAGGCGGTGGCCGGGGGTCTCCCCGACGCCGCGCAGGTGACGGCTGCCGAGGATGTACTGGGTCAGGCCGATGGCCATGCCCACCGCCGCCGCGCCGAAGCCGAGATGCCAGCGGCCGTCCTTGGCCAGGTTGCTCACCACGTAGGGGGCGGCGAAGGCGCCCAGGTTGATGCCGAGGTAGAAGATGGAGAATCCGGCGTCGCGCCGCGCGTTCTCCCCTTCGGGGTACAGCTGGCCGACCATGGTCGAGATGTTGGGCTTGAGCAGCCCGGTGCCGACCACGATGAGGCCCAGGCCGAGCCAGATCAGCGCGGCGCCCCTGATCGGGAGGGCCATGCAGATGTGGCCGAGCATGATGATCACGCCGCCGGTGAGCACGGCCCTGCGCGCCCCGAGTATCCGGTCGGCGATCCAGCCGCCCGGCAGGGCGAGCAGGTAGACCAGTGCCCCGTAGACGCCGACGACGGCGGTGGCGGTGGGCTTGGGCAGCCCGAGACCGCCACCGGCGGCGGTGGCGATGAGGAAGAAGTACAGGATGGCGCGCAGGCCGTAGAAGCTGAACCGCTCCCACATCTCGGTGAGGAAGAGCGTGACGATACCGCGCGGATGCCCGAAGATCGTCCTTTCCTGCACGCGCGAGCCGACATCTCCGGCCATGCCGGTCCACCCCCGTACCCCGTGACGCCTCCCCGGCCACCTGGCTTGCCCTATTGGCCGGAAGAGAGGCTAATATCCATTTTGTGGCTTAATGTGGTAAATATGCCAACATAGGCAAATATCCTCCTTACTTGATCACGCTCCGTGGTTGAATGAATGCCCATTGACCGATGGAGGCAAGCGCGGCCGTTCTTCTCACTTCGTGGGACTTGTCTACGGTGAACAGCCTGTGGTGCGATGCACTCCACTCGTGCAAGTGAGCACTTTCTGGAGGCGTGACATGGCCGACCCCCGGGTCCTTGCGGAACGTTCCGAGATCGAGCAGGAGATCGCGGGTCGCACCATCTGCGAACAGCTCAAGCTCACCGCCGAACGCTTTCCCGACGCCCCCGCTTATTCCGACCCCGCCGACGGCGGCTGGACGACCATGACCTACGGGGAGGCCAGGCGGCGGGTGCTCGCGATCGCCGCCGCCTACAGCGCCCTCGGTCTAGCGCCCGGCGAGGCCGTCGCCCTGATGATGGTGAACCGCAGCGAGCACGTGCTCGCCGACCTCGGCGCGGTCCACGCCGGCGGCATGGCGTGCTCGGTGTACTCCACCTTCGCGCCCGAGCAGGTGGCCTTCGTCGCCCGCGACGTCGATGCCAAGATCGTGGTGCTCGGCAGCGCCGCCGACCTCGCGCGCTGGGAACCGATCCTCGGAGAGCTGCCGGGCCTGCGCAAGGTCATCGTCGTCGAGGGCGCGCCCGAGGGCGAGCTCTTCATGAGCTGGGACGACTTCCTGGACCTCGGCGAGCGATCCCTCGCGGCCGATCCCGACGCCGTGGAGGCGCGCGCCGCGGCCGTCCAGTCCACCGACGTGCTCACCGTGCTGTACACCTCCGGGACCACCGGCAACCCCAAGGGCGTGCCGCTGACCCACGAGAACATCTTCTTCGAGGTCGTCGCCACCGACCGCATGACCATGCTGCCCTCCCACGGCGCGCAGATCTCCTACCTCACCTACGCCCACATCGCCGAGCGCGTGCTCAGCCTGTACCTGCCGGTGTTCAAGGTCTGCCACGTCCACTTCTGCACCGACCTGGCCCAGCTCGGCGCGGTGCTCGGCCAGGTCAAGCCGATGCTGTTCTTCGGCGTGCCGAGGGTCTACGAGAAGATGATGGCCCGCCTGCAGGCTCTGCTCAGCACCCAGCCCGAGGAGCAGCAGGAGAACGTCCGCGCGGCCATGGCCGCCGGGCTCGCCTACATCGAGGGCTCCCAGTACGGCCGGGTCCCGAGCCCCGAGGTCGTCGCGGCGTACGAGCGTGCCGATGCGGCGCTGCTGTCGATCATCCGCTCGCTGATCGGCCTGGAGAACGCCCGCTGGCTCGCCACCGCCGCCGCCCCGATGCCGCTCGAGGTCCAGCGGTTCTTCGCCGGGTTCGGGCTGAAGGTGCTCGACGTGTACGGGATGACCGAGACGAGCGGCGCGTTCACCGCCAACAGCATCGAGCAGTACAAGCTCGGCACGGTCGGCCGCCCCGGGCCCGGCGTCGAGGTGCGCATCGCCGACGACGGCGAGATCATCACGCGCAGCCCCGCCAACACCAAGGGCTACCTCAACCGCCCCGAGGCCACCGCCGAGCTTCTCGACGAGGACGGCTGGCTGCACACCGGCGACGTCGGCTCCGTCGACGAGGACGGGTTCGTCAGCATCGTCGACCGCAAGAAGGAGCTCATCATCACCGCCGGCGGCGAGAACATCTCCCCGGCCAACACCGAGAACTTCCTCAAGGAGCACCCGATCATCGGCCAGGCGCTCGCGTACGGCGACCGCAGGCCCTACGTCGTGGCGGTCCTCACCCTCGACGGCGAGGTCGCCCCGGTGTGGGCGCAGGGCCGCGGCATCGAGTTCACCTCGCTGGCCGACCTGGCCGAGCACCCTGATGTGGTCAAGGAGGTCGAGGCGGCCGTCGCCGCCGCCAACGAGAAGCTCGCCCGCGTCCAGCAGGTCAAGAAGTGGCGGCTGCTCCCGGTCGAGTGGACCGCCGAGACCGAGGAGCTCACGCCGAGCCTCAAGCTCAAGCGCCGCGTCATCCACGCCAAGTACGCCGAGGCGATCGACGCGATGTACGACGACTGATCCGGCCGCTGCTCCGCGGGTGCTTTACCGGGCGGGGGGCGTGTCGGCCCCGGGCCGTTACCCCTCGGTCCCTAGCCTCCAGGCCATGACCATGAGACGTTTGCTCACGTCGTCGGCGGCAGGGCTGGCCGCGCTCACGGTCCTGGCGGAGGCGCCCCCCTCCTTCGCCGGACGCGCGATGAAGGCGCCACCGTCCCCGGGCGGATCGACGGTGGCCGCCTCGGGCCCGGCCGCGCACACGGCCCCGCCGGGCCCGGACCGGCCGGTGATCCGGTCGGTGAGAGTCCGCCCGCGGACCCCGGTGGCCGGGGCCAAGGGCGCGGTCAGGCTGGTGGTGGTCGTCGTCGCGCGGGGCGTCTCGGGGCCCAACGGGGTGAGCCTGCGGGTCGAGCCCCCCGGACGGCGCGGCAGGTCCCGCCCACCGGCCCCGGCCCGGCGCGGGGGTGGCGCGCCGGGAACGCCCGCCGCACGCGCGGCCGGGGCCCTTCCTCCCGCCTCCGCAGGTCGTGCCGCCCGATGGGAGGTGTGGCGCTTCAACCCTCCCGTGGGCCTGAACCGGTGGTACCCCTCGGGGCGCTGGCGGGCCGTCGCGACCGCGAGGAACACCCGAGGGGGCAAGACCACCGCGTCCTCCTCGTTCCTGTTCAGGAAAAGGACCGCGTTCAGCGGGGTCCGGATCGTCCGCGTACGGAAACGGGGGCGGGCCGTACGGATGACCGGGACGCTCATGCGGGTCGATCCGACGGGCAGGTTCGACTACTGGTCGTTCCCGCGGCAGCGGGTCACGCTGCAGTACAGGAAACACGGCCGGAAAGGCTGGAAGAGCGTGGCCAAGGCGAGGACCAACGGTGAGGGCCGTTTCGCCAGGCGCGTGAGACGAGCACGCGGCACGTGGCGGGTCGTGTATCCCGGCACACGCCATTACGCCTATGTTTCCCGCACAGCCCGACATTAGACTTGAAGCCAGGACAAATAGGTATATTTACAAGTATAACGATATTGTTACATGTCCGATTTGGGGTTATTTGCTGGGGGTTGCCAGTCAACTTTTTCCTGCCTGGAAGCGTCTATGACGTAGGCACACCCCCACTGGGATGCCTTTCTCTACGGGGAGAGGAAGTTCCGCATGATGAAACGCATCGCTACCACCCTGGTAGCGGCCGCTATGGGCGCTTCGGTGCTCACAGTGGCGGCGCCGGCGCTGGCGGACACAGCGCCGGACACCGCGGTCAGCATCGAGTCCGTCAAGGTGACCCCGGATCCCGTGGTCATCCGTGGACGCGACCGCGTCGCGGTGACGGCCACGGTCGAGACCGTGGCCGCGGAGAGCGTCAAGCTCGACTTCGACCCGACGGGACAGGGCGGGCAGTCCGACTGCAACCCGTGTCCCGGAGCGGCGAAGGCGTCCGGCGGCTCGGAGACCAAGACCTGGTCCAAGACGATCGTTCTCGACCGGCACGATCCGGCTGGGAAGTGGAACGTCTACGTCGAGGCCACCGGCTTCGACGGCAAGGTCGTGAAGGCCAAGTCGTCCTTCTATGTGAAGGTCGTCACGGACCGGCACCGCGGACCGCGCGCGACGCGGATCGCGGACTTCGACGCGAGCCCTGAGCCCGTCAAGAAGGGCCGGAAGCTTTCCCTCACCGGCCAGCTTCAGACCGCCCGGTGCTACGGCGACTGGTGGTGGGACGGCGACGCCTACGTGGTGGGCGGCAACCGTTGCCGCGACGATCACCGCTGGCACAGCTGGCGTCACCTCGGCTGGCAGGACATCAAGGTGTACTTCCACCGCGCACACGGTGGTAAGTGGGAGTACGTCGACACGATCGAGACCAACCCGGACGGAAGCTTCTACACGAAGATTCCGGCCTACTGGTCCGGTACCTGGAAGGTCGTCTTCGAGGGCTCACGCGGCCTGTCTGGGTCGTCGGCAACCGACTATGTGAAGGTTGTCCGCTAAGTCCTTGGCGCGACCAACCCCGGAACGCCTGGCTCCCGGGAG
>NZ_BAAAZR010000019.1:0-74257 GCF_039537005.1 Sphaerisporangium flaviroseum | reverse complement strand
TCCAGGGGGTCTCCCGGACGGCCGGCGGGGGCCGCCTATCCTTAAGCAGGGAGGGATCCGGCCGGAAGCGCCGGCCGGGGCCGCGCGACGGGGAGGGTCCTGTGCCCGAAGACCAGGCGCCGATCGGCGATCCGTTCCATCGGCGCCTGCACCACGTGGGGCAGGGCGATCTGAGCTCGGAGACGGCGCAGACGTCCGGCATGGTCCGCCGGGCGGCCATCAGTGAGGCGACCGTCGGGTCGAGCAGGTTGTGGATGGGGCAGACCCATGTCGCACCGGCCACGATCTCGGCCGACCACCACCACGGCGACTCCGAGACCGCCATCTACGTGGTCAGCGGCACACCGTCGTTCGTCTTCCTCGACATGGACGGTGACGAGCCGCGTGAGGTGCGCATCGACGCCAGGCCGGGCGACTACGTCTTCGTCCCCCCGTTCGCGCCCCACCGGGAGGAGAACCCCGACCCGGACAACGAGGCCGTCGTCGTGATCGCACGCAGCACCCAGGAGGCGATCGTCGTCAACCTCCCAAGCCTGCTCCCGCCCGAGCATGGCCGGCCACCGTCTTCGGGCGCGTGACCGAGGCACGTCCTGGGGTCCGGACGGCCCGGCGGCGACGCGGCCCTCAGGTCGCGGGAGGCGGTCCGGGGTCGACTTCCCGGGCGAGCTCCAGGGCGGTCAGATCAAGAGCGCTCAGCGTGAAGATGTTCGCGATCTGCTCGAGCGGCATCCCGGCGTCACCAAGCTGGGTCATGGTGACCGCGGTACGCAGGAAGACGCGTCCGATGGCGACCTCGTCCACGTCCGGCATGTCCTTGCGGAAGAAATCGGCGAGCTGCTGACCGACCTCGCGGTCGGCGTGGACGCGTGGGTCGTTGAGCTCGGGGCTGGCCAGGATGTCCGCCAGATCCCTGCGCTCGTCTCGCGTGAGCTTGCTCAATGGTCGCCTCCCGCAGCGATGTCGTTATTGGGAGACTATGCGCTCAGGACTCCGGGGAGAATGCTTCGGGCGCCGATGATCGGCTGGTGCAGGGACGATGGGATCTCGTCCCTACACCCCGGCCATGCGACATCCGTACGGGCGATCAGGAGAGCGCGTCGACGAGCTTGCGACGCTGCTGGACGCCGAGGCCGCCGATGCGCCGCTTGTCGTCCACGCCGGCACGCTCCATGAGCGCGGCGGCCTTGGTCGGGCCGATGCCCGAGAGTGCGCGCAGGGCCTGGGAGACCTTGATCTTCTTGGCCGTGTCGTCGTCGCGCTTGAGCAGTTCGGCGAGGGTGAGGTCGCCGGTCTTGAGCTGGGCCAGGAGCGCCGCGCGTGCCTGGCGGGCCTCGGTCGCCTTGACGAGAGCGGCCTGGCGCTGCTCTGGGGTGAGGACGGGGAGGGCCATGAGGTTCTCCTTGGGGGGGTTGATGTCGGGACCGTCGGTTCGACCGCTGGTGCGATCGGCAATCTGTTACCCCCAGCACGGACGTTAATCATGGTTCTCCGGTTCGATGCCTGTTCCGGGTGAATCCTGCTCCCTGCGGCATAACGCCGGACAAGTCGTGAAATTTGGGCCTTCAAAGTTCGACGAGTTGACCTGACTCTCAGTGCAGGCGTGCGACAAACCCCAAGAGCGCGCGCCTGAGGGAGGCACAGGTGAGACGTCGTCTGCTCGTAGGACTCGCGATCCTGGCACTGCTGTGCACCAGCGGCATCACCGGGGTGGGGGCCTCGGCCGAGCCGCCCCCGAGCAACCAGTACCGCGTCGAGGGCCCGAGCACGGCCCAGCAGCGCACGGCGATCGCGCAGACAGGCGCCGCGATCGACGAGGTGGCGGACACATCGGTCGTGGTCACCGCCTCGGAAGCCGAGATCGCCGAGATCAGGAACCTGGGCTACACGGTTACGCGCATCCCGCGGCCGTTATCCCCGCCACTGCCCAAACCGCAGGACTTCCCGCCGGCCGACTCCGGGTACCACAACTACGCGGAGATGACCGCCCTGGTGAACCAGCTGGTCTCCAGCTACCCCTCCATCGCCAGGAAGTTCAGCTACGGCACCTCCTACGGAGGCCGTGACCTCATCGGCGTCAAGATCAGCGACAACGTCGCGACCGATGAGAGCGAGCCGGAGGTGCTGTTCACCCACCACCAGCACGCCCGTGAGCACCTCACCGTCGAGATGGCGATCTACCTGCTCAACCTCTTCACCGGTGGCTACGGGTCCGACAGCAGGATCACCGGCCTGGTGAACTCGAGGGAGATCTGGATCATGCCGGATCTCAACCCCGACGGCGGCGAGTACGACATCGCCACCGGGTCCTACCGCTCCTGGCGCAAGAACCGGCAACCGAACGCCGGCTCCTCGTACGTGGGCACCGACCTGAACCGCAACTGGGCCTTCAGGTGGGGCTGCTGCGGCGGCTCCTCCGGGTCCCCCTCCAGCGCGACCTACCGGGGCTCGTCCGCCGAGTCCGCGCCCGAGGTGCGCGCGGTCGCCAACTTCGTACGCGGCCGGGTGGTCGGCGGCGTCCAGCAGATCAAGTCGAACATCGACTGGCACACCTACAGCGAGTTGGTGCTGTGGCCGTACGGCTACACCTACAACGACACCGCCCCCGGCCTCACGCAGGACGACCACGACGCGCTCGAAGCGCTCGGCCGCAACATGGCCGGCACCAACGGCTACACCCCGCAGCAGGCCAGCGACCTGTACATCACCGACGGCTCCATCGACGACTGGCTGTGGGGCAACTACAAGATCTTCAGCTACACCTTCGAGATGTACCCGAGGGGCTCCTCGCCCGGCTTCTACCCGCCTGACGAGCAGATCGTGACGCAGACGACCCGCAACAGGGAGGCGGTGCTCCGGTTCCTCGAATACTCCGACTGCGTCTACCGCATCATCGGCAAGGCCGCGCAGTACTGCTAGCAGACCCCGGCCTGCAGGCCTGACCCATACCCGCCGTCACCGGCCCCAATGGTGACGGCACCGGGGGTACGGCCGCCGCTTTGGCGCAGGCGGCGGCCGTACCCGACCCATCCGGTGGGGGAGCCGTCTTGACAGGCGCTTTGAGGGGCGTTGGGGCGGGCGGCGCGCAGCGGTGGTGGCGCGAAGGCCGGGTGAGGCGCGAAGATCGTGAAGAGATGGACCAAGCGGCCGTCACCCTCCGCACAGGGACGGACCGTCGATATATCGATATAGGGAGTTCAGCAATGCGACAGCGCCGGCTGGGCAGCCAGGGCCTTCACGTCTCCGCCGAAGGGCTCGGTTGCATGGGGATGAGCGTGGCCTACGGTCCCGCGGACGAGCGGGAGGCGATCGCCACCATTCATCGCGCGCTCGACCTGGGCATCACGTTCCTGGACACCGCGGACGTGTACGGTCCCTCGACCAACGAGAGCCTCGTCGGACGCGCCATCGCCGGGCGCCGTGACGAGGTGGTGCTCGCCACCAAGTTCGGCAACGAGGTCGAGGACGGGCGCCTCACCGGCCGCGTCAACGGCCGCCCTGAGTACCTCCGCCAGGCGCTGGACGGCTCACTCAAACGTCTCGGCGTCGACCACGTCGACCTCTACTACCAGCACCGCGTCGACCCGGACGTCCCCGTGGAGGACACCTTCGGCGCGCTGTCGGAGCTCGCGGGCGAAGGCAAGATCCGCTACCTCGGCATCTCCGAGGCCGCTCCCGAGAGCATCCGCCGCGCCCATGCCGTGCACCCCCTGACCGCACTGCAGAGCGAGTACTCCCTGTTCACCCGGGACGTCGAGGACAACGGCGTCCTGGCCACCACCCGCGAGCTCGGCATCGGCTTCGTCGCCTACAGCCCGCTCGGCCGCGGCTTCCTCACCGGCACCATCCGCAGCGTGGACGAGCTGTCGGAGGACGACCGCCGCCGCTCCACCCACCCTCGCTTCCAGGCGGAGAACTTCGCGAGGAACCTCGCCGTCGTCGACCGGATCCGCGTGCTGGCCGACGCCAAGGGGGTCACCTCCTCGCAGCTCGCGCTGGCCTGGGTGCTCGCCCAGGGCGACGACATCGTGGCCATTCCCGGCACCAAGCGCCGCGCGTACCTGGAGGCGAACGCCGCAGCCGTCGAGATCACCCTCACCCCCGACGACCTGGCCGCCATCGACGCCGTGGCCCCCCCAGGCATCGCCTCCGGCGACCGCTACCCCACCGCCCAAATGCGCACCGTCCACCGCTGACCACCACGGCCGGCCCTCATACGGTGGGACGGTCAGCGGGGGTTGTGGTGGATGATGGCGGCGTTCAGGGTGGTGGCGAAGGCGGTCCAGGCGGCGTAGGGGAGCAGGAGCAGTCCCGCTCGGCGGTCGGCTTGTAGAGCTTGGCGTGTGAGGACGGCGTTGGAGACGTTGAGGGCCAGGATCTCGGCCAGCGCCGCCCTGGGGGAGCGCAGCCGGAAGAACAGCGGGGTCCACGCGGCGTTCAGCGCCAGGTTGACGGCAAGCGAGCGGGCCAGCGCCCGCCTGTTCTCACCGTCGGCCCGCGTCAGGGCCCGGGCGCCCGCGTAGGCGATCATCCCGTACAGCGGGGTCCAGACGGCGCCGTACGCGGGCGGAGGAGGCTGCCACGAGGGCTTGCGCAGCCGCTTGTACCAGGTAGAGCCCGGCTCGGTCGCGATGCCTCCCACCACGGCGGTGGCGGCCACCGCGAGCGAGGTCTTCAGCAACGTTGACTTCATGGAGGCGTAGTGCCCGTCCAACGCCGTTCGACACGGCGCCGAGCGGGCTTTCCCGCGGCGTCGTAGGGTGAGCGGTCTGAGCTCGGGCTTCCTCAAGTAAGCTTTCCTCTCCCGTAGCGTGAAAAGGCCGCTCCAAACCAGGGACGGGGATCTCGCACGCCGAAAGGCACCGCGCCAGGGTGGGATCTTCGCCGGCGAGGACCCCGGTGGGCGGGAAGTGCGCGGCGGCAGTGGAACATGGTGTCAACACCGATCCCATGCGCATCCGTTCAGAACGAGGAGCTCGATCATGACCCCCAACGCCACCGAAGACACAACGGGCTTCGCTGACCTGGGGCTGCGTCCCGAGCTCCTGCGCGCGCTGTCCGGCCTCGGCTACGAGGAGCCCACGCCGATCCAGCGCGAGGCCATCCCGCCGCTCATCGAGGGCAGGGACCTGCTCGGGCAGGCCGCGACCGGCACCGGCAAGACCGCCGCGTTCGCCCTGCCCATCCTCGAGCGGATGCAGGCGGGCGGCGGGTCCGTCGCGCCGCTGGCGCTGGTGCTCGTGCCCACGCGTGAGCTGGCCGTCCAGGTGTCGGAGGCCGTCCACCGCTACGGCCGCGATCTCGGCGCGCGCGTCCTGCCGATCTACGGCGGGCAGCCGATCGGGCGGCAGCTCAGGGAGCTGCAGCGCGGCGTCGACGTCGTGGTCGCGACCCCCGGCAGGGCACTCGACCACATCGGCCGCAAGACGCTGCGGCTCGACGCCCTCCAGATCGTCGTCCTCGACGAGGCCGACGAGATGCTCGACATGGGGTTCGCCGACGACATCGAGACGATCCTCCAGGAGACCCCCGAGCAGCGCCAGACCGTCCTGTTCTCGGCCACGATGCCGCCGCGCATCAACTCGATCGCCCGTCAGCACCTCAAGGACCCGGTGCGCATCCAGATCGAGCGGGAGAGCGCCGCGCCCGGCGAGGCCCCGCGCGTACGGCAGAGCGCCTACGTCGTGCCGCGAGCGCACAAGCCGACCGCGCTGGGCCGGGTGCTGGACGTCGAGGCGCCCGATGCCGCGATCGTGTTCTGCCGCACCCGCGAGGAGGTCGACCAGCTCACCGAGACCATGAACGGGCGCGGTTACCGGGCCGAGGCACTCCACGGCGGGATGGGCCAGGAGCAGCGCGACCGCGTGATGGCGCGGCTGCGCAGCGGCACGGCCGACCTGCTGGTCGCGACCGACGTGGCCGCGCGCGGGCTCGACATCGAGCAGCTCACCCACGTGGTGAACTACAACGTCCCCTCCGCGCCGGAGTCGTACGTCCACCGCATCGGCAGGGTCGGACGGGCCGGGCGCGAGGGCGTGGCGATCACGCTGGCGGAGCCGCGCGAGCACCGCATGCTCAAGACCATCGAGCGGGTCACCAAGAGCAAGATCACAATGGAGAAGGTCCCCACCGTCGCCGACCTGCGGGCCCGCAGGCTCGAGCTCACGCGCTCGGCCCTGGAGGAGAGCATGCTCGAGGACGATCTGGAGCACTTCCGGGTCGTCGTCGACACGCTCGCCGACGAGTTCGACCTCGTGGAGATCGCGATGGCGGCGGTGAAGCTGGCACACGAGGCCAGCGGCGCGGCCGCCGACGAGGAGGAGATCCCAGAGGTGCCGCTGCGCGCCGAGCGCGAAGGGCGCGTCCGGCGCGAGCCCGGGGGACGCGACGAGCGCCGTGGCCGCGGGCCGTCCACCGGCATGACCCGCATCTTCATCGGGGCCGGGCGCAGCGCCGGCATCCGCCCGCAGGACCTGGTGGGCGCGATCGCCAACGAGTCGAGGCTGAGCGGCCGGGACATCGGCGCGATCGAGATCGCCGACCGCTTCTCGCTCGTCGAGGTCCCCGACAACACGGCGGACGAGGTCATCGCGGCCCTGCGCCAGAGCACCATCAAGGGCAAGCGGGTCACGGTCCGCCGCGAACGCTTCGAGTCGCGCTAGCCCCTCTGGCACGGGCTTTGCCCGGCTCTGACCCTGGATCGGCCGTGGCCCGCGCGCGCATGGGGGCGATTTGGGGCCGGCCGGGGACGCGGCGCACCCTCGGCCACGTAGCGTCGAAAGAAACCGAGGCGAATGGATCGTCATGGACTACGACCGGTTTCTCTCGATCATCCAGCGTGAGGCAGGGGTGGACCGGCAGGCCGCCGAGGCCGCCGCCCGCGCCACGCTGCGGACGCTCGCCGAGCGGCTCTCCAACGGGCAGACGCGCGACCTGGCAGAGCAACTGCCGCCGGAGGCCGCGCGGTGGCTGCCGGTGGGTCACCAGCGGGAGAAGTTCCACGCCGACGAGTTCCTGCGCCGGGTCGCCGAGCGCGAGGGCACCGACGTCCAGACGGCCGAGCGGCACGCGGTGGCCGTGTTCGCCGCGCTGAGCCGGGCGGTGACGGCCAAGGAGTTCGAGGACGCGGTGTCGGAGCTGCCGAAGGACTTCTGGCCGCTCATCGAGAAGGGCCGCCGCCCCGAAGTCCCGGTGATGCCGTACGAGGAGTTCCTCAGCCGGGTCGCCGACCGGGCCGGTCTGGACGAGGAGGGGGCCCGCCGCGCCGCCGAGGCGGTCCTGGAGACCCTCGCCGAGCGTATCGCCGGGGGAGAGGTCCGCGACCTCATCAAGGAGCTGCCGCCCGAGCTGGGGCCCGCGCTGGAACGGGGCAAGGAGCGCACCCACGGCGTCGCCAGGGCCATGTCGCTCGACGAGTTCCTCGCCCTCGTCGCCGAGCGGGAAGGCGTCTCGGTGGACCAGGCCCGCGAGCACGCGCGAGCGGTCCTGTCGACCGTAGGTGACGCGGTGACCGAGAAGGAGTTCCACGACCTCACCTCGGAGCTGCCCCGCGTGTACATCGAGGAGTTCGCCCACGCCTGACCCCGAACCTGTCAGGCCAGCGCGTTGACGGTGGCGGTGAAGACGGCCGGGAGACGGCGGGCCGCGGGGACGATGAGCCGCGCCGTGGCGGGCCGCCGCCTGGCCGCCAGCAGCGCGCCGGTCAGCGCCCGGTGACGCAGGGACAGCCGCCGCCACGCGCGCTCGTACACCTCCGGCCGCCCCGCGCGCAGGCAGGCGACCAGGGCACGGGCGGACAGCAGCCCGAGCGAGACCCCCTCCCCGGTGAGCGCGTCGACGTATCCGGCGGCGTCGCCGACCAGCAGCACCCGTCCGGCGACCCGGGCGCGGACGCGCTGCCGCAGCGGCCCGGCGCCGCGCACCGAGGTGGCCGCCGGACCTTCCAGGCGGGCGAGGAGCGCGGGAAACCCGGCCAGGTGCTCGTCGTAGCCGCGCCGTTCGGAGCTCAGCACGGCGACGCCGACCAGATCCGGCCCCACCGGCGTCACGTACGCCTCGCCGCGCGCCGCCCAGTACACCTCGACGAAGTCGGTCCAGGGGGCGATCTGGTAGTGCCTGCGCAGCCCGTACCGGCGCGGGGCACGGCTCGTCACCTCAAGACCCAGCAGGCCGCGCAGCGGGGAGTGCAGCCCGTCGGCGGCGACCAGCCAGCGGGCCCGCATCCCGGCGGCCTCCACCGAGTCCGGGTGCTGCCGTGCGCCCTCGACGCGGCCGTGCACCACCTTCACCCCCACCTCGGCCGCGCGTTCGGCCAGGGCGGCGTGCAGGCGGGTGCGGCGCACGCCGAGCCCCGGTCCTTCCCGGAATTCGGCCTGCGCGCGGTGCCGCTCGTCGAGGTAGCGGATGCCGCGCAGCGGCCATCCCTCCACGCGCACGCCGAGCGACCGCAGAGCGGCGGCGCCGGTCGGCATCAGACCCTCACCGCACGCCTTGTCGACCGGGGCGGACCGCGGCTCGACGACCACGGCCTCCATGCCGGCCAGGGCGGCGTGGATGGCGGTCGCCAGACCGGCCGGTCCGCCGCCCGCCACCAGGACGTCGATCACGCCGTCGCCTCGTCCGCGGCGCGGTTCGCGGGGGATGGCGTGAGCGAGGCGAGGGCGCTCTCCTCGCAGCGGATCCGCACGACCATGAGCACGGCGTTGAGCACGGTGAAGGTCACGGCGGTCACCCACGCGCTGTGGACCAGAGGCAGCGCCGCGCCCTCCACGGCCACCGCCACGTAGTTGGGGTGGCGCAGCCACCGCAGGCGGTACGGCCCGCGCGTGACCAGCGGAAGGCCGGGCACGACGATGACCTCGGTGTTCCACTGCCGGCCGAGCGCGGTGATGCACCACCAGCGCAGGGCCTGGGCCGCGACGACCAGCACCACCATCGGCCAGCCCAGGGCCGGCACGAAAGGCCGGTCGGCCAGGCCCGCCTCCAGCAGGCAACCGGCGAGCAGGCCGGTATGCAGGCACACCATCCAGGGGTAGTGGCCGCGCCCGAACACGCGGCCGCCCTGGGCGAGGCTCCACCGCGCGTTGCGGCGGGCCACTATCAGCTCGGCGAGGCGTTCGACGCCGACGAGCAGGACCAGCAGCAGGTACCAGGACGACATGCCCTGAGACGATACGGGCCCGATCATCAGGGGGACAGCCGGCAGGGGCGGTGACACTCCGCCGCTACCAGCGCAGCAGGACGAGCTCGGAGCAGAATCCGGGACCCATCGCGATGAGCACCCCCGGAGTGCCCGGTGGCGGCGGGCGCAGGGCCAGGGTGTCGCGCAGCACGTGCAGCACCGATGAGGAGGACAGGTTGCCGATGTCCTCCAGCGAGCGCCAGGTGAGGTCGAGCGCGCCGTCGGGCAGGCCGAGGCTCTCGGCCACGGCGTGCAGCACCTTCGGGCCGCCCGGGTGGCACACCCACGCGGTCACGTCCTTGGACGTCAGCCCGTGGTCGCCGAGGAAGCCGTCGACGTCGTCGGCCAGGTAGGTCCGTACGACGTCGGGGACGCTCGTGTCGAGCACCACGCGGAAACCGCTGTCGGAGACATCCCAGCCCATCACCTTCTCGGAGCCGGGGTAGAGGTGGCCGCGGGTGGCGACCACGGTGGGGCCGGGAGCGTCCGTACCGGCCGCCCGGCCGGCGCCGCAGGCCACCACGGCCGCCGCGCCGTCACCGAAGAGCCCGCTGGCCACGAGGTTGACGGCGGAGGCGTCGCCGTGCTGCAGGGTGAGGGAGCACAGCTCGACCGACAGCAGCACGGCCACGTGGTCGGGCCATCCGCGCAGGTAGTCGTGCAGGCGGGCGATCCCCGCCGCGCCGGCGACGCAGCCGAGGCCGAACACGGGCACGCGCTTGACGTCGGGGCGCAGCCCGATCCGGCCGGCCAGCCGGGCGTCCACGGAGGGGGCCGCGATGCCGGTGACCGACGTGAACATGATCATGTCGACGTCGCGGGGTGTCAGCCCGGCCTCCTCCAGCGCGCCGCCCACCGCCTCGGCGCCGAGGTCGACCGCCGCCTCGATGAAGATCTCGTTGGACATCCCGAACCCGTCGAGCTTGGCGTACTGCTCCAGGGGCAGCACCAGGTTGCGGTGGCCGACGCGGGCCGAGGTGTGCAACCGGTCGAGCAGCCGCCGGTCGGTGCCCGGGGGCAGGCATATGCTCGCGAACGTGTCCGTGATCTCGGCCTGAGGGTAGCGGTTCGGAGGAAGGGCGCCGCGGACAGCGGCAATTCGGGTCATATGGATTTCCCGGTTCGCTGGCAGTGGGGACACCTCTGTCTTGCCCATCGCGCAGGGGGACATACCTGATGCGGTGTTCGCCTGCCTTCGCCGAGCCCGCCGCGCGTCGCGAATCCGCCGCCCGCGAGTGGGCTCGCTCTACGCCACCTCGGGGGTTCGTACGGCGGCGAGCTGGGTGGCCTGGGCGACCAGGCGCCCCTTGCTGTCCCACGCGTACGCCGTCTCGTCCATGCGGTCGCCGCTGACGTCCAGGGCTCGCATGCTCACCCGTACGGGGCCGGGCGCGGGGAGCCTGCGGAGGTAGGCGGTGAACTGGATGGTCGGCGCCCAGCCGGAAAGGCCCAGGTCGTAGGTGATCGGGGGAACCGGGTCGAGGGCCACCAGCAAGGACAGCGGATCCCAGTCGGCGCCGTCCCCGAGCCGCTGCCAGCCTGCGATGAGGCCCTGCCGGGACGGGTCGCCCAGGGCGAAGCCGAGGTTGGCCGGGTGGAGCCGCTGCTCGACCACCTCCATCAACGGCACCTCGAAGTGCCCTCCGGGAACCAGCGAAGGGGTGAGGAAGCAGTCCTGCTCGTCGGGGAGCTCCGGTGGGGCCATGCCGGACCACCAGGAGTCGGACTCCTGGAGCCGCCCGAGCGCGACCAGCGCCTCCACGCATGGGCGGCCGTCCTGGATGAGCCGGGCCCGCACCTGCGTCACGCTCCTGCCGGCCCGCAGCGTCTCCACCAGCACCTCGGCCGGGCCGGGCGAGGGCGCCTCCGCGTGCGTGCCCGCCCCGGAGACGGCCCGCGGCTTCGCGAGGAGATCCTGAAGGCGGCGGAGGCGCTGCTGATCGAGGCGGGCTCGGAGGAGGTGCTCACGCTGCGTGCGGTGGCCAGGCGCACGGGGGTCTCGACGCCGTCGGTCTACATGCACTTCGCCGACAAGGAGGCCCTGGTGGAGGCGGTCTGCCTCCGGGTCTGGGACGAGCTCGGCCGGCGCATGCGCGAGGGTTCGGCGGGGGAGCCGGACCCCTTCCGGATGCTCGGGGGATACGGGCACGCCTACGCGCGGTTCGCCCTCGACCACCCGGTGCAGTACCGCCTCCTGATGATGCGGCAGGTCGCCGCCGAGAGGGTCCCGCCGGCCGCGGCCGCCTGCTTCCGGCACATGGTCGACGCCGTGACCGCGTGCGTGGCGGCGGGTGTCCTGCGCGGGGATCCCGAGACGCTGGCGCTGGGGATGTGGTCGGCGGTGCACGGCTGCGTGTCGCTGCTTATCGCCCATCCCTCCTTCCCCTGGCCGGACGACCTGGACGCGTTCATCGACCACACCGTGCGGATGGCCGGGTTCGGGACGGCGCTGGTCTGCCGCCTGCCCCGCCAGGGCGTCCCGCCGAGCGCCGAGCTGACCGACGGCCTGGACGCCGTGGCGGCGCGGCTGTTCCCGGACGCCGCGCCGCCACGGCGGTAGCCCTCCATCCCTTGCGGAGGATTGCGCGGCGACGTGGCCTTGCCAAAACGGACCGTGGTCCGTATCATCCGAGTCAATGCGGACTGTGGTCCGGAAAGACTTCAGAGAGGACGGCCATGAGCCGGTTGCTGCACATCTCCGCCTCGCCCCGGGGCGCCGCCTCGATCTCGCTGAACATCGCCGAGACGTTCCTCGACACCTACCGCCGGACCCACCCCGGCGACACGGTCGAGGAGTACGACCTGTGGGACGGGTCCCTGCCCGAGTTCGGGCCGGCCGCGGCCGGAGCCAAGATGACGGTCTTCGGCGGTGGGACGCCGGCGGGGGAGGAGGCGGCCGCCTGGGACGCGGTGACGGCCACGTTCGAGCGGTTCGACGCCTACGACCGCTACCTCTTCAGCGTCCCGATGTGGAACTCCGGCGTGCCGTACAAGCTCAAGCAGTTCATGGACGTCGTCAGCCAGCCCGGCATGATCTTCGGCGTGCACCCGGCGACCGGTTACAGCCACCTGCTCACCGGCAAGCGCGCGGCGGTGATCTACACCAGCGCCGTGTGGGGCCCCGGCCTCGGCCCCGAGTTCGGCGCCGACCACCAGTCCGGCTTCTTCACCGGATGGCTGCGGTGGACCGGCATCACCGACGTCCAGGAGATCCACCACCACCCCACCCTGACCGGCGACCGGGACCTCGCCCACAAACGGTCCCGCGAACGCGCCCAGGAGGTCGCCCGCGTCTTCTGAAGCCTCTCCGGACAGGTCATCGCCGGGAGCGTGGCCCCCGGCGATGAGCGGACCTCTGGTCACGGGTGGATGACGACCTTGGTGCACCCGTCCTGCTTATGCTTGAACATCTCGTAGCCGCGCGGGACGTCTTCCAGCCCTATGCGGTGGCTGATGACGAAGGCGGGATCGATGTCGCCGTCGCGGATCCGGCGCAGCAGCGGTTCCATGTATCGCTGGACGTGGCACTGCCCCGTCCGCATCGTCAGCGACCGGTTCATGAACGAGCCCATCGGGAACTTGTCGACCAGACCGCCGTAGACCCCGATGACGGAGACGGTCCCGCCGTTGCGGCAGGCCAGGATGGCCTCGCGCAGCGCGTAGGGCCTGTCGGTCTCCATCCGGGTCGCCTGCTTGGCCCTGTCGTAGCCGTAGATCGCCGGGGTCGGGTGGTGGGCCTCCATGCCCACGGCGTCGATGCACGCGTCCGGGCCCCGGCCGGCCGTCATCTCCCGCAGCGTGTCGAGCACGTCGACCTCCTCGTAGTCGAGCGTCTCCGCGCCGGCGCGCCTCGCCTGGTCCAGCCGGTAGGAGAAGCGGTCGATGGCGATGACCCGTTCGGCGCCCATCAGGAAGGCGCTGGCGATCGCGAACAGGCCGACCGGGCCCGCCCCCCAGACGGCGATGACGTCCCCGGGCTTGATGTCGCACATCTCCGCGCCCATCCACCCGGTGGGGAAGATGTCGGACAGGAACAGCACCTTCTCGTCGGGCAGGTCGTCCTCGATCTTGATCGGCCCCACGTCGGCGAACGGCACGCGCGCGTACTCCGCCTGCCCGCCGGCGAAGCCCCCGAGCATGTGGGAATAGCCGAAGATGCCCGCGGGAGCGTGGCCCATGAGCTTCTCCGCCAGGCCCGCGTTGGGATTGGAGTTCTCGCACACCGAGTAGAGCTCGTGCTTGCAGGAGAGGCAGCGGCCACAGGCGATCGGGAACGGGACGACCACCCGGTCGCCGACCCGCAGTTTCGACACCTCCGGGCCGACCTCCACCACCTCGCCCATGAACTCGTGGCCGAGGATGTCGCCCTTCTCCATGGTCGGGATGTAGCCGTCGTAGAGGTGCAGGTCGGAGCCGCAGATGGCGCTCGAGGTGATGCGGATGACGGCGTCGTGGGAGTTGAGGATCTGCGGGTCGGGGACCTCGTGGATCTCGACGGTGTTCCGGCCCATCCAGCAGTTGGCCTTCATGGGATCCTCCTCATTTCACGGGCTGGGCGGGACGCTGCATGGCCTGCCGCAGGGCGCGGACGCCCTCGGGGCTGCCTTCGGAGCGGACGACCTCTCCGGTCTCCATGACCTGCTTGAACCGGCGCAGGTCGTCGCGGACCTGCTGCTCGGGGTGCTCTCCCAGGAGCCTCGCGAAGGCGAGGCCGGCCCTGCCGCCCGGCGAGTCGAATTCGAGCGCGACCCGCACTTCCGTGCCCCGCCCGCCGGGAGCGTCGGCGAAGCGCACCATGCCCCTGTTGGGCACGACGGACCCCTTGGCCGATCGCCAGGCGATCAGCTCGCCCGGCCGGTCCTCGACGAGTTCCGCGTCCCAGCTGATGGTCGTGTTCAGCGGCCCCTTCGCGCTCCAGTGCGAGTACCCTCCGGCGATCACGTGCACCGACTCCAGGTGCGCCATGAAGCGGGGGAGGTTCTCGAAGTCGTGCCAGAACCTGTAGGCCTCCTCACGCGGGCGGTGGACCGTGATGGCCGCGTGCAGCCTCATCGCCGGTACCGCCTGCGGGTGGAGCCGGTTCGCGCGTATGCCGACGTACAGGTCGACGGCCGTCACGCCGGCGACGGCCGCCGTGGCGAACGCCACGCGACGGCGCCTCCGGGTGGCCATGGCCCGGCGCAGCAGCGAAAGGTCGAGCGCGTCGCCCGCGACGCGGGTCCACACCCACGGAGCCGGCCTCCGGCTGCCCAGCAGGAACGCCGCGTGGAGCAGTTCCCGCATGCCCACCAACAGCACCATGGGGCGGGCCGACGCGGAGTCCTCGAGACCGCTGAGCCGGATGACGGCCTTCGGCGCGGCGAGCTGCGTCACGCCCAGGCCCAGGCTGGCCCAGCCCAGCCCACGGGCAAGACGATTGGTCGTGCGATCGTATCTATCGCTCATGTGAACCTCACATGGCCGGTTGTGTCCGATTCCGGTTCCACCGGCGGGTAGCCCGGTTACCGCAGCCCCTCAGAGCATCCGCGGCGATGCCCAGAGGAGCAAAGATCCACGCGCTCGCGGCGCTCCTCCGAATCCTCGCCAGAGGCGGCCCGGGTCACATCCCCCGGTCGGGTAGTAGGCGGCGAACGGGCCCCGAAGGGCGCCGGCGGCACCCGCGCGACGAAGCGCCGGGCCGGGGTTCGCGGACCTCGCCGGACGGCTCAGGAGGCCCGGCGAGCGGCGAATGTATGCTGATGGGAAGGACCCGCGCGGGGAATGGGGTGGCGCGATGCCACGTCAGCGCGGCGAGGTGGGCATGGGGGAGCTCGGCTCATGGCGACGGCCGCCCGCCGGCCGGTGACGGTGCTCGTCGCCGGCTGGTTCAGTTTCCTGCACGGCGAGGCCACGGCGGGCGACGTCCTGAGCATGGAGGCGGTCCGGGCCTGCCTGGCCTCGGAGGGCGTCCGGCACGACGTCGCCTGGAGTCCGGTGATGCGTCCGAGCGGTGGCCTGCTTCTGGACGACGCCCAGCCCGGCCGGTACACCCATCTGCTGTTCGTCTGCGGGCCTGCCCACGGCCGGCTCGTCCGCGAGCTGCACGAACGGTTCGCCGGCTGCCGTCGCATCGCGATCGGCGTCTCCGTGGTGGACCCCGGCGACCCCGCGGTGACGGGGTTCCACGAGGTGCTGCCGCGCGATGCCCCTGGCGGCCCCGTGCGGCCGGACCTCGCCTGCGTGCCGGTCATGCCGCAGGTGCCGGTGGTCGGCGTCCTGCTCGCTCACCCGCAGCCGGAGTACGGCGACCACCAGGTCCACGTGGCCGTCACCGGCCTCCTGTCCTCCTGGCTGGGCGGCCTCGGCTGCGCGCGGCTGGCGCTGGACAGCCGGCTCGACCCGCGTGACTGGCGGCTGGCCTCGGCGCCCGACCAGTTCGAGTCGGTGCTGCGCAGGCTCGACGTGGTCGTCACGACCCGGCTGCACGGGCTGGTCCTGGCTCTGAAGAACGGCGTGCCCGCTCTGGCCGTCGACGCGATCGCGGGCGGCGGGAAGGTGGCGGCGCAGGCGGCGGCCTGGCAATGGCCGGCCATCGTGCCCGCCGAGGAGCTCGACCGGCGGGTCCTGGACCGTCACCTGGCGTGGTGCCTGTCCGACCCGGGACGCCTGGCCGCCCGCCTGGCCGCCGTTCCCGCCCGGGAGCCGGTGGAGGCACTCCTACGCCACCTGCCCTCCCTCCTCCGCTGAGAAGCCGGCTGAGCGGGTCACGGCCGGCTTCCAGGCGGACAACGAACAGTTGCGCCAGTGGTGGACTTCGTGTCAAATCAGGGATTCATTTGAATGATGATGAATACCCCCCAATGGCGCACGGGTTCCACCCGCCGTGCGTTTCTCTCCGCTTCGGCCGTCACCGCGGTCACGGCGCCCCTGCTGACGGGCGTGGCGTCCGCGGACAGCGGGCATGGACCGGGCTCAGGCCCTGGGAAACCCATCACGCGGCAGCGACCCGACAAGGATCTGCGACGTCTGCTGCGCGAGATAGACCGCGGCCGCATCGAGGACACGGTGTTGCGGCTGACCCGGTTCGGCACCCGGCACACCCTGTCCGACCAGACCGATCCAGCACGTGGCATCGGCGCGGCCACCACCTGGGTGTACACGCAGATGCAGGCGTCCGCGGCCGCGTCGGGCGGCCGGATGACGGTGGAAAGGCAGTCGTTCGTCCAGCCCGTCTCGCCGCGGATCCCGGCGCCGACCACCATCACCAACGTCATCGCCACCCTGCGCGGAGACGCCTCGCCGGAGCGCGTATACGTCATCTCCGGCCACCTGGACTCCCGCGTCAGCGACGTCATGAACGCCACCGCCGACGCCCCCGGCGCCGATGACGACGCGTCCGGCGTCGCCGTCGTGATGGAGCTCGCCCGGGTGTTCGCCACCCGCCGCACCGAAGGCACCCTGGTGTTCGCCGTGGTCGCGGGCGAGGAGCAGGGACTGTACGGGTCGGCGTACATGGCGGCGCAGATGAAGGCGGCCGGTGTGGACGTGCAGGGCATGTTCAGCAACGACATCGTGGGTGCCAGTTCGGCCTGGGACGGCACCCGGCCCGACCCGCGTACGGTACGGCTGTTCGTGGAGGGCGTGCCGACCACCGAGACGGCGGCCGAGGCGTCGCTCCGGCGATCGGTCGGCGGCGAGAACGACGGGCCCTCACGCCAGCTGGGCCGGTTCGTCGAGGACGTGGCACAGAACGAGTCGACCGAGATGGACGTCCGGGTCATCTGGCGGCGCGACCGCTATCTGCGCGGCAGCGACCACATCTCTTTCCTGCAGCAGGGTTATCCGGCGGCGCGGTTCACCGAGCCGCGGGAGAACTTCAACCACGAGCACCAGGACATCCGCGTCGAGAACGGGATCCAGTTCGGCGACCTATCCCAGTTCGTGGACTTCGGGTACATCGCACGCGTGGCCAAGGTGAACGGCGCGACGCTGTGGTCACTGGCACAGGGACCCGGCACGCCGAAGAACGTCACGATCGACGCGGCGGTGCTCACCAACGACACCACACTCACCTGGGATCGCGGAACCGAAGCGGACCTGGCCGGGTATGAGGTGGTCTGGCGGGAGACCACGGCTCCGGACTGGACCCAGGTCCTCGACGTCGGCGATGTCACCTCGGTGACGGTCGACATCTCCAAGGACAACGTGCAGTTCGGCCTGCGTGCCGTGGATGGCGACGGTCACCGCAGCCCCGTCGCGTTCCCGCGGGTGTCCTCGTAGGACGATCACTCCGTCCGGGACCCGGTCAGCGCCGAGATGAGCCTTACGTACTTCCGCGTATATCGCCAGTTGCCGGCCGACGCCAACAATTTCGGCAGGCTCCCGCCTTTGGGAGTGCGATATCGGGCCACGGGAGGCTCCCAAGGCATGGGTCGCGATGGCGGAGGTGCGACATGGTGCCGTTCACGGGGCGTGTGACGGAGTGCGATGTGATTCGGAGCGCGCTGCGGGACAGCGCGGGGATCTTGGTGGTGGGTCAGGAGGGTTCGGGGCGGAGCCGGTTGCTGGCCGAGGCGGTGGCGGCTTTCGATGGCCGTGGCGCGGCCGTCCGCCGGGTGGCGGGGGCGGGGACCGAGGTGCCGTTCGGTGCGCTGGCGCATTTGCTGCCGGGTTCGCCTGAGGCGGTCAACCCGATCCGGTGGGCGGCGGAGGTCATCTGCGCTTCGGTACGGCCGGGGGAGGGCTCGTGGCTGGGTCCGGGTGTGGTGCGGGGGCGGGGGGCCGGGTCGTGTCTGGTGCTGGCGGTGGATGACGGGCATCTGCTCGACGGGCATTCGGCGGCGGCGATCAGGTTTCTGGTGGCGCATCGGGGGGCCCGGGTGGTGGTGACGAGTTGTGCCGGGGCGGCGTTGCCGGCGGCGGTCGCGTCGTTGTGGAAGGACGGGTGGCTGTCGCGGTTGGATCTGGCGCCGTTGTCGGCGGGGGACTGTGGGCGGTTGCTGGCGGCGGTGCTGGGAGGGGAGGTGGAGGCGGCGACGGCCCGGTCGTTGCGGCATGCGGCGGGGGGCAACGTGCGTCTGCTGGTGGAGCTGGCGTGTTCGCAGCCGTTCGCACGGGTGGACGGGCGGTGGCGGTGGCGTGGTGAGCTGATGCTGACCGAGCGGTTACGGCAGATGGTGGAGGCGCAGATCGGCGCGCTGGACGACGCCGAACGCGAGACGCTGGAACTCGTCGCCGTCGGCGAGCCGTTCGCGTTGGACGAGCTGACCCGGCTGAGCTCTTCGGAGACCGTGGAACGGATGGAACGGCGCGGGCTGCTCACCGTCCAGGTGAGCGATTCGGGCGTCAGCGTACGGCTGGCGCATCCCCTGCACAGGCAGGTCATCCGGGCGTGGTCCACGCCGGTGGCCACCCGCAACCGGCTGAGCCGGGTGGGCGGGCCGCGTCACCCTCAGGAGGTGGAAGGCGCCGTGCTCAGCGCGCGGGAGCTGGAGGTCGCCCGTCTGGCGTCGTGGAACCTGACCAACCGCGAGATCGCCGACTGGCTCGCCCTCTCCCACCGCACGGTGGGCAATCATCTGTGCAACGTTTACACCAAGCTGGGCGTCAACGACCGCCTCGACCTGGCCCCGCTCCTGGTCCGAGCCGGTAGGCCGGTCTGAGCCGGCCGGCGGGAACGGCGCCGGGCTCCGGGGCCGGATGTCGGCAGCGCCGGTCTGCGGGACCGGCGCTGCCGAGGTTCAGCGGTGTCGCGTTCAGGGAGCCAGGTCGGGAAGCTCCGTGTAGGACTTGCCGCGGATGAACCACTGGAACTCCGCCGTGTTGTTCCCGCTGGGCGAGGGGAGGCCGGCCCGTGTATTGACGGCGGTGTTGATCAGGCCCCAGTTCAGGCCGCATCCGGCCGCCTTCGGGACGGCGAAGGTGCTGTCCTTGGCCGTCGCCTTGAAGACGGCCACGCCGTCGATCGAGGTCAGCTCCAGCGAGGTGATCTCCGGATTGAGCAGGATCGGGTTGGCGTCGCCGCCGATGTAGCACTTCTTGCCGAGCAGGCTGTGGATCATCCGGATCTTGATGCCGACGTTGGTCGGGAAGATGGGCCCGGCGTCGACCTTGCCGGTTCCCTGGGTCTCGACGTAGACATCGGTGAGCTTCGGCACCTCGAACGGCGCGCCGATGAGGCCGCCCGGCACCTTCATCCGGTCGCCCTTGACACTGCCGAACGCCGCGGCGGAGCCGCCGTCGGCGAGCTTGCCCTGGGCCACGGTGATCCGCAGCGGCTTGGAGATCTCCTGCTCGATCTTTCCGAGCTTCATGGTGCCGCCGACCGTGATGATGAAGATGCAGCTCCACGTGTCGGCCTGGGCGTTGCTCGGGAGCCTTGGACAGTCCGACCAGTCACTGTCGCTCGGATGGTAGTCGTAGGCGGCGGCGTGGGCGGGAGCCGCCAGCCCGCCCAGCAGTGCCACCGCGGCGACGCCGGCTCCGAGACGCCGGGCAAGAACTCTCATGGACTCCTCCTTGTGTCCCCGCCGGACGGCGTGGACGCAGGCGATGGTGAGTCCCGGTTATATCTGCGACATACACGGCTTTCTATGCATATTTCACAAGCTGTGATGGGCGGCTGTTATCACTTCCCGCGCAATGGGGATCGGGCGCCCGCTCCGGGCCTCCCCTTCCCTTGCGACGGGCTAGAGATTCCCGTGCGACGGGCTAGAGGGACGTCCCGGTGCGCTGCCGGATGTGTTCGGGGACGGGATGGGTCACCAGGGCATCGGGGACCGGGGACTGCCAGGCCTGCGCGAGCGGCAGCACCCCCGCCCACACGTCATGGGGGTCGTCGGCGTCCCCCGGCGGCCCCTGCCGCACCTTCACCGACGCCTCCTGGAGCGAGATGGCCAGGATCGTCGTGGCGGCGAGTTCCTTGCGGTTCGGCCGCCTGGCGTAGTCCCACTGGCCGGGCGCGGTGTGCTCGGTGAGGCACCGGAGCGCTTCCAGCTTCTCGGGCCCCTCCAGCAGGCGCGGGATGCCGTAGATCATGGCGCTGCGATAGTTGACCCCGTGCTCGAACACCGATCGGGCCAGGACGAGGCCGTCGACGTGGGTGACGGTCACGCACACCGTGGACCCCTGGGTCAGGCTGCGGCTGGCGACGGATCCATGCACGTAGATCTGCCCGGAATCGAAGCCGTAGACGGTGGGCACCACCATCGGATCGCCGTCCACGACCACGCCCAGATGGCACACGAACCCGCCGCGAAGCACCTCGAAGAGGGACGCACGGTCGTCACGACCCTGTTCCCGGAGCCGACGATGCCTGGTTCGCTCTGTTGCCGACAGATCACTCACAAGGTCACATTCAACCACTAACCAGCCAAACCCTCTGTCGCCCCGTTGCTCGATTCGGCGGACGACCGAGCCCGCATGCGGTGACGGGCCGCCTACCGCGTGCGCATCCCGAACAGGAACCGGGTGACCCGCGTGCGCCGTACCAGCACCTCGTACGCGGCCAGGGTCAGCACGAGGGAGACCGCGACGATCGCGACGAACTTCACCAGGATAGGCAGGTCCCAGCCGACCAGGCCGTACGCGACCGTGACGACGATCGGCTGGTGCAGGACGTACAACGGCAGCACGGCCGCGGCCAGGTAGCCGTACAGCCATCGGCGCCGCCCGCCGGCCTGCACCTGTCCGGCCTGCACCTGTCCGGCGGGCGGAGCCTGTCCGGGTGACGGAGCCTGTCCGGTGAGCGAGCCCTGTCCGGTGCGCACGGCCTGTGCGAAGGGCGCCGCCTGGTCGGGGGGCGCGGGCTGTTCGGAGGTCGCGGTCTGTTCGGGGATGGCGGCCGGTTCTGGAGGTGTGGCCGGTTCGGCGGCGGGCGCCGACCGACGGCGGTCGAGAAGCCCGAGGATCGCCACCAGCCAGCACCACCCCGCCGCGCCGTACAGCGCTCGGGCGCCGATCGCGAGCGCGGTCATGTCCGTGAAGGGGTCGCCGCCGGGAACGTCGCTCGCGGCCAGGAAGCCCGGCAGGCCGATCAGGAACATGACCGCGCCGAGCACGGCCGCCGGCACCGCGTCACGGCGCATCGCCGTGCGGAACCGCTCGTCGGCGGCGAGCAGGAACCCGTACACGAAGAAGACCAGATAGGCCCAGCGGTTCCACGCCGCGTACGCCTCCTCCAGCCCGGCCAGCGCGCTGAGCAGCGCGACAGGGACGGCCGCCGTCAGCACCGCGCCGCGCCACCGCACGGCCGAGGCCAGCCGGTCGAGGATCCGGTGGGCGAGGTCGCGGGGGAACCAGCGGACCACCGGCGCCAGCATGAGCGAGAAGGCCAGCAGCAGCACGATGAACCACAGGTGCCCGGCCTCGAAGTACTCGCCCTGCAGCACGAAGGGGAACTGGCTCAGGTCCCAGTGCACGTCGAAGAATCGTGGCAGGAATCGCAGGTACGACTCGTGGTACGCCGGGTCGGCCCGCAGGCGCAGCCACTGCGGCACCGGGATGATCGTGACGATCGCGAACACCAGCGGCACGCCGAGCCGCAGCAGCCGCTCGGCCGCGAACCCGCCGGGGCTGCGGCGGCGCAGCGAATGCCACGCGCCGAGTCCGGAGATGAGGAAGAGCATGGGCATCGCCCACACCCCACCGAGCCCCGCAAAGATGGTGGTGACTTCGGTGGTCTCGGCGTTCTTCACGTAGAAGTCGTCGCGCGTGTCGAACACCAGCGACGAATGGAAGAACACCAGCCCGAGCACCACCAGGGTGCGTATGGCGTCCAGCTCTGGCCGCCGGCCCTCCCGGGCCGCCTGGGGTGGTTCGATGCGCGCCGTCGCCATCCTGCCTCCGCCGCGTCCGCCCATCTCCGCTGCCGCCATGCGCGACACGACCAGTCTCGGTCCTGACCGGCGCGGGCGCCACAGCGCCGGCCGGTTACGACGCCCCGGCCACCGGCTGCAGCGCTCCAGCCGCTGACCACCGTAGCGGGACATGATCCCTTTGGCTGGATGATCACGTGAAATGGGTGTGTCCAGACCCACGACGGGCAGATCACCGTGGACGGACCGGCTCGGCGCAGCACCGCCCACGACAACCGCTCGCCCTGGTGATCCCTCCGGTCCGAGCTTGCACGTGAGACCGACCCGGCCGTGCGTCCGGGGCCGCCGCCGGTTTCTGTAAAGGTTATTGACCATTAGTCAATCCTTCCGTAACTTCCTGAGAAAGCGCTTTCCGTAGCGGCTCTTCTCTTCCTAGGTGGCCGGATGCTCAAGACAAGGTGGTGCTTACCGGCGATCGTCTCCGTGGCGCTGGTCCTCGCGCAGGCGCCCGAGGCCGGCGCGCTGACGGTACGGCCGGAGTCCATGCGCGCTGAGGTACCGATCGTCGATCCGATCCCGGACGATCCGATCCCCTCCGGCCTGGGACTGACCCTCGAGGAGTTCGCCTCCTTCCCGAAGTCCGAACCGACCCCGGCGCCGTCGGATCCGAGGCTCATGCGCTGGGCCCGCGTCAACCACATCGGCGAGATCCCGGACGGATCCGGGCGCCGGTTCGTGCCCGATCTCAACGGCAAGATGTATCTGGTCGAGGACGGCGAGCCGCACGTGTACCTCGACGTCGGCGCGACGTTCGCCCCGGAGTTCTTCTCCGGCCGCGGGCTCGGCCAGGGCTTCGGCTTCGTGACGTTCCACCCGGGGTTCAGGAGCAACGGCAGGTTCTACACCGTCCACACCGAGCTGGCCGCCTCCACGACGAAGACCCCTGACCTGACGCCCCAGCCCAGCACCGCCTACCACGGCATCGTGACCGAGTGGACGGCCGACGATCCGGCCGCGAGCACCTTCCACGGGACCCGGCGAGAGATCCTCCGGCTCGGGTTCGCGGGTACGGTCCACGGCATCCAGCAGATCGACTTCAACCCGACCGCCAGGCGCGGCGACCCGGACTACGGGCTGCTCTACATCGCCGCGGGCGACGGCGGCCGGGGCGCGCGCACCGGCGATCCCCAGGACCTCGGCATCCCGCAGGGGAAGATCCTCCGGATCGACCCGCAGGGCGACGACGCCGCCAACGGCGAGTACGGCATCCCGGCCGCCAACCCGTTCGCGGGCAGGCCGGGCGTGCTCGGGGAGATCTACGCCTACGGGATGCGCGACCCGCACCGCTTCAGCTGGGATCCGGGCGGGCGCCACCGGCTGTTCCTCGGCCACATCGGTGAGCACGCCGTGGAGGCGATCTACGAGGTGCGAGCCGGCGCCAACCTCGGGTGGAGCGAGCGGGAAGGGCCGTTCGTGTTCGACAAGGCGGCATCGAACCCCTGCGACCGGCTCCGGCCGTTGCCGCCGGACGACGATCGGCACGGCTACACCTACCCGGTGGCCGCCTACGACCACGACCCGCCGCCGGACTGGAACTGCACCTCCGACGTCGGGCGGGCCATTTCCGGCGGCTACGTCTACCGCGGCCGTGACGTGCCCGAACTGCGGGGCAAGTACGTCTTCGGCGACATCGTGGACGGCCGTGTCTTCTCCACCGACGAGCGGGAGATGCGCATCGGCGCCGAGCGGGCCCCGATCTACGAGCTCATGATCTACAACACGGCCGGCGAGCGGGTCACGATGCGGGACCTGGCGGGCAGCCCCCGGGTCGACTTCCGGTTCGGCCGAGACGGCGCCGGCGAGCTGTACGTCCTGGCCAAGGCGAACGGCAAGGTCTGGAAGGTCACCGGCGCGCGGTGGTTCGCCGGCTGCGACGCGGGCCGCACTCGGCCGGCCCACGTGATGCGGGCGGAGAGCTGGGCGCCGGTCACCCCGGCCAAGTGGTCGTTTCCCGGGAGGGAGGTCGTCCTGGCCGAGGCCGGGCAGTCCCGTCCCGGTCCCCGCCGGCCCTTCGAGTACGCGGTGCTCTCAGCGGGACCGGAGTTCCGATCCGTTCGAGTCGACGGCGAGGTCCGGCTGGACACCCCCGTCGAGATCACCAACCGTGATGTGATCATCGTCTTCGGGTACCGGAGCGATACGGAGTTCTACTACGCCCACCTCTCCACAGATAACACGATTTATCCGCATAACGGGATCTTTGTGGTGAACAACGCGGACCGGGTGCGGATCGAGGACCAGTGGGACGAGGTGCACTCCAGGGGTGCTCCGCCGGCCGTCACCGACGCGAACTGGCATCGGGTACGCGTGAAGCACTGCGCCGCCTCAGGTGAGATCGCCGTGTACGTCGACGGCGCGAGGACGCCGCTGATGACCGCCGTCGACACCACGTTCGGGTCCGGCCGGGTGGGCTTCGGGTCGTTCGACAACATCGGCCGGCTCCGCGCGCTGGAGGTCACCGGGACCCGCGTGGACGGCTGACCGTACGACGGCGAGCGCGACGCACGGACATGCGAGGTCGCCGGTGGCAGGACGCGACACGTCACCGGCGACCGGTCGCCCGGGGCGCACGAGGGAGCAGGAGAGGACAGATGACAGGTCGCCACATCTACGCCGGTCACCCGGTGACAGCACACGTCCCGCCCCGCCGGCCGTCCCCATCACGCCGCCTCCGTGTGGCCGTCCTCGCCATGCTGCTCTGCGGGTCCTTCGCGGTGGCCCCGGGAGCCGCGGCCCAGACCATCTCCACGCCCGACTCCTCGCTGTCCGGGCCGTCCATGCGGGAGGTGTTCCCCAGCCTGAGGCGGAACCTGGTCGCCTACTACGACTTCGAACATCCATCTGCCGCGAACGCCGCGCGGGAGGAGGACCAGGGCCACTCGGGGACCACCATCGATCTGGTCAACGGCGGCGCCGCGATGCGCGTGCGGGACGGCGCTCACCCGGGGAGCACGTCGTCGCTGCGGACCGGACAGGTCGATCCCGCGGTCGCCGGGAACGACGACTGGAAGGCCGGCACCTATTCCGGCACCGGGACGACCACCCTGCGCGCCTTCGGCCAGGCGAGGCAGATCACCATCATGGGGTGGTTCAAGATGACCGGCCAGAACCCCGCCCTCAACTCCGGCACTCCGGATCCGGACGACCGTTATGGCGCGATCGGGCTGGCGGGCGTGCTCAGCGGCGACTCCCAGGGGCACGACGTCAGGGCCCTGCTGGAGGTGATCAACGTGTCGGGGGAGTTGCGGGTCGTCGCGCTCGGCAGGCGTGTGGACGGCGGCAGGTCCCAGACGTTCGCCGCCGGCGAGGCCTGGCAGAGCGTGCTGCCGCCCGGTGAGTGGGTGTTCCTCGCGGCGACGTTCGACTACGACGACGGCACGATGAAGCTGTACAGGAACGGGCGCCCGCTGGACGGGTTCTCCACGGTCCCGGAGGACCCCTGGGGCGTCGCCGGCCCCCCGGAGCCGGACCTCACCTCGGCGACCGACCCCCGGGGCATCAAGATCGGTGGCAGCTACCCGCAGAACACCGAGGAGAGGAACGCGTGTGACTGCCGGCACGACGACCTGATGTTCCTCGATCGAGCCGCGACCGGCCGGGAGATCCTCCACCAGTACCGATGGGCGACCGGACGCCATCGGTGATCAACGGATCGCCCACAACCGGATCGTGCCGCCACCGCCGCCGCCGCCGGCCAGGATCGTGCCATCGGGGCTGAAGGCGACCGTCTGGACCCGGTCGGTGTGGCCGGTCAGTATGGCGGTCTCCCGCCGTCGCGCCACGTTCCACACCCGCACGGTGTGGTCGTCCGGATAGTCGTTGCCGAAGGCCGAAGATCCCCGCTGTGAACCGGCCGTCGTGCCACCGCGACCGATCGCCGAGGCGCGCGATCCCCGTGTGCTCACGGCAACGCGGCCGGGTCGTTTTCACCGGCGACCATGCCTGCGGCCAAGATGGAAAGTGCGGGCCCTGCGCGTGTGATCGTAATTGGGTTGCGGCGGGTGTGGATGGTCTGGCGTTATTGGGGTGTCAGGGGAGCTCTGCTGAAGGAGGCGGTGCGCGTTCAGCAAGGTGGCGGGTGGGCGCGCGCCTATCCGGATGTGGGCCGACCCCGATGAGGTCGAGTCGCAGGCGATGCAGCAGTTGCGCAATTTCGCGAATGTGCCGTGGACCCATGGTGTCGCCGTGATGCCGGATGTGCATTACGGCATGGGGGCCACCGTGGGCGCGGTGATCGCGATGCGGGACGCGGTGTCGCCCGCGGCGGTCGGGGTCGACATCGGGTGCGGGATGAGCGCGGTGCGGACCTCGCTGCGGGTGGAGGACCTTCCGGACAACCTGCCGTATCTGCGGGGGCGTCTGGAGCAGGCGATCCAGGTGGGGTTCCACGCGCACAAGCACCCGGTCGATCCCGCCAGGCGCCCCAGGCAACTGGTGAGAGGAAGGTGCCTGCATCAGGCGGGCCGGGCGGGTGGCCCACGGACTATCCGATCAGGATGCTGAACTCGTGCCGGCAGACGACCTCTATCAATTGCTCCGCTCGTACGACCCCAGCGATGTCTCGATGCAGCAGTTCTACGCCGTGTGGGTGGAAGATATCCCTGTCGAAGAAGCAGTCGTGACGCTGAACGGTGATCCAGCCTCTGGTGCACCGGACAGCTTCTCCGGGTGGGGCTCAGGCTCTGATGGGAGTGGCAGTGAAGCGGCTGGCCTGCTGGTCGGTCTGATCGGCAACTGGGCGTTGATCATCGCCGATTACCATTCCACGGAGGACGAAGCGCTGCTTATGTTGTCGCGATGTGGCAGGCTGACTCTGGCCATCAGTTGGGATTTCCATGGCGAAACCATGCTCAAATACGCGAAAGACGGTGAAATCATCACAGCCCTCGACATTCTCGATACCAACGAACGGTCCGGTCGCGATCCGAACGCCCTCGATCCGTACCTGTATGGCCTCCGCTTCAACATCGACGAGGATGACCCGGACGCACCCGCCATCGAGCCTCGAGAGAGTTTCACCTCCGCGCTCACCGCGATCGGCCGAATGGTCGGTCACCAAATCGACAGGGAATGGCTGGAAGCGACCCACGCTACGTACATCGTGCCAGCCGATGACCCCGATTAATCGCCCCCGATCGGCCGGCGGTCGTCGATGGCGGAAATGTTCGCCGGTGCCTTATGGCAGCAGCGGCACCTGCAGCTCCCAGCCCAAGGCGCTCACCGCCGAAGTTCCGCCTTCGCGAAGCCCTCGTTGAACTACGTCGTCGATCACATCACCGAAAGCAGAATACGGTAACGGCTCATGGTGACCTCCCAGTCTAGGACGGGTCCTCCGACCGCGCCAGCAGATCCCGGGACTGAGCTCACATCCCGATGTGCGGCTGGAGTATTAATCTAGGCTTCAGCCTTTGTAGTTGAAGATCTGGTGCAGGGTGTGCTGGATCTCCACCAGGTCCTTCTGGTCTTCCATCACCTGGTCGATGGACTTGTACGCTTCGGGGTGCTCGTCCACCAAGGCGGCGGCGCGGTCTGCGTTCCAGGTTCGGCCGTGCATCGCTTCGGTGAGTGACTTGGCTGATAGCTCTCGCTTGGCTCGGCTGCGGGACATGCGGCGGCCGGCGCCGTGGGAGCAGGAGTTGTACGAGTCGGGGTTCCCAAGTCCGCGGACGATGTAGGACTGGGTGCCCATCGAGCCGGGGATGACGCCTTCGTCGCCGGTGTCGGCCCTGATGGCTCCCTTGCGGGTGATCCACAGCTCCTTGCCGTTGTGCGTCTCCTGCTGGGTGAAGTTGTGGTGGCAGTTGATCGTGCGGACGCGCTGGCCCTTGCCGACGACGCGGAACAGGGCGTTGATCAGGACCTTGTCCATGCGGGCGCGTGAGGCCATGGCGTAGCGCTGGGCCCACAGCATGTCCTCGATGTAGGCGGTGAACTCCGGTGTGCTCTGGATCAGGTAGGCCAGGTCGGGGTCTTCCAGGCCGATGGCCTGCTTCTTCATGAGCTTCTTGGCGCCCACGATGTGCATCGTGGCGAGCTGGTTGCCGATGCCGCGAGAACCGGAGTGCAGCACCGTCCAGACCCGGTCACGCTCGTCGAGACATACCTCCACGAAGTGGTTGCCGGAGCCCAGGGTGCCGAACTGCTCGGCTACCTTCTTCGCCTGCTTGGGGTTCAGGTCGGTGTGGGGGAGTCCCAGTTCGCTGAGGGCTCTGTCCATGGACGGGTCGGCGTGGCCCTTGCCGACGCCGGCCGGGATGCGGTGCTCCACCATGGGCATCAACGCGGCCAGGGTGTCAGGCAGGTCGGCAGCGGTGAGCGTGGTCTCGGTCGCGACCATTCCGCAGCCGATGTCCACACCCACGGCGGCCGGAATGATCGCACCCTCGGTAGGAATCACGGATCCGACTGTCGCGCCAATGCCGATATGCGCGTCCGGCATGAGCGCGACATGACCCGAAACGAAACGCTGGCGAGCGGTACGTGCCGCCTGCTCGATCGTGCCCGGGTCTATTTCGCTGGCCCACGACAGAAGGTTAGGTGCGATCTGGTTCGGCATGGTGGATCTCCTCTTTGATCGAGATCTACTTTGCCCAAGTCCTCGCTGATATCCCACTCATTATTCAACGCTCCCGCGCGGCTTCACCTCGGCGTGACCCCCGTCTGCCCGCCCCGCTGCCTGAAGATGGCCCTCGGTCGGCGTCAACGCCGTCTGTTGCCGTTGGAGATGGGGCAACGGTGTACGTCGCTGGTGAATGGACACGCGAAGTCGGGCCGCCGCCCTGCGGGTGGCTAGAGCCCACCGAGCGTCTATCCATGCCGTCTCGTTGAGCTGCTAAGTGGATCGGACGCGAGAGAGCCCCCGCCTGAGCGGGGGCCCCAGTCCAGCACTTATGCGCCCAATGCCCCGGCCTTGAGACCCCTTACGAAGGCCAACCACGCGCCGGGCTCAACCACCAGGGCCGGACCAGTTGGGTTCTTGCTGTCCCTGACTGCGAAGATGCCGGGCAGGTTCGATGCGACCTCCACACAGTTGCCCGTGTCGCCGCTGAAGGTGCTCTTGCGCCACTGTGCGTCCCGAAGGTCAGCAGTCACGTTCGGTTCACCACTTCCTGTATGAGCTTGACCGACTGTTTGAACGGTAGAGCTTCGGCTCTGATCGCGTCATACCGGAGTGCCATCTCAGCGAGCACCTGACGATCGTCTAGCGTGCGGCCATGCGGTTGTGCCTCAGCGTAGGCGGCATACGGTGATCCGTTCCGTTCGGCGATGATGAACCCGCCTATCAAGCCGCAGTGCGCCTGTGCCGTGTAGGGCACGATTTGCAAGGTCACCTTGGGGTGCTGGGCCATTTCGAGCAGGAACCGTAGTTGTTCCTGCATCACCTCTGGCTCCCCGATGCTTCGATGGATCACGGCTTCATCCATGACAGCGCTGATCATGGGCGGCTTCTCCCGATTAAGGATGGCTCGCCGTTGCATGCGACCTGCGAGGCGTTCCTCTACGTCTTCCCTGGTGATGCCGGGAGACGTGGCGAACATCTCGCGGGCGTATGCCTCGGTCTGGAGCAGGCCGGGTATGAGCGTCGGTTCCCACGTGTGTAGCGATGTGGCGTCTTCCTCTTCTTCGAGCCAGGGCCTGAAGTACTCAGGTGCCTTGTTCCAGGTGGTGGCGACGTAGAGGCGCATCATTGCGCCGTCGAGCCCCAAGGCTTGATCGCAAAGCTGGGCGAAGCGCTCGGAAGGGGGCCGTCTGCTCGCTTCCACCATGCCCACCATGGATTCACTGAACCCGACGCGTTTCGCTAGTTGCTTCTGCGTGAGCTTGGCGTCAGTTCGGTGTTTCCGCAGTTCGAAGGCAAACAGAGCCCGTGGGGACTCGTGGGGGTCTATCTCCCTGCTGGCGGACAAGGGCTCACCTACTGTCCAAAACCTACCGAGGAGCAGAAGCGCGCCCCTCGCGGCACAGCGGCCATGGCCTCCAAGACGGTAGCCGACAGCGTAGAGACCGACCGTCAGCAGGAGCAGGCGCTCCACCTGATCGAGCGCTGGGGCCCGGACCGTGAAGGCTTGGAGCAGGCGGTCATCTCGCTCGGCGTTGATCCCTGACGGACGAGGAGATCCGCCCTTAAAGCGGGGGAGGCGGCGCGTGGGTGGAATTCCTCGCATAGGAGCCGGGGCGTTCTCTTCCCTTATCCCGCGCGCCGTCGCCCTCATTCATGAGGACGAATAATCGGAAGAAAGGTCACATAAACCCTCGACGTCGGCTCGCAGCACTCCCGTACTAGGTCAGCCACCCATGAACCGGAGGACTCCCTAGTACTCCAACGTCACTTGGCTTCGGCGTTGGGCGTGGCGTGGGCATGAAGACGGCCACCACGTTGATCATCGATGGTTTGTGAGGACAACCGAAGATCGCGCGATAGCCGTGGGCCACAGCTTAGACCTTGACCGGTGGCGGTTCATCCTCGACGAGGCGGTGACGCGTGTCGCTGGCCGGTTCGTGCGGGCGGAGCCACGACGGACCGCGGGGCAGATCGTGAAAGGACTGCTGTCGGAGGCGGATCGCAAGACCTGCTGGTCGTTGGCCGAGCGAGCTGGTCACGCCGATCCGCAGGCGATGCAGCGGCTGCTGCGCACGGCGGTGTGGGACGCCGAAGCCGTCCGCGACGATGTGCGTGACTGGCTGGTCGAGCAACTCGGCCATCCGGACGCGGTCCTGGTCACCGACGAGACCGGCTTCCTGAAGAAGGGCGTGTGCTCAGTCGGGGTGCAGCGGCAGTACACCGGCACCGCCGGTCGGGTCGAGAACAGCCAGGTCGGGGTGTTCCTGGCCTACGTGACACCCGCGGGGCGCGCGCTGATCGACCGCAGGCTCTACCTACCCGAGACGACCTGGTGCGACCAGCCCGACCGCCTCGCCGCCGCGGGTGTTCCAGACGACATCGAGTTCGCCACGAAACCGGGCCTGGCCCGGCAGATGATCGCCGCCGCCCTCGACGCTGGTGTCCCGGCCTCCTGGGTCACCGCCGACGAGGTCTACGGCGCCGACCCCGGCCTACGCGCCGACCTTGAACAGCGCAGGATCGGCTACGTTCTCGCGGTCGGCTGCGACCGACGCGTACACATCAACGACGGCCGCACCCTCGTACGCGCCGACGAGGTCGCCGAGCGGATCCCCACCCGCGAGTGGCAACTGCACAGTTGCGGGCCGAGCGCGAAAGGTCCCCGCGAGTATCTGTGGGCCTGGATCACCACCGCTACCCGACCCGGTGAGCATCGGTGGCTGCTCATCCGCCGCAACCGCACCACCGGCGAACTGGCCTTCTACCTGTGCTGGTCACCTCGTCCGGTGCCGCTACGCACCCTTGTGACCGTGGCCGGCTCCCGCTGGAGCATCGAGGAGCTGTTCCAGACCGGCAAAGGCCAGATCGGCCTGGACCACTACCAGGTCCGCGGCTGGACCGGCTGGCACCGGTTCATCACCCTGGCCATGCTCGCCCTGGCCGTCCTGACAATCCTCGCCGCCACCACCGCCCAGCAGCCTGACGCCGACCCGGAGATGATCGCGCTGACCGTCGCCGAGATCCGCCGACTCCTCAACGCCTTCGTCCTGGCCGTGGCGCTACCGCCAGAGCACACCCTGCACTGGTCAACCTGGCGACGAACATCCCAAGCCCGAGCCCGACGATCCCACTACCAGCGCAGACTCGGCCACTTAGCTTGAGACTTACTCGTCTAGGGCTCGAGTGTGGCGGGCATGCTGAAGGCGGCGACGTGACGGGCACCGATGAAGGCGTTGCTCTCTACGATCTTCCCGTTCTCGATCCGGAGTACGTCGACGACCAACGCCTCGTAGTGCGGGCTGCCGGGCCGGCGGAGATAGTTGATCAGTGCCGGGCGCCCGTTGGCCGAGGTGGGGAACGTACGCCAGTCGAGCGGTCGGCCGAGGAACTCCGCGGCCGCGTCGATCCCGATGACCGGCGGCTCGGGCGGCATCGTGATCCGTACGTCCTCGGCGAGCAGTGCCCGGATCGTCTCCGGGCCCTTCGCGTTGGCGTTGGCGTAGCGGCGCAGGATCTCTTCGTCCTCACTGGTGAGCTGCGGGCGGCGCCAATCCTTCGGGTCCGACGGAGCGCGCCGCCGGAGGGTGTGGCGGGCCCGCTGGAGGAGGCTGTTGACGGCCGCTACGGCGGTGTCGAGCGCGGCGGCGATCTCCTGCGGCGTCCAGCCGTAGACGTCGCGCAGCACGAAGGCCGCCCGCTGCCGCGGCGGCAGGTACATGAGCGCTGCGATCACGGCCAGCTCGACGGTCTCCCGGGCGGCGAGACCGGTCTGCGGATCGTCGGCCAGCAGGGCGTCGGGATAGGGACCGAGCTCGGTGGACCACTCCAGCGGATCACCGTACGGTACCGTCCGGTGACCGACCGCCTTGCGGCTGTCGAGGAAGACGTTCGTGGCGATCCGGTAGAACCAGGTGCGTGCCGAAGCCCGACCCTCGAAGCGGTCGCGAGCCCGCCAGGCACGCAGGAAGGTCTCCTGCACCAGGTCGTCCGCGTCGGTGACGTTCCCGGCGAGGCGGTAGCAGTGGACGTGTAGCTCACGCCGGTGCTCGTCGAAGGCGCGCTGCAGCCAGACCGCCTGCTCATCAGGCGAGTCGGACATGTGATTTCTCCGGGGCTGAGTGATCCTCACAACCGTACTGACGACCGCGGACCCATCCGTCATCGGTCACCGATGACGATCGCCGACTCGGTCGTCTGTACCTGTGACCGATCCCCACTCCACGAAGGAGATAGCCATGACGGCAACCCCCGCGTCCAGCGCCGCCGCGCCCCCGGTCGTCGACCGGGAGACCTGGCTGCGCGAGCGCGACGAACTGCTGGTCCGGGAGAAGGCCCATACCCGCGAAGGAGACGCGATCGCAGCCGCTCGTCGTCAGCTGCCGATGACCTTGATGCCGACGGTGACGGTGTGGGGCCCTGGCGGGGACACCCCGCTGGTGGAGGTGTTCGAGGGCCGCCGGATGCTCATCGCCTACTTCCACATGTGGCACGACGGCAAATCGTACGAGCATCAGTGTGAGGGGTGCACCTTCTCGACCTGTCACATGCAGATGCTGGACTACCTGCACGCTCGGGACGTCACCTACGCCGTGTTCTGCGAGGGTCCCTACGACGAAAGTGCCCCGTTCGCGGAGTTCATGGGCTATAGGTTCCCCTGGTATTCGGCGAAAGACTCCGACCCGGCTCTGGCCGACGGTCGTGACTTCGGGTTCATCGCGTGCTACCTGCGCGACGGCGACAAGGTCTACGAGACCTACTGGACCACCGGGCGGGGCGTGGAGGCGTTGATGACCACTTACCACGCCCTGGACCTCACGGTGTACGGCCGGCAGGAGAATTGGGAAAACTCGCCTGAAGGCTGGCCGCGGGTCACCGGGCACCCGTGGCGTCTCAACGGCCGCCCCACCGCGCAATGGTCACGCCCCGGCGTCGCACCGCGATGACGTCCTGATGATCGAGGTGATCATGCTCGGGTCGGCCGCGGTGTCAGCCTGCTGCTGCGTCGTGCCGCGCGGGCGGGCGCTTCCCGCAGAGCCCGAACGCTTGCGGGTGCGACAGTGGCTGTCATGGTCGCGGTGACCCTCGACGCCGCACCGGTTGTGCAGCACGCGGGCACGCTGCTGCTCCTGGCCTTGGCGGTGGCAATCGTCGTCGGCGGTCCGACCGAGCGCGGCCCGGAGCTGGAGTGGCACCGTATGGCCGGGGCCGTGCTCATGGCGCTCGCCGTGCTGATGCATCAACACGGCGAGTCGATGGCTACCCACCACATGACCGCCGGGCCCCGGACGGACCACGGCACCGTCACCGGCCATGACGCGGCGCTCGTGTTGCTACGCGCGCCGCCACGGCGGCTTACCTCTGCTGGATGGCGACCGCACTCGTCCGGCTGCGCAATCGACCGATCACGGACCTGCTCCATTGGGAGCATCTGGCCATGGGGGCAAGCCTCGCGGCCATGATCTTCTTCATGAGCTAGCCGAGCAAGCCAGTCGGCCGATCAAATGACGTTGGAGTACTAGGGTCCCGTTCCCGTGCGAGTTTCCGAGTTGCCGAGATACGCCCCCGTACGATCTCAGCCCAGAACGCCTCACCGTGCAGAGTGCCGTAAGGACGCGGGGGTGCTCGACGAGATCCCGGGCGCCTACAAGGACCTGGAGTCGGTCATGGCGGCCCAGACCGACCTGGTCGAGGTCGTCGCCCACCTCCGCCAGATCATCTGCATCAAGGGGTGACGCGGTCACACTCTTGCACGTGTGGGAGGGTCGTCCTGGCCCGCGAGCCTTCGTCCCCTGGGAAGGGGGCGAGGGCTCGCGGTTCGTGGTGACGGTGCTTCTCGCCGGCGCCTTCGTCCCCGAGAAGAAGGCGAAGGTTTTCCCGTTTTTCCGTGAGAGAGTGATGCCATCCTGGTAGGAGTGAGTACCGATCCCCGAAACCCCTTGACACAAAGTGCTTGTGAGCGCTAACAATTGACGCGCTCGAACTGCGATACAAAGGGTGCGGGAAGGAGGCGGGACAGACCATGGCTCGCAACGTCCAACGCTCACCCGTCATGGCCGATGTGGCAAGGCTCGCGGGGGTGTCCCACCAGACCGTCTCCCGGGTGCTCAACGACCATCCGAACGTGCGCCAGGAGACACGCGCCCGGGTGCTCGCCGCCATCGAGGGCCTCGGCTACCGGCGCAACTCGACCGCGCGCGCCCTGGTGACCAAGCAGAGCAACACCCTCGGGGTGGTCGCCTTCGACACCACGCTGTACGGCCCGGCCAGCACGCTCTACGGCATCGAGCGAGCCGCCCGCGATGCCGGCTACTTCGTGAGCATCGTCAGCCTGCGCGAGCTGACCAGCCACGATCTCGCCGAGGCGCTCGACCACCTCGGCCGCCAGCAGGTCGACGGGCTCGTGGTCATCGCCCCCCAGAGCGCGGTCGCGGTCGCGCTCGCCGAGATGCCGCAGCCCGTGCCGGTGGTGACGGTCGAAGGCGACGCCGACGTCGGGCTTCCCGTCGTGAACGTCGACCAGCGCAAGGGCGGCGTGCTCGTCACCGAGCACCTGCTGCGGCTCGGCCACCGCACCGTCTGGCACGTGTCCGGGCCCCAGGACTGGCTGGAGGCGCAGGGACGCATGGAGGGCTGGCGGGAGACGCTCCGCGCGGCCGGGGCGGAGATTCACGAGCCGCTGTCGGGAGACTGGAGCCCGCGCTCGGGCTACCGCTGCGGTCAGATCCTGGCCGGGATGCCGGACCTCACGGCGGTCTTCGTCGCCAACGACCAGATGGCCCTCGGGGTCCTGCGCGCTCTCGACGAGGCGCGCATCCGCGTCCCTGAGGACGTGAGCGTAGTCGGCTTCGACGACATCCCCGAGTCCGAGTTCTTCGCCCCACCGCTGACCACGATCTCTCAGGACTTCTCCGAGGTGGGCCGCAAGGCCATCGCCCTCCTCCTCGACGCGCTGGCGGGCGAGGACGAGCCGGTGGGGACACTCCGGCAGGCCATGGAGCCGTCCGACGGCGTACGCGAGGGCCCGTCCCCGGCCACGCCGCCCCCGCACGTCGTGGTGCAGCCCCGACTCGTGGTCCGGCGCAGCTCCGGGCGCCCGCACGGCTCCTGAGCCCGCCGTCCTCTGCATGAGCCCCGCCGTCCCCTCCGCGCGAGCTCCGGGCGTGACGGCGGAATCATGCGGGGAGATCAGATGTTGTGCGATGGAAGGCCTACTGCGAAGGCGGTTTCCGCGCGCGCCGTAGGCTGGCGGTCTACCGACAACGCCTTGTACGCACGACAGGAGGGCCCCCTGGTGCTCGTTGACTCCTTCGGGCGGGTGGCGACCGACCTGCGGGTCTCGCTGACCGACAAGTGCAACCTGCGTTGCACGTACTGCATGCCACCTGAGGGTCTCGACTGGCTGCCGAAGCCCGACCTGCTCACGGCGGACGAGATCTGCCGCGTGGTGACGATCGGCGTCGAGCGGCTCGGCATCACCGAGGTCCGCTACACCGGCGGCGAGCCCCTGCTGCGCCGGGAGCTCGTCGAGATCGTCACGCGCACCACGGCGCTGCGCCCCCGGCCCCAGGTGTCCATCACCTCCAACGGCATCGGCCTGGCCCGGCTGGCCGCCCCCCTCGCCGCCGCCGGGCTCGACCGGGTCAACATCTCGCTCGACACCCTCGACCGTGACGCGTTCATCCGGCTCTCGCACCGCGACCGCCTCGCCGACGTCCTCGCGGGACTGGCCGCCGCCGACGCCGCGGGCCTTCGCCCCGTCAAGGTCAACACGGTGCTCATGCGGGACATCAACCAGCACGAGGCGGTGCCGCTGCTGCGGTTCTGCCTGGAGCAGGGCTACGAGCTGCGGTTCATCGAGCAGATGCCGCTGGACGCCCAGCACGGCTGGCGGCGAGAGAACATGGTCACCGCCGACGAGATCCTCGACATGCTCGCCCCCGAGTTCACGCTGACCCCCGACGACCCGGGGGAGCGGGGCAGCGCCCCGGCCGAGATCTTCCTCGTGGACGGCGGTCCCGCCCGGGTGGGCGTCATCGGCTCGGTGACCCGCCCCTTCTGCGGAGCCTGCGACCGGGTGCGGCTGACCGCCGACGGCCAGATCCGCAACTGCCTGTTCGCGACCGAGGAGTCCGATCTGCGAAGGTCGCTGCGCGCGGGGGCCTCCGACGACGAGCTTGCCGCGCAGTGGGTCGCCGCCGTACGGGGCAAGCGGGCCGGGCACGGCATCGACGACCCGAGCTTCCTGCAGCCGGCGCGTCCGATGTCGGCCATCGGCGGCTGAGATGCCCTCCGGCGGTCACGTGGTCCCGCAGGGCCCGCCGGACGCCGCAGGGGTGGGTCGCGAGGGCTTCGAGCGCTCACCGGCCCGCACCGCGCCGCTCGCGGGCTCGCACGGCACGCCGTACGACGCGGTGATCCTCGCCGGAGGCGGCGCGCGCAGGCTCGGGGGCGGGGACAAGCCCGGTGTCAGCGTGGGCGGCCTGACACTGATCGAGCGGGTCGCGGCCGCGGTCCCGGACGCCGTACGGCTCGTCGTGGTGGGCCCGAGGCGTTCCGGCCTGCCGCGCGCCCTGTTCGTCCGCGAGGAACCGCCCGGAGGCGGCCCGGTTCCCGCGCTCCGCACGGGGCTCGCGCAGGCCCGCTCGCCGTGGGTGGCACTGCTGGCCGCCGACCTGCCGTTCCTGCGGCCCGCGCACGTCGCGGCGCTGCTCGGCGCGGCCGGGCCCCGGGCAGGCGCCGTGCTGGTGGACGACGGCGGGCGCGAGCAGTGGCTCACCGGCGTCTGGCGTACGGAGGTGCTGGCCCGCGCGCTGGCCCCCTACCAGGGCCGGTCCCTGCGCGGGCTGCTCGGCCCACTCGAACCGGTGCGGCTGAGCCTGCCGGTGGACGATGACGGGCGTGTTCCGTGGTTCGATTGCGACACGATCGACGACGTCGAAGACGCCAGGGAGCGCATTCCGCACATCACCGGCGAACATTAACAATCGCTGAACGCAGCTTTATGACCGATGAATGACTCGGGAAGAAAGGGACGCCATGAACGTGCTGGCCGAGTGGACGGCGCTGGTCTGCAAGGAGCTGGGCCTTGACCCGGAGCAGGTTGATCGCGACGCGGTTCTCGACCTGACCAGGGACGTCGCGCACGGGGTGGCCCGGCCGGCGGCGCCGCTCACGGCCTACCTGCTGGGGCTCGCGCAAGGCGCGGGCACCGCGCCACCGGAGGCGCTGGATCGTCTGTCGACGATGGCGAAGAACTGGGGGCAGGCCACCGCGGAGACGCTGGGCGACCGCTGAGCCGTCCGATTAAGGGAGCGGCGATTTAAGGAGAAATGGGCAACGCCGGGTGGTTACGGGGGCAAACCACCCGGCGTTGCTTCATCGGCGTTCCGACGGGGGCCCGGAACGCCGGCACGAGCGCTCCGACGGGGGACCAGAGCGCTTGTCTAAAGCGTACACCTACAACCCATGGGGTGCGTCAAGACTTTGTCACGACCCGATCTCGCGTCGGTGCCTTGGTATCTCGGTTTGGTTAGGTTCTTCTGAGGTGAAGGGCGAGCTCACGTCACGACTCGGCTGGTTGGCCCCGATGACGGCGATGTATGGCAAAAAGATCGCACCGGCGACGAACATCGCCCTGATCGGCCAGGGTACGTTCAGCACGACGGCGAGGATCAGGCAGAGGGTGCGGATCCCCATCTGGATGAAATAACGCTTCTCCCTGCGGCCGATGTCGGCCGTGAGGGAGGGTCTCGCGTCGGTGACCTGGTGTACGACCGTGCGGCCGTGCCATACCTTCACAACATCCACGGTAGCCCCCGGATCGGCCGGGCCGGCAGGCGGCCGGGACGGGGCGGTCATACGATCAAGGCCGACGGTAAGGGAGAGTTGGATGAGCGATCGTACATACCGCGTGACGGAGATCGTCGGGACGTCCCCCGACAGTGTGGACCAGGCGATCCGCAACGGCATACGCCGCGCCGCCGAGACCCTGCGCCACCTCGACTGGTTCGAGGTCACCGAGGTCCGCGGGCAGATCCAGGACGGCGAGGTCGGCCACTTCCAGGTGGGCATGAAGGTCGGCTTCCGCCTGGAGGACTCCTGACCCGCGGCCGGTGCCGGGGGGTCCCGGCACCGGCGTGCAGGCTCAGTTGGCCTGGCTGACCGTCGACATGTTGAAGTCGGGCACCCGGACGGCAGGCATGATCGTGCGCGTGAAGTAGTCGTTCCACTCGCGGGGGAGCGTGTGCTCCGCCCGGCCGATCTCGGTGAGCCGGCCCAGCAGGTCGACCGGGCTCTCGTTGAACCGGAAGTTGTTCACCTCGCCGACCACCTCGCCGTTCTCGACCAGGTAGACCCCGTCGCGGGTGAGGCCGGTCAGCAGCAGTGACTGGGGGTCCACCTCGCGGATGTACCACAGACAGGTGAGCAGCAGGCCCCGCTCGGTGGAGGCGACCATCTCGTCCAGCGAGCGCCCGCCCTCGGACCCCGACATGATCAGGTTGTCGATCGGCGGGGTCGTCGCCAGCCCGGTCAGCTCCGAGGAGTAGCGGGTCTGCAGCAGCGCGGACAGGGAGCCGTCATGGACCCAGTCGGTCGCCGACAGCGGCAGCCCGTTGTCGAAGACCGACCGCTCACGGCTGCCCGCGTGGGCGACCACGAACGGCGTGCACTCGATGCCCCGCGCGGCGGGGTCGCTGTAGAGCCGGACCGGGGAGGACGACAGCGACTCGCCGACCCGGGTGCCGCCGCCCGGCTTGGAGAACACCGTGCGGCCGTCGAGGGCGTCCCTGGCGCCCGCCGACCAGTAGAGGTAGATCATCAGGTCGGCCACCGCCGAAGGCGGGATCAGCGTCTCGTAGCGGTCGGCGGGCAGCTCGACGCGGCGCTTGGCCCAGTCGAGCCGGCGCGCGAGCGTGGCGTCCAGCGAGGCGACGTCGACGTCGGCGAAGTCCCTGGTGGCCAAGCCGGTCCAGGCGGAGCGGCTCATGTCGGGCGACTTGGCGTTGAGCTCCAGCCGGCCGGTGGGCTGGTCGTGCCGCAGCCGCAGCCCGGTGGAGGACCCGAGGAAGGTCGAGGTGAGGGTGTGCTCGGCGAAACCGTACAGCTTGCGCTTGGCGGTCTCGGCCACGGCGAACGCCTCGCCCAGCGCCGGCGCGAACTCGCCGAACACGCCGATCGAGGTGGAGCCGGCGGGCCGGTCCCAGTCGGGCGACTGGGCCCCCGCGACCAGCGGCCGGGCGTCCTCGGCCGGAGGGGCCTGGTGGGAGGCCAGATCGGCCGCGGTGACGACGTCGGCGAGCTGGTCGGGACGTACGGCCGAGCGCGAGACGACGCCGACACCCCGGCCGGTCACCGAGATCACGGTGAGGCGCGAGGAACGCGCCACGCCGTTGGTGGTCAGGGTGTTGCCGGCGAAGCGGAGGTTCGCGGTGGACCCCTCGTCGACGATGACGACGCAGTCGTCGGCCTTGCTGAGCGCAAGGGCACGCTCGACGGTCTCCTGAGGAGTCACTTTCCACCCTCCTGAACGGTGTTGAGGATCTTGACCCCGCGGAACAGGGCGGACGGGGTCCCGTGACTGACCGGCGCCACCTGCCCCGGCTGGCCCTTCCCGCAGTTGAAGGCGCCGCCGAGCAAATAGGTCTGCGGGCCGCCGACCGCCTCCATCGACCGCCAGAAGTCGGTGGTGGTGGCCTGGTAGGCGACGTCGCGCAGCTGGCCGGTGAGCCGGCCGCCCTCGATGCGGTAGAACCTCTGGCCGGTGAACTGGAAGTTGTATCGCTGCATGTCGATGGACCAGCTCTTGTCGCCCATGATGTAGATGCCGCGCTCGACCCGGGAGATCAGCTCGTCGGTCGAGGGGCCGTCGATCGCGGGCTGCAGGGAGACGTTGGCCATCCGCTGGATCGCGACGTGCCCGGGGGAGTCGGCGAACGCGCACCCGTTGGAGGGGCCGAGGCCCTTCAGCAGCGCCATGCGGCGGTCGAGCTGGTAGCCCGCCAGCCTCCCGTTGCGCACGATGTCGAACTGCCGCGTCGCCACGCCCTCGTCGTCGTAGCCCACCGAGGCCAGGCCGTACTCGGCCGTGCGGTCACCGGTGACGTTCATGACCGGCGAGCCGTACTCGAGGGAGCCGAGCTTGTCGAAGGTGGCGAAGCTCGTGCCGGCGTACGCCGCCTCGTAGCCCAGCGCCCGGTCGAGCTCGGTGGCGTGCCCGATCGACTCGTGGATCGTGAGCCACAGGTTCGACGGGTGGATCACCAGGTCGTAGGTGCCCGCCTCGACAGAGGGGGCTTTCAGCTTCTCCTCCAGCAGCTCAGGCAGGGTGGAGAGCTCGGCGAGGAAGTCCCAGCCGGTGCCGGAGAGGTATTCGTAGCCGCGGCCCACCGGCGGCGCCAGCGTGCGCATGTCGTCGAAGCGCCCGTCGGCCGCCCGCATCACCGTGAGGACGGGATGGATCCTGACCCGCTGCTGGGTGGCGTCGGTGCCGGCGGTGTCGGCGTAGAACTTCTGCTCCTTGACCTGCATGAGCGAGGCGGAGACGTGGTCGACGCGGGGATCCTTCAGCAGGCCGGCGGACCAGTCGGCCAGCAGCCCGGCCTTGTCCTTCAGCGGCACCGAGAAGGGGTCGATGTCGTAGGACGACACCCAGGTGACACCCGCGTGGACCGGCTCGGGGGCCAGCTCCACAGGCTCGCGGTTCACGGCGGCGGCGACCTCGGCCACCTGGACGGCCTGCTCGGCCACCGCCGCGGCGGCTTCGGGAGTGAGCTCGATGCCGGCCGCGAACCCCCAGGTGCCGCCGCGGATGACGCGCACCGCGTATCCGAGGTCGTCGGCGTCCATGGAGCCTTCGAGCCGGGCGTCGAAGAGGCTCAGCGTCTCGCCGCGCACCCGTTCAAGCCGGAAGTCGGCGTGCTCGGCGCCCAGCTCACGGGCACGCTGCAGAGCCGCGTCCGCCAGTTGCCGCAGTGGCAGGGCGAGAAAGTCGGGATCGATCTGGCGCATGTCCACGATCCTAACCGTGTGATCTTGTACGGCGCGGATAAGGGCTTACGCGCGAGTAGGCGATAGCGTCTTTGCCATGGCTCGTTCAGTACTCGTAACCGGTGGTAACCGCGGGATCGGCCTTTCGATAGCCCGTGAGCTGGCCGCGGCCGGTGACGCCGTCGCCGTCACCTACCGCTCGGGGGAGCCCCCAGAGGGGCTCTTCGGCGTGAAGTGCGACGTCACCAGCTCCGAAGACGTCGACAACGCCTTCTCCAAGGTCGAGGCCGAGCACGGGCCCGTCGAGGTCGTCGTGGCGAACGCCGGCATCACCAAGGACACGCTGCTGCCGCTGATGAAGGAAGAGACCTTCACCGACGTCATCGACACCAACCTGACCGGCGCCTACCGCGTCGCGAAGCGCGCGTGCCGCGGCATGCTGAGGATGCGGCGTGGCCGGCTGGTGCTCATCTCCTCCGTCGTCGCGATGTCCGGCTCCGCCGGCCAGACCAACTACGCCGCCTCCAAGGCCGGCATGATCGGCTTCGCGCGGTCCCTGGCACGCGAGCTCGGCTCGCGCGGCATCACGGTCAACGTGGTCGCCCCGGGCTTCGTCGAGACCGACATGACGGCCGCCCTCGGGGCCGAACAACAACAGGCCATCTACAAGACCATCCCGCTCGGCCGCCCCGCGAGCGCGGCCGAGATCGCGCGAGTGGTCAAGTTCCTGGCGAGCGACGACGCCGCCTACATCACCGGCGCGGTCATCCCCGTCGACGGCGGCCTGGGAATGGGGCACTGACATGGGAATTCTCGACGGCAAAAGGCTCTTGGTCAGCGGCGTGCTCACCGACGCCTCGATCGCCTTCTCGGTGGCCAGGCTGGCCCAGGAGGAGGGCGCGCAGATCGTCCTCACCGGCTTCGGGCGGCTCAGCCTCGTCGAGCGCATCGCCAAGCGGCTCCCCGAGACGCCGCCGGTGATCGAGCTCGACGTGCAGAACACCGAGCACCTCGACTCCCTGGCCGACCGCGTGGGCGAGCACCTCGGGGGCCTCGACGGGGTGGTGCACTCCATCGGATTCGCGCCGCAGACCGCGCTCGGCGGCAACTTCCTCAACACCACCTGGGACGACGTGGCCACGGCCATGCACATCTCGACCTTCTCCTTCAAGTCGCTGGCCGTCGCCTGCCTGCCGCTGATGAAGGAGGGCGGCGCCGTTGTCGGCCTCGACTTCGACGCCACCAAGGCGTGGCCGGTGTACGACTGGATGGGCGTGGCCAAGGCCGGGCTGGAGTCCTGCTCGCGTTACCTGGCCCGCGATCTCGGCAAGCACGGTATCCGGGTGAACCTCGTGGCGGCGGGCCCGCTGCGCACCATGGCCGCCAAGAGCATTCCCGGGTTCAAGGAGTTCGAGGAGAGCTGGCCGGCCAAGGCGCCCCTCGGGTGGGACCTCGCCGACACCTCGCCGGCGGCCAAGGCGTGCGTGGCGTTGCTGTCCGACTGGTTCCCCGCCACGACGGGCGAGATCGTGCACGTCGACGGCGGTGTCCACGCCATGGGGGTCTGACCGGGGTCAGGCCAGGCGGTGCCGTCCGGAGTCGTTACGACGCAGGCCCTCGAACGGCATCGACTGCGGTGTGCTGTCCTTCTTGCGCGCCTGGACGATGCGTGTAGCCAGGATCGCCGAGGCGAGCAGCACCGCGGTCAGCACGGTCCCCACCAGGTCCTGCGGCCGGTGCGGCACCAGCTTGGCGGCGCCGAGGCGGTCGGTCAGCGTCGGAAGGGGCTGGCCGGGCCAGAGCGGGGTGAGCGGTGGCGTCTCGACGTCGGTTGAGGGCGGTATCGCGTACGGGGTGTACGCGGTGGCACGCTGCTCCAGGTCGCCGAGGTCCACGCCATTCGTGTCCCCGTTCTCCTGCGGCTTGACGGGACGCACCGCGGGCGGCGCCGGCGCCTGCCCTCCGGGAAGGTCGGACGAGGCCGGACCGTCGGGCGCCGTGGTCGGAGTGGAACGGTCCGGTCCCGCGGATGAGCTGGGGGCCGGCGAGGACGCGCCCCGCCCGCAGTCCGGCGGGGCGATCAGGGGCAGGCACCGCGCGTCGATGGGCAAGCCGAGCAGGTCCCCGTACGAGGAGTCGCCGGACGCCTCGCCGCGGCCGCCGGGCGAGGTCGAGCGCGGGCTCGCGGTGGGGGAGGGGCTGGACGAAGCCCGGCCGTCGTTGTTCCGGCGGCCCTTGCCGGCCTTCTTGGCCACCTTGTCGAGCTTCTTCTGCGTGTCGTCCGCGAGCTCCTCAACCTGGTCGGTGACCGCGTCGACCTTGTCGCCGACCTGGTCGGTGACCGGATCGGGCTCGCCGCCGGTCGGTTCGCCATCCGTATCGGTGATGGGGTCGGACTTGTGGTCGGGCTTGTCGCCGGCCGTGCCGGCGGTGGGGCCGGGCTTGTCGCCGGCCCGTTCGCCCACCGTGGCGGTGAGCGGGCCGAGGCCGCCGGTCAGGGCGTCCACCGGGGCGGTGACCCCGCCGAGCAGGTGGCAGACGTCGCCGGTGAGGCTCGATGAGGCGCCGCCGCCGCGGTCGCATTTCATCACGCTCGCCGAGAACGCGGTGGCGGGCGTCGTCACCAGAAGCACCGTTCCCCCGCTGAGCGCGAGCGTCAACGCGCCCGCCGAAATGGCGGTGGTGCGTCTACGCATGGTTCCCCTCCATCGTCTTCCACACGTATAGCGGAGGCGCGGGCTCCCCTCCCGCCGCCTCCAAGACCATCGTGTGGCACCACGCCGGTCTTTCCATGAAAAGGTGCGATTCGGTACCGAGTAGTGATACGCGAACGAGATTCCTGTTCGGTGACACGCGAGGTTTCCCGTGGCGCCCGCACGCATATCGGGACTAATCGGTAGCGGACACGTCGTCGAGAGCCTCACGGATCTCCATGGGCAACGTCAACTCCTCGGCCTGCAGCACGCCCTTGAGCTGGGCATGGGTGCGTGCCCCGACGATGGCCGCCGCCACGCCCGGCTGGTCGCGGACCCAGGAGAGGGCCACCGCGAGAGGCGAGACCGCGAGCCCCTCCGCGGCGGTGGTCACGGACTCGACCACGCGGCGGCACCGCTCGTCGAGATACGGATGGACGAAGTCGGCGAAGTGCGGCGTCGCCGCGCGGGAGTCGGCGGGGATGCCCACGCGGTACTTGCCGGTGAGCACGCCACGCCCGAGCGGCGACCAGGCCAGCACCCCGGCGCCGACGTGCTCGGCCGCGGCCAAAACCTCACGCTCGGCGTCCCTGGCGAGCAGGGAGTATTCGACCTGGGCGGACACGATGGGCGCCCGTCCGGGGGCCGATCGCTGCCAGACGCCCGCCGCGGCGAGCTGCCATCCGGCGTAGTTGCACACTCCGGCGTACATCGTGCGACCGGAGCAGACGGCGGTGTCGACCGCCGCCAGGGTCTCCTCCAGGGGGACCTCGGGGTCGAAGGCGTGCAGCTGCCACAGATCGACCTCGTCCACCCCCAGCCGGCCCAGGGAGGCGTCGAGCGCGGAGAGGAGGCTCCTGCGGGAGGCGTTCCTCGATCGGGGGCCTCTGGGGGTGAGCACGGCCTTGGTCGCGATGACCATCTCCGAACGCGGCACCGACTCCCGCAGCAGGCGGCCGAGCAACCGCTCGGCGTCGCCCCCGGCGTAGACGTCGGCGGTGTCGACCAGGGTCCCCCCGGCTTCGGCGAAGGCGACGAGCTGCGCGGCGGCTTCCTCGGCGCCGGTGTCACGCCCCCAGGTCATGGTGCCCAGTCCCACCCGTGACACCGAAAGACCGCTACGACCGACCAATCGCTGATCCATGATCCGGCCAGGTTACCGCGTTGGAACGTCGCACTTCGCTCGATGGTGAAGGACGCGCCTCTCCCGGGCCCTCGTCCCGGCCCCTCCGCGCCCTGTCATCCGCCACGCGCGAGCCCGGGTGGTGATCTTCCAGAAGACCGCACCCACCAGGCCTTCAGTTGTTAGTCGCCATTGATGGTGGTTCGTTCGCGAGTCCCGCCGCACCTGCCTGACCACGGCGGCGAGGCTCCCCTAGGCTTGCGCGCACTATGGACGCACTGCAAGCGATCGTGCTCGGCATCGTGCAGGGCCTCACGGAGTTCCTGCCCATCTCCAGCTCTGCTCATCTGCTCATCGTTCCCAAACTGTTCGGCTGGTCGGACCCGGGAGCCGCCTTCACCGCGGTCATCCAACTGGGCACCATGCTGGCCGTCGTCATCTATTTCCGGCGCGACATCGTGCGCATCATGTGGACCTGGCTGCGCAGCCTGTGGACCCCGGAACTACGCGGCGACATGGACGCCAAGATGGGCTGGTACATCGGTCTCGGCACGATCCCGCTCGGCGTGCTGGGCCTGGTGTTCAAGGACCAGATCGAGGGACCGGCCCGCAACCTGTGGATCAACGCCACCGTGCTGATCGTCTTCGGCCTGCTCCTGCTCCTGGCCGAGCAGGTGGGACGGCAGAGGACGGCCATCGGCGACCTGACGTTGAAGGACGGCCTGATCATCGGGGGCTTCCAGGCGCTCGCGCTGGTCCCGGGCGCGTCCCGTTCCGGATCGACGATCACCGGCGGGCTGTTCCTCGGGTTCACCCGGGAGGCGGCGGCCCGTTACTCGTTCCTGCTGTCCATCCCCGCCGTGGTGCTGTCGGGGCTTTTCGAGCTGGGCGACGTCGGCGCGGGCGGCGGCCCGGACCTCGTGCCGACCTTGATCGCCACCATCGTGTCCTTCGTCGTGGGGTACGCCTCCATCGCGTGGCTGCTGCGCTACATCACCCGGCATTCCATGATGGTTTTTGTCACCTACCGGGTCTTCATCGGCGCCTTCTTGTTGACACTCTTGTCTCTAGGGGTGATCACGGCCCAATAAGCTTGCCTTTGTGACCACTTTGCTTCTGGCGCGCCACGGTCTGACCGACCTGACCGGGCCCGTGCTCGCCGGCTGGACCCCCGGGGTCCATCTCAGCGAGCGCGGCCGCGCCCAGGCCGAGGCCCTCGGGGCCCGCCTGGCGGCCTTGCGCCTCGACGCCATCGTGTCCAGCCCTCTCGAGCGATGCCTGGAGACCGCCCAGGCGGTGCTCCAGGGACGCGAAGGCATCAAGATCGAGAGCGACGAGCGGCTGGGCGAGTGCGGATACGGCGACTGGACCGGGCGTCCGCTCACCGAGCTCGCCGAGGAGCCGCTGTGGCGGGTGGTGCAGCAGCATCCGAGCGCGGTGGTCTTCCCCGGGGGTGAGTCGCTGGCGGGCGTGCAGCGCCGCGCGGTCGCGGCCGTGCGCCACTGGAACGCCAAGCTCGGCGACGACGCGATCTACCTGGCATGCAGCCACGGAGACGTGATCAAGGCGATCGTGGCCGACGCGCTCGGCGTCCACCTCGACCAGTTCCAGCGCATCACCGCCGATCCCGCCTCCCTCACGGTGATCCGCTACACCCCGCTGCGCCCGTTCGTACTCAGGGTCAACGACGTAGGTGGCGGGGTGGAGAATCTTCTACCCCCACCCCCGCAACCTGAGGGTTCGGAGCAGCAAGACGGGGGAGAAAGATTCACCGAGAGCGACGCCGCTGTCGGCGGCGGAGCCGGGACCACGTAAGGTCGGGCTATGCCGGTCTTCGACTACGATCCGCCAGACAGGTTCGTGGCCGGTGCCGTGGGGCAACCGGGATCACGCGCCTTCTTTCTGCAAGCCCGTGGTCAGGGGCGCATGACGACGGTCGGCTTGGAGAAGTTCCAGGTCGCGGTCCTGGCCGATCGGCTCGACGAGCTGCTCGACGAGGTGCTGCGCCGAAGCGGAGGCACCGCCCCTGTGCCGGCGATGGCGCCGGTCGAGCTTGCCGACAAGGCACCCCTCGACCTTCCCCTCGAGGAGGACTTCCGCGTCGGCACCATGGCCCTCGCCTGGGATCCCGACACCTCGACCGTGGTCATCGAGGCGCAGGAGGTCACCGACGAGGAGACCGAGGTGGAGGAGCTGGTCGTCGACGACACCGACCGGCCGGACTCCGCCGTCCTGCGGGTGCACATCACCGCCGCGGCGGCCCGCGCGTTCACCCAGCGGGCTCTTGAGCTCGTCGCGGCCGGACGGCCGCCGTGCCCGCTGTGCGGACAGCCACTCGACGCGGAGGGCCACATCTGCGTCCGCCTGAACGGCCACCGGGGGGACCGTACGTGAGCGCAGAGAGCGACCCCCGGCTCAGCAGCATCCCCGGTACGTCAGGACTCGACGACGTCACCGCCCTGCGCCTGCTGCGCGAGGGCACCATCGAGGTCGCCGGCCGTCTGGTCGAGGCGACCAACATGACGCTCTACTGTTCCATCCGCCTCGACGGGATCGTCGCCGAGTGTGTCTACAAGCCCGTCAGGGGCGAGCGGCCGCTGTGGGACTTCCCGGACGGCACGCTCGCCGCGCGCGAGGTCGCCGCCTTCGAGGTCTCGGCCGCCACCGGCTGGCGCATCGTGCCGCCCAGCGTCTACCGCGACGGCCCGTTCGGTCCCGGCATGTGCCAGCTGTGGATCGACACCGACCCCGAGGCCGACCTGATGGCGCTGATCCGCAGCCGCGACCCGTTGCTGCGCCGCATGGCCATCTTCGACGCCGTGGTCAACAACGCCGACCGCAAGGGCGGCCACCTGCTGCCCCTGCCCGACGGGCACATCTACGGCGTGGACCACGGGGTCTGCTTCTCCGCCGAGGACAAGCTGCGCACCGTGCTGTGGCAGTGGCGCGGCAAGCCGCTCCCGCGCGAGGCCGTGAACGTCCTGGCCCGGCTCGAGCGTGACATCGAGCGCGGCCGGCTGGGGCGGCGGCTGCGCGAGCTGCTCACGCTTGCGGAGGTGGAGGCGACGTGGGAGCGCGTCCGCCGCCTGCTCAGCACCGGCATCCATCCCTATCCCTCCGATGACTGGCCGGCGATCCCCTGGCCCCCGATCTGACCGGCCGCTGAGCGCACCGCCCGCCGTCTGCCGGTCAGGGGGCCGTTCTCGCCGGCCGCGCCGGGGCGTACCCTGCGGAAGAGCTGTCCATCTCTACCGACATGGAGGGAACGGGCATGTGCACGGTTGTCGTCGGCATCGACCCGGGCGCGGAGACGCCGGTGGTCCTGGCCGGGGTGCGCGACGAGTTCGCGGAACGGCCATGGCGGCCCCCGGGGGCGCACTGGCCGGAGTTCCCCCGCCTGGTGGGCGGGCGCGACCTCATGGCGGGCGGCACCTGGCTGGCCGTCGACCCGGACGGATCCCGGGTGGCCGCGTTGCTGAACGGGCGCGGTGTGCTGGCCGAGGCGTCCATCCGCAGGTCGCGGGGCGACCTGCCGCTGCGGGCCGCGGCATCGGGAGGGCTCCCAGACGGGGATCTGTCCTGTTATGACCCCTTTCACCTGCTGGTCGCCGACATCGGCGGCGTGCGGCTGTGGAGCTGGGACGGCTCGCGAGTGAGTGAGGACAAGCTCCCGGCCGGCGTGCACGTCGTGGTCAACAGCGGGTGGGAGCGGGGTGAGGCCAACGCCCGGGTCGCTTTCTTCCGGCCGCGCTTCGCCGCGGCGCCGCGACCCTCGGCGAGCGACACCGGTGACCGATCATGGCAGGCGTGGCGCGGGCTCGCGTCCGGAGCGCGCCTTCCCGTCTCCGATCCGAGGGCGCTGGTGGTCCGCGAGCAGCTGCCCGACGGGCGCGTGTGGGGCACCTCCTCGATCACACTGGTCGCGCTGGGCGCCGGCGCCCTGCGCTACGACTTCTGCCCGCGCCCGGCCGACCCGGCCTCCTGGTACGGCGTCCTCCCCGCGCCGGGCACCCGCTGACCCAGGTCAGCAGAGCACCCCGCCCCAGGTGATCCTCACGGTCCGGTCGCCGCCGTTCGAGGTGAACCGGATCTTGGAGGTGCTGCAGTACGGCGTGCCGTACGCGGTGATGGTGGCCGAGCTCCCCGCGGAGATCTCGCCCCTCGTCGAGCTGAGCAGGCCGCCCTCGCTGATGGAGGCGCGCCAGCGTATGGCCGCGCCCGGGGCCTTGAGCTTGATGTTCACGGAGATGATGTAGTCGGATCGGACGCGCACCCTGCTGGGCGTCACCTCCAGCAACGGCCTGGCCACACGGGTGGTGGTCCCCTTCCAGCTCGGCGCGGCGTTGGAGGTCGCTTGGGACTTCGAGGGGGAGGGGATGGGCGTCGGCTCCTCTGAGGTCGGCACGACGGGCGGTTCCGTGGTCGGCGGAGCGGTGAGGTCGAGTGTGGGGACCGGGATGGCGCCGGGGACCTGCCTCTGGGGGCGGCCTTCGGACGAGGAGATGAAGACGACCGCGAGGACGGTCAGCAGCAGCCCGGCCGCGGCGGCGATGGCGCGGTCGCGCCGGTGCCGGCGCCGGTGGCGGGAGCCGGCCTGCCGGTCCGGTCCGGCGGCGTACTCCTCGTCGGGCCGTAGCGGCGCGGCTCGTCCCGTCTCGGACGGCTCCGTACGCGGCCGGGCCTGGAACGGCGCCGGCCCCGGCCCGGCCGTGAACGACACGGTTCCCGGCCGGCTCTGGAACGCCGCTCCATGGCCGGCGGCGAACGGAGGCGTCCCCGCGCCGCCCTCCGATCGCGACGCGGAGCTTCGGGCATCCGGTGGTACGGCCGGGTCCAGGCCGGTGTCCGTTCGCGCCGCCGCGCCCGGTCGCCCCGCCGTCTCCGGTGGCGCCGCCGGTGGGAGCGCTCTGCCCGGCAGGGGGGTCTGCCCGGACCGCGGCCACAGCGGGCGCGCGCTCAGCGGGATGGGCCCCTCGTACGAGGGGGGCGGCGCCGGCCACCTGGCCGTGTACTTGGGGCGCCCCTCGGGGGCGGCAGGGCGGATGGCGGGGGGCAGCAGGGGGGCGTACCCGAGGGAGAGCCCTTCGAGGCGGGTCAGCAGCTCGCGTGCCGAGGGCCGCCGCGCGGGGACCTTGTCCAGGCAGGCGTCGACGGCGTCGCGCAGCCCTCCGGCCAGCGCGGACAGGTCGGGCACGCCGTTCAGGATACGGTTGATCACCGCGGGTACCGAGTCCTGGCCGAACGGCGCGCGGCCGGTGGCGGCGTAGACGATGGTGCCGGCCCAGGCGAACATGTCGCTCTCCGGGCCGGGGAGCGTCCCCGCCAGGTGCTCGGGCGCGGTGAACGGCGACGTGCCGACGAGCCGGCCTGTCGTCAGCGGGCCCTCCAGGGCGCGCCCGACGCCGAAGTCGATCACCCGGGGACCGCCGGGGCCGAGCAGCACGCACCCGGGCCTGAAGTCGCCGTGCGCCGTGCCCGCCTCGTGGACGGCCGCCAGGGCCGTCAGCGTCGCGATCGCCAGCTCGGTGAGCTCGTTCGCCGGGCGGGGGCCCTGCTTCTCCACGACGTCCCACAGGGAGGGCCCGTCGACGTACTCGCTGGCGTAGTAGAGGCGGCGGTCGTGGAGGCCGTAGGCCAGGATCCGGGCGATCCGCGGGTCGGTCACCCGCTGCGCCTGCCGTAGCTCGGTGCCGAAGTCGCGCCGCACCCGCTCGTCGTCGGAGAACCGCCGGTGCAGCAGCTTCACCGCCACGGGCTCGCCCGACCCGGTCTCGGCGGCGTACACGACTCCCTGGCCGCCTTCACCGATCCGTCCAGTCACCCGGTAGGAGGCGATTTTGGAGGGATCGGAGGGCCCGAGGGGCCTGAAAGCCGGCAAATCTTGCTCTCCCTTGGTATGAGACGCTTCGTGCCGACCCCCGCAGCCACGGCGGCAAGATTCTGTCACGTTGGAACGTGACTAAGTAGGGTTTTGTGTCATTGGGCACGATGAACCCTCCCGCCCCAAAACGGACACCCCGGGGTGATCCAGCCACTCCACCTCCTGGATAGGCTCAGGGCATGCGATCGTGGTCCGCTCCGAAGATTCGCCCTCTCCCCGGCGCCGGCCTTCCTCTCCGGCTGCACGACACCTCGGCAGGGGAGACCAGGGAGACATCCCCGGGGCCCAAGGCACGGATGTACGTCTGCGGCATCACGCCGTACGACGCGACCCATCTCGGGCATGCCAACACCTACCTGGCGTTCGACTCGGCGAACCGTGTGTGGCGGGACGCCGGACACCAGGTCCACTTCACGCAGAACGCCACCGACGTCGACGATCCCCTGCTGGAGCGCGCGCTGCAGATCGGCGTCGACTGGCGCGACCTGGCCGAGAAGGAGATCGAGCTTTACCGCACCGACATGGAGGCCCTGCGCGTCCTGCCTCCGACCGACTACGTCGGCGTGACCGAGGTCGTCGGCCAGGTCGCCGAGCTGATCGAGCGGCTGAAGGACAAGGGCGCCACCTACGAGGTCGACAGCGACGTCTACTTCTCGGTGGCCGCCGCCCCGAAGTTCGGGGCCGTCTCTGGATACTCCGAAGATCGGATGCTGGAGCTGTTCGCCGAGCGCGGCGGCGACCCCGGGCGCACCGGGAAGCGGAACCCGCTCGACTGGCTGCTGTGGCGGGCCGAGCGCCCGGGTGAGCCGTCCTGGCCCTCGTCCTTCGGCCCCGGCCGGCCCGGCTGGCACGTCGAGTGCACCGCGATCGCGCTGAGCCGCCTCGGCAGCGGGTTCGACGTGTCGGGCGGCGGCTCCGACCTGATCTTCCCCCACCACGAGATGGGCGCCAGCGAGGGACACATCGCGACGGGGGAGTGGCCCTTCGCCAAGGCCTACGTGCACGCCGGCATGGTCGCGCTCGACGGGGAGAAGATGTCGAAGTCCCGGGGCAACCTGGTGTTCGTCTCCCGGCTTCGCGCCGAGCACGATCCCATGGCGGTGCGGCTGGCCCTGCTGGCCCACCACTACCGGGCCGACTGGGAGTGGACCGGCGACCAGATCGGCGCCGCCGCCGACCGCCTGGCGCGCTGGCGCTCGGCCGTCGAGCTGCCCGGGGGCCCCGACGGGCAGGCCGTGCTGCGAGAGATCAGAGAGCGCATGGCCGACGACCTGGACACGCCCGGAGCCCTCGCGGCCGTCGACGCCTGGGCGGCCCGCGCGGACGCCGGGGAAGGCCCCGACCCCGGCGCTCCCGCGCTGGTCCGCGCGGCCGCCGACGCCCTTCTCGGGATCGCGCTGTAAGGACGGGGGGGACGCGCCCCGATGCTCAGTCGGTCGGCAGCAGCGTGCCCAGCGGCCCGAGGTCGAGGTTCAGGTCCGACGGGGACAGATCGAAGCGCTCGCACAGCTCCGTCATCGCCTCCTCGAGGCGCATCAACGTCAGGCCGAGCGTCTCGACCTGGGCGTCGGAGAGGTCGCCCTGGTCCATCCGGTGCACGCACTGGCGCTCCACGAGCTGGCGGACCAGCTCCACCAGGGTGAGGACCAGGCGGGTGAGGTCACGCTCGACCGTCTCGGGATCGGTCTCGAGATGCCAGCGGCCCGATCGGGACTGCGCCGCGCCGGGCCCCGGGGCGCGGCGCCCCCTCTCCGGTGCGGGGCCGGACCGTGTGGCCGGCTCAGAGCGGGGACTGCTCATGCCTTACTCCCGTTTCGAGTGGTTCGGACGCCCGGACCGACATGATCAGCGCGCGCAGGGATATGCGGACGAGATCGATGTCGGCGATGGACAACACCAGGTCCCCGGTGATCACGACGCCGCCCGACAGCAACCGGTCGAGAAGGTCGACCAGGGCGACCCGCTCGGCGGGCAGCCGTCCCTCGGCCGCCAGTTCGGCGCCGCGCGGCGCCATCTCACGTGTCACCGCGGGCCTCCGCGGCGGAGGGGTCCGGCCCCAGCTGGGTGAAGGAGTACGGCGCCCACGGGCCGGTGAGCTCGATCTGGACCCCGGGCCCGCGGAGCTCGTCCAACGTGGCGGCGAACTCCGCGCGGCGGTCGTCGTCGACGAGGTAGGCACCGTTCAGCAGCATCACCTCGTCACGGCCGGACAGCCGCGGATCCTGGGGCCGGTGGCGCCTGCTCGCGACCGCGACGGCCACGAGGGTGGCGTGGATGTCCTCGGCACGCCCGGCCGCCTCGCGCCAGGCGTCGTCCCGGCTGCGCAGGCGTGCCTTGCGGCGTTTGAGGTAGTCGGTGCCCGGGCTGGAGGAGGCGGGCTCGTCGGCCCCCTGGTCCGGGGGCGGTTCGGCGGCCCGTTCGGCGTACGCCTTCACACCCCACTCGCGCCGTCCCGCCACCTGCGACAGGACCTCGGAGAACTCCTCGTGCCGCCGGGCCAGCATGTCGCGCACCTGGTCCTCGCCGCCGTACACGGTCACCAGCCGTACCGGGGCGGTCGAGGACGACTCCGCCACGGCCTCCACGACGCCGTGGTGCGCGCGGGCCGTCTCCCCGACCCAGTCCAGATCCTCCAGCGAGCGCCGCAGCGGCTCCTCCCCGAACTGCTCCAGCGGCACGGTGCTCACGTAGGCGACCAGCCCGGCGTGCGCGACCGTGCGAACGGCCGCTCCCGCCACGCCCGTCACGCCTTCCAGGACGGCCGGATCCGCCCGGTCCTCCTCGCGGGTGACCGCGTACAGATACGTCCCTGAGTCAGCCACCGCGGTCCCTTCGGTCGGCGGTCCGGTACGCGGCGCCGCGTTCGTAGGTCTCGGTCCCTCGCGGCCGTTCGATGGGCCGGGGCGCCGGCTCCTCCTCCGGCTCCAGTTCCTCTTCCTCCTCCACGGCGGCCAGGCGGCGGCGCAGCCGGCGGTTCTCCTCGATCAGGTCCCGGTCCTTGGAACTGAGCCACGGGTCGTGCTCCCACCAGTCGATGCCGAGCTCCCGCGCGGTGTCGACCGAGGCGATCAGCAGCCGCAGCTTGATCGTGAGCAGCTCGATGTCCAGGAGGTTCACGCGGATGTCGCCCACGATCACGACGCCTCTGTCGAGCACGCGCTCCAGGATGTCGCCGAGGTTGCCACCGGAGTCGCGTGCCACAGGCGCCTTCGGGCCGTAGGACTGGGGCATCACGCGTCCCGGGCGCGTGGGATCGGACATCTCAGCACACCCCGCCGGTGTCACCCTTGGCGCGCTTGAAGCTGCGGACCCTGCGGTACGACACCAGGTCGCCCTCGGAGTCCAGGTCGACCGCGTAGATCGCCAGAGTGTCGCCAGAGGAGGGGACGCGGTGGTCCTCGACGACCTCGACCTCGACGGTCCACCCGTCGCCGGCCGGCTGCACCAGCGTGACGCCCTCGACATCCTTGCCGGTCAGCTCGGTGATGTACCGCAGCCCGGCGCGGCCGGCGGTGGACGCCGTCAGGCGTGATCTCTCCCTGGCCGCGCGGCGCCCCGGCGGCCGCTCCAGCTCCTCGTCCTCGTCCAGCGGCTCGTCTTCCATGGCGTCGTCGTCGTCGCCGGTCCGGTCGTACTCGTAGTCGCCGGGACGGTAGCCGGCGACACGTTCGCCACGGTCTCTGCGACTCGCAGGCACGACATCACTTCCTTTCGCCGTCTCCCGGGCGCGGGAGGTGGCGCGCCGCTAGGCGATCATCCGCTGGAGGATCTCCTCCGTGGCGAGGGCCGCATCCTCCTCGGAGATCAGTCCGGCGGCCCTCGCCTCCTCCACCTCCTCCAGCCGGCGCCGCACGACCGCCGGATCATGGAACTCTTGATCCACCTGCTGCTCGATCAGCTCGCCGAGCCGGATCAGCAGCCGGACCGGCGCGAGCGGCCAGCCGACGAGCGCGGTCAGCAAACCCATGTCGATGACCTCTACGTCTGTGTCGTGACGAAGTCGTACGGTGCCTGGGGGCCGAGCAGGCGCAGCGTGACGCGGTCGGCCCATCTGCGGCCGAACTCGTCCAGCGCCCGCTCGAAGTCGTCCTGCCGCTCGTTCTCCACCAGGACGGCCAGATGCGCGGCGTCCACCTCGTGGGTCGGCTCGCGGATGGCGATCGCGATCGCGTGGGGAGCCAGCCCTTCCGCCAGCGTCTGGGTGTCGGCGTCCCGCTTGGCCTCGATCGACTGGTTGATGATCTCTCCCAGCTGGATCCGGGCGTCCCAGGTCGCGTCCTCGGGCAGGCCGCGGATCTGCTCGCGCAGGCGTGCGGCCTCCGGCTGCTCCCGCAGCACCTCCCGGAGCACCGCGCCCTCCTCGTAGCGTGCCTTGACGACGTACTGGGCGCGCCCTTCGAGATCCTCCAGCGCGGCGCGGAACTCGTCGTGATGGGGCGCGAGCAGCTCCCGGACGATCGCCTCCGGGCTTTCCATGACGGCCCCGAACCGCAGCGGCAGCACGGGCACCTCGGCGGCCACGTCGTCCAGCAGCTGCTGGTGGGCCATCAGGTCCTGGGGCCTGCCGAGCGGACGGCTCAGGTGGAGATCGCTGACGACCGCGGCGATGTCCTCGTACCGCACCAGCCTGATCTCGCCTGGAGGATCGCTTACCCCACGGGTCTCCGGGGTCAGCTCGACGTCGCCGGGGATGACCCCGTAGATGTACGACGCGGTCGCCCTCTCGGAGGGGGCCTCTGAGACGCCGCCGGCCTCGCCGGTCGCCTGGGCGCCGGCCTCGCCGGTCTGCGGGGTGCCGGTGGCTTCGGGCGTGGGCCGGCCGGAGCCCTCGCGCACGTCCTGACGGCCGGAGTCCTCGCGCACCTCCTGACGGCCGGAGTCCTCGCGCACCTCCTGACGGCCGGAGTCCTTGCGCACGTCCTGACGGGCGGAGGCCTCACGGGTGTCCTGCTCGGACCCGGGTGCCGTGGGGCTTGGGGTGGTGCGGGCCATGTCAGTCCTCCTCTCGCATGCGCCTGCGACGCGGCGCCGGCTCCTCGGCGGGCTCGCTGATGAATTCGCGGAGCTTGTCGCCCGCGGCCTCCAGCGCTCCCTGCGCGATGCCCTTGGTCTTGGACTTGGCCACGCCCTGGGTCATGTCCTGCATCAGCTCGGGAAGCCCCTTCTGGCCTTCGGCGAGGTCGAGCCGGTTCACCGCCTGAGCGAAACGCAGGTAGGTGTCCACGCTGGCGACCACGATTCGGGCGTTGATGGTCAGCAGCTCGATCCCTACGAGCGCGACGCTGACGTAGGCGTCGATGACCAGGCCTTTGTCGAGGATCGTGTCGATGACGTCGGCCAGTCCACCGCCCGACGAGGACGGCCGGGCGGCCGCCCCGCCCCCTGAGGGCTGCACGATGGTCATACGGCGTACTCCTTGTCTGTGGGTCTGTGGGTCTCTGGATCTGTTGGGTGATTCGGTCGGCGGGTCGCGCCACCCGGCCCTGCCTCATGGCTCGGGCCAGGGCGTCCGGCGCGGGGCGGGCTCTTGGCCCGGGCCAGGGCGCCCGGTGCGAAGCGGGCTCTTGGTCCGGGCCAGGGCGTCCGGCGCGGAGCGGGCTCCTCACGGTCCGGGGCTGGAGCGTCCGGCGCGGAGCGGGCTGCTCTTGGCTCGGGCTAGGGCCGTGTCCGGCGTGGAGCGGGCTCCTCCCGCCCGGTGGGCTCGGGCCGGCGCCGCCGGGGTGGCTCCTCGCGCTCGCCGGTCTCCCGCCTGCGCCGCCGGGGCGGTTCCTCGGGCTCGCCGCCCTCCCGCCTGCGCCGCCGCAGGGGCGGACCTTCGGGCTCGCCGTCTCCTGCCCCTCGCCGTGCCGGCGTCTCCTCGCTCTCGGACGGGCGCCGGCGCGCCTGCGGACCCTCCTCCGGCCGCTCGCCCGGCCGGGGTCTCTCCGGGCGCTCCCCGCGCCTTGGCCAGGGACGGCGCCGCCGTGCCCGGGGCTCCTCGCCGCCCTCTTCGCCGCCCTCTTCCTCGGGCTCCGGCCCGGCCTCCGCGCCTTCGCCCCGCTCGGCCTCTTCGCCCTCTTCCGCTTCTTCGGGTTCCTCCCCGCCCTCCTCGGGCTCTTCCTCTTCGTACTCGCCTTCCTCGGGCTCGGGCCCTTCGCGGCGCTCGCGTTCCTCCCGCTCGCGTTCCTCGCGTTCCTCCCGCTCCTCTTCCTCGCGAAGGGCGGTCTCATGGTCCTTGACGACCTCGCCTTCGTGGATCACGCCGCGCCAGCCCTGGACGTCCTCGGGGCGCAGCAGTACCTGCGTCATGATGTGGCGCCGGATGTGCTTGAACTCCAGGCGCGCGCGCCGTCCCTGCGCCCGCCACAGGTTCCCGATGTGCTCGACGAGGCCCTTGGGGTGGTACTCCAGGACCATCAGGACCCGCGTCATGTCGTCGGTGACCGCGTGGAAGGTGACCGACCCGTCGACGTATCCCTTAGCGGCCTTGGAGCGCCAGATGATCTTCTCGTCCGGCACCTGCTCCATGATCGTCGATTCCCAGGTCCGGCGCGGGATGAAGATCTTCACCTGCCACGTCAGCTTCTCGTCGCTCTCCTGGACCACTTTCTCGATCTTCTTGGTGAAGGTCGGCCAGTCCTCGAACTGCGTCCACACGTTGTAGACGAGGCGGACCGGGGCTCCGAAGTCCAGCGACTCGACGATGTTGGTCAGCTTGAGCTTCTTCTTGCCGGCGCCACCACCGAATCCGAGCTTCTTCTTCAACCCGCCCCACGCCAGCTTCGCAAGGCCCTTGAACCGGCCCGTGCCGCCCTCCGTTCCGGCGATCTGGCCGAGCGTGCGAAGCCCGCCGCCCTCGGCGACGTTGGTCAGCTGCTTGGTGGTCTGCTCGACCTTGCGCCGCACCGCGGACAGCGCAAGCTTGCCCGCGATGCCGGCCAGACCGCGTACCTGCTGCCTTATCGGGTTGGTCAGCCCTGAGGGCGCATTGCCTTTGTCGTGGTCCGCCATGAAGGTCACCCCCGCGTCCGGCGTATGGGACGGGAACGCCGGGGCGGCTCGTCACGCACCACACGTCCGCGCGGCCCAGGACCCTCGTCCTCGTCCTCGTCCTCGTCGTCCAAGGGTTCCCGCACACCTCGTCCGGACGGCCGCCCACGGCCCTCCGGCTCGGCGGGCCCACGTCGCGAGGGGGGCTCCTCCTCGTACTCTTCCTCGTCTTCGAACTCGTCGTACTCGTCCTCGTACGGCTCTTCCTCTTCCGCTTCCTCCTCGGCGGGCCGGCGTATCCGGGCCCTAGCGGCCCGCACCCCACCGGTCGCCCTGTCCCGCAGGCCGCCGACTCTGCCCCTCGCCGTCTTGGTCGCGCCTTCGGCGGCGCCGGTCACCCCCTCGGCTGCCCCGGTCGCCGCCTCTTCCATGCCCGCGGCGACGTTGGCCGCGTGCTGCAGGGCCTCGGCCCGTTCCTGGAGTTTGGTGCTGAGCGAGGTGACCTGCCTGCTCGTCGCGGCCTTCGCCGCGGCCTTGCCCGCCTGGAACAGCTCGCCCCGGACGCTGCTCACGATCTTCTCCAGCTCCGGAGAGGAACTGACCAGCTTCATCCCCTGCTCCAGCAGGTTCCCCTGGGCTCCGCCGAGCCGGCCCGTGGCTCCGGCCACCGCCAGCGCGACCGCCAGCTTGAACCGGCGATGCCGGCCAAGCAAGTAGCCGATGGCGACGGCTACGGCTACCTTCAGTCCGCCTGTCACGATTGCCTCCTTCGCCGGCCTCCTAATCGATCCGGGGCCTACCCGGTCAAATCAGCACAGAACGCTCGTTTCCGGAAAAAATGGACATCGCACACGGAAGCATCACGGTGTGCTTGCGACCGTGCCCGCCGCGCGCCGAAGGAGGACATGCGCGTTCACAAGGCCGGCGTCGTGTCCTGAAGGGGAGAGTCCCGCGCCGGGTCCTATGCCAAGGCGGACAGGAAACGCTCCCGCTCGTCCTCGGGGAGGTGGTCGCTGAACAGCACGCCGTCGAGGTGGTCCACTTCGTGCTGGAGCACCCTGGCGAGCATCCCGAGCGCGCGCACGGTGAGCGGCTTGCCGTGCATGTCACGTCCGCGGGCGACCACCGAGTAGGAACGCTCCAGAGGCCACCAGATGCCGGGCGCCGACAGGCACGCCTCGTCGGCGACGATCATGCGCTCGGAACGCTCCAGCCGAGGGTTCACCAGGTGCCCCGACCTGCCCTCCACCTCGAAGACCAGGACGCGCAGCGGCACGCCGATCTGCGGTGCGGCGAGCCCGGCACGGCCGGAACCGGCACGGGTGGTGAGCTGCAGCGACCGGACCAGCTCGCGCAGGGGGCGGTCGAAGGCCTGGACCGGCTCCGCCACCGTGCGGAGAACGGGATCGGAGAAGAGCCTGATCGGCTGGACGCTGGTCATGCCCGCTCCCGGGGGTGACGACGGCTCCGGTGGAAGGTTCTCCAGAGCAATTCCCGGTCTGCGTCGCAGGCAATCTCTGTTAATTGCGTGTTGCCGCCGTGATGCGTGTGGATCACAAGTTTCGTCGGTGCGTCGAATGTAACCCCGATATCTGGCGTCCGACGTCAGAAATGGTGATCGCCCTTCATACCGTCAGGACCTCCCGATTCAACGTCAACAAGGAGGAACCGTGGCGGTAGCGGAGGTCAAAGGGGCCGCGCCCGCGAAGGGCCGCTGGATAACCGGCTGGAATCCCGACGACCCGGGCTTTTGGGAAAGCAAAGGCAAGGGCGTCGCCCGCAGGAACCTGGTCTTCTCGATCCTGGCCGAGCATCTGGGCTTCACTCTGTGGACCGTCTGGAGCATCGTCGCCGTCAAGCTCGGCGCCTACCGCTTCTCCACCGACCAGCTGTTCTGGCTGGTGTCACTGCCCAATCTGGTCGGATCGGCGCTGCGCATCCCCTACACGTTCGCGCCCGCCCGGTTCGGCGGCCGGAACTGGACGGTGGTCAGCGCGCTGCTGCTGCTGATCCCCGCCGGGCTGCTCGCCGTGGCGGTGAGCGACCCCGGCACCCCGTACTGGGTCTTCCTGCTCATCGCCGCCACCGCCGGCCTCGGGGGCGGCAACTTCGCCTCCAGCATGGCCAACATCACCTACTTCTACCCCGAGAAGAAGCAGGGCTGGGCGCTCGGCCTCAACGCCGCGGGGGGCAACATCGGCGTCAGCTCCGTGCAGCTGGCGATGCCGCTGGTGATCGGCGGGTTCGGGCTGGCGGCCGCCGGGCTGTTCTGGGTGCCGTTCATCGTGGCCGCCGCCGTCGGCGCGTTCTTCTTCATGGACAACCTCACCTCCGCCAAGGCGAGCGCCAGGGACCAGCTGAAGATCACCGGCAGGGCGCAGACCTGGATCATGTCGTTCCTCTACATCGGCACCTTCGGCTCGTTCATCGGCTACGCCACCGCGTTCCCTCTGCTGATCAAGAGCCAGTTCCCCGAGAACTCCTCCGCCGTCACGTGGGCGTTCCTCGGAGCCCTCACCGGTTCGCTGATCAGGCCGCTCGGCGGGCGGCTTTCGGACCGGCTCGGCGGAGCCCGGGTGACGTTGTGGAACTTCGCCGCGATGGGAGTGGCGGTCGCGCTGGTCGGCTTCGGGCTGGCCACGCGCGACTTCACGTTCTTCTTCTGCGCCTACCTGCTGCTGGTGGCGCTGACCGGGGTGGGCAACGGCTCCACGTACCGGATGATTCCGGCGATCTTCAAGGCCAAGGCGGTCGAGGGCGTCTCCGCCGAGGACGCGGCGGCGCACGCGGCGGCCGTCGCGGCGGGCAGGAGGGACAGCTCGGCCGCCATCGGCATCATCTCGGCCGTGGGTGCCTTCGGCGGGTTCTTCATCAACCGCGGTTTCGGCACCTCGATCGCGGCGACCGGCGGCGCGGGCGCGGCGCTGGTGGCCTTCGCCTGCTTCTACGCCGCCTGCGGCGCACTGACGTGGTTCTGCTACCTGCGCACCGTCGGGGCACGGCTGGCGCCCAGCCTCGCCGCGGCACGCGTCTGAACGCCGTGCCCGCTCACCGGAGCGGGCACGGAGCCCGCGCGGCGGCGTGCGCGCCCGTCCCTTCACGGGACGGGCGCGGCGCTGTGCGCACAGGCGATCCGCTCCGGATGTGAACACGGTTGGCGGCTTGTAGCACAGAGGTAACAGGAGGGACCCAGCGGTGAAACGGCCTGAAAGCACCATCGAACCCATGCCGATCTCACTTTCCCCACCGGCGCCTGTGATGTCGCCGGTGCACCGGGGGGAGGCGACCCACTGCCCGTACTGCGCGCTGCAGTGCGGCATGTACGTCAGCGGAGGGCTCGCGGAGACCTCGGACGGCTCGCTGACCATCACCCCGCGCGAGGACGTTCCCGCGAACGCGGGGGCGCTGTGCCAGAAGGGCTGGACGGCGGCCGAGCTGCTGACCGGCGGCGATCGCCTGACGACCCCGCTGGCTCGCGAGAGCCGCAGCGGCCCTCTGGTGCCGGTGAGCTGGGACGACGCGCTCGACCGCGTCGCCGCGGCGATAGGCGGCATCCAGGCGGAGCACGGCAGGGACGCGGTCGCCGTGTTCGGCGGCGGCGGCCTCACCAACGAGAAGGCCTACCAGCTCGGCAAGTTCGCCCGGGTGGCGCTGCGGACGAGCCAGATCGACTACAACGGCCGGTTCTGCATGTCGTCCGCCGCCGCCGCGACCGGCCGCGCGTTCGGGATGGACCGTGGCCTGCCGTTCCCGATCACCGACATCGCCGCGGCGGACGTGGTCATGATGGTCGGCGGCAACGTCGCCGAGACCATGCCGCCGTTCCTCAGGCACCTGCGGAACACACTGATCGTGGTCGACCCAAGGGAGACCCGCACCGCCAGGAAGGCGGCCCTGCACCTGCGTCCGGCCCCCGGGACCGACCTGGCCCTGGCGCTCGGGCTGCTGCACATCGCGATCACCGAGGGCCATGCCGACCAGGACTACGTCGACTCCCGCACGACCGGCTTCGAAGCGGTGCGCGCGTCGGTGGCCACCTGGTGGCCCGAACGCGCCGAGCGGATCACCGGCGTGCCCGTGGCCCGGATGCGCGAGGCGGTCCACCTGCTCGGAAGCGCCCGAACGGCGATGATCCTCACCGGCCGGGGCGCCGAGCAGCACGCCAAGGGCGTGGACACGGTGACCGCCTTCATCAACCTGGCGCTCGCGCTCGGGCTGCCCGGACGCCCGGGGTCCGGATACGGCTGCGTGACCGGCCAGGGCAACGGCCAGGGCGGACGCGAGCACGGGCAGAAGGCCGACCAGCTCCCCGGCTACCGCAAGATCGACGATCCCGCCGCACGCGCTCACGTCGCCGGGGTCTGGGGGATCGATCCGGCGGAGCTCCCCGGCCCCGGCCGCTCGGCCTACGAACTGCTGGAGGCCCTCGGCACCCCAGGCGGGCCGAGGGCGTTGCTGGTGTTCGGCTCCAACCCGGTGGTGTCGGCCCCGCACGCCGGCCACATCACCGGGCGGCTCGCCGCGCTTGACCTGCTCGTGGTCTCCGACTTCGTGCTGTCGGAGACCGCCGCGATGGCCGACGTCGTGCTGCCCACCACCCAGTGGGCCGAGGAGCACGGCACGATGACCAACCTGGAAGGCAGGGTCCTGCTGCGCCGCCAGGCCGTCGCTCCGCCCTCGGGGGTGCGGAGCGACCTGGCGATCCTCTCGGGCCTGGCCGCACGGCTCGGCCGGGACAAGGGGTTCTCCGACGACCCCGGCACGGTGTTCGACGAGCTTCGCAGGGCCAGCGCGGGCGGCGTCGCGGACTACTCGGGCATCACCTACGAGCGCATCGCCGCCGAGACCGGCGTCTTCTGGCCGGCTCCCTCCGAGGACCACCCGGGGACGCCGCGCCCGTTTCTCGACCGGTTCGCGACGCCGGACGGGCGGGCCCGGTTCACGCCGGTCGACCACGGGCCGGTGGCCGAGGAGGTCGACGAGGCCTACCCGTACTACCTGACCACCGGCAGGATCCTCGCGCACTACCAGAGCGGGGCGCAGACCCGGCGCGTCCCCGCCCTGAACGAGGCCGCCCCGGAGACCTTCGTGGAGCTCCACCCCGACCTGGCGGAACGCCTGCGGGTCACCTCCGGTGACATGCTCCGGGTGTCCAGCCGCAGGGGCGCCACCGAGGCCGCCGCCAGGGTCGGCACCGCCATCCGCCACGACACGGTCTTCATGCCCTTCCACTGGGAGGGCGTCAACCGCCTCACCAATCCCGCTCTGGACCCGGTGTCCCGGATGCCGGAGTTCAAGGTGTGCGCCGTGCGCGTCGAGAGGTGTGACGCCGGTCCACCTTCCGATCGGCGGGCCGGCGTGCCGGAGCGGGGGCTGGGCGTGTGAGGCTCGTCGTGATCGGCAACGGCATGGCCGGCGCACGGCTGGCCGCCGAGGTGCGCGCGCGGGACAAGGACATCCAGATCACGGTGTTCGGCGCCGAGACCCGCAGGACCTACAACCGCGTGCTGCTCTCCAACGTGCTCGCCGGTACCGCCAGCCCCGAGCAGGTGCGCCTGCCCGCGCACGCCGAGGGCGTGACGGCCCGTCTCGGCGTCACGGTGACCGCGATCGACCGGGCGTCCCGTACGGTCCGCACCGGCGACGGCGGGTGCGAGCCGTACGACGTCCTCGTGCTGGCCACGGGAAGCGAGCCCGTCGTGCCGCCGATCCCCGGTGTGACCCGCGCCATCGCGTTCCGCACCATGGACGACTGCGACCGCATCCTCGGCGTGGCGGCCACCGCGAGCAGCGCGGTGGTGATCGGCGGCGGCCTGCTCGGCGTCGAGGCCGCGCGCGGCCTCGCGGGGCGCGGCATGCCGGTCACCCTGCTCCATCCGGCCGGGCACCTGATGGAACGCCAGTTGGACGCGGAGGCGGGGCTGGTGCTCGGAGAGGCGCTCGCCGGGCTCGGGGTGGTCGTGCGGACCGGCGTGCAGGTCACCGCGATCCTCGACCACGGCGTCGAGCTGGCCACCGGCGAGACGCTCGCGTCCCAGCTGGTGGTGCTCGCCTGCGGGGTACGGCCGGTGGTCGGCCTCGCCGTGGACGCCGGGCTGGAGGTGGCCCGCGGCGTCGTCGTGGACGACCAGATGCGCACCGGGGATCCGGCGATCTACGCGATCGGGGAGTGTGCCCAGCACGACGGCACGGTGTACGGCCTGGTCGCACCCGCCTGGGAGCAGGCCGCCGTGGTCGCCGACCTGATCACCGGAGCCGACCGGACCGCCAGGTACCGCGGCTCGCGGCTGGTGACCCGGCTGAAGGCCAGGAGCGTCGAGCTGGCGGCCATGGGGGAGACCCACCTGACCGAGGACTCGGCCGGCGCGGTGGAGGTCGTCCGGTTCACCCATCGGGCTCGCGGCATCTACCGCAAGCTCGTGATCAGGAACGACCGCCTGGTGGGCGCGATCCTGCTCGGCGAGTCGCCCACCGTGGGAACGCTCACACAGCTCTACGACCGGGGCGGTCCCCTCCCCGGAGACCGGACCGGGCTGCTGTTCCCCGGCCTCGACGGCGCGACGCCCGCGGACAGCCCGGTGCGCATGCCGGACGCGGCGCGGGTGTGCGACTGCAACAACGTGACCAAGGGCCACATCCGCGCCTGCTGGGAGGCCGGCGCCCGTGACACCGCGGCCGTGGTGGCCGCGACCAGGGCCACGACCGGGTGCGGGAGCTGCCGGGACGCGGTGGAGGGACTGATCGGCTGGCTGTGCGAACAAGAGGAGGTCCGCACGTGAGGATCGTGGTGGCCGGATACGGCCCGACGGCGCACCGGTTCGTCGGGACGCTGGCCGGCAAGGGCTTCGACGGAACGATCACGGTCCTCGGGGAGGAGCCGAGGCCCGCCTACGACCGCGTGGCGCTGACCTCCTACCTGTCCGGCCCCCCGGGGACCGGCGCGGGGGACCTGACCTACCCCGCTCCCGAGGGCCTCGCGGGTATGCGGCTGGGCGACCGGGTGGCCTCCATCGACCGCGCCCGCCGCACGGTGACCACCGAGGCCGGCCACCAGGAGCCGTACGACGTCCTGGTGCTGGCCACCGGATCGGCGCCTTTCGTGCCGCCGGTGCCGGGAGCCGAGCGGGCCTTCGTCTACCGCACCATCGACGACCTGGACGCCATCCGCGCCGCGTCCGCGCACGCGACCTCCGGCGTGGTGGTCGGAGGCGGGCTGCTCGGCCTGGAGGCGGCGGACGCGCTGCGAGGGCTCGGCCTGTCCACGCACGTCGTGGAGATGGGCGGCTGGCTCATGCCCCGGCAGGTCGACGAGGGCGGCGGGGCCGTACTGCGAGGCCATGTCGAGCGGCTCGGCCTGAGCGTGCACACCGGGGCGGGACTGGGCCGCATCGAGGAGGACCGGGTGGTCCTCGCCGGCGGCACGGAGATCGACGCGGGCGTGGTGGTCTTCTCGGCCGGCATCCGGCCGCGCGACGAGCTCGCCCGCCGGGCGGGGCTGCCGGTGGGCGAGCGCGGGGGCATCGTCGTCGACGAGGGGATGCGCACCGCCGACCCGGCGATCTACGCGGTGGGAGAGTGCGCCCTGGTGGGCGGCATGATCTACGGTCTGGTCGCGCCGTGCTTCACCATGGCGGAGGTGGCGGCCGACCGCATCCTCGGCGGCGGCGCCCGGTTCACCGGCGCGGACATGTCGGCCAAGCTCAAGTTGCTCGGCGTGGACGTGGCCAGCTTCGGGCAGCTCTCCGGCGCGCTGGACGTGACCTACATGGACCCGGTGGGCGGCGTCTACAAGAAGCTGTTCATCAGCGACGACGCCCGCACCCTGCTCGGCGGCATCTGCGTCGGCGACGCGGCACCGTACGCCCTGCTGCGGCCGATGGTCGGCAGGGAGCTGGCCGCACCGCCGAGCGACCTGCTGTTCGCCGGAACGGGCGCGGCGGCCGATCGCTACGGGGCCGGCTATCCCGACGACGCGCAGATCTGCTCCTGCAACAACGTCACCAAGGGAGAGATCCGCACCGCCATCGCCGATCTGGGCCTCACCGACGTCGCGGGCGTCAAGAAGTGCACCCGCGCGGGCACCAGTTGCGGCAGCTGCGTGCCGGCGCTGGCCTCGATCCTCGCGTCCGAGGGGGTCGTCACCAGCAAGGCGCTGTGCGAGCACTTCGACCACAGCAGGCCCGAGCTGTTCGACATCGTCAGGGTCCGCGAGATCCGCACGTTCTCGCAGCTCATCGCCGAGCACGGCAGGGGACGCGGGTGTGACGTCTGCAAGCCCGTCGTGGCGTCGATCCTCGCGTCGCTGAACGGCGGTCACGTCCTGGAGGGCGAGCAGGCGGCGCTGCAGGACACCAACGACCACTTCCTCGCCAACATCCAGAAGAACGGCACGTACTCGGTGGTGCCGCGCATCCCCGGCGGCGAGATCACCCCGGACAAGCTCATCGTGATCGGGGAGGTCGCCCGCGACTTCGGCCTCTACACCAAGATCACCGGCGGTCAGCGGATCGACCTGTTCGGGGCGAGGGTGGAGCAGCTTCCCAAGATCTGGAAGCGGCTGGTCGACGCCGGATTCGAGTCCGGGCACGCCTACGGCAAGGCGCTGCGCACGGTGAAGTCCTGCGTGGGGTCCACCTGGTGCCGGTACGGGGTCCAGGACGCGGTGGGGATGGCCATCGCGCTGGAACTGCGCTACCGAGGGCTGCGCTCCCCGCACAAGCTCAAGGCGGCCGTCTCCGGCTGCGCCCGCGAGTGCGCCGAGGCCCGGGGCAAGGACTTCGGCATCATCGCCACCGAGAACGGCTGGAACCTCTACGTCGGGGGCAACGGCGGCTTCACGCCGCGCCACGCCGACCTGCTGGCGAGCGACCTGTCCGACGACGAGCTGATCCGCACGATCGACCGGTTCCTGATGTTCTACATCCGCACGGCCGACCGCCTCCAGCGCACCGCCGTCTGGGTCCAGAACATCGGCCTCCACTACCTGCGCGAGGTGATCACCCAGGACTCGCTCGGCATCTGCGCCGACCTGGACGCGCGGATGGAACGGCACGTCGCCACCTACTTCGACGAGTGGCGCGCCACCGTCGAGGACCCCGAGAAGCTGCGCAGGTTCGTCAGCTTCGTCAACGCTCCTGAGACCCCTGACCCCTCGATCGTCTTCGAGACCGAACGCGACCAGATCAAGCCCGTTCTCATGGAGGTGACCCGCCGATGACCATCGTCCAGAAGGCTCCGGAGACCAGCAGGAGTGACACGACCACGCGGAGGTGGAGCGCGATCTGCCACTACACCGACCTGATCCCCGAGCGCGGGGCCGCCGCCCTGATCCGCGGCCGCCAGGTCGCGGTGTTCCGCGCCCACGACGGCCGCTTGTTCGCCGTGGGCAACCACGACCCGTTCAGCGGCGCGTACGTCATCTCGCGCGGCATCGTCGGCACCCTGGGCCAGGAGCCCGTGGTGGCGACGCCCATGCACAAGCAGGTCTTCTCCCTGGTCACCGGCGCCTGCCTGGACGATCCGGCGACAGCAGTACCGATATATCCGACCCGCGTCACCAACGGCACCGTGGAGGTGAGCGTGGAATGACGGCCACGCTACTGGAGAATCCCATGACGACCCCCGAGACGGCGCCGGACGCACTGGCGGGATTCACCATCGGGGTGACCGCGACCCGGCGCAAGGAGGAGTTCGCGGCCCTCCTGGAACGGAGGGGCGCCAGAGTCGTACGGGCCCCCGCGATCCGCCTGGTCCCGCTGGCCGAGGACGCGGGACTGCTCGCGGCCACCCGGGAATGCCTGGAGGGCCCGATCCACGACGTGGTGGTCACCACCGGCGTCGGATTCCGTGGGTGGATGGCCGCCGCCGAGGGCTGGGGGCTGTCCACCGACCTGTCCGACCACCTGGCCGCGGCACGGCTGCTGCCCCGCGGGCCCAAGGCCCGGGGCGCGGTGCGCGCCGCCGGGATGACCGACCACTGGACCCCGCTGACCGAGTCCTGCGACGAGATCAAGCAGTACCTCCTCGCGCAGGATCTGAGCGGGCGCCGCATCGTGGTGCAACTCCACGGCGAGCCGCTGACCGGCTTCGTGGCGGCACTGCGCGCGGTGGGCGCCACGGTGATCGAGGTGCCGGTCTACCGCTGGCTGCCGTACCGCGACACCTCGCCGCTGCGCCGCCTGATCACCCAGGCGATCTCGGGGTCGGTGGACGCGGTGGCCTTCACCAGCGCCCCCGCCGTTATCGCGATGCTCAACGCCGCGAGGGCGGAGCACCTGGAGGACGCGCTGGTCGCGGCCTTCGGCGAGTCGGTCGTCGCGGCGTGCGTCGGGCCGGTCACGGCGGCGCCGCTGCTGGCGAAGGGCGTGCCGGTGATCCAGCCGGAGCGCTCCCGCCTGGGCGCGCTGGCCCGCACCCTGGCCACACACCTCCCCGAGCACAGCGTCACCCGGGTCAGCGCGGGCGCTCACGAGCTGGAGATCCGTGGGCACGCGGTCGCCGTCGACGGGGACCTCAAGCCGCTCCCGCCCGCGCCGATGGCGGTGCTCAAACGCCTGGCGGAGCGTCCCGGCCACGTCGTACCCCGCTCCGACCTGCGCATGGTGCTGCCCGGCGGCCCGGCCAGGGACTCCGCCGAGCACGCGGTCGAGATGGCCGTCACCCGCCTGCGCCGCGCCCTCGGCCCGTCGGGCATCGTGGAGACGGTCGTGAAGCGCGGCTACCGGCTGGCCTGCGACCGGCCGGACACCCGGTGACGCCGACACCAGGCCGGAGGGACACCAGGTGAGGGGGGACCGGGGGGAGATCCAGGCGAGGAGCCGTTCACGGGGAAGGCCGGCGCGCGGGCACGCCGGCACGCTGGTGCTGGTGGCCCACGGCACCCGCAGCGCCGCGGGCGAGGCCACGCTCGCGGCCCTGGCGGAGGAGGTACGCCGCACGCGGCCCGGTCATCGGGTCGAGCTCGGCTTCCTGGAGATCAGCTCGCCGCCGCTCGCCGGCGTCCTGGCGCAGGTGCCAGGACCGGTGGTCGTGGTCCCGCTGCTGCTGGCGGGCGGCTACCACGTCCATGTGGACCTTCCGGAGGTCGTGGCGAGGGCCAGGCCGGACACGCTCGTCGCCGATCCGCTCGGCCCCCACGCGCTGATCACCTCGGTGCTGGCCCGCCGCCTGGCGTCGGCGGGCCTGCGCTCCACCGACGCCGTGATCCTCGGCGCGGCGGGATCCTCCGACCCCGCGGCCCTGGCCGACGTGCGCTCCGCCGCCCGGCTGCTGTCGGTGCGGCTGGCCCGGCCCGTCACCGCGGCCTTCGCCTCGGCGGGCACCCCGTCGGTCACCGCGGCCCTGGAGCGGCTGCGGTCAGGACCGGCGCCGCGGATCGCCGTGGCGTCCTACCTGCTCGCCCCGGGGTTCTTCCAGGGACGGCTGGAGTCCAGCGGGGCCGAGGTGGTGAGCCGCCCGCTCGGCGCCGAGGAGGAACTGGCCGATCTGGTGTGGCGCAGGTGCGACGAGGCCGTGGCCAGGGTGGCCGTGGCAGGGCATGACGGGCCGGTGGCCAGGGTGGCCGTGCTCAGGAGAGCGCGGGCGTCCGGGGCGTGACGGTCTCCAGCCGCAGCTCCCGTACGATCTCCACCGCGCCCTCGTCCCGGGACAGGCCGGAGCCGGCGCCGATGAACATCTCGTAGTAGGCGTGCCGGAAGCACCCGGCCAGCAGCAGGCGGGCGCTGGCCTCGGGGGTGACGTCCGGCGACACCCGCCCGAGCCGCCGTTCCGCGCCGAGGTACTCGGCGAGCGGGGCGATCTCCGAGGCCGGGCCGAGCTCGGTCTCGCGCAGCGCCTCGCGGAAGCGGACGGTGATGGAGGGGGAGAGGAACGCGGGCATCGCCGCGGCCTGGACCTCGGCGTAGTAGTCGATCCCGGCGCGCGCCACCGGCAGCAGGTTGTCGTTCACCCGGCCCTTGCCGGCCATGTGCATCAGGTCGTCCAGCGTGCGCAGCCAGACAGGCAGCCGGTCCTGCAGAAGCGCGAGGAACATCTCGACCGCCTGGGCCGGAGTCGCGCCGCGCAGCTGCGGATAGGCGGCGCCGTTCCACGGATGGACGGCTCCGTCCCCGCCCTCCTGTTTCATGAAAACGGCCATATCAAGAACGCGTCGCCGCGTCTCCTGTGCTCTCTTGTGCGGATCAGGATAAGGAGTCGCCATGGGGGCCCCAAGGTGCGCAGTCACATGTGTAGGTTCAGCACGCGGGTGGCGTCGTCCGCGATGTTTGCGGAGTCGTGTTTCTCTCCGTTATCGAATCGTTGCCGCGCGTGGGGTGCCGCCCAGGTGCAATGGGTGCGGAACGGCGCAGCGGCCAATTATTACTCGAAATCACGACCGGGGTGTCGAATAACGGGAATTATGCGAAATGCTGCTTTAGGGGTTGCTAGCCGTCGCCGTCGGTGTCGCGCCGCCGCAGGTAGCGCTCGAACTCCGCCGCGATCGCGTCGCCGCTGGCCTCGGGCAGCTCCGCGGCGTCCTTGCGCTCCTCAAGCTCGCGGACGTACTCGGCCACCTCGGAGTCCTGGGCGGCCAGCTCGTCGACACCGTGCTCCCACGCCTGCGCCTCGTCGGGCAGCTCACCGAGCGGCATGGGGATGTCCAGCATGTCCTCCATGCGGCGCAGCAGCGCCAGCGTGGCCTTGGGGTTGGGCGGCTGGGCGACGTAATGGGGCACCGAGGCCCACAACGAGACGGTCTTGGTGCCGGCCACGCCGAGGGAGTGCTGCAGCACGCCGACGATGCCCGTGGGGCCTTCGTAGCGGGTCAGCTCCAGGTTGAGCGAGCGCGCCAGGCCCGGGTCGCTCACGGAGCCGACGATGGGCACCGGCCGGGTGTGGGGCGAGTCGTTGAGCAGGGCGCCGAGCAGCACGGCGGTCTCCACGCCGAGCTCCAGGCAGATGCTCACGATCTCGGCGCAGAAGGTGCGCCAGCGCATGTTCGGCTCGATGCCGCGCAGCAGCACCACGTCGCGCTTGCTGCCCGGAGGCCGCGCCACGAGCAGGCGGGTGGTGGGCCACACGATGGAACGGGTGGTGCCGTCGCCCAGCTCGACGACCGGGCGGGTGACCTGGAAGTCGTAGTAGTCCTCGGGGTCGAGCTCGACCAGCGGGGTGGCCTTCCACTCGGCCTCGAGATGGGCGAGAGCGCCGCTCGACGCCTCGCCTGCGTCGTTCCAGCCCTCGAACGCGGCGATCAGCACCGGGTCGACGAGCTCGGGCAGCCCTTCGAGCTCGATCACACGCCGCCTCCTCCTCGCCTGGGCCGAGGCCGCCCCGTCACGGGAGCGCCCTCTCGGCCGCCGGCGGCGGCCTTGTGCCTGACTAAGCCTATTCGTTGAGGGGCGCTCAGTGTCACGGAGAGGGCATAGCCGGCTGCGAGAGTGCCCCCGGCGCCGCGGTCAACGGCCCGTCGTCGTGCGGACGATCAGCACGTCGCACGACGCGCGATGGGAGACGTTGGAGGGCACCGAGCCGAGCAGGCGGCCCGCGAGGCTGTTGAGCCCGCGGTTGCCCACCACGAGCAGGTCGGCCCTGCGCTTCTCGGCGAGCGTGACCAGGACGTCCACCGCGTCCCCCTCCTCGGCGGCCAGCTCGATGTCGGCGGCCCCCGCCGAGACGGCGTGCTCGCGCGCGGCCCGCAGCGCGTCGTCGGCGGGGGTGCCGCCGCTGACCTTGTACGCCAGGTCCCCGAGGACGTCGGCGGCGGCCGTACGGTCCCTCTCGCGCATCGGGTTGTAGGCACAGGCCAGGACGAGGGTCGCGCCCGTCGCGGCGGCCAGCGAGGCGGCGGCGGAGACCGCCCGGAAGGAGGTGGCGGAGCCGTCGGTTCCGACCAGGATCGTCCGGTACACGGAAGGGGTCACCCCTTAGCCGGCCATGAATGGCCTTCGCCGGGCGCGGCGGGCCCGTGACCTCTACCGGGCGTCGCCGACGCAATTGGACGTACCGTTCAATTATGGTGGTCGAACAGTACCATCACGGCTCCCGCTAGGCTTGAGTTCATGAACAGCACTGCGTCCTTCAGACAAGCCCTGTCAGACCGCGTGATCGTCGCGGACGGGGCCATGGGGACCATGCTGCAGGCCTACGATCCGACCCTCGACGACTTCGACGGTCACGAGGGATGCAACGAGGTGCTCAACGTCACGCGTCCTGACATCGTCAAGGCCGTGCACGATGCGTACTTCGAGGTCGGCGTCGACTGTGTGGAGACCAACACCTTCGGTGCCAACCTGGCGGCGCTGGGGGAGTACGACATCTCCGACCGTGTCTATGAGTACTCGGAGGCGGGGGCACGGCTGGCGCGTGAGCGGGCCGATCATTGGTCGACTGCCGAGCGGCCGCGGTTCGTGCTGGGGTCGATGGGTCCGGGCACCAAGCTGCCGACCCTGGGCCACCTGCCGTACGCGACGTTGCGTGATGCCTATCGTGACAATGCGGCGGGTCTGATCGCGGGTGGTGCCGATGCGTTGATCGTGGAGACCTGTCAGGATCTGTTGCAGGTCAAGGCGGCGGTGATCGGTGCCAAGCGGGCGGTGCACGCGGCCGGGCGTGATGTGCCGATCATCGCGCAGGTGACGATCGAGACCAACGGGGCGATGCTCCTGGGTTCGGAGATCGGCGCCGCCCTCTCGGTCATCGAACCCCTCGGCGTCGACCTGATCGGGCTCAACTGCGCGACCGGGCCGGCCGAGATGAGCGAGCACCTTCGTTACCTGGCCAAGCACTGCCGCCTGCCGCTGTCGTGCATGCCCAATGCCGGCCTGCCCGAGCTGACCTCCGACGGCGCGCACTACCCCCTCAGCCCGAGCGATCTGGCGTCGGCCCACGAGACCTTCACCCGCGAGTACGGGCTGTCGCTGGTGGGCGGGTGCTGTGGCACCACTCCTGAGCATCTGCGGCAGGTGGTCGAGCGGGTGCGCGGCCAGGTTCCCGCCGCGCGGCGCCCGCGTCCAGAGGCGGGCGCCGCTTCGCTGTACCAGCACGTGTCGTTCCGGCAGGACACCTCCTACCTGGCCATCGGCGAGCGCACCAACGCCAACGGCTCCAAGGCGTTCCGCGAGGCGATGCTCGCCGAGAACTGGGAAGAGTGCGTCGACATCGCCCGTGCCCAGTCGCGTGACGGCGCCCACATGCTCGACCTGTGCGTCGACTACGTCGGCCGTGACGGGGTCGCCGACATGAGTGAGCTGGCGTTCCGCTTCGCCACCGCCTCCACCCTGCCGATCGTGCTCGACTCCACCGAGCCGGCCGTGCTGGAGGCGGGCCTGGAGATGCTGGGCGGCCGGGCCGTGATCAACTCGGTGAACTACGAGGACGGCGACGGCCCCGGCTCCCGGTTCCAGAAGATCATGAAGCTGGTCAAGGAGCACGGCGCGGCCGTGATCGCGCTGACCATCGACGAGGAGGGCCAGGCCCGCACCGCCGAGTGGAAGGTCCGGGTCGCGGTGCGGCTGATCGAGGACCTGACCGCCAACTGGGGCATGAAGGTCGAGGACATCATCATCGACTGCCTGACCTTCCCGATCGCCACCGGCCAGGAGGAGACCCGGCGCGACGGCATCGAGACCATCGAGGCGATCCGCGAGCTCAAGCGCCGCTACCCCACGGTGCAGACCACGCTGGGCCTGTCGAACATCTCCTTCGGGCTGAACCCGGCGGCGCGCATCGTGCTGAACTCGGTGTTCCTGAACGAGTGCGTGAACGCGGGGCTGGACTCGGCGATCGTGCACGCCTCGAAGATCTTGCCGATGGCGCGGATCCCCGACGAGCAGCGCCAGGTGGCGCTCGACATGGTCTACGACCGCCGCCGCGAGGGATACGACCCGCTGCAGCGGTTCATGGAGCTGTACGAGGGCGTGGACGCCGCCTCGATGCGCCAGGACCGCGCGGCCGAGCTGCTGGGCCTGCCGCTGTGGGAGCGGTTGAAGCGGCGGGTGGTCGATGGGGAGAAGAAGGGGCTGGAGGCGGAT
>NZ_BAAAZR010000018.1:2077-136065 GCF_039537005.1 Sphaerisporangium flaviroseum | reverse complement strand
ATCCTCAACCGCACTCTAAGCACGAGCGGTGCAGTAAGTAGTTCAGTCAACAGGACCGAGGTCGACTCTTTGGCCGAGCTGAACGCAATGGTCGCGCGCTGGGACGAAGAAGACGAAGCTCGGCGGATCCGTTCTCGCCCGCGCACCATCGGCGAGCACTTCGCCATCGAGCGGGAGCTCTCAAGCCGCTGCCGGATGAGCCGTTCGAGACGGGCCGGCACTTCGCGCTGCGCGTGGATCGCCACAGCCAGATCAGCGTCCGCACGAACCGTTACTCGGTGCCGGTGCGCCTGATCGGTCGCAGAGTCCGGGCGGTTTTGCACGCCTCCGAATTGATCGTCTACGACGGGCGCGAAGAGGTCGCTCGTCACGAGCGGCTGAAGGCCAAGGGTCAGGCCCGCCTGCTGCTGGACCACTACCTGGAAGCACTGGTGCGCAAGCCCGGCGCGCTGCCGGGGGCCACCGCGCTGGAACAAGCCCGCGCGGCCGGGCGCTTCACCCCGATCCATGACGCGTGGTGGGCCGCGGCCTGCAAGGCCCACGGCGATTCCGAGGGCACCAAGGCCCTGGTCGCGGTGTTGTTGCTGAGCCGTCACATGACTCACGAACACCTCGTCGCGGGCCTGGCCGCGGCGCTTTGCGCCGGTGCGCTGACCGCCGATGCGGTGGCGCTGGAAGCCCGCAAGGCGGCCGAGGCCGAACAGCCGGAGCCGCCCCCATCGCAACAGCCGCCGGCGCCCTCCCAGCAGGCCACGGTGACGTCGCTGACCGCGCGGCGGCTGGCCCAGCTTCCACCCGATACACGGCCGCTGCCTTCGGTGGCGGTCTATGACCAGCTACTGCGCCGCCGATCCAGCGGTCAGAGCCCCTCCAGCAAAGGAGAGACGCGATGACGTTCAACCGCAACCGCGGCCTGACCGAGCAGGCCGCCGAGACCGCGGTGGACACGGCGCTTGTCGGCTGCTGCGGCTGCCGACCATCCGGGCGAAGTTCCCCGAGCTCGCCGAGGCTGCTGCCCGCGAGCAGATGTCCTACCGAGGGTTCCTCGCCGAGCTGTTGATGGCCGAATGCGACGACCGGGCGCGGCGCCGCTCCGAGCGGCGGATCAAGGCAGCGGCGTTTCCTCGCGACAAATCGCTGCGTGAGTTCGACTTCGATGCCAACCCCAGCATCGACCCAGCCGTGATCCACACTCTGGCCTCGTGTGAGTGGGTGAAGAAGGGGCAGCCGCTCTGCCTGGTCGGTGATTCGGGAACCGGCAAATCCCATCTGCTGATCGCGCTGGGAACCGAGGCCGCAATGGCGGGATTCCGGGTGAAGTACACCTTGGCGACCAAGCTCGTCAATGAGCTGGTCGAGGCCTCCGACGACAAGCAGCTGTCGAAGACGATCGCCCGTTACGGCCGTGTCGACCTGCTCTGCATTGACGAATTAGGGTATACGGAGCTGGATCGTCGAGGCGTTGAGCTGTTGTTCCAGGTGCTCACGGAGCGCGAGGAGAAGAACAGTCTGGCCATCGCCTCCAACGAATCCTTTGGAGGCTGGACCAAGACCTTCACCGACCCCCGGCTCTGCGCGGCCATCGTCGACCGGCTCACCTTCGGCGGCGCGATCATCGAGACCGGAACCGATTCCTATCGGCTGGCACGGACCCGCTCAAAAGCCGAGCAGGCCGCTGCGGGGTAACAACGACCGGGATTTCTCGGACACGTTGGCCGGGTTCCGGGCCGTAGGGATCAACCGAACGCTCACTGGCGATAGTGGGTCGCCTAGCCAGGGGGACACCCCAGCGTTCAGATATGCCCAGGTGCGCCAGCGGGCTCCTGATCCGCGTGGCGGAAATGCGTTGCGATCTGCCGATGTGAACGTTCGACACGATGGCGGCGGCTCATAGTGATGCGCACCCGCCGACTAAATAAGCGAGTTCACCTCATACGTCACATATGGGACGATCCTGTCATGCCTATCGACCAACATCTGCTTGCGCTATTCACCGTGACCGCGATCATCGCCATGATCGCTCCTGGACCGGACATGTTGTTCGTTCTGGGGTGTGGGATGCGGGGTGGTCCACGCGCCGGCTTGCTCGCCACAGCCGGAGTGGCAACGAGCGAAGCCATCCACATTGCCGTGGCGTCCGCGGGACTAGCCGCCCTCTTCGCCGCGGTGCCGTTCGCCTTCACCGTGCTGCGCATCGCCGGAGCCGCTTATCTGATCTATCTCGGCATACAGATGATTCGTCACCGCAAGGGTGTTCAGGCTGAGGTGACGGTCGGCGGCGGTGGGATGTCGGGCCGCCGGGCGTACCTCAACGGCTTGTTGACCAACCTGCTGAACCCGAAGATGGTCACCTTTACGATCGCCTTCCTTCCCCAGTTCATCAACCCGCAACTGGGTCAGGTCTGGGTGCAGTTCGCGATCCTCGGCGCCATCCTGATCGCGTTGGAGTTCCTCGTCGACGGTACGGTCGGTGTGCTCGCAGGACGGATCGGAGGATGGCTTCGTCGTCGGCATACCGCTCGCCGTCGAATCGACGTCGCCACGGGAGGCGTATTCATCGGGCTGGGAGTACGACTGGCCGTCGAGCAGTGACATTGCGGCGGAGCGCACCCGGGCGCTTGGTTGGTGTTGTCCCCCAGCCAGGTGACTGCTATCGCCAATGAGTGTTCGAACGTTCCTCGTGGCTCGTTCCCGGGTTGGACGGAGGGCGGGGCTGTCAGGCAGCTCCGCCCTTGCGCATATGGGGCAAAAGTTTCATAGGGCTGCGTGTAGGTCGCTGCACTGTTGCTGAATGTCATCGACATTTCCGAGCCTGTTGAGCCGCTGGCGTTGCCCGAACTGATGAAGAAGCGTTGCCGCTTCTGATCGACGCAACCAACTGCTCCCGGCCTGTCGGCCAGTTCGGGTCTGCTCTCGGCCTGTCGGCCAGTTCGGTTCCCCTGGTGGGGTCACGTCCAGCGGAGTGGTGGGATGTTGGTGATGCTTCCCGCTTGGTGACGCTTCCCGCTCGGGTCAGGCCGCCGATGGCTCCGTCGTTCCAGAAGTTGACAGCGGTGAGCCCGAGCGACGGAACGTGCACCCTGCTGGCGGGCGGTATTGGCGAGCACGCGCGCCCAGCCGGGGCGCCTGGAATGCCGATCCACGCATGGATTATCACGTAGACGATCGCAGCCGTTTCTGATGCCACGCCCGTACCGGGCCTTCGCCGGCGGGCGAGGACATGGGTGCCCCGGGTGCCGTGCGGTTCAGGCGGGGGGCCGGTGCGGCATGATCTGGCGGAGGAACCTCACCAGGTCGTCCGGGTCCAGCCCGATGAGATCCGCGCGGTGGGCTGCCATGAGCAGCAGGTGGGCGACCAGTTCCGTCCGGCGCTCGTGGTCGCCGAACCACTCCCACAGCCGGTCGAAACCGAGGTCGTTCAGCTCGGTGCCCAGGCCGTACCTGTCCCTGACCTCCGACACCACGCCCGCGATGGCGTCCAGCGGCGTGGCGCCCGGACGCAGGCACAGCAGACCCGGGTGGTGAGCGTCCGCGAACCACCGGCAACCGGAGGGCGGCTCCGCCTTTACCAGGGCGTAGACATCGATATCAGACCTGTCCGGTCTGCAGGTCGTGAAGAGCAGCAGGAAGGCGAACACCGGTTCGCCACCGGCGTTGGCCAGAAGGGGCGGGGCCACATCGAGCACGTTGCCGGCCCGCTGTTCGGCGATCAGCTCCTGGAGCTGCCAGACGGCCATGCGCGGGTCATCGACCATGACCGTGCCGATGCCGGGAAGCGAGGCCTGCCACAGGCCGTCTTCCACCTCGACGATCGTGGCGATCGGTCTGCGCTGCTCCATCCCGCCTCCTGTTTCGGCGCTGCGGTTCGAGAGTAGGGGTCTCCCGCCTCGCCGGTCCCGGATACGGCACGGGGACCTCGGTGCCGGCTCGGCGACGGACGCTGAGCCGGCGGGCGCGGTTCATCTGAGTTCGGTGCGGATCTCCTGGCGGAGGACGTCGAAGTCGATGCCGGCGTCGGTGAGGATTCGGGCGGCCAGGCCGTTGCCCTCCCGGAGCAGGCCGAGCAGGATGTGGCCGTTGCCGATGTAGTTGTGCTTCAGGGCCAGGGCCTCGCGCAGGGAGAGCTCCAGCACCTTCTTCGACCGTGCCGTGAAGGGGACGTGGCCGGCAGGGCGCCATGGGCGGCCACGTCGAGAGCGGGGATCCCGGTCGAGGGCGCCGGGTCCGAAAGCGGCCTCGACCTTCTCGCGTATTGCGTCGAGGTCGATGCCGATCGACTCCAGCGCGTCGGCGTCGAGGTCGTTGGCCGGTCCCGTGGCGAGGAGCCGTGCCACCGCGTCACCGACCTGGTCGTGGTCGAGCCCGTGCCGGGCCAGCACTCGTGCGGCCACCGTATTGGGTTGCCGCAGGAGGCTGAGCAGCAGGTGCTCGGTTCCGACGTGACCGTGGCCGAGCAGCCGGGTCTCGGCCTGGGCGAGGATGACCGTCTGACGGGCGTCCTGATGAAACCGCTCGAACATGCCTACTTCTCCCGCCTCAGTAGCCCGCGGCCGCCCGCGTACTTTTTGTGGACCGCTTGTCTGCTCACGCCGAGCAGGACGGCGATCTCCTGCCAGGACCAGCCCTGTTCGCGTGCGTTGTCCACCTGGAGTGCCTCCAGCCGCTCGACCAGCGTCCGCAGTGCCCGTACGGCCCGCAGGCCGACGGACGGATCGCGGCTGCCGGCGTCGGAGGCCAACTGTGCCGTGTCACTCATGCCTGTCAATATAAGTTGACGCCTGATGGGTGTCAATCAAAGTTGACGCTCCGACGTGAAAGATCTTTGCGAAACGCGGACCGGCGCTGTCGTTTCCGCTGGTGTGACCGCATGCGACCGGAAAAATGGTTTGCCGTACAACTCGGCGTTTGCCAGCCTGGGAGGGCTATGCGCTCCCTGCCACATGCCGATCCCGGCATTCCCGATGCCCGCAGCCCGTTTCGGTACCTGTGGTGGACCGCCCGTGGGCAGGGGGGCCCGCTGCTCATCGGCATCGGGTACGCCGTGCTGTGGTGGACCGCACAGGCCCTGGTCCCCGCCGCCATGGGCCAGGCCATCGACAGCTTGACCCACCACAACACCGAAGGGCTGGTCCGCTGGTCAGGGGTCCTGCTGGGGCTCGGAGTCGTGACCGCCTTCGGCGGCGTGATGCGCCACCGTTTGGCCGTCTACAACTGGCTCAGCGCCGCCTACCGCACGGTGCAGGTGACCGCGCGGCAGGCCACCAGGCTCGGTGCGACGCTGCCGAAGCGGCTGTCCACCGGCGAGGTGATCAGCGTCGGCAACTCCGACATCGCGCATATCGGCAACTCCATGGACATCCTGCTGCGAGGCACGGGCGCGATCGTCGCCATCGCGACGGTCACGGTGATTCTCATCACAACCTCGCCGCAGCTCGGCCTGATCGTGCTCCTCGGCGTTCCGCTGATGGTGCTGGCCGTCGGCCCGCTGCTCAGGCCGCTGCACCGGCGGCAGCACGAGCAGCGCGATCTCCAGGGCGACCTCGCCACCCGGGCCTCCGACATCGTCTCCGGCCTGCGGGTGCTGCGGGGCATCGGCGGCGAGCACGTCTTCTCCGGCCGCTACCGCGAGGAGTCCCAGCGGGTGCGGGTGGCCGGCGTGCGGGTGGCGTCGGTCGACGCGGTCCTGGAGGGTGCGCAGGTCCTGCTGCCGGGCATGCTGATCGCCTTCGTCACCTGGCGAGGCGCGCACTACGCGATGGACGGCGTGATCACGGTCGGCCAGCTCGTCGCCTTCTACGGATACGCGCTGTTCCTGGTCGGACCGCTGCGCACGCTCACCGAAGCGGCCGACAAGATCACTAAAGGCCATGTGGCCGCCCGCAGGGTCGTCCGCATCCTGTCGCTGGACCCCGAGATCGACGGCACGGGCACGGCCACCACCGAGGGCGGCGACCTGGTCGACCCGGCGTCGGGAGTCACCGTGCGGCAGGGACAGCTCACCGCCCTGGCCGGTTCGGTGCCCGAGGACACGATCGCCGTCGCCGACCGGCTCGGCCTCTACGTGGCGGGTGAGGTCACCTTCGGAGGCGTGCCGCTGTCCGAGCTGCCCCCGGCCGAGGTGCGGCGCCGCATCCTTGTGGCGGACAACGGCGCGAGGCTGTTCAGCGGGCGCCTGCGCGACCAGCTCGACGTCACCGGCTCCGCCTCCGATGACGAGCTGTGGCAGGCGTTGCACACCGCATGCGCCGAGGACATCGTCGAGGCGCTGCCCGAAGGCCTGGAGTCGCACGTGGCCGAGGCCGGAAGGGAGTTCTCCGGCGGCCAGCAGCAGCGCCTGCGGCTCGTCCGGGCGCTGCTGGCCGACCCGGAGGTGCTCATCCTGGTCGAGCCGACCAGCGCGGTGGACGCCCACACCGAGGCGCGCATCGCCGAGCGGCTCGGCAAGGCCCGGCTCGGGCGAACGACGCTGGTCAGCACCACCAGCCCGCTGGTCCTCGACCGGGCCGACCATGTGATCTTCTTGCAGGACGGCCTGGTGCGGGCCGAGGGTTCCCACCGGGCCCTGCTCGCCACCGACACCGGCTACACCGCGACCGTGACCCGAGGGGAGGACTGATCATGAGTGGAGATCCGAGGCGGATCCTGCCCATCGCCGACCAGGCCCAGGTGCGGGCCTACGCCCGCCGACTGACGCTGAAGTATCCCCGCCAGCTCACGATCGCCCTGGGCCTGCACGGGCTCGCCGCCGTGGCCGGCCTGGCCGGGCCGCGCCTGCTCGGCGGGCTGGTCGAGGGCGTGCGGAACGGCACGGGCGTCGACATCGACGCCGTCGTGCTGGCCATCGCCGGGTTCATCATCCTGCAGGCGGTCCTGATCAGGTTCGCCGTCTACGCGTCCGCCAAGCTGGGCGAGAAGGTCCTCGCCGAGCTGAGGGAGGAGTTCGTCGACCGCGTCCTCGGCCTGCCCCTGTCGACCGTCGAGCGTGCGGGCTCGGGAGACCTGATCACCCGCACCTCAAGGGACGTCGACGCGCTGTCCCGCACGGTGCGGCACGCCGTGCCGGAGACGCTGATCGCGGTGGTGGCCGGCACGTTCGTGCTGGGCGCGCTGGCCCTGGTCGGACCGCTGCTCGTGCTGCCGTCCCTGCTCGCCGTGCCGCTGTTGTGGATCTCCACCCGGTGGTACCTCAAGCGGGCCAGAGACGGTTACCTGCGCGAGAACGCCGCGTACGCCGACATGACCGAAGGTCTCGGCGAGACCGTCGAGGGCGCGCGGACCGTCGAGGCGTTCGGCCTGCAGCGCCGCAGGCACGAGCGTACGGACGGGGACATCGCGCGGTCCTGGGCCGCCGAGCGTTACACCATGGGCCTGCGCACGGTGTGGTTCCCCGCGGTGGAGTTCGGCTACGTGATCCCTGTGGTGTCGACGCTGCTGATCGGGGGCCTGTTCTACCTGAACGGCCTGGTCTCGCTGGCCCAGGTGACCGCGGCCACGCTGTACGTACAGCAGCTCATCGACCCGCTCGACCGGCTGCTGTCGTGGGTCGACGAGCTGCAGGTCGGCGGGGCGTCGATGGCCCGGCTGCTCGGGGTGGCGAACGTTCCCGACGACCGCGACGCCGGCGCGGCCACGCCAGACGGCGAGACGATGACGGCCGACGACGTGCGGTACGCCTACCGCGAGGGCCACGACGTGCTGCACGGCGTCTCGCTGGAGGTCGCCCCGGGAGAGCGGCTCGCGATGGTCGGTCCCTCAGGCGCGGGCAAGTCGACGCTGGGCCGCCTGCTCGCGGGCATTCACGGCCCGCGCACCGGCTCGGTGCGGGTCGGAGGCGTCCCGCTCGTCGAGCTGCCCCTGGACGACCTGCGCGGGCACGTCGCGCTGGTCACCCAGGAACACCACGTGTTCCGGGGCACGCTCCGCGACAACCTGCTCATCGCGCGGCCCGAGGCCGACGACGCCGCGGTCACCGGCGCGCTGGAGGCCGTGGACGCCCGTGAATGGGTCGAGGCGCTGCCCGACGGCCTCGACACGGTCGTGGGCTCCGGTGGCCTGGCGGTGTCGCCCGCGCAGGCACAGCAGGTCGCGCTCGCCCGCCTGGTGCTGGCGGACCCGCACACGCTCGTGCTGGACGAGGCCACCTCACTGATCGACCCGCGTGCCGCACGGCACCTGGAACGGTCGCTGGCGGCCGTGCTGCACGGACGTACCGTGATCGCGATCGCGCACCGGCTTTACACCGCGCACGACGCCGACCGCGTCGCCGTCGTGGAGGACGGCCGCATCAGCGAGCTGGGGTCCCACGAGGAGCTGGTCGCCGCGGGAGGCGCCTACGCCGCCCTGTGGGACAGCTGGCACGGCACCTCCCGCTGACCCCCGCGGGAGGCCTCGTCATCAGGCGTTCAGCGACCTCCTGAGGAACTCCACCTGCAGGAGGAGCAGGTTCTCCGCGACGACCTCCTGCGGGGTCATGTGGGTCACGCCGGACAGCGGCAGCACGGTGTGGGGGCGGCCCGCGGCCACGAGCGCCGACGACAGCCGGAGCGTGTGGGCCGCCACCACGTTGTCGTCGGCGAGGCCGTGGATGAGCAGCAGCGCCCGCTCGAGCTTCTCGGCGTCGGCCATGAGCGAGGACCGGTCGTACACGTCGGGCAGCTCGGCGGGATGGCCGAGGTAACGCTCTGTGTAGGCGGTGTCGTACAGCCGCCAGTCGGTGACCGGCGCCCCGGCGATGGCCGCGTGGAAGACGTCCGGCCTGCGCAGGACGGCGAGGGCCGCCAGGTAGCCGCCGAACGACCAGCCCTTGATGGCCACCCGGGACAGGTCGAGGTCGTCGGGGTACAGCTGGGCGGCACCCCTCAGCGCGTCGACCTGGTCTTCCAGGACCGGGGTCGCCAGGTCGTGCAGCACCTCGCGCTCGAAGGCGGGCCCCCGGCCAGGAGTGCCTCGGCCGTCGGCCACGATGACCGCGAAACCCTGGTCGGCGAACCACTGGGACTCCAGGAAGCCACGGCCTGAGGACAGCACGCGCTGGGCGTGGGGCCCGCCGTACGGATCCATGAGGACGGGCAGCCGCTTGGAGCCGGGCACGTGCCCGCTCGGCAGCAGCACGGCGGTGGAGAGCTCGCGTTCGCCCGTGCGGACCAGCGAAACCCGGGGCTCCAGCCTGGGGCGCTCCGCGAGCGAGCCGATGTGCAGGCGTGTGGCGCCCTTCTCGACCCGCACGGTGGTGCCGGGGTTTGCGAGGGTCTGGCTGGTGACCAGCAGGGCGCCACCGGCCAGCCGGCCGCTGTGGACGCCCGGCTCGGTGGTGACCAGGGTGATGGCCCCGGCGGACCAGGTCCACAGGTGGATCTCGGTGGGCTCGGCGCTCGCGCGGAACAGCACGGTGTCGCCGTCGACGCTCACCACGTCGCGTACCTGAAGGGTCGGCGGCGTGACGGGGGCGTCTCCGACGACCAGGCGGCGCCCGCCGTCGGCGTCGGCCACCCACACCAGCGTGCCGTCGGAGAGGCGTGCCGGGACCCCGGTGACGACATCGACCCAGGCGGCGTCGGTGTCCTCGCGGACCAGCTCGGTCGCGCCGGTGGTGTGCTCGACCGTGAACAGGCGGATGGTCTTCTGGTCGCGGGGCATCGTGACGATGGCCGGGCCGTGGCGGTCCCAGACGGCGGTCACCAGGTACTCGTCGTCGAACGGGACCGCGGTGCGGGAGCCGTCGAGCCCGAGGACGAACAGCTCCACCGTGGCGTTGGCCGTGCCGGCCGAGGGGTAGGCGACCGACGCCGGCACTGAGGAGGGATTGGCCGGGTCGGCGATGTGCCAGGTCTGGACCGGCGACTCGTCGGCCCGCTCGGCCAGCAGGGCCGAGCCGTCGGGTGACCACCAATAGCCGCGCAGGCGTTCGAGCTCCTCGGCGGCGATGAACTCCGCCAGGCCGTACGTCACGCCGCCGGATTCGGGGGTCGCCAGCGCGCGGTCATGACCCGTCGCGATGTCCTGGACGCGGAGCGCGCCACCGGTGACATAAGCCACATGAGCGCCGTCGGGCGACAGACCCGGGTCGATCACCGGGCCCGGAGTGTCGAGCCGCCGCACGGAGCCCGACCGCAGATCGGCAAGGTAGAGGCCGCCGGAAAGGGCGAAGGCCGCCGACGTGACGGCCGTGTCGGTGCCGTACGCGACGACGCCGCCCGCCTGCTCCCTGGCACGCTCGCGGCGGGCCCGCTCCTCGGCGGGCAGGTCCTCGTCGGCCGCGCCGAGGTCGGCGGGGTCGACAACCAGGCGCTCGGCACCCGAGGCGAGGTCGAGCTCCCAGAGGCAGGTCACCGAATCGGTGCCTGATCGGCTGCGCAGGAAGACGACGCGGTCGCCGCCCGGGGCCATCGTGAAGCCACGGGGCACCCCTAGGGTGAATCGGCGGGTCCTTGCGTAAAGGCGCGGAAAGCTCTCACTCATGGCACCCATATTGCCAGGCCAACAAGCCCGGAGATGCTTCTTGTCGGAGGCTGCGGATAGCCTCGGCGGCATGACTGATCGCCGTTTGCTGCTCGTGCACGCCCACCCTGACGATGAGACCAGCGGCACCGGCGCCACGATGGCGCGTTATGCCGCCGAAGGCACCCACGTGACCCTTGTCACCTGCACCCTGGGTGAGGAAGGGGAGATCGTGGTCCCCGACCTGGCCCACCTCGCCTCCGACAGGGAGGACCGGCTCGGCGAGCACCGCATCGGCGAGCTTGAGGCCGCGTGCAAGGCGCTGGGCGTCGACGACCACCGTTTTCTCGGCGGAGCCGGCCGCTGGCGTGACTCCGGCATGATGGGCGTCGCCACCAATGACGACCCCCGCTGCTTCTGGCGCGCCGACCTCGACGAGGCGGCCGGAGAGCTGGTCAAGGTCATCCGCGAGGTCAGGCCGCAGGTGCTGGTCACCTATGACGAGAACGGCTTCTACGGCCACCCCGACCACATCCAGGCCCACCGAGTGGCCTGGCGCGCCTTCGAGCTCGCGGCCGACCCCACCTTCGGCGAGGGCGAGCCTTGGCAGATCGCCAAGTTCTACTTCACCACCATGGCCAAGTCCGTGATGCTGCGCGTCGCCGAGGCCATGAAGGACACCGACTTCGACTTCTTCACCGAGGAGTCCCTGGAGGACCTGCCGTTCGGCTCCGCTGACGACGATGTCACCACCGAGATCGACGCCCGGCCCTACGCCGCCGCCAAGCTCGACGCCATGCGGGCCCACCGCTCCCAGATCGACCTCACCGCTCCCTGGTTCGTGATGTCCAGCAGCAAGGGCGAGGAGTCGCTCGGCGTCGAGCACTTCATCCTGAAGGCCGGCACGCGAGGGCCCGCGGGGAAGGGGACGCCGGTCGAGGCGGGCGGTCTCGGCGAGCCGGGCGACCGCGAAGACGATCTCTTCGCGGGCATCGGCTAGCCTTGCCAACCATGGAGGAAGAGCAGGTCGAGACCGATCGCGCGGGGCCACAGGGCACCCACACCGTGATCACCGTCTCGGCCTACATCATGCTCTTCGTGCTCGGCGTCGCCTATGGCATCGTGGCGAGCCTCGAGCACTCCTGGGACGTCGGCGATCTGGTGCCGCCCGTCCCGATCGCCCTGTCCCTCCTGCTGTTCGGCCTGCTGTACGGCGCGGGCCGGCTGATGGGCACCAAGCTGGGGGCCTTCGTCCCCGGCATGGGCTGGATGCTGGTCGCGATGCTGTTCTCGATGAAGATGCCCGAGGGCGACCTGATCGTGGCGGCCAACGTCCCCGGCTACTGGTACCTCGGAGGCGGAGCGCTGGCCCTGGTGGTGGCGGTCCTGCTCATTCCCTCATCGGGTTCGTGGCTGCTGCGTCAGGGGCCGTACGGTAAAAGACCGATGAACGTTTCGGATGGCATGTCCGCATAAGCTGGCCAGCGTGCACCAGGGATCCATTGAGAACGAGGTAGACGAGGCGGTCTTCCGCAAGGTGACCGGTCGCTTCGCCACCGGGGTCGCCGTCGTCACCACCCTGGCCGGCGGTGTCGACCACGCGATGACGGTCAACTCCTTCGCCTCGGTCTCCCTCGATCCCCTCCTCGTGCTGGTCTGCGTCGAGAAGATCGCCCGGTTCCACGACGCCGTGCTCGACGCGGGGGTCTGGGGGGTGTCCATACTCGGCCGGGACGGCGAGGAGGCCTCGCGCGCCTTCGCCAAGCGGGGCCGCACGCTGGAAGGACAGCTCGACCTGTGGTCCCACCGCCGGGGACGGCTCGGGCTCGCGCTCTTCGACGCCGCCATCGCCACCCTGGAGTGCCGTACGACCGCCGTCCACGACGGCGGTGACCACTCGGTCATCATCGGCGGCGTCGTCTCGGCGGACACGCCGAGGGACCTCCCTCCGCTCATCTACTACGAGGGCCGCTACCGCCACCTTCGCGCGCTCGACGACTAGGCCTCTTCCTCGGCCTGGGTCACAATCGAGGCATGCGCCCACGGCATCGGGCGAGGCAGGTGCTCAACTACGTCAACCTGTCGACGCCGTTCGGGTTGCTCATCGCTGTCATCGGGCGGGCCGAGGTGCGACGCGGTGAGCACGGCCTGGTGTACGCCCATGGCTACCGCATCCGGTTCCCGGTCGCCGGGGCGTTCACCGTCGGCAACGTCGTCCTGACCGCCCACGAGGAGGGCTACCTGACCGGTGCGCTGCTCAGGCACGAGGCCCGGCACGCCACCCAGTACGCCTTCTGCGTCGGCCTGCCGATGCTGCCGCTCTACATCCTCGCCGTGCTGGTCTCGGTGGTCGTCACCGGCCATCCCGCCTCCTGGAACCTGTTCGAGCGCCTGGCCGGTCTGGACGATGGAGGCTACCCGAGGCACCCCTCGCGATGGCGAAGGCGCACCCTGGAGTAGAGACCTCATCATGGAGGTCCACCGGCCGGACGCCTTGGCGCCCGGCCACGACGGCGGCGCATGGAGGAGACGGGGGTTCAGGGATGAGAGGAGCCGGCTCCGTACAAGGGAGGACGTGACGTATACCTCCTACGGCCGAGGCATGTTTTCCGCCCACGGGGGATCATCACTTCAGAGTGGTGATCGATCGTCATGTAGACCTAATCCGCCTCCCACTCGGCAACGAACCAGGAGGGTGGCATGTCGCAAACCGTCAGCCCTGAGACCACCCCGATCACGCCGCCGCGTGAACGGACCTTTCCTGCCGACTTCAAGGACCGTCTGACCTGCCCGTTACCCGACTTTCGCGAGGTCTTGAGCGTGGCCTGGCACGGCGGGTTCCGCCCCGACATCGGGGACGCCGACCAGATTCCGGTGCTGCGTGCCGGCCTGCCTCCCGTCAGCACCAGGGATGCCGCGGTCACGTGGGTGGGCCACGCGACGTATGTCCTGCGCATCGGCGGTCTGACGGTGCTGACGGATCCCGTCTGGTCGCGGAAGATCCCCGGGGTGCGTCAGCGGCTGACCCCGCCCGGGGTGGCCTGGAGCGACCTGCCTCCGGTGGACGCCGTGGTGATCAGCCACAACCACTACGACCATCTTGACGCCCCGACGATGCGCCGCCTGCCGAGGCACACCCCGGTGTTCGTCCCCGCCAATCTGGGAAGCTGGTTCACCAAGAAGGGGTTCACCAACGTCACCGAGCTGGACTGGTGGGAGAGCGCCCAGATCGGCGAGGTCGCCTTCGACTTCGTCCCCTCCCACCACTGGAGCCGCAGGTCGCTGTTCGACACCTGCAAGAGTCTGTGGGGCGGCTGGGTGCTGACTTCGCCGAACCAGCGCGTCTACTTCGCCGGGGACACCGCCTACGGCGACCGCTTCAAGCTCATCGGCGATCGCTACCCGGGCATCGACCTGGCGTTGATGCCCGTGGGGGCGTACGAGCCGCGGTGGTTCATGCATGTCTCGCACGTGGACCCCGGCGAGGCCGTACAGGCATGTGCCGACGTGGGCGCGCGGCGGATGTCGACCATGCATTGGGGGACGTTCCTCCTGTCCGGCGAGTCGCTGATGGCTCCCGTGCAGGAGGCCCGCGCGGCTTGGATCGCCTCCGGCCGCGACCGCGCGGACCTGTGGGACCTGGCGATCGGAGAGACCCGCGTCCTGACCGGGTGACCTGCCCGGCCGGCCCATGCCGCGGACCGTCCGCCTGCCCGGTCTCGCCATGCCGCTCACCGTCCGCCTGCCCCGCCGCCGCGCCTGAGGTCGCGCCCGGCGGGGCCACCGGCCGCCGGCCGCGTCCCAGGACGCGGGCCCTGGCCGATCAGGTGGATAGGGCGGGCTTCCTGGCCAGCAGACAGCCCTGCTGTGCCTCCTCGCTGTCCTCGGGTTCGCGGAGCACCCGGGTGGTCACCTCGAACCCGGCCTCCCGCAGCAGGTCCGCGGTGCCGTCCATGGACAACCGGTGGAAGACGAGCGAGACGGTGTGGCCGAACGCCTCTGTGTAGACGCGGGGCCGATCGCCGACCTGGAAGCCAAGCAGCAGGCGGCCACCGGGCGCGAGCACCCGGTAGAACTCCGCGAGCACGCCCGGCCGGTGGTCCGGCGGGATGTGGATCAGCGAGTACCACGCGACGAGCCCGGCGAGCCCGCCGGTCGGCAGGTCGAGGGCCGTCATCGAGCCCTCCTCGAACCGCAGACCAGGGTGCGCCTTCCGCGCCAGCGCCAGCATTTGCGGCGACAGGTCGATGCCGAAGATGTTCACCCCCAGCCCGTGCAGGTGCGCGGTGATGCGCCCAGGCCCGCAACCGATTTCGGCCACCAGCCCATCGGCGACCTTCTCGTCCCGCACGGTGTCCGCGAACGCCGCGAGCATCGCCCGTTCCAGCGGCCTGCGGGCCAGCTCGTCCCTGACCAACTCGAGGTAGTCGGCCGCGATGGCGTCGTACCCGGCACGAGTGTCACCCAAGAAGGACATATCAGCAGTCATGCCAGAGCACTGTAGTGGCGACGAACGGGTTGCTCGCCGCACACCGCGAGCATGAACCTATGGAGTGGTCGGCGAGAATGGGCCCCGACTCACCCACCCACCCCGGGTTGCTCGCCGCGCATTGGCGCTGGTGGTTGGTCCTGCTCATCAGCGAGCAGGATCGGAGGAGTGGTCGGCCAGAATGGGCCCCGACTCACCCGCCCACCCCGGGTTGCTCGCCGCGCATCGGCGCTGTGGTTGGTCCTGCTCATCAGCGAGCAGGATCGGAGGAGTGGTCGGTGAGAATGGGCCCCGACTCACCCGCCCACCCCGAGTTGCTCGCCGCACGCCGGCGCCGAGCTCACCGCGCAGCCTCCCGCCGCATCGGCGCCGAGTTCCCCGGAGCACCGCACAGAGGTGTCGAGTCCCCCATCCCGCTGCACATCGGTACCGACCCCCCTCTCCGCGGTACCGGCGCTGGTGGCGGGCCCAACTGAGCTGGTCGAGAGCCGGGAGCTGGTTGCAGAGCCTGGTGCCGTCCCCACTCGCACTCGTCGGAGCGCGATCATCCCACCGCCGTGGTGATCTGTACCCGGCGCCGGGTCGGCGAGGCGAGGTACGGCGATGCCGGCGCCGTTGTACGGCGGGTGGGTGGGTGAGTCGGGGCGCCTTCTGGCCGAGTTACTCCGCAGGGTTCATGCCTGTCTTGCCGAGCTACTCCACAGGGTTCATGCCTGCCGGATAACCCCCTCACCCGGATCGTGTGTGGACGACCGGAACGATCAGCCGGTGCGGCGCATGTGGCCTTCCGGGAAGAGTGACCCGAGCTCAAGGTGCGGAGGCGAGGACCATTGGCGTCAGGACCAGGTCTGGCCCTCGGCGGTGTCGATGACCTTGACCCCCAGGGAGGCCAGCTCGTCGCGGAGGCGGTCGGAGGCGGCCCAGTCCGTGGCCGCGCGCGCCTGGGCGCGGGCCTCCAGCAGCTCGGCGGCGCCCGGAGGCAGGACCGGGACGACAGGAGGCTTGCCGATGTCGACCGCCAGGTCGAGGCCCAGCACATGGTCGAGGTGGAGGAACGTCTCCAGGCGCGAGCCCGGGGACACCGTCTCGTCGCGCTCAAGCTCGCGCAGGACTCGAAGGGCGGTGGGGGTGTCGAGATCGTCGTCGAAGGCGGTCTGGACACGGTCGGCGTAGGCGGCGGCGATCGGCTCGCTGGGGGACTCGGCCCACTCGGCGACGCGCTGCCGCCACCGGCGAAGGGTGCGGTCGGCCGCGTGCAGGGTGTCCCAGGTGAGGTTCAGCTGCTGCCGGTAGCGGTGTTCGAGGAACGCCAGCCGCACCGCGAGGGGGTCGAGCCCGGCGGCCTCGACGTCGGAGAGGAGCACCACGTTGCCGGTGGACTTGGCCATCTTGCGGCCGTCGAAGAGAACGTGCTCGCCGTGGACCCAGTGCTTGACGACGTCGTGGCCCACCGAGGCGTTGGACTGGGCGCGCTCGTCCTCGTGGTGGGGGAAACGCAGGTCCTTGCCGCCGGTGTGGATGTCGATGTGCTCGCCGAGGAAGCGCAGGGACATGGCCGAGCACTCGATGTGCCAGCCGGGGAACCCTCGGCCCCAAGGGGTTTCCCAGGTCATCTCGCGGTCGGAGCCCTTCCACAGGGCCCAGTCGGCGTGGAAGCGCTTTCGAGGGTCGACGCCCTCGACCCGGTGGCCGGGTTTCAGCGCGTCCAGCCGATTGCCGGAGATCTCGCCGTACGTCGGGAAGCTCCGCGCGTCGAAGAAGACCGAGCCGTCGTCCACGGCATAGGCGTGGCCCATCTCGATCAGCTTGGTGATCAGGTCGATCATCAGGCCGATCGTCTCGGTCGCCCGCGGGGTGTGCTCGGGAGTGCGCATGTTGAGTGCGGAGGTGTCGCGGCGGAAGGCGTCCTCGTAGAAGCGGGCGATCTCCAGGGCCGAACGCCCCTCGCGGCGGGCCTGCTGGAGGACCTTGTCCTCACCAGTGGGGTCGATCTCCTCGTCGTCGACCAGGTGACCCACGTCGGTGATGTTCTGGCAGACCACCGACCGCACGCGGTGCTGCTCCAGCACCCGCCGGATCAGGTCGGACAGGAGGTACGACCTGAGGTTGCCCACGTGGGCGTACCTGTAGACGGTCGGCCCGCAGGTGTACATGCGCAGGACGCGCGCGTTCGCCGGCACGATCGGTTCGAGCTGTCTGGACCTGGTGTCATACAGCCGCAACATGCAAACGAGCTTAGGTCATGCATGAGGAGCTGTCCGGATCTCCGGGACAGCGTGCCGGTCACGCGACCTCTGGGTCGAGGAAGGCGAGGATGTCCCGGTCGCCGCGCTCGCGGAGGCGGGTGAGGACCTCCTCGCGTGAGGCGCCGTCCGGCAGGCCGATACGGGCGCCGATCAGGCGCAGCGCCTCCGCCTCCGAGGCGACCGGCGCGGTGTACCCGATGAGGTGCAGCGCCATGTTGATCGGGGGCAGCCCCTGGGCGGCCTGCGGCAGGTAGCGGGTCAGCAACTCGCCGCCGTCCGAGACGGTCAGGAAGATCGAGTCGCCCTCGCTCGCGTTGTAGTCGGCCAGCACGGGCCTGATCGAACCCATCGTCGGCTGGTTGTGCCAGCTGATCACGACGTCGCCCGAGGGGGTCGAGGTGGTCAGCTGACCGCCCGGCGCCATGCCGAGATGCGCCGCGAAGCCGGTCGGCAGCGGGGATCCCGACCCCCGCAGGTGCTCGGCGTTGACGTCGACGCGGTGCCACCAGCGCCCGTCCCTGCTGCGGAAGGACCGGCGGGTCATCGACACGTCGCGGCGCGGCTGGTAGGCCTCGGCCTGCTCGGGAGCGGCGACGCGGATCCACCCCCGCTGGGTGCGCTCGAACCCCGGCCCGCCGGCGTAGGCGCGCACCGAGCTCTCGCTGACCTCGTAGCGCGTGGTCAGGTTGGCGACGATGGTGTTCACCGAGGCCTCGCCGCCCGCGCGCTCGATCTCGCGCACGATCATCTCGCGGATGCCGATGTACTCCTCGCCGCCCCAGCGCGACAGCCCGTACCTGTTCCTGTCGACCCGCAGGAAGCGGGCGTCCGCGGTCAGCTGGTTGCGGATGCCGACGAGGCTGTAGTCCTCGCCGATGCGGTTCTGGATCTCCTCGGGGCTGAGCGGCGCCTCGGCGACGGCCAGCACGGCCTCGGCCTTCTCGTTGACGCTGCGCGGCCACGGGACGACGTGTCCCTCCAGGATGCGCAGGTGCGGGACGGAGGCGAGCCAGCGCTCGGCGACGTCCTCCCGCACGCCGAGCTGGGCCACCATCGTGACCGCCTCGGGCAGCTTCACCGGCCCGTCGGTGAAGAGCTGACGGGTCTTCTCCTTGAGTTCGTCGGCGCCCCCGGCGACCAGCCAGCCCTCTACCTGGTCGTAGCCGGTCAGCAGGGTGCGGATGAACCGCCACGTCGGCACGCCCAGCGTGGTGAGCTCCGTGCGGTGCCAGGGCACCGCGGCCGCCAGGTCGTCCGCGGGCACGGCCGAGCCCAGCCGCCCCCGTAGCCACGCGAGGTGGGCGGTCAGCGGGGTGGTCTCCGGGGTCGCGAGCCGGGTCTGGACATGGTCGCGCAGGTCGCGCTCGATCTGCCGGATGCGCTCGCGGGTGACGGAGAACCGCTGCGCCAGCTCGTCGAGCGTCACCCTGCGCTCGGCGTAGACCCGGTCCTTGGCGATGGCCCGCTGCCGGTCGTCGAGCGCGGCGAAGATGTCGTCGATGAGCTCGGGGATCGGACGGTCGGGCTTGGCGGGCTGGACGGGCGCGGCCGCGGCCTCCTGGGCGGCCTGCGCCTCGGAGGCCAGCAGCCGGGAGATCGTCTCGGTGAACAGCGTGTGCACGGACTCACGGATGTCCGGCGTGCGCAGGCTCCGATTCGGATCGGTCATCCGGATCAAGGGGAGGATGTCGCCGAGCGGTAGGTGCCCCCAACAGGCCATGGCGAGGTCGGTGAGCCGCGCGGCCACCTGAGCGGTCCCGACGATCAGGCAGGCGCGGTCGAGAGGGAGCGCCTGCCACCACGCGTCCGGGAGACGGGTGTCGCTCGCGATCGGCTCGACCTGGCTGGGGGCGGTCCAGCGCAGGGGAGGCACGATGTCGCTAAGGCTCAGATTCATGGGGGTCCAACCGGCATGGGGCTTGGTTCGGGATGAGACTCGGTCTTATCCGCAGTTCAGGTTATTGGGTCATGGTGGCAGAAAGGGACTTGCCCGGCCGGAGTAGGACACGTAAAGCCGCTCGGAGGCCCGCATACAGGCCATGTAGAGCAGTCCTCGCTCCCGCTGCAGGTCATGGGCTCGCGCCGTGGGGTCTTCGGTGGCCGGGGTGAGCGCGTCGGCCGACGGCACGATCCCGTCGGCCACGCCGATGAGGGCGACCCTGCGGAACTCCAGGCCCTTCAAGCCGTGGAGCGTGGAGACCCGCACGGCCGGCTCGGCCTCGATGAGCGCCGCCTTGGCGCTCCTGACCAGTTCCCCTGTACGGGCCGCGACGGCGATCTCCTCCGGCGGCACTCCGTCGCCGAGCCACTCCTTGACATGGGTCACCAGACCGGCGAGCTCCGCCTCGTGCGAGGTGTACTCGCGTACGGCCGGACGGGCGCCCGGGTGCGTGGCGCGGAAGCCGACCAGCTCGGTGATGCCCTCGACCAGGCCGTCCGCGGGACCTCCGCCCCGCAGCCGTACCCCCCACGTGAGGATCTCCTGCGGCAGGCGGTGGGAGACGGTCAGGCGGTGGGTCTCGGCCTTGATGCCGAGCGAGCTGAGCGCGACACGTGTGTCGAAGACCCGCTGGTGGGGGTCGCCGACGATGAAGAGGTCATCGGGCCCGTGCGGCACGGCCGCCCGGAGCAGCCGCCACTGCGCCGGGTGCAGGTCCTGGGCCTCGTCCACCACGATGTGCCGGTACGGCTCGTGCCCGGGCCCGTCGGCGCCGAGCAGGTCGCCCGTGGAGCGGCCCAGCAGGGTGGAGGCCTCGGAGGCGAGCTGCAGCAGCGTACGCCTGCCCGACTCGCGCAACCGCCCGGTCACATGCTCGATGGCCTTCCAGACCGCCGTGCGCTCCTCGTAGCCGAGCGTCACGCTCCGGCCTGGACGGTCCACGGCGAGATACTCCTGTACGGTGCACAGGTTCTGCGCGAGGATCACCTGCTCCCACTCGCGCAGCAGGAACGCCGGGCTGTGCAGGTCGCCGGAGATCTCCGAGGCCTCCTGCCACAGGGCGGCCAGGTCCGGCCGGCCGACCAGGAGGGGGGCCCGGCCCTCGGCCTCGGCCACGATGCGGTGGGCCAGGCGCTCCACGTTGCCGACCTCTATACGCGCGCGCACCTCCTCGTCGTCCACGAGCAGGTCGAGCTTGGCCGCCGCGTCGGTGGCCACGCCCTGGGAGAAGGTCACCAGCAGGATCCGGCCGGCACCCGTCTCGGCGAGGTGGGCGGCGCGGTGGAGGGCCACCAGCGTCTTGCCGGTGCCCGCGCCACCGGTGACCAGGACCGGCCCGTCGTAACCGTCCTGGCGGGCGAGGCGATGCTGGGTGGGGTAGAGGAAGGTGCACCAGTGGGGGGCGTCGAGCACCCGGTCGAGCACGCTCGGGTTGGGCACGAACGCCGCGCGGTCGGGCGTGCGCTCGAGTGCGGCGACCAGATCCGTGAGGTCGACCGCCGTCGCGGGGACGGCCACGTAGGTGTCCAGCGCCCGCCACGCCTCCGCCACCGAGCCACCCTGGCCGAGGACGGACAGCGGGGCGAACTGGGTCTCAGGGAGCAGCGGTTCCAGGGCGTCGAGGTTGGCGTCGGTGGTGATCAGGCGCACCAGCGGCAGCAGTTGGGCGTCGATTCCGAGCCCGAGCAGGTCGGTGTCGCAGACGTGCGCGAAGAGCCGCCAGTCGGTGGAGTCGGCGGATCGGCGCAGTGCGGGCTCCACCCGCTCCAGGCCCTGGGCGTCCCAGATCTCGGCGACCCCGATGGCGGCGTTGACGGCGAAGCGGTGCCGCTGGGCGTACGACCACGCCTCGGCGTCCGGGAGCACGGTGAGCATCCAGAAGACGTCGCGCTGCCGTACGACCACTCCGCGGTGGCGGTCGGCGAGCCGGAGGGTGGCCACGCGGGGATCGCGCGTGTTGCGCACCCTCTCGGGGTGGGGCGCGGAGGTGGTGCTCTGCAGGAACCGGCGCATGGCGATCACGGCGTCCCGGCGCACCGGCTGGGCCAGTGCGCCGAGATCCCGGGGGACCTCAGGGGCGATCGCGAGCCGGGGCACCGCGGCTCCCGTCAGACCATCAGGGACAGCAGGTCGCGGTCCCCGCGTTCGCGCAGCCGGTTCATCAGATCGGGCAGCCCCACCGGGCCGGTCATGCCGATGCGGGTCGCCAGCACCCTGATCGTCTCTTCGAGCGACTCGGGCTTGCCCTTGGCGGTGTGGCCGGACAGCCGCAGGGCCAGCGTGGTCTTGTCGAGGTCGGCCGGTGACGCGGGCACCAGCCTGGTGCGGAGCACCTTGTCCTCCTCGGCGACCGTGAGGAACAGGTGGGCCCCGGGTTGGGCGCCCAACTCGTTGAGCAGCGGTCCAAGCGAGTCGATGACGGGGCGGGCCTGCCAGGTCAGTATGACCTCGCCGGCGGTGGTCTCGACCGTGTGGCTGTCGCCGGGCGTCATCCCGAGGTAGGACGCGAACCCGCTCGGCAGCGGGCACTCTCCGCCGGTGAGCTGGTCGGGGAGGACGTCGACCCTGAGCCACCAGAGGCCGTCGGGGTGCCGGAAGCACCTGCGGGTCATCGAGACGTCCTTCAGCTGACCTGTCGGCGCCGACTGGGGTCCCTCGGGATCGCTCGGCCCGTCTGCTTGGTCATCTTGGCCGGACGTACTCCCCTTTTTGGTGCTCTGAATCCGAAGTTGCGGGACGTTCTCCAGCCACTCCTTGGCGATCTCGGGATGGATGCCCAGGGTCGAGACCAGTTCGAGGGCACGCGCCACCGTCGGCGGGCGCTCGGCGTTGAGGATCAGGGCACAGGTCTGCTCGCGCAGCTCGGCGATGTCGCCGGAGACCAGCCAGTCGTCCTGGACCGTGTAGCCGGGCAGCGTGGCCAGCACGAACTGCCAGGCAGGGACGTCGAGGGAGCGCAGCTCCCTGGTGTGCCACTCGGCGGCGCCGATCAGGCGTGACTTCGGCGCGGCGACGCCGAGGGTGCCGGGAAGTTTCTCCAGGTGCTGGGTGTAGGGGGCGGCGTCCGCGCCGTCCAGCCAGCCGGCGAGCCGGGTGCGCAGCTCCTCCTCCAGGGCGAGGATGTCCTCCGGGGACACGGCGAACAGCTTCGCGAGCTCCTCGGGAGCGGCGGGCGAGTCGGTGAAGACGTGGTTCTGCGCGACCGCCCAGGTCTTGTCGTCCAGGTCCGCGAACGCCGAGTCGATCAGCGCGGGGATGTCGTCCCTTTCGGTGCGCCCGGTGCCCAGGTCGTCGGCGCTGATGCCCTGGGGGGTGTCCGCGCCTTCGGACGCTGGGGGGTCCTCGTGCTCACGGTCTTCCCCGCCTTCGCGTGCCTGCGGGCCGTCCAGAGGTTCGGAAGGTCCCGACGGCTCCGGCGGTTCGGACGGGAACGGCCGCAGGTCTTTGCCGTACGCGCCGAGGCCGAGCGGGGCCGGATCGAACGGCTCGGGCTCGGGGACGAACGGACGGGGAGCGGCGGAGAATCCCTGGCCGTCGGTTCCGAAGGAGGGGGCGTCGGGGGCCGGGAAGGGCCGCTCCGCGCGTGGGGGCGGGGTGAACATCGACGTGCGGGCACCCGGGGCGCCCACCGGGGAACCGTCGGCCGGCAGGTCGCGGGACGCCGGCTGCCGCAGGGCCGCCTCCGCCAAGCGGGCAGCGGCCAGGCCGAGGGGGTCACCGGGGTCGATCGACGCCTTCTGCCGCTTCGGAAGCCGGGACGGTGACCGTACGGGAAGCGGTTCCGCTTTCGGGACGCGCCGCACGGGCAGCGGGGCCGCCTCGGGCGAAGATCCGGTGGGGGAGCGGTCCCCGGCCTTCGCGGGCGTCTTGGAAACCCGTACGGACGTCTCAGGGGCCTTCCCGGCCGAGACCGGCGACTCCCCGGCCCGTGCGGCCCGGAGCGGCGTCTCCTGGACCGCGTCGCGGGTCTCGGCCGGCGCCGCCTCGGCGGCGGCCGCCTGCTTCGAGGCGCGACCTTGGGACTTGGCGGCCGATCGCGCGGCGTGGTCGCCCGACTGGTCGCCGGAGGGCGCGAGCCGTACGAAGACCGCCGTGAAGAGCGCGGTCAGGATGGGCCTGGCACGGATGAAGGGCTGGTCGGTGAGCTCGCGCCCGGTCAGCGACAGCAGGCCGAACCAGGAGCCCACGCGGTCGAGCGCGATGGAGACCTGCGGCTCATCGGCCTCGTCGGGGTCCATCACGTGCAGCGCGGGCAGGATGTCGCCCACGGCGGCGGCCGGCCAGTGTTCCATCGCGAGCTCGGTCAGCAGCTCACCGAGCGCCTCCGGGCCGAGCACGACGAACACCCGGCTGACGGGGACGGCCCGCCACCAGGCGTCCGGAAGGCCTGGCACGTCGCGGAGCTGCGCGAATCCGGTGGCGTCACTCCAGCGAAGCGGAGGGACGAGATCACTCAGGCAGAAGTTCATCCCGTTTCCTCTCCGGTGATTCCGTTGACCAGACCATAGTGTGGCAAATCGCTCGATCGTAGGCGGCGGTTAGGCCCGCACAGCGGCGAATCGAAGCCTCACGTAGTCGGCCACCCAGCCCGATTCCCGGCGCAAAGCGGGCGCCGCGAGCTCGTTGACCCGTCTGAGCAGGGGTTCCACGGTGGCGGGCGGCACTCCGTCGAGAAGGGAGCCCGCGAACATCCGGACCCAGTCGGCGGCGCCGTTGGGGCATTCGTCGAGCGGTGTCGGCCGGTCGAAGTATTCGAGCAGCCGCACGGTGAACCCGCCCTTCTCCAGCCGGAGGGCGTACTCGGCGGGGGAAGGGAAGTACCACGGCAGCTCCGGTTCGGGCAGCCCGTACTCGCGCCACGCGGTGAGCATGGCCGAGGTGAGCGCGGCGCAGTTGCCTGCGCCGCCCATCTCGGCCACGAACCGCCCGCCGGGGGTGAGCGCCGTGCGCACGCAGTGGATCACCGCGTCCGGGTCGCGGCCCATCCAGTGCAGCGCCGCGTTGGAGAACACCGCGTCGTACGGCTCGCCGACGCGGAAGTTGGCACCGTCACCGATCATGAAGTCCAGGCCGGGGTGGTGGGCGACCGCCACCTCGATCATCGCGGCGGAGCCGTCCATGCCGAGGACGGTGGTGCCCCTGGCGGCGATGTCGGCGGTGAGCACTCCGGTGCCGCATCCGAGGTCGAAGATGCGCTCACCGGGCCGGGGGTCCAGCAGGTCGATCAGCGGTTCGCCGTGCGCCGAGACGTAGCCGAACGAGCTGTCATAGGCGCGAGCGTTCCACCGCATCAAGCTCGGCGTGTCGTATCGCAAGGCCATCAGCTCGCATTCTCAGACATCGCTTCCCGTGTCCGTAAGTACAGACACTTTAGAGCCTCAATGTCCTTGCAACACATCTGTCCGATAGCTTCGCTCTTGCTCGCTTTGGCCCCGCTATGGAGCAACCAACCGTCCAGGCCTCACGCGTTCGGGGAATCACCCGGCGGGATCTTCGGAGAAATCGGCGCGTTCCAGCGGTGCGGGAGGAGCGGCTCAGCCCATGGTGCGGGCCCAGTTGGCCCTGAGATAGGTCTTGGCCTCGTCCGCCTGGGGGATCGTGAGCAGGACGGGATTGCCGGACACCAGAGGCAGCTTGGCCGCGGCCTGCTTGTCCAGCTTGCCCTTCATGTCGAGCGCCTCCATGCGCGCCGGGCGGGCGAAGCCCTTGAGGAAGAGGTTCTGGACCTCGTCGCTGTAGAGGAACTCCTGCCAGAGCCTGGCGGCGGCGGGATGGGGCGCCCTCTTGTTGATCGCCTGCACGTAGTACGACGCGAGCGTCGCGTTGGACGGGATCACGACCTTCCAGGCGGGCTTGGCGTCCCCCGCGGTCTGGGCGGCCTTGGCGGCGTTCACGTAGTCCCAGTCGACCAGGGTGTTGGCCCGGGAGGGCAGGCTGAAGCCGCCGCCCTTCTTGAGCTTGCTGAAGAACTCGAGGCCCCGCTGGGCCTCCGGCCGTCCGGCCTTGAGCGACGCCGCCATGACGCCGTTGAAGGCGGCCGCGGTCTGCAGCGGGTCGCCCGGCAGCGCGACGGCGTACCCGGGCTTGAGCAGGTCGGAGAAGCTCGTGGGCGCCGGCACCTTACGCGGGTCGTACCCGATCGACATGTAACCGCCGTACCCCGCGTACCAGTGCCCCTTGAGGTCCTTGACGTTGTCGGGGATGTCCTGCCAGGCGGTCACCTTGTAGGGGGCGAACCGCTGCGCGTTGGCGATCGCGACGTCCATGCCGAGGTCGAACACGTCGGGAGCCTGCTCGGCCGTCGTGGTCTTCGCCACGTCGATCTCGCGCTGGCTGCTCGCGCCCGGCTCGGTCACGTTGATCCGCAATCCGTACTCGCCGGAGAAGTGATCCATGATGGCGCCGTAGTTCACCCATTGGCGAGGGATGCCGATGAGGTTGAGCGAGCCCTCTTTCCTAGCGGCCTCGACGAGCCGGTCCATCGTGCCGAACCCTTCGGCGAGGCTCGCGGCCTTCGGGTTGACCGGAGGGAGCTTCTTCTCGGTGGTCGTCGGGGAGGAGCACCCCGCGACGGCTGTGGCGAGGAGCACTACTGCGGCTGCGGCACGTGAGGTCACGAGACGAATACTCAACGTAACGGCCGGCCGCGTCGAGGAGGCACGCGGATGTTTGGGGCAGCGTTGAGGCAACGGTCAGGACGTACCCCCTCAAACCGTCTAGGTCAGCGTTCGGGGACGACCTTGGCCGCGACGACCGTCTCCTCGGGGATGTCGACCAGCGTGCCGTCGCGCTTGCGCACCTTGAGCGACCCTTCGCGCCACGACTCGAGGACGCCCACGGCGTCGCGGAACCCCTCGGGATCCCTGCGCCGAACGGTGACCCTGCGGCCGACATCGGAGGGGGAGATGGAGATGAGCAGTCTTCCGCCGAAGTGCGGTGTCACGCGCATTGCCCCCCTCCCGTTTCAGACATGCGGTCGGCACGGCAATACTAGGTCTAGCAACCCGCGGTCGAGTCGTGCGAAGGCGCGGAGAAGAAGGAGCCCGAGGTGACCTACGTCATCGCGCAGCCTTGCGTGGATGTCCTGGACAAGGCGTGCATCGAAGAGTGCCCCGTCGATTGCATCTACGAGGGCAACCGCATGCTCTACATCCACCCAGACGAGTGTGTGGACTGCGGCGCGTGCGAGCCCGTCTGCCCGGTCGAGGCGATCTTCTACGAAGACGACACGCCCGACCAGTGGAAGGATTTCTACAAGGCCAACGTGGAGTTCTTCGACGAGTTGGGCTCGCCCGGCGGCGCGTCCAAGGTCGGCAAGATCAACAAGGACCACCCGATCGTGGCCGTGCTCCCGCCGCAGGCCGAGGAGCACTGATCTTCGGTCCGCCCGTGATCACGAGGTGCCGCCGGGTACCGTGACCGCCTGGTCGCGGTACCGGTAGGCATGTCCGGACATCGCAATCTTGATCACTTTCGACTGGGGGTAATTTCGGTGATCGGGCTGCCTGACTTTCCGTGGGACCGTCTGGTGCCTTACAAGGAGCGGGCGCTCGCGCACCCGGGCGGCATCGTCGACCTCTCGGTCGGCACCCCCGTCGACCCGGTGCCCGCCGTGGCCCAGGAGGCGCTCGCGGCGGCGGCCGACAGCCCTGGATACCCCCTCACCCACGGCACCGAACGGCTTCGCCGCGCCGCCGCGGGCTGGCTCGCCCGCCGCCACGATGTCACGGTCGACCCCGACGCCGTTCTGCCGACCATCGGGTCGAAAGAGCTGGTCGCCTGGCTGCCCACCCTCCTTGGCGTGGGCTTGGGCGACCGCGTGGTCATCCCCGCCCTGGCGTACCCGACCTACGACGTCGGCGCGCGCATCGCGGGAGCGGCGCCCTACGCGACCGACGGCCTGCTCGGAGTCGGCCCTGAGCGGGTGCCGCTCGTCTGGGTGAACTCCCCGTCGAACCCCACCGGCCGCGTGCTGCCCGCCGAGCACCTGCGCAAGGTGGTCGCCTGGGCGCGCGAGCGCGGCGCGGTGGTGGCCTCCGACGAGTGCTACATCGAGCTGGGCTGGGAGGAGAGGCCCATCTCGATCCTGCATCCCGATGTCTGCGGTGACTCCCACGAGGGCCTGCTCGCCGTCCACTCGCTGTCCAAGCGGTCCAACCTCGCGGGCTATCGTGCGGCGTTCGTCACCGGCGATCCCGTGCTCGTCAGGCGGCTGCTGGAGGTGCGCAAGCACGCCGGCATGATCATGCCCGCGCCGGTCCAGGCCGCCATGGCCGCGGTCCTCGACGACGACGAGCACGCCGACGCGCAACGCGAGCTGTACGCCGCCCGGCGCGCCCTGCTGAGGCCCGCGCTCGAGAAGGCGGGGTGGCGGGTCGAGCACTCGACGGCGGGTCTCTATCTGTGGGCGACCGATGATCGGAAATGCTGGGAGCAGGTTCAGTCGCTATCCGAAATGGGCATTCTGGTCGCGCCAGGTGATTTTTACGGACATGCCGGTGCAGCACATATCCGGATCGCCATGACGGCAACTGACGAACGGGTCAATGCGGCGGTGCTCCGCCTCCAGTAGGATCCCGCGGCATGACCGTTGCGGTCGTGCTCGCAGTGAGCGCAGCCATCTTCGTCGTCGTGCTGGGCGCTTTCCTCGGCACGCGCCGGCCCGACAAACGGGCTCGACCGGCTCCCAGACCCCCTGAGCCGCCACCCGAGCCGATGTCGTCGCACCCTGCGCTGGCCCGTCCCGTCGTCCTCGACCCCGACTACCTCGATCCAAGGACGATCAAGGTCGGTGACACCATCGACCGTCAGGGCGCGCGGTCGCGCGTCATCGGCGCCCTGCACCTGTCGTGGCAGGGCGACCAGTGGACCGAGTACCTCCTCGAGGAGGGCGCCCGCCACTACCAGTGGCTGTCGGTCCAGGAACGCGACGGGGCGACCCCCGAGGACCCGCCGCATCTCGAGGTCTTCCTCTGGACGCCCGTCCCGACCCAGGGCATGGTCCCCGCCAAGAGCATGCTGATCATGGAAGGCGTGGAGTTCTTCCCGATCGAGCGGGGGACCGCCGCCTTCCGTTCCGAGGGCACGACCGGTTACCCCGAACGAGGCCTGGTCGACTTCGCCGACTACCGGGCCGCCGACGGGCGGCTGCTGAGCTTCAACCGGGTGCAGGGCCAGCCGTGGACCGCCGCCTACGCGCAGCCGCTCTCGCCCGGCTCCATCAACGTCGAGCGCATGCTGTAGAGCGCCGCACCGCGATCTGGCCGCCGGGACCTCGATCAGGCGATCTCGACCTTGCTCGCCGATGACCTGCCGTCGGCCAGCCAGCCGTCGTGGCCGGCGATCGACTTCCACGCCACGCCCGCGTAGCTCACCTGGTGCAGGCCGTACTTCTGGGCGTGGGCGACCGACCAGGCGGCGATCAGCCAGCCGCGGCGCTCCGTCGGCGCGTCGATCCGGTTGCCGTCGCTGGTGGTGTCCCCCAGCGCCCTGCTCAGCTCCTTGCGCGCCTTGGCGGCCTGTGCCGGGACGGGCTTGTCGGAAGGCGGGTACCAGCAGTGGACGGCCTTCGGCGCCCGTCCGGTGAAGGCGTCGGTGAGGATCTGGGCGTCCTCCTCGTGCTGGGCGTACGCCGAGCCGTCGGCGGACCGCTGCACGGCCTGCGCCGCCTCGTGCAGCGGGAGCTTCTGGTAGCGCTTGACCTTGACCAGCGCCGAGAAGAACTTATGGGTCGCGTAGACGGGGTCCTGGAGCTGCTTGACGGTGCCCCAGCCCTGCGAGGGGCGCTGCTGGAACACCCCCACCGAGTCACGGTCGCCGAAAGGGAGGTTCAGCAGCTTGGACTCCTGGATCGCGGTGACGTACGCGATCTCCACGGCCCGCTCGGGCAGTCTGCGGCGCGTGGCGACCGCGGCGATCGTGGCGGCCACCTGAGCCTGCTCGATTTCGAGGTCGAGAGTGCCCGCGGGGGTCTTCACCTGGCAGTGCTCGCCCAGAGCGAACGGCTTCGCTCGGTTCATAAGGTGATAAACCCCGAAAAATATGGCTACGCAGAGCACGACGACGATGCCGGTAATCGTCAGGACCGTCCGTGAGAATCGCCGTGCCACGAACAAGAACCTACCGGCCCAGCCGAGGTCCCCGCGCGGCACTAAGCTCCACTTGCATGAGCGAGACCTTCGAAAGCCCCTTGCCTGCCACCGTGGATGAGCTGTGGGAGCGCCGTGCCGACCTTTCCCCCGACGACGGGGAAGCGCGCGGCGTGATCGTCGGTGCCGTGGACATGCTCGACACCGGCAAGGCCCGGGTGGCCTTCATCGACCACTCCACCGGTGAGGTGGTCGTCGACGAGCGTGCCAAGCGCGCCATCCTGCTCAGCTTCCGGGTCCTCGGCATGGTCAGGAGCCAGGTGGGCGACTTCCACCACAACGACCGCATCCCGTTGAAGACGTCGCTGGAGGGCGTGCGCGTGGTGCCGGGCGCCATCGCCCGCTGGGGGTCATACCTCGCCTCCGGCGTCGTGCTGATGCCCTCCTTCACCAACATCGGGGCCTACGTCGACAGCGGCACGATGGTGGACACCTGGGCCACGGTCGGCTCGTGCGCCCAGATCGGCAGGAACGTCCACCTGTCGGGCGGCGTCGGCATCGGCGGCGTCCTGGAGCCCCCGAACGCCGTTCCCGTCGTCGTGGAGGACGAGGCGCTGATCGGCAGCCGCTCGATGATCGTCGAGGGCGCCCGGGTCGGCAAGGGCGCCGTGGTCGGCGCCGGCACGATCCTCACCTCGTCCATGCCCGTCATCGACGTCGAGACCGGCGAGCAGCTCAGCCGGGGCCACATCCCCGACTGGTGCGTCGCGGTGGGCGGCACGCGCGCCAAGGAGTTCCCCGGCGGCACCTTCGGGCTTCCCTGCGTCCTGGTGCTCAAGCGGCTCCAGGCCGGTCAGCGCCACGACAAGGCCGAGCTGAACGACGTGCTGCGCCAGCACGGCCTCAATGCCTGACCTGACGCCGCTCGACCTCGCCGGCGACGTACGGGCACTGACGGCCGTGCTCGTCGACGTTGAGTCGGTCAGCGGCGACGAGAAGGCCCTGGCCGACGCGATCGAGGCGGCCCTGAGGCCTCTGCCGCACCTCACCGTCGTCCGCGACGGTGAGGCGGTCGTCGCGCGCACCGAGCTAGGCCACTCCGAGCGCGTGGTCGTCGCCGGGCACATCGACACCGTGCCGCTCGCGGGCAACCTGCCCTCGCGCGTCCAGGGCGACCTGCTGTACGGCTGCGGCACCTCCGACATGAAGAGCGGGGTCGCCGTGGCGCTGAAGCTGGCCGCCGGGGTGCCGCGCCCCGGCAGGGACGTCACGTACGTCTTCTACGACTGCGAGGAGATCGAGGCCGCGCGCAACGGGCTGGGGCGGCTGGGCCGCACCCGTCCCGAGCTGCTGGCCGGCGACTTCGCCGTGCTGATGGAGCCCACCGGCGGCGAGATCGAGGGCGGCTGCCAGGGCACCCTGCGCGCCGAGATCGTCACCACCGGCAAGCGGTCCCACAGCGCCCGCTCGTGGTTCGGCGTGAACGCCATCCACCGCGTGGAGCCCGTCCTCGCGCGGCTGAGCGCCTACGAGGCCCGCGAGCCCGTCGTCGACGGGCTCGCGTACCACGAAGGGCTGAACGCCGTCGGCATCGCCGGTGGCGTGGCGGGCAACGTCATCCCCGACGAGTGCGTGGTCACGGTGAACTACCGCTTCGCGCCCGACCGCTCGCTCGACCAGGCGCGAGACCACGTGCGCGAGGTCTTCGAGGGGTACGAGGTCCGGTTCACCGACGGCGCCCCCGGCGCCCGCCCCGGGCTGACCCACCCCGTGGCCGCGGCGTTCGCCAAGGCGATCGGCGGCACCCCGCGGGCCAAACTCGGCTGGACGGACGTCGCGCTCTTCTCCGGGCTCGGCATCCCCGCCGTCAACTACGGCCCCGGCGACCCGAACCTGGCCCACCAGCAGGGCGAGTACGTCTCGCTGGAGAAGATCGTCGACTGCGAGCGCAGGATGCTGGCCTGGCTCGGCGCTCCAGGCTCTGACCTGGCCTGATGTGGCGGGCAGGTGGCGGCACAAAAGAAAGTGGCTTTCCTCGCCGGCCATTTGGCGGGGAAAGCCACTTTCAGTCCCGAGCAGCACCCTCGGCTCTTAGACGCAGCCTCGCGAAGAAACGGTTCCGCTGCTCCAAACAGATTTTTCAAGATTCTTTGAGGGCCGTACGAAACCTCCCGATCCGGTACGGCTTTGGAGGTCCCGCGGGGCGGTTAGCGTGATCGGCATGAGCAAAGCATCACGCGAAGAACGCAGGCAGGGCGCGTCTCTCCTCCGCGGGAAGTTCCTCCCCGACTCCACCTATGACGAGCGGCTCCTCGACCGGCGCGGATCGACCGAGTGGCTGCACATGGACCCCTGGCGGGTGCTGCGCATCCAGGCCGAGTTCGTGGAGGGATTCGGGCAGCTCGCCGAGCTTCCCCCCGCCGTCACGGTCTTCGGATCCGCCCGTACCCCTTCGGACAGCCCTGACTACGCGCTGGGAGAGAGCCTCGGCAGGGCACTGGCCGAGGCCGGATACGCGGTCATCACCGGCGGCGGCCCCGGATGCATGGAGGCGGCCAACAAGGGAGCGCGCCTGGCCGGCGGCGTCTCGGTAGGGCTCGGCATCGAGCTGCCCTTCGAGCAGAAGCTGAACGACTACGTCGATCTGGGCGTCGAGTTCCGCTACTTCTTCGTGCGCAAGACCATGTTCGTGAAGTACGCCTGCGGCTTCGTCGCACTGCCCGGCGGCTTCGGCACGCTGGACGAGCTCTTCGAGGCCCTCACGCTGGTCCAGACGCGCAAGGTCACTTCGTTCCCGGTCATCCTGATGGGCACCGAGTTCTGGAGCGGCCTGCTCGACTGGATCCGCGAGACCCTCGTCGGGACCGGCAAGATCTCCCCGGTCGACCTCGACCTGGTGCGGGTCACCGACGACGTGGACGAAGCGGTGGGCATCATCGTGGAGGCGGACCAGGATCGCCAGCTCGGCTTGCGGGACCTGTGATGCGCCGTGGGCTCCCCACCAGGCGTCCTGGATAGGGTTGCCGTCGTGACTATGGCGATTTGCGTGTTCTGCGCCTCCAGCCAGAAGATCGACGGCAAGTATCTCGACCTGGCCACCCAGGTGGGCACGGAGCTGGCCCGGCGCGGGCACACGCTCGTCAGCGGCGGCGCCGTGGTGTCCTGCATGGGCGCGGTGGCCCGTGCCGCGCGGAAGGCGGGCGGGCGCACGATCGGCGTGATGCCTCAGGCCCTGGTGGACCTCGAGATCGCCGACAGCGACTCCGACGAGCTGATCATCACCGCCGACATGCGCGAGCGCAAGGGGATCATGGACGGCCGGTCCGACGCGTTCCTCGTACTGCCCGGCGGCATCGGCACGCTGGAGGAGCTCTTCGAGATCTGGACATCGCGTGTGCTCGGGCTGCACGAAAAGCCCCTGGTCATCCTGGATCCCTGGGGCCTGTACGCCCCGCTGCGCCGGCTCGTCGACGGCATGTACGACGCGGGGTTCACCCGTCCCGACGTCTTCGACGCGATCTCCTGGACCACCACGGTCGAGGAGGCGCTGCACCACCTGGAGAGGCCGGGCCGTCCGCTGAGCCCGAACGCGGAGGAGCTAGGCGAGGCCGCGCCGGGCTAGCGCAGGGGGGCGCCTTCCCGCGAGCGACTCGGTCATGTCGAGCGCCAGCCTCACCTGCGTCTCATGTGCCGTGCGGAAGACCCGCGCCCCGAGCCACGCGAACACCGCCGCCGTGGCGAGCTGTGTGGTCTCGTCCCCGGACAGGGTCACCGCGACCGTGTGGCCGGCACGGGCATGCCGCTCGACCTCGGCGGCGGAGCCCGCCTCGACCCAGGAGGGGTCCAGGGGGCGGTCGAGGCCGGTCACGAGCACGGGCGTCATGTGCCGATGGTGTCACATGCCAGGTGGCGGGCGTATTCATCCGCCGGGCGGGGGCAGGTGCGGCCGTGCACACGTGTGCGCAGGGCGGTACACCCATGCCGGAAGATCAGGGTGCGGAGGCAACAACGCGCGCTCAAAGGCACCGATGTGGCACGATTCGTATGTGCTGGTCCTCCTCGCTGTCGCTGCGGTCGCCGTGCTGTTGTGCGTGGTGATGGTCTCGCAAGGGCGCGGTGGCGAGCTGACGGAGTTCGCCCCCGACGTACCGCCTCTCGACCTGCCCGACCCCGGGCAGCTGACGGCCGTCGACTTCATGGCGCTGCAGCTGCCGGTGAGCCTGGTCGGCTACCACACCCAGAGCGTCGACGAGACCCTGCAACGGGCCGCGACGGCCCTGGGCGAGCGTGACACCCACATCGCCGTTCTGGAGCAGCGCGTCGCCGAGCTTCTCGCCGGACGGCTCCAGGCGCGCCAGGAGTCGTACGCGCGGCCGTCCTGGGCGCCGGGGGCCACCGCCGGGGCGGAGGCGGGGCCCGAGGCCTCCACGGGCGGTTGGGGGGCCGTGGAGCACTCCTTCGGCTTCGGCGGGGACGACCGGGGGGCCGTGTCGCACGAGAACCTGTTCGATCCCATCACCCCGAGCCCGGGGGTCCGCCAGGTGCCCCGCGTCGATCCCGCCCCCTCCACGAGCTCGGGTGGTGTCGCGAGCACGCCGCCGGACCTGTCCACGAGCTCGGGTGTGGCGAGCGCGCCGCCGGACCTGTCCACGAGCTCGGGTGTCGCCAGCGCGCCGCCGGACGTGCCCGCCTCCGGCCTTGGAAACCTCCCCGCCGCGCCCGGGGACGATCGCGAACCGGTCAAGGCCCAGGACAAGGACCCCGATCCGCCGGAGACGCCGAAGAAGGACCCGGATCCGTTCGAGGCGTCCGGCGAGGAGCCCGGCCCCTTCGAGAAGCCCAGGAGCTCGCCGGGGAAGCACTCGGCGTCCAACGGAGGCGGTGTGGCGACCGGCGACCGCTCCGACGCCGAGGACGCCCGATGACATCCGATGACGCCCGGCGAGTGAGCTTCACCCCGCCGGGCTTGTAACCTCGGAATCTGTGACCCCTGAGCTTGTGCGATGCGGCTGGGCGACCAGCGCTCCCGACTACGTCCGCTACCACGACGAAGAGTGGGGCCGGCCCGTCCACGGCGACGACCCGGTGTTCGAGCGGCTGACCCTCGAGGCGTTCCAGTCGGGCCTGTCGTGGCTGACGATCCTGCGGAAGCGCGAGAACTTCCGCAAGGCCTTCGCCGGCTTCTCGATCGCCGCGGTGGCCGCGTTCGACGAGTCCGACGTCGAGCGGCTGCTGGCCGACGCGGGGATCATACGCAACCGGGCCAAGATCGAGGCGGCCATCGCCAACGCGCACGCCGCGGCCGTGCTCCCCGGAGGCGTCTCCGAGCTGGTCTGGCGGTACGCCGACCCGGCCTCGCCCACGCCGGCGTCGCTCTCCGACGTGCCGGCGACGACCCCCGCGTCCAAGGCCCTGGCCAAGGAGCTGAAGCGCCACGGCTTCCGCTTCGTCGGCCCGACCACTGCCTACGCCCTGATGCAGGCGATCGGCCTGGTGAACGACCACGTGGCCGGGTGCTGGGTGCGCGAGCGCCCCGCCTGAACCCGGCCCGTCGCCGATCAGCGGCCGTGGAAGACGGGACGCTCCTTGGCGAGGAAGGCCCGGGTGGCGTTGTGGTGGTCCTCCGACTTGGCGCAGGCGTCCTGGAGGTCGGCCTCCATCTCCAGCGAGTCCTCCAGCGGGTGCGCGGCGGAGAAGTCGAGGGCCTGCTTGATGGCCCCGTAGGCCACGGTCGGGCCCTGAGCGAGCCGTGCGGCGAGCTCCCGGGCGCTCGCGGCCAGGTCGTCGCCGGGCACGACGGAGTTCACCATGCCGATCTCCAGCGCCCTCTGAGCCCCCACGGGCTCGCCCAGCATCAGCAGCTCACGCGCCCTCGCCGGGCCGACCAGCCTCGGAAGCGTCCAGGACGCCCCGGAGTCGGGTGCCAGGCCGATGGCGCCGAACGCCATCGCGAACTTCGCGCCCTCGGCCGCGATCCGGAAGTCGCAGGCGAAGGCCAGCGAGGCCCCGGCCCCCGCGGCGATGCCGTTCACCACGGCCACCACCGGCTTGCCCATGGCCGCGATCGTCGAGACGATGGGGTTGTAGTGGGCGCGGACGGTGTTGTCGAGGCCCACCCCGGCCTCCAGGTTGTCCGCGTGCTCCCTCAGGTCCTGCCCGGCGCAGAAACCCCGCCCCGCGCCCGTCAGCACCACGACACGGGCCTGCGCGTCCTCACGTGCCCGCTCCAGCGCCTCCAGCAGGGCGGCCTTCATCGAGATGGTGAGCGCGTTCATGGCGTCAGGGCGGTTCAGGGTGATCGTCGCGACGCCGTCCTCGACGGCGTAGAGCACCTGATCGTGGCCGTGCTCATCCGCGGTCGGGGAGGGCGAGACCGGCCCCGGCGCGGCGGGGGTGGCCTTGGGTCGCTGATCCATCAGTGGACTCCCTTGTCCAGGTTTCGGTCGACGAAGCCGGCCGCGGCCGGCAGCAGGCGGGCGGCCTCCTGCTCGAAGTAGGCGCGGGCCTTCTCACCCGGCCAGGCCGGGGGAAGCAGCTCCGGCGGAAGGCCCGGATCGCGGAACAGGAAGTTGCGCCAGCCGTGGACCAGTCTGCTACGGGTGGCGAAGATCTGGTCGTCGGGGGCGTCGCGGGCCAGCGCCCCCACAAGATCGACGGCCTGCTCCATCCACTCTTCGTAGGCTCGGGCGATGGCGCACAGGTCCCAGGCGCGGGCGACCAGCTCTCGCGGATCGCCGCCGAAGGTGCATTGGAACCGGTCGGCGGGCACCCCCTGCTCGCCGAGCATCGTGTCGAGCTCGGGAGAGGGCCACGGCCCGATCCAGGTGGTCTCCGACAGGGGCGCGTAGCCGAGGAAGGCCAGGTCGGCGCGTAGCCGCTCGCGCCTGCCCCGCTCACGCACCGGCTGGAAGACGACCACGTCCCAGTGCCCGGACCACAGGGCCGAGCCGGTCCGGTAGATGCGTACGGCGGCCTCGTCGAGGCGCCGCGCGCACTTGGGCGTCAGCGCGTATCCCGGCCCTTGGGGGAGCCGCACGGGCTTGAGCCAGTCTTGCCGGACCATCCGGGAAATGGCGGTACGGACGGCAGGTGCGGCGATGTCCAGAGGGGCGAGAAGCCGTACCAAAGCGGCCACGGACGCTCGCCCGGTACGGATGCGCAGGTGATCTCCGTAGAGATCGAAAAGCGCGGCGCGGGCGTTCACATAGACCAGTTTGATCGGCGTGGGGGCCCCGGACAACGCATTCTGGGAGGAGATCGTTACCCATGCGCGCTCGCGAGGCGGGATAATGGGACGTCACAGAAGACGTGAAAGCGGCGGGCGGTCGGGCGCGGACAGGCGCGTACGGCATCGCGCAGGCCGAGGCAGGAAGGGATACACGCATGGCGGCGATGAAGCCGCGGACTGGCGACGGTCCGCTGGAGGTCACCAAGGAAGGACGGGGCATTGTCATGCGGGTCCCTCTCGAGGGTGGCGGCCGGCTCGTCGTCGAGCTCTCACCAGATGAGGCAAGAGCCCTTGGCGACGCTCTGAAGAACGTCGTCGGCTGACATACCCCTGACACAACCCACCGACACAGGCGACTTGACGGCCCCGGCGGCCGGGCCGCACGCCCCCACGCCGGGGCTGTCGCATTCAGGCAGGGGAGGACCACCGTGCCCATTGAAACCGCGCTGAGATTCATCGACCAGTCCAAGCGGGACGCCGACCTGCTCGCCGTGCCGTTCGGGAGCGACCTGTCCGCCGACGTGGAGCTCCCCGTGCCGGTGCCGGCCCTTCTGGCCCACCATGAGGCCAAGGGGGAGCCCGGCGAGGTGGTGGAGGTTCCCGTCGCCCACGGTGCCGCCGTCCGGCGGGTGCTGCTCTACGGCATCGGCGACGGCACGCCCCGGGCCCTGCGCAGGGCGGGCGGGGCGGTCGCACGACGGGTCAGGGGGCGGCGGTCGATCGACGTCGTCCTTCCCGGCGGGGTCGGCGAGCAGGGATGGGCGGCCCTCACCGAGGGCCTGCTGCTCGCCTCCTACACCATGCGCATCGGCGCGCCCCGCACCGCGGCCGTCGAGGAGATCCGCCTTTCCGGGCCCGAGGAGGCCCGGCCGGCCGTCGAGCGCGCCGAGGTGATCGCCCGGGCCACGGCCCTCACCCGTGACCTGTCCAACACGCCGTCCTCCGAGAAGGACCCCGCCTGGCTGGCCGACCGCGCCGTCGAGGTCGCGGAGCGGTCGGGCCTGGAGGCCAAGGTCTGGGGACCCGACGAGCTCGCCGCCGAAGGGTTCGGGGGCATCCTCGCGGTGGGGCAGGGATCGGCCAGCCCGCCCCGCCTGATCCAGTTGTCGTACGAGCCCGCCGACCCCGACGGCACCCACGTGGTGCTGGTGGGCAAGGGAATCACCTTCGACAGCGGAGGGCTCTCTCTCAAGCCCACCGACGGCATGAAGTTCATGAAGACCGACATGGCGGGCGGGGCGGTGGTGATCTCCGTCCTCGGCGCGCTGCGCGAGCTGGGCGTCCGCACACGCGTCACCGGTCTGGTCGCCGCCGCCGAGAACATGCCGTCCGGCGGCGCCCAGCGTCCGGGCGATGTGATCACGCAGTACGGCGGCCGCACGGTCGAGGTGCTCAACACCGACGCCGAGGGCAGGCTGGTGCTCGCCGACGCCCTGGCCTACGCCGACGAGGTCCTCGACCCCGACACCGTGGTCGACCTGGCCACCTTGACCGGCGCCATCGGCATCGCCCTTGGCCGCGACCTCGGCGCGGTCTTCTCCTCGGCCGACGATCTGGTGAAGGAACTGCTGGAGGCCGGAAAGGCGTCCGGCGATCCTCTGTGGCACATGCCCCTGGTCGACGACTACCGGCCCGCTCTCGACTCCCCGGTGGCCGACCTGTCCAACATCGACGCCGAGGGCAAGTACGGCGGGGGCTCCATCACCGCGGCGCTGTTCCTGCGTGAGTTCACCGGCGGTCGGCGGTGGGCCCACCTCGACATCGCGGGGGTGGCGCGCACCACCTCGGACGACGGCGTCCTGACCAAGGGCGCGACCGGCTTCGGCACCCGCCTCCTGCTGGAGTGGCTCACCACCTGACGGGCGTGCGGGGCGGACGCTCGGCGGGGGCGCCGGGCGGGCGTGTCCGGTGGCCCCTGGGCCCGTCGTGGCGGGCCGCTAGTTCGCCGTCTTGATGGCCGCGAGGAGCCCGTCGCCGAGGGGCATCATCAGGGCGCGCAGCCGCTCGTCGCCCTTGACCAGCTTGCCGAGCTCGCGGATCGCCACGGTCTCGGGGTCGCGCTGCGCGGGGTCCGCCACCCGGTTGTGCCACAGCGCGTTGTCGAAGGCCACGATGCCACCGGGTCGCAGCAGGCGCACGGCCTCGGCCAGATAGTCGCCGTACTCCTGTTTGGCGGCGTCGCAGAACACCAGGTCGTAGCCGCCGTCGGCGAGCCGGGGGAGCACGTCCAGGGCTCGTCCGCCGATCAGGCGGACCCTGCTGCCGGAGAACCCGGCCTCGGCGAAGGACTGGCGGGCCAGACGCTGGTGCTCGGGCTCTACGTCGACGCTGGTCAGGGTGCCGTCCGGCCGCATGCCGCGCAGCAGCCACAGCCCCGAGACCCCGCATCCGGTGCCGACCTCGACCACGGACCTGGCGCTGATCGCCGTGGCGAGGAAGCACAGGGCCGCGCCGCCTCCGGTCAGGATGGGGACGGCCCCCACCTCCATGCCACGCCGCCTCGCGGCTCGCAGCACCTCGTCCTCGTCATGGAACTCCTCCGCGTAGGCCAGCGTGGCCTCCACCGGAGTCGTCGGCGTCGGGGCCATCGGCCTCTCCTCCCCGCCTTCGCCGTACGCACGTATTTGGTCGCAGCCTAGGGGAGTAAGGGCCGAACGGGAACTCACGCCACAACGGGTACGTTGCACGCTTTGAACGACCTTTGTTAAAGGACACAGTCGGGCTTCGGTGGCTCGTGGGTACGCAGGAAGGGACGAAAGCAGGCACTATGGCTGTAGCGGTGGTCCCGGAGAGAGGAGTGCTGGTGGACAACTACCACCAGGCTGATACTCCCGATAGCGCGTTCCCGGGGGGAGACCCCCGGTTGCCCGACGACGGTTGGACACCTCCGACCTGGGAGGAGGTCGTCCGCGCACACTCGGCGCGCGTCTACCGCCTGGCCTACAGGCTCACCGGCAACATGCACGACGCCGAGGATCTCACGCAGGAGGTCTTCGTCCGGGTCTTCCGGTCGCTGTCCAGCTACACCCCCGGCACTTTCGAGGGCTGGTTGCACCGCATCACCACGAACCTCTTCCTGGACATGGCGCGGCGCAGGCAGCGCATCCGGTTCGAGGGCCTCGGCGACGACGCGGCGGAGCGCCTGCGCGGGCGGGAGCCCTCTCCGGCCCAGGTGTTCGACGACGCCCAGCTGGAGCCCGACATCCAGGCCGCTCTCGACGCGCTCCAGCCGGAGTTCCGCGCGGCCGTGGTCCTCTGCGACATCGAGGGCCTGTCCTACGAGGAGATCGCGGCGACACTCGGCGTGAAGCTGGGCACCGTTCGCAGCCGAATCCACCGCGGTCGCAGTCAGTTGCGCGAGGCGCTCGAACACCGGGCACCCCGTCGCGACGAACTCCCCCCGACCGTTAGCAGGGAGGGAGCATGAGTCATCTCGGAGAGCGCGCTTCCGCGCTCATTGACGGTGAGCTCGGTCACACCGAGCGAGAGCGTGCGCTGGCGCACCTGACACTATGCGCAGACTGCCGCGCCGAGCTCGACGCGATCAGGGCGCTGAAGAGCCGGCTTCGGTCACTCGACGCGCCGGGCGTCCCTGCGGATCTCACGATGTCCCTGATGAGGATGTCCGAGCCGGGCGGCCCGCTCCCGCCGAGGGTACGCCCCTTTCCCAACCCGACTTACTCGCTGACCAGCAATCCGGTCGACAACAGGCCGCGCCGTGGTGGCGGGTTCTCCGGTCCCGGCCGCTCGGGCGGCAACCGCCGGGCGGGGTACGTCGCGGTCGGCGTCGCGTCGGCCGCCGTCGCGCTCAGCACCCTGTTCATGGTGAGCGGTGCCGACAGCAGGCCGTCCGCCCCGCCCGTCGAGATGTTCGCCAACCAGCACCGCACCACTCCGGCCGGGCAGGTCGTGCCGGGACGGCTGGAGACGCCGTCGCCCCGACCCTGAGGCCGGCCACCGGCGGCACGGGCGTCGTCGACCCGCCCGCGCCGTCCACGCCGAAGCGGGCATACGATCGGATGGACCCTTGCCGGGTGCGATTTACGGTGCTCGTATGGGGTCCGAGCGAGAATCTGGCGTAGACCACGTTGACCGGCCTCGGGAGTGAGCGTTCGATGACCGACGAGACACGTACCTTCGACTCCGGGGACGTGGCCACTCCCTCTCAGCGTTCACCGGGGTCCTCGGACCCCGGTGGGATGCGCGTCAGGCCGGAGTTCCTGCCTGCCTCTGAGGGATGGCCGGCCGGCGCGCCGGTCTCGGGGCCCGACGCCTTCACCGGCCCCAACCCCTTCGCCGCGAGCGGCGGAGGGCGCGATCCTTTCGCCCCCGCCGGCGACGCCGGGCGTGATCCGTACGGACGCGAGACCGGGAACGCTCCCAACCGCAGCGAGACCGGGCGCGATCCTTTCGGGAACGAGACGACCGGGCCCATCCCCTTCGCGGCCGAGACACCGCGGTCCGACGCCCCCATGGGCGGGCCGTACTCCGGGCAGCAGCCCGGTGACCGGCGTGGAGGAGGCGAGGAGTCCGGCTGGGGGAATCCGTCCGGCGGGCCCCTGCCGCCCTCGCCCGGTGGCCCCTTCGGTCCGCCGCCTCCGCGCAATCCGTTCGGCATGGGCCCCGGCTGGGCGCCGCCCCCGGGCGGCCCGCGCGTGGACAGTGGCGCCGCGCCCAGGATGCCCAGGACCGGAGTGCTCGCCGTCCTCGCCGTCGTGATCGCCCTGATCGCCTCGATGGCGGGCAGCCTCGGCACCTTCCTGCTCACCCGGTCCGGCTCGGGCGTCGATCCGTCCTACACGCTCGGCACGCCGACCGGCACGATCGTCAACCGCGCCCCCGACTCGGTGGCCGGCGTCGCCGCCAAGGTCATCCCGAGCGTGGTCTCGCTCGATGTGAAGGGCAACAGCGAGGCGGGCACCGGCTCGGGCTTCGTGATCAAGGGTGGGTACATCCTCACGAACAACCATGTGGTCGCGGCGGCCGCGCAGACCGGCAACATCAAGGTGATGTTCAGCAACAAGAAGTCGAGCGTCGCCAAGATCATCGGCCGGGACCCCAGCTCCGACATCGCCGTGGTCAAGCCCGACGACACCTTCGGGTCCCCGGAGATCACGCTGGGCAACTCCGACCGGGTCGTCGTGGGCGATCCCGTCATCGCCATCGGCTCGCCCCTCGGGCTCACCGGCACCGTCACGACGGGCATCGTGAGCTCTCTGAACCGTCCCGTCACGGCGGGTGGCGAGAGCGGGTCGGAGTCCTCGTTCATCAACGCCATTCAGACCGACGCGGCGATCAACCCGGGCAACTCGGGGGGTCCGCTGGTCAACGCCGCCGGCGAGGTGATCGGCGTCAACTCCGCGATCGCGACGCTCGGCAACAGCTCGTTCGGCGGGCAGAGCGGCAGCATCGGCCTGGGCTTCTCCATCCCGGTCAACCACGTGCGGCGGATCGCCGAGGAGCTCATCTCCACCGGCTCGGCCAAGAAGTCCCGCATCGGCGTCCACCTCGACGAGAACTACCAGGGCGACGGCGTCCGCATCGCCGCCACCCCGCAGGCGGGGCAGGAGCCGGTGATCTCCGGCGGTCCGGCCGACAAGGCGGGGCTGCAGGCCGGTGACGTCATCCTCGAGGTCGACGGCACGCCGGTGAGCCAGCCGTCCGAGCTGATCGTCACCATCCGGAGCAAGGCGCCCGGCGACAAGGTGACGCTGAAGTACCAGCGCGGTGGCCAGGAGAAGACCACCACCGTAACCATCGACGCGGTGCCGGTCCCGACCCCGCAGCCGTCATGATCGGCCGTTCCTTGTGGTGCCCCTTGCCGAACCGGGGCATTAGTCTGGAGGAAGCCAGGTCGTCGTTTGCCGGTCCCGGTCAACGACAGGCGTCGGCGTAGGAAAGCGTAGGAGATCACCGTGTTCGGACTCGGCTGGCCTGAGGTCTTGGCACTCGTGGTCATCGCCTTGCTCGTCTTCGGGCCCGACAAGCTTCCGCAGGCCGCCTCCCAGGCGGGCCGCATGCTCCGCCAGGTCCGGCAGATGGCCAACAACGCCAAGAGCGACCTGCAGGACAACCTCGGCCCCGAGTTCGCCAACTTCGACCCGACCGACCTGCATCCGAAGAACTTCGTCCGCAAGCACCTGCTGCAGGATCTCGAGGACGACTGGGAGCGGCCGGCGGCCGAGCGCGACACCCCCGTCCACACCGAGTCCTACGCCGTGGCGGCGGCCGGCGAGCTTGCCTACGGCGAGATCCCGCCGTACGACCCCGAGGCCACCTGAGCCCGCACAGACACCGAAGAGGGGCCATCTCCCTGGGGAGATGGCCCCTCTTGCGTGCGGTGTCCCTACGGCCGCCTCAGCGGCCGGAGGGGGACAGCCCGAGCTGGAGCCCCTTGATGCTGCCGGACTTCTTGCTCAGGCCCTCGGCGATGCGCCGGAGCTCGGTCGCGGCCGGCGAGTCGGGGTCGGTGAGCACGAGCGGCTTGCCGTTGTCGCCGCCCTCGCGCAGGCGCAGGTCGATCGGGACCTGGCCGAGAAGCGGGACGCGCGAACCGAGGGTGCGGGTGAGGCCGTCGGCGACGGACTGGCCACCTCCCTCACCGAAGACCGCGATGCGCTCGTCGCAGTGCGGACAGGGCAGCCACGCCATGTTCTCGATGACGCCGGCGATCTGCTGGTGGGTCTGGGTGGCGATGGACCCGGCACGCTCGGCGACCTCCGCCGCGGCCTGCTGCGGGGTGGTCACCACCAGGATCTCGGCCCCCGGCATGCGCTGTGCCACCGAGATCGCGATGTCGCCGGTGCCCGGAGGCAGGTCCATGAGCAGGACGTCGAGGTCGCCCCAGTAGACGTCGGCGAGGAACTGATGCAGCGCGCGGTCGAGCATCGGCCCGCGCCACACCACCGGCGTGTTGCCCGGCGGCTTGAACATGCCGACCGAGATGACCTTGATGTCATGCGCCACCGGCGGCATGATCATGTCCTCGACCTTGGTGGGACGGTCGCTCACGCCGAGCATGCGCGGGATCGAGTGACCGTAGATGTCGGCGTCGAGCACGCCGACCTTGAGCCCCGACACCGCCATCGCCGCGGCGAGGTTGACGGTGACCGAGGACTTGCCGACGCCGCCCTTGCCGCTCGCGACGGCGAAGACACGGGTCAGGGAGCCGGGCTTGGCGAAGGGGATCTCCTTCTCCGGCCCGCGGTCGCCCCGCAGCTTGGTCTGGAGGGTCTTGCGCTGCTCGGTGCTCATGACGTCGAGGTCGACGTGGACGGCGGTTACACCGGCGACCTTGGACACGGCGGCGGTGACGTCGCGCGTGATGGTGTCGCGCATGGGGCAGCCCGCGACGGTGAGAAAGACGCCGACCCGCACCACCCCATCGGGGGAGATATCGACGCTCTTGACCATGTCAAGGTCGGTGATCGGCCGGCGGATCTCAGGGTCATTGACCGTCGCCAGCGCGGCCGTCACCAAATCTGGGGTTGGTGCCATGGATCCATGCTACGAACCCAGGACCGATCCGACGAACTCCGGCTTCTCTCCTAGGGGCCAAGAGAGGTCAAGAGGGAGGTGTATGTGTTTATGCGACCTTCTAGGATGACCGCGTGACGTCCATGACGGCGGAGATCACCCCGCAGCAGATGATCGTCTGGCGCATGTTGCAGCGGGCTCAGGTCCAGATCACCCGGAGCCTCGAGGTGGAGCTGCTGAGCCGCCACGATCTGGCCCCCGCCGCCTATGACGTGCTGCTCCAGCTCTCAGAAAGCCCCGACCGGCGGCTGCGCATGAACGACCTGGCCGAGCGGGTGCTGCTGTCCCGCAGCGGGCTCACGCGGCTCATCGACCGTCTCCAGCGTGACGGGCTGGTCGAGCGCGCGGCCTGCGCCAGCGACGCACGGGGTCTGTTCGCAGTGCTCACGAAAAAAGGTGAGCAACGTCTCACCGACGCCACGCCCACCTACCTGCGCGCGATCCGCGGCCAGTTCCTCGATCTCCTCGACGAGGAGGAGCTACGGCAGTGCGCCGCCATGCTCACGAAGCTCTTCGCCCAGGACTCACTCTGAGTCGCTCTCGAGCCGCCGGGGTGGCCGCCGGGGACCCTCCCGGCGGGCCGACTCGAGCACCTCGTCGAACAGGTGCTCCAGCTCGCCCCTGATGAAGTCACGCGTGGCCAGCTCGCCCAGGGCGAGGCGCAGCCCCGCGATCTCCCTGGTGAGGTACTCCACCTCGGCCTGGTTCCGCTCGGTGGTCATCCGGTCCTGCTCGCTCTGCACGCGGTCGCGGTCGGCCTGCCGGTTCTGCGCGAGGAGGATGAGCGGAGCGGCGTAGGAGGCCTGAAGCGACAGGATCAGCGTGAGGAAGATGAACGGGTAGGGGTCGAAGGTGAGGCTTCTGGGCGCCAGCGCGTTCCAGAGGACCCAGACCGCGATGAAGCCGGTCATGTACACCAGGAAGCGGGCGGTACCGAGGAAGCGGGCGATCCGCTCCGAGAGGCGACCGAATGCCTCGGGGTCGTAGTGCGGGCGGAAGGTACGCCGGAGCTCCCGGGGCTGGTCGAGCCGGTTAGCCGCCACCGTTCACCTCCGGCGGCCCGGAGCCGGGCGTACTCGGTGGGGAGATGCCGGCGCCCGGCGGCTGCTCGTCGCGCTCCCGCCAGTCGGGCGGGAGCAGGTGGTCGAGCACGTCGTCCACGGTGACGGCCCCGACGAGCCGTCCCATCTCGTCGACCACGGGGGCGGCCACCAGGTTGTAGGTGGCGAGGTACGACGTGACCCCGTGAAGGGGCAGGTCGGGCCGGATCGGGTCGATGCTGCTGTCGATCGCGCCGCCCAGCAGCGTGGAGGGCGGCTCGCGCAGCAGCCGCTGGAAGTGGGCCACCCCCAGATACTTGCCGGTGGGCGTCTGGATCGGCGGCCGGGCGACGTACACCTGGGCCGCGACGGCAGGGGTGATGTTCTGCCTGCGGATCTCGGCGAGGGCCTCGGCGATCGTCGCGTGGGGCGGCAGCACGACCGGTTCGCTGGTCATCATGCCGCCCGCGGTGTTCTCCGCGTACGTCAGCAGGCGCCGCACCGGGGCCGCCTCGCGAGGCTCCATGCGGCCCAGCAGCGCCTCCGCCTGCGCGGACGGCAGGTCCTGCAGCAGGTCGGCGGCGTCGTCCGGGTCCATGGCCGCGAGCACGTCGGCCGCGCGCTCGGCGTCCAGGCGGCTCAGGATGCCGATCTGGTCGCGCTCGGGCAGTTCCTCCAGCACGTCGGCGAGCCGGTCGTCGTCGAGCGCGGCGGCCACCTCCGCCCGCCGCTTGTCGGGCAGGTGGCGCAGGGCGTTGGCGAGGTCGGCGGGGCGCGTCTCCTCGAATGCGGCCAGCAGGTTGGCGGCCCCCTGGTCTTTCTGCACGGAGCCGAACCCGGTGACGTCGGACCAGTCGGCGATGAGGGTCTCGCCTCGCCGCCGGCGTAGCCCGCGGCCGGGGGCGCCCCGCAGCACCGCCACCTTGGTGATCAGCCACTCGCCGGTCCGGCCCTGCTCCATGGCGAGGTCGAGCACGGTGACCTTCTCGTCAGCGATCTCGACCGTCAGGTCGAGAAGCTCTCCGATGGCGAGGGACTCCGAGGCGTGCTTCTCGAAGCGGCGCAGGTTGATGCTGCCTGTGAAGATCACGGCGTCGGCCTCGATGTTCCGTACCCGGGTGATCGGCAGGAACACCCGCCGGCGCGGCTGGACCTCGACGACCAGGCCGTGCACGCGCGGGGGATCGTTGGGGCGCATGGACACAACGATGTCCCGGATCCGCCCGATCTGGTCACCGGCGGGGTCGAACACCGGGGTTCCGGCGAGCCGAGCGACGAAGATCCTCACTACCGCAGCGTACGAGGTTCTTGGGGGTGCGCCATACCGAGCCCCGCTAAAAGCCGTCTCAACGTACGGCCGCTCCTTGATCTCACCAAACTCCGTGTGACAGCATCAAAACCATCTAACGGTCATTACGGGGTGGGTGTGGCATGAAAGGCGCGGCGCTGGCGGTCGTATCGGCCTGCTGCTTTGGTTTCTCCGGGTCCATGGCGAAATTCCTCGGCGCGGGCGGGCTGACCCCCCTCCAGGCGGTGTGGGTGCGGATGGCGGGCGCCGCCATCCTGCTCATCGTGCTCCTCGCCGTCCTCAAGCCCAAGGCGCTGCGCGTCCCGCCGGGCAAGCGGGGGTTCTTCGCCGCGTACGCGCTGATCGCCGTGGCCGGAGTCCAGGCGCTGTTCTTCCTCGCCATCACGCGGCTTCCCGTGGGGGTGGTGCTCCTGCTGGAGTACACCGCGCCGGTGCTCGTGGTCTTCTGGGTGCGCTTCGTCAGGCACGTACGGCTGCCGCGCTCGGCGTACGCGGGCGCGGTGATCGTGCTCGTGGGTCTCGCCGTCGTGGTCGAGATCTGGCAGGGGATGAGCCTGGACGGTATCGGGCTGATACTGGGCCTCGTGGCCGCGGCCTGCTGCGCGGGGTACTTCCTCATGAGCGACGGCTTCGGCGGCGACGTCGACCCCCTGGGCCTCATCGTCTGGGGTCTCGCGGGGGCCGCCGTGGTCCTCCTCCCGCTCTCGCAGGCCTGGGACATCCCCTGGGCGGCCTTCGGCACGAGCGTCACCCTAGGCGGCAACACGATCCCGATGGCCGTGGCGGCCCTGTGGCTGATCGCGATCGCCACCGTACTGGCGTACGTCACCGGGGTCAGCGCGGTACGGCGGCTGTCGGCGGCCGTGGGGGCCACCGTGGCGTCCCTCGAAGTCGTCATGGGCGCGGTGATCGCATGGATCCTGCTCCGGGAGCATCTGGGCGTGGCCCAGATAGCGGGCGGCGCCATCGTGCTGGCCGGGGCCCTGCTGGCTCAGACCGCCACGTCGGGCGTCAGCCGTACGATCGAGGAGGAGGCGGCCCAGCGGGTAGGCAGCCCGGGCGCGTCGACCGCGTTGAGCCGCTCCTTCGCCAGGACGGCCACGGCGCCGGCCGCCGACGACGACGCCTGATCGACCACCTCGGCATCGGCGTCGAAGGAGATCAACTCGGCGCCGTTGTCCTTGCTGCGCAGCGTCACACGCACGCGCGAGGCATCCACCAGGCCCGGTAGCGCCTGCTCCTCGCCGCCGGTGACGACGTAGATGGCGCCCTCGTACCACACATGCCACGCCAGCCGATCACGCCCGGCCAGCGAGACCCACAGGACGCTCGACTTCTTCGCGCCTTCTTCGATCAGCGAGAGGCTCACAGTCAGCAATCTACGACTGATCGCACCGATTGGCATTCCCAGGCCGGCGAGAACCAGCCCGGCTCGCCCACCCGCCCGCCCCCAGGAGTCGGGTACAGGGACGGCCGGCCAGGATTAGCCCCGACTCGCCCATCCGCAGTTCCCGCAGGTGGTCGTGGCGCGGAGTCCTTGTTGGGCGAGGGGCCCCGCGCAGGCGAATTTCGCAGCGTCCTACGCCAGTGTGTAGGCCGAGTTCGGGCCGCTACTGGGGCATGGCGAGAGAACGCCCTGCGAGGTGGATTCGGCCCTCTAGCCTGGCTTCCCCGTCGCCGAACACCCATGGGCGAGCCCCGGTGTTGATGTCGGTCGGATAGCCCGGGTCGAACTTCACTGCCGAATCCAGGTGGCCTACGGCGTCAACTGGCAGGGTGACGTCGAGGGTGCCCAGGTTGTCCTTGAGTTGCGTGACGTCGCGCGAGCCGATGATCGGGTGCACGGCGTGAGACCGGGTACGGGCCCAGGCGATCGCGACCTGGGACGCGGTCACCCCCAACTCCTCGGCAACCTCCTGTACGGCGCGCGCGGCTTGGTGGTCGCGCGGAGTGAGGGACGCGGGGTTGATCCTGGTTCCGGTCGGGGCATCGCCGTGGCTGGTGAACTTGCCTGAGAGCACACCGCCGGCCAGCGCCCCGTAGGTGGCCACGGTCATTCCGTAGGCTTCGGCCATGGGCAGCAATTCCCGCTCGATGTCGCGTTTGAGCAGGCTGTAGGGCACCTGCACACCGGCGAACGGGGTCCAGTCGCGCCACTCGGCCAAGGTGTTGGCCCGGGAGACGAGCCACGCAGGAAGGTTAGACGCGCCCACGTAGAGGACCTTCCCGGCGCGGACGGCGTCGTCCAGCGCCCGCATGGTCTCCTCGATCGGCGTGTGCTGGTCCCAGGTGTGCACCCAAAACAGATCGATGTAGTCGGTGCGTAGCCGTCGCAGGCTTGCCTCGAGGGACCGGGTGAGGTTCTTGCGGTGGCTGCCGCCCGCGTTCGGGTCCGTGGCGTCCCGGGACAGCGTGTACTTGGTGGCCAGCACGAACCGGTCCCGGCGGTGCTGGAGGAGATCGCCGAGTACCTCTTCGCTGTCGCCGTACGCGGAGGCGGTGTCGATGACGTTGCCGCCGGCGTCGGCGTACAGGTCGATCATCTTGCGGGCCTCGTCCGGCCCGGCAAAGGTCATCGCGCCCAGGAACAGCTCCGAGACGCGCAGCCCGGTCGGACCGAGCAGCCGGTGACGCATCACGCCACGTCCCTTGCCCATAGTTCGAAGGCGTCCGTGTCGATCCCGCGCGACAGAATCCGGCGCGGGTGGATGCGGATCCACGCCGAGTCGAACGGCATGTTGGCGCCAATCCGCTTGCCGACCTCCTCGCCTCCGGTGGTGTGCGTTTCCGCACGCCCTCGGATCTCGATACCGCGCGGTGTCCAGGGATCGACGGAGGCCAGATCGTCCACAGCGAACGCGACATCAGGGTGGCGCTCGGCGTCGCGGAACTTCTTGCTTGCGGCCATATTGGTGCCTGCGTGGCCCCCGATGACGATGGTCTGGGTTTCTGCGTCGTAGAAGACCCCTACCGGCACGATGTGCGGCCGGCTGCTGGGGCCCACCGTGGCCAGGCGCCCGAGCGGCTGGCTGTTCAGATATTCGATCTCGTTTGCAGTAAAGGTCATGGACTCAGTCTGTGGACACGGGCGGACGCCGGGAAGGCCGGGGTAAGGCTAGCCTTGGCGGGGCCACGATGCGCCGGCGCCAGCCGTACACTCCAGCCTGTGAGCGACATCGAGTTGGGGACGTTCCTCCGCAGCCGCCGCGAGGCCGTCACCCCGGGCCAGGTGGGACTGCCCACCAGCCGGCGTCGCCGCACACCCGGCTTGCGGCGAGCCGAGCTGGCCACCATTTCCGGGATCAGCGTCGACTACTTGACGCGGCTGGAGCAGGGGCGCGACCGGCACCCGTCGCCGCAGGTCCTCGCCGCGCTCGCGGACGCCCTGCAACTCTCTGCGGGCGAGCGGGTCCAGCTTCGCAACCTGGCCAAGGCCGCATCTGGTGCCGACATCCTGTGCCCCGGCGGCCTGCCCCCTGAACGGGAAGTACGTCCCACGATGCGGGCGCTGCTGGACCGGCTGGAACCCACTCCGGCCGTGCTGCTCAACCGGCTCGACGAGACACTCGCCCACACCTTCGCCTACGAGCGCCTCGCCAGGCCAATCGGCCTCCTCGACGGCCAGCCGCCGAGCCGAGTCCGGTTCGTGTTCACCGACAATCGGGCCCGGGCTGCATACCCCGATTGGGACCGCATCGCCGACGAGCAGGTCGCCACGCTCAAAGCCGAGTCCTCCCGCAATGACCCGCACCTCATTCACCTCGTTGACGAACTGACCATCATGGCCGGTGCCCCGTTCGCCGAACGGCTGCGGGCCACGCCGGTTCTGCCCCACCGCACCGGTGTTGAACGTCTCGTCCACCCCGAGGTAGGCGAACTGCGGCTGGCCTACGAGACCCTCGACGCCGAGGGTCAGCGCTTGATCATCTATCTCCCCGCTGACAACGCCACCTCCGCCGCACTGGACCGCCTCAACCGGCGCCAATCCGGCGCCTTGCGCACGGTGCGAGGCTAACGACGTGGTGCGCGATAAGGACTGTTCCGAGTGGCCGGTGACCGATCTTGCTGCGCACGTCGTCACAGCGGCCCACTGACATGGCGCCGCCTGTGTGCGCTTCACCTCGTATGACGGCCACCTTCCGCCTCCACTCAACCTCGGGGTCACCCGGTCCAGAATCCCGGCCAACCCTGGGACCCGCGGTCGGGCCGTCGGGGCCACGATGTGCGAGTAAGGACCGCAGCGGCAAGGCCCGAAAACGGTTGCGACAGCCGTATATCGCCTGAAGCTTTGGCCTGCTTCGCGACGGTGTCCCGGGCTCCCGTGAACTCACCGGGCGCCATGCCGTACAGCCGGTCCGTCGCCTCGTCGAGGTCCACAGATTCCCTCTACCGGTTGATATCCGGCGTCTACCGGGCTGGCCGCGGACGTTCTGACTTTTGCTGTCGCACCCATCGACAACGGATGGTTAATACCACCATTTGGCCACCATTGGTCCCTCTTGTGCTATCTCGTGGCGGTTCCTAACTTCGGGTCACCTGGCGAGGTTCCCCGAGGTCCAAGGAGGACCCATGACGCACCCCCCGACGTCCCGTACCCGTCTCCGCTCGGCCACGGTGCTCACCGCCACCGTGGGCACCCTGCTCGCCTCCATGCTCGCCACCACCTCGGCGGCTCACGCGGACGACCCCTCTGGCCGGGGCACCGTGTTGGCGGAGGCGGCCGACCCCGCCGACCTGGTTCCCGGAAGCTACATCGTCGTCCTGAAGAACGGCGGCGACGTCGACTCCGCGGCACGGCAGCTCACCGGCCGTCACGGGGGCAGCTTCAGCAGGACGTATCACTACGCGCTGCGCGGCTTCGCCGTACGGGCCAGCTCGGATCAGGCGAAGAAGCTCGCCGCGGACCCGGCGGTGGCATACGTCCAGCAGAACTCGGTGGTACGAGCGTCCGATACCCAGCCCAGCCCCCCTTCGTGGGGCATTGACCGGATCGACCAGCGAAACCTGCCGCTGAACTCCTCCTACACATACGGGCCGACGGGCGCGGGGGTGCGCGCCTACATCGTCGACACCGGCATCAGGGTCACCCATTCGGACTTCGGCGGCCGGGCCTCGATCGGCTTCGACGCCATCGGCGACGGGCAGAACGGCCAGGACTGCAACGGCCACGGCACCCACGTGGCGGGTACGACGGGCGGCAGCGCGTACGGCGTGGCCAAGGGGGTCTCGCTGGTCGCCGTCCGCGTGCTCAACTGCAGCGGGTCCGGTACGACGGACCAGGTCATCGCGGGAATCGATTGGGTCACCGCGAACGCCGTCAAGCCGGCCGTGGCCAACATGAGCCTTGGCGGCAGCACGAACACAGCCCTGGACAATGCTGTGAAGCGCTCGGTCGCCTCCGGCGTCGGGTACGCCATCGCGGCGGGTAACGGCTTCCTCGGGCTGTTCGCGCAGAACGCCTGCAACACCTCACCGGCACGCGTACCCGAGGCCATCACGGTCTCGATCACCGACACCACCGACAGAAAGCCGTCGTGGGGCAATATCGGTACCTGCGTGGACCTGTTCGCGCCCGGATACAACATCACCTCGGCGTGGAAGGACTCCGACGGCTCGACCAACACGATCAGTGGCACGTCGATGTCCACCCCGCACGTCACCGGGGCCTCCGCGCTGTACCTCCAGGGGCACCCCGCGGCGACGCCGCAGCAGGTGCGGGACGCGATCGTGACCAACGCGACGACCGGCGTCGTCGTGAGCCCCGGCAGCGGATCGCCCAACCGGCTCCTCTACACCCCCGGCCTCTGATCACGCGCCTCCGTCCCGTCCCGTCCTGTTCGACGACGGGACGGGACGTGGCCGCCCAGCCACAGGACCTGCGAAGGGCGTCCCGTCGCCGGGTTCCGTACGCCGGGACGGGACGTGGCCGCCCAGCCGCGGGACCTGCGAAGGGCGTCCCGTCGCCGGGTTCTGTACGCCGGGACGCGAAGAGCGTCCCGGAAGCGGCGCGGGTGTCCGCCTCAGGCGGGCGTGTCGAGGCTCTTGGTCCGTGAGAGCCCGGCCGCCCGCCCCTTGGCCGCCACGACCAGTGCCATCTTGCGCGAGGCCTCGTCGATCATCTCGTCGCCGAGCATCACCGCGCCACGCTTGTCCACCGTCGTGGCATGCTCGTAGGCGTCCAGGATCAACTCGGCGTGGTCGTAGTCCTCCTGCGCCGGGGAGTAGACCTCGTTGGCCGCCTCGATCTGCGTCGGGTGGAGCACCCACTTGCCGTCGAAGCCGAGCGCCGCCGACCTGCGCGCCACCTTGGTGAATCCGTCCAGGTCCTTGATCTGCAGGTACGGCCCGTCGATGGCCTGCAGGTCGTACGTCCTCGCGGCCATGAGGATCCGCATCAGGACGTAGTGGTAGGCGTCACCCTCGGTGTAACCGGGGGGCTGCTGCCCGACGACCAGTGTCCTCATGTTGATCGACGCCATGAAGTCGGCCGGGCCGAACACCAGCGTCTCCAGCCGTCCGGACGCGGCGGCGATGGCGTCCACGTTGACCAGCCCGCGGGCGTTCTCGATCTGCGCCTCGATGCCGATGCCCCCGAGCGGCAGCCCGATCGTCTTCTCGATCTGGGTGAGCAGCGTGTCGAGCCAGGCCACTTGGGCGGCGTCCTCCACCTTGGGCAGCATCAGGCAGTCGAGCTTGTCGCCGGCCCCTTCGACCACCTCGATCACGTCGCGATAGGTCCAGGCGGTGGAGAGGTCGTTCACCCGTACGACGCGGATCTTGCCCGCCCAGTCACCGGTGCGCAACGCCTCGACAATGTTCTTCCTGGCCTGTTCCTTGGCCTGCGGGGCGACCGAGTCCTCCAGGTCGAGGAAGACCTCGTCGGCGGGAAGGCCCTGGGCCTTGTCGAGGAATCGAGGATTGCTGCCGGGAACCGCGAGACAGGAACGACGGGAGCGCATGCGCAACACCGTAACCTGCCCGCCGGGGAAGCCCGAGCGGGCACCCTCGGCGCAGTACCCCTGACGGCCCAAAATCCGGAGTGAGCGGACACCCTCGGCGCAGTACCCCTGACCGCCCAAAAACCGGAGTGAGCGGGCACTCTCGGCGCAGTACTTCTGACCGCCCAAAATCCGGAGTGCACGGGCGGCGCAGACCCTGCCACGCGGCGAGCCTAAGCGGACATCTGCGGCTGGATATCCCCTGAACGCCCGAAGCAGGACAGGTCACCGGCAACGCAGTCACCCCTCATACCCGGCGAGCCCCCCCGGCACCGGCGGCTGGGTAACCCCTGATCGCCTCCTCGAGCCCGGGGGTCACCTGTGGCGCAGTCACAAAGGGGACCTACTGTTCTTGGCGCGGATCCCTAGGGGTTTCCTGGTCACGGTCCGGACAATGGATAGCAAGCATCGGTAAAGGGAGATAGACATGACTGACGCATCCATAGCGGTTCGTCCCGCCGTACTGTCCGACCTCATTCCCGGAAGGCTCGTCCGCGACATCGCGCTGGTCGTGGCCGCGGCGGGTCTCACCGGTTTGGCGGCGCAGGTCAGCATCCCCCTGCCCGGCACCCCCGTCCCCCTGACGCTCCAGACCTTCGCCGTCCTGCTGGCCGGTGCCACACTGGGCCTGCCCCGTGCCTTCCTCGGCATGGCGCTCTACCTGGCGATCGGGCAGCTCGGCGTGCCGTGGTTCGCGCCGTCGGGCGGCAATGCCACGCTCGGCTACGTGGTCGGTTTCGTCCTCGCCGCCTCGGTGGTGGGGGCGCTCGCGAGCAGGGGCGGCGACCGCACGCCGATACGCACCCTCGCGACGATGACCTTGGGCACGCTGCTCATCTACGCCGTCGGGGTGCCGTGGCTGATGCTGGCGACCGGAATGAACCTGCCCGCAGCCTTCGCCGCGGGTGTCGTGCCGTTCCTCATCGGGGACGGCCTCAAGGTGCTGGCCGCCGCCGGCCTGCTCCCGGCCGCTTGGAAACTCACCCGCCGCTAACACTCCGCCGGATCCCCTGCCCGCCGCTAACACTCCGCCGGATCCTTGCCCACCGTCCCGTTCTGTCCCGCCCCGCCCCGCCCCCGTCTCGTCTCGCTCTCGCTGGAAACGCGCGTGCGTCTTCTCACTCGCGCCACGAGTCCGGGCGCCGTCGATTTCCAGGGGCTCGTTGACCCTGAGGTCGTACGGGCGCTCGGGCGGGCGCTCAGGCAGGTAAGCACTCGGGCAGGCTAAGCGGGTGAGCACTCGGTCGGGTGGGCGGGCCGGTCAGGGCACGGGCATGGCCTTCACGAAACCTCTTCACCACCGGACAAGGCCGGCACGTCCACCATGACTAGAACCACCGTTGGCAGGCTTCCCGGTTGAGTGTTGATCGTTCTATTGGAGTCCCACCCGGCACCCATTTGATCGGGGAACCCGCCTGCTTCCCACCCACACCATGACCTACCGGGCACAGGCAATCGATCGACCCCACCTACGACCACCAGGCCGTGCCCTTCCATCCAAGGCATGCGACGGCTCACCTCCACGCCCTGACCTGCCAGCCGGGGTAAGCGGCGGCTCACCTTCACGCCCTGACCTGCCAGCCGGGGTAAGCGGCGGCTCACCTTCACGCCCTGACCTGCCAGCCGGGGTAAGCGGCGGCCCACCTACTGGCAGCGTCCTGCCTGGGTCGCGTATTGCGGCGCCGATGCGGTGGGGAGCGCTACGGCGAAGTCGGTGCCGTTGTACGGCGGCGAGCTTGGGGGCGGGTGGGTGAGTCGGGGCCACCTCTGGCCGACCTTCCTTCTACCCGAATCCGGCCGTCTTTCCAGAGCACCCTCTCCGGCGGCCCCATTACTGGCAGCGTGCTGCCTGGGGTCGCGTATTGCGGCGCCGATGCGGTGGGGGGCGGTACGGCGAAGTCGGCGCCGTTGTACGGCGGCGAGCCTGGGGGGCGGGTGGGTGAGTCGGGGCCACCTCTGGCCGACCTTCCTTCTACCCGAATCCGGCCGTCTTTCCAGAGGACCCTCTCCGGCGGCCCGCCTACTGGCAGCGTGCTGCTCTGGGTCGCGTATTGCGGCGCCGATGCGGTGGGGGGCAGTACGGCGAAGTCGGCGCCGTTGTACGGCGGCGAGCCTGGGGGCGGGTGGGTGAGTCGGGGCCACCTCTGGCCGACCTTCCCTCCACCCGAATCCCGCCTTCCTCCCAGAGCACCCTCACCGGCCGTTGGAACCCCCGGCCGGGTTGCTTCGGCGACGAGATGATCGACGAGGCCTCGTGCAAGATGGCACTGGTCGTGGCGGCAAAGGGGCGGGCGGCCGGGCTCTCACGGGAAAAGAGCCTCGACACGCCCGCCTGAGACGGACACCCGCGCCACGTTCGGGACGCATACGCGCCCGCGCACGGAACCCCGTGCCCCGCCTACGAGACGCCCCTCCGCGACTCGCCGGCGGCACGCCGGGCAAAGGTGCCCGCCGCTTCGGTCACGCCGTCAGAACGTGATACCGAAGGTCGTGAAGAACCAGAAGGACGACGTCAGCCAGAGGCCGGTGAGCGTGGTGAAGGCCAGCCCGCCCAGAAGGGGGAGTGTCCAGCCGGGCAGGCCCTTCTTCGGGAGCGAGAGCATCTTGGCCACGAAGACGCCGTAGAAGAAGGTGCCGAGCAGCGAGTGGATCAGGACGCGCGGTACGTCGAACTGCGCGCCGAGCGCGTACAGGCAGTGGAAGGCCACGGGCACCGACAGCAGGAACGCCACGCGTCCCGACCACCGGTGCAGCGTGCCGGTCCACGAGGGCGCCTGTACGCCGGGAAGCTTGCCGTACATCGCCAGGGCGGAGACCACCTGGACGATCGCGAGTACGAACGTCCCGGTGGCCAGCCAGGACTTCATGGCCTGGGCCCCGGTGAAACCCGACAGTCCCACGGCGTATCCGGTCGGCGTGTGTGCCCGGCCGTACACGCCGAGGGCGACGGCCACCAGGCCACCCACGAGGAGCGGCATGAGGTAGGGCGCGGAGTTCTGCTTCGGCACAGCCTGTTGCTGCTGGGGCTGGGGGATGGTCATGGGAGAGGGTCCTTGTCAGAGGTCGTCGATGAAGGCGTCGGTGTCCTCGGGCCGCAGTTCCGTCCCGTCGACGTTGACGGGGGAGCCAGGGGTGAGCTTGGGAGCCGGGTACTGGCGCTCGTCGATGTCCATGAGCCCCACCTGCCGCCCGCCGGGCAGGATGATCCAGCCGCCGGTGACCTTGGCGCCGCGGACGATGGCGCTTGCGCGGTAGAGGCCGGAGGGCTTCTTGACCAGCGGGGCGCTGAAGCGCCACTTGGCCTTGCCCACCTGGAGCCTGCCCTGCGCCTTGCCGTCGCCGAGCGCGGCGGTGATCAGCGAGCCCTTGCCGCTCAGCGTGACGGTGTTGTTCTCGGCGGTGCCCTTGAGCCACGACTCGATGCGCCCGTCGCAGAAGTAGGCGATCGCCTTGCCGTTCTTGATGGAGAGCGCGACCAGCCCGCCGTTGCCCTGGGCCACGCCGGCGTAGTCGGCGCGCTTGGGGGTCGGGTCGGCGGCCTCCGTGGCGGCGCTCGCCGAGGCCGTGGGTTCGGGCGCCACCGAGGTGGTGGCCTTGGCGGCCGGCGCGTCGGAGGAAGCGGCCGCGTTGTCGGCGGCGGGGGCGGTCTGCATGCTGAGAACGCCGAGTCCGACGGCGAGGACCGCTCCCCCTGCCAGCGTGTGTAAAGGCCCTAGCCGTTTCATTGTCTGCTCCTGAATGTTTGGTCTGTGCTTGCAGGTTGGCCCGCCCGGGGCACGGTGTCTATGAAGAAATGCGCATAGCGCGCGGAACCAGTTGCCGAGGACGTACGGAGGCGGCCAGCCGTCGGACCCGTCGGAGCCGTGAGGAGAATGGCTGGTATGCACGATCCGTCACAGCCGCACCATCCCCGGCCGGAACAGGGGCCCTCGGGGACCGGCCGTCCGCCGGCGACCCAGCCGTACGACGCGGCGCCAGGGCAGCGGCCCTACCCGGCGTCCGGCCAGCCGTACTACCCCGGGCCGCAGCCCTGGCAGACGCCGCCCGCGCCGGTGTCGTGGGTCGTGCCTCCGCCGCCGGGAACGCGGTACGACCACCTGGCGCGCACGCCCCTGCATCGCTGGTGGCGGCCCCTCGTCGGGACGGTCGTCGTCGCCGTGGGGTTCGTGGCCATCGGGCTTTTCGTGATCTTCATTGGCATGATCGCCGCCTCGATCATCGGCATCCCGCTGGTCATGCGGGGGGAGCGGCTGTTCGGCGACCCGGTGTTCGAGCTGACGGTGCTGCTGCTGTCGATCGCCTTGGTCCTCCCGCTGGTGTTCGGGACCGCGTGGCTGGTCCAGCGCCGCCCGCCGGGCACTCTGTCGTCCGTGGAGGGGCGGCTGCGGTGGCGGTGGCTGCTGGTCTGCCTCGGGGTGGCCTTCCTGGCGCTCATGCTCGGGCAGGCCGCGATGATCACGACGCTCGCCGTGACGGGCGAGGATCTCGGGGAGCTCTTCGGCTGGGTGGGCTGGGAGCGGTTCCTTCCCGGCCTGCTGGTCATCCTGCTGCTCGTGCCGTTCCAGGCGGCGGCGGAGGAGTACGTCTTCCGCGGCTGGGTGCTCCAGGCGTTCGGCGCCTACTTCGCCAACCCGTGGCCTGGCATCCTGCTGGGCGCGGCGGCGTTCACCTCGCTGCACGCCTATACCGACTGGGGCATCATCGACGTGTTCTGCTTCGGCGCGCTGATGGGCTGGCTCGCGATCCGTACGGGTGGCCTGGAGGCCCCCATCGCGCTGCATGTGGTCAACAACGTCGTGAGCTTCCTGCCGGCCGCGGCCTCCGGCGATCTGGGGGACGCGTTGCGGCAGGGTCCGGTGCCCTGGCAATCGCTGTCCGGAACCGTGGTCCAGTTGGCCTTCTTCACCGTTGTGGTCGTAATAATCGCCCAGAAGCGGGCAATTCAGACGGTCTCTAGATAAATCTGACTAGAGAGGTCTCGCCAGAAGGGCCCTCGGCGTGTTGCCCTGGAGTGTGTGCGGGTCGGCAGTCGGCCCCAGGGAGGTGCGCGCTGGCGGCGAGGGCGAGAGCGGCCACCAATCCGTCCCGGTATGTGATCACTGGGCATGGGATGGGTATCGGTACGATCGCAGGTGATCTGTTGTCTATGCGATGGATGCGCTGGAGTTCGGTGGAACGGTCCCGAATCTCGGCCTTCAGACTGGGTTAGGCTGCCGACGAGGAGGTGCTGAGCGTGGCCTCGGGCCCCCACGACCCGCGCTCGTCATGGTGGTCGGCGGATGACGGCGCCGACCACGGAAGCACGTCACACTCATATGGGTCCCATCAGGCCCACCCATCCCCCCCGACGCTGCACCACTCTCCGCCGGACCCCGCGGACAGCCGCTCCCGCGGCCTCCCGCTCGACTCGCCGTGGGCCCTTCCGCCCTTCGGCGCGCCGACCCCCGATGAGGGCCCCACCCCTGAGGACCCCGTGGCCGAGCCTCCCCGTCAGCCCTCCGCCGGGCGCCATCCGTACGCGCGGCCGTACGGCGGCGGTTCGGAGCCGCGCCACAGCGCGGGCCGCGAGTCCCCGGAGCGGCTTCCTGAGCCGCCCGGCTGGTCCTCCACGTCGCCGTACGAGATCGCGGAAGAGCCCTCACAGAGGCCGGGCGAACAAGGACCGGGCGACCAGAGACCGGACGAGCCCGCGTGGGGACCCCGCCGGCTCGTGAACCGTCCCGACAAGCTCGTGGCCTCGGGGCCGCCTCGCCGCCCTCCCGTCCCCTCCAGGCCTGCGGCCGCGACGCCACCCGCGCCCTACCCGCCCGCCGAGGACAGGCCGGGGATCAGGGTCCAGCCAAGCATCACGGCCGAACCCGAATCCGAGCCCGCACCTGAGCCCGAGCCCGAGATCAGGCCCGAGCCCGACCCTCCCTCCGGGCGTGGCCGCCGGCCAGGCCAGGGCATCTCCACGGGAGAGCGGATAGGCAGGCCCCCGGCGGAACGTCCCGCCCGCCCCTCCCGTCCCGACATCCTCGTGGCATCCGGACCGCCCCGGCCGCGTGGCGGCGGGCGTGGCCGCCACCACCGTGATCAGGCCACCACCCGCCCCGCCCGCCAACCGCGTCAGCCACGGCAGCGTGGCTCCGGGCGCGGCCTGCTGACCCCGGTCATCGTGGCCGTGGTGTTGCTGGCCACCGCGGGTATCGGCCTCGGGATCGTGAACTGGCTGAACTCCCCGACCAGCTCAGGGCTCCGGCTGGCCGCGGGCGACGGCGGGTCAGGCGACCAGGCGTTCGCGGCCCTGCCCGGCACCAGCGGGAACGGCTCCAGCCAGGTGCTCAACGCGGTGACCTCGGTCGGCTCGACGGTCGTGGCGGTGGGCAGCGACACCACCAGCCCGGTGCCGCGCCCGCTGTTCCTCGTCTCCACCGACGGCGGCAAGTCCTGGGAGCTCGGCAAGGTGGCCGGGGCCTCGGGCTACCAGCCGGCGGGGTCGGCAGGGCGCGTCACCGGCGGCTCCGGTCGCTGGCTCGCGGCCGGGACCGAGACCCCCGGCACCGGCCCGGCCGCGCGAGGGATGTGGACCAGCACCGACGGGCGTTCCTGGACGGCGGTCGACCCCTCACGACTTTCGGTCTTCTGGAGCGGTGATCGGATCACGGACCTGGCGCGGACGGCCGGCGGTTTCGTGGCCGTCGGCTCCACGACCCTCCAGGACGGCGGGTACGGCCCGGTGGCGTGGGTGTCTCCGGACGGGCTGAGCTGGAGCCGCGTGGACACCGGCCAGATCGGCGCCACCGACAAGGTGCGGGCGATCCGGGCCGTGGTGGCCAAGGGAGACGCGGTCGTGGCGCTGGCCGATCCGGGCAAGGGGGACACCACTTCGGTCATCCTGCGTTCGCCGGACGGTGGCAGGACCTGGCTCCGTACGGCTGCGGCGCTGCCCGGCGTACGGCCCGAGCCCGGCGCGCTGGCGGTGGCGAGCAAGGGGTTCCTGCTCGTGCCGACCCTGCAGAAGTCCAACGCCGGTGATGTCCGGGTCTACTGCTCCGACCTCGGAGACGAGTGGCGCCAGTGCGGGGTGATCGGCGGGCTTGGGCGCGAGGCGACCGGCGTGCGCGGCCTCGCGTCCTCCGCGGACGGGGTGGCGGCGGTCGTCGAGTCGGGCTGGGAGAGGTACGGCGTCTTCACCAGCGGCGACGGCAAGAACTGGACCGAGAGCACCGAGCTCGGGCAGATCCCGGGTACGCTGCGCGGCCTGTCCATCACCGACGCGGGCACGCTGGTCGCCGCAGGGGATCAGCGGGCCGGGGGTCTGGACAACCTGCCGGTGCTGATGACGGCGGCCAAGGGCAAGCCCGCCGCCCCGGTCCCGCTGGCGGAGATCAGCGGGCTGACCCGATCGGCTCGCGAGACCAGCTCCCTGGTCGCGGCGGGCGACTCCTTCGTCGCGGTCGGCTCGGTCAAGGGCGACGCCGGCATCTGGACCAGCTCCACTGGGCAGAACTGGAAGGCCGCGGGCTCGCCCGCCCTCGGTGGCTCGGGCAGGCAGTCGCTGAACGACGTGGCGCACGGTCCCCAGGGCTGGCTCGCCGTGGGCAGCACCACGGCCGACTCGGCGTTCGTCAAGCCGCTGCTCGCCACCTCCACCGACGGCCGCTCCTGGCGTCCGGCGCCGCAGTCGCCCGCGCTCGCCGCCTCGGGGCGGTACGCCGTGGTGCCGCGCGTGGTCGCGGCCGGACCCAAGGGATACGTGCTGGCGGGCGACGACAGCGGTCCCGGCGGGGTGGTGGCCGCGCTGTGGTTCTCCGCCGACCTGCGGCGCTACTCGCGGGCCGCGCCCCAGAGCCTCCCCGCGGGCGGCGCCGACGTGCGCATCGAGGACGTGGTCGCGACCTCCGGCGGGTATCTGGCGGTCGGCGGGTCCGGCACGGCCGGCCGTACGTCCGGCGTGGTCTGGGTGTCCGACGACGGGCTGAACTGGAGCGCCCGCAAGCGCGTGATCCCGGAGGGCGCTCGATCGGCGAGCCTGCGCAGGGTGGTCCTCCAGGGTGACGCCGTCGTGGCCGTGGGCAGTGCGATGAACGACAAGGGAGTCGAGCAGCCGTTCGCCGCCGTGTCCGGGGACGAGGGGGTCACCTGGCAGTACTCCTGGCTGCCCGCCGACGCCGCGGCCACGGCGCTGGACCTGGCGGCCTCGGAGTCCGGCCTGGTCGCCGTGGGGTCCTACGGCTCGCCCGCGAGCGGGGACAGCACGGTGTGGACCTCCGCGGACGGCCACGACTGGCAGCGTCACACCCTGACCGGAGACGGCATGACCGGGGACGGCGCGCAGTGGCTCGGAGCCATCGCCGTGATCGGTGACAAGGTCGTCGCCGTGGGCCGCTCCACCACCTACACCTCCGACCACCTCACCCTGTGGCGGACGACGTTCAGCCGCTGACGGAGGACGGAGGGCCGCCGCGGAGGCTCAGCCGGCCTCGGCACGGACGACGCGCCAAGCGATCAAGGTGTCCAGGAGCCCGGAGGTCAGCGGGAGCAGGGCCAGGTCACCTCGGGTGAACCACCCCACGTCGGCCGCGTCGTCGCCCGGTCGTGGCGTGCCTTCGGCGGCCGTCGCGAAGTAGTCGTGGATCTCGTAGACGACGCCATCGGGACCGGGCCGCTCCACGGTGCCCGCCAACTCGCCGATGGACACCGACAGGCCGGTCTCCTCCAGAAGCTCGCGCTCCAGGGCGCCGGCGTCGGACTCGCCGGGCTCGACCCGCCCACCCGGGAGGGACCACAGACCCTCACCCGGCGGGTGGCCGCGCCGGATCAGGAGCAGCCGCTCGGCGCCGTCGACGACGATTCCACCCACGCACCTCACGCGCATACGCCAAGATTACGCCGGGATAACGGGATGGCCCTTGACTTATCCGCGTGGACGGAAGCACCGTGGATAACTGTGAGAGCCGCGCCCACCTGCCCTCGGTGTTTCGGTACGCTACGCCCACCTAGCGCCTGGTCAAGCGCTTGGCGTTGCGGCGTGCACGGCGCCGTCCTGCCCTTCATGTCCAGACGCCCGTCCAACGAGGCGCTCGACGTCGTGCGCGGGGATTCCCGGGTCCCCTTCTGGCTACCGTGGCCGTTGCCGGCCGGGTGGCTGGTGACCGGCTTCGGGGACGCGGGGGAGGAACACAGCGGTGCCCGCGCCGGGGTGGTGGCCGTGTCGGGGCCATCTGTCACCCACGGCCCGGCCGACCTCGTCATCGTGGCGGAGGAGCCGGGCGTGGGGCTGGGAGCCGCCTTCGCCGGGCTCGACGGTCCTGATCCGGGCCCGGGGTTCGACTCCGGTCCGCCCAACGTCAAGGTCGAGACCGTTGGGCATCCCACGCCGCTGTGGTGGGTCGAGGGCCCTTCCGATCGGGCCGTGTACGTCGGCGAGGCCATGGGCAGCTGGCTGTGGGTCATCGGCTGGCCGTCGGAGGCCGGATGCCTGGTCGAGCTCGCCCAGCTCAGCCTGCGCGACCTGAGAGACCAGGACCAGGATCTCGACCTGCCCTACGGCGCGTTCTCGCCCCGTCTCGAAAACGAGCCGTGAGCCGGACAGGCCCGTCGCGCGCCGAGAATCTGGCGTTCCACCCGGTTCGTCACCTACGTCAGTGGTTTGCTTATCGAGACGGGCGCAAGTGTTCGGTAAGGTCGTGGCCGTGACAGCGCGTATCGAGCGAGTGGTGACCGAGGGCGTCGTGAACATCGACGGCGCCGAATACAAGGTCGAGAACAACACCTGGATCGTGGGAGACGACGAGGAGGTCATCGTCATCGACCCCGCGCGCGACGCGGAGGCGATCCTTTCCAGCGTAGGCGAGCGAGAGGTGCTCGCCGTCATCTGCACCCACGGCCTGGCCGATCACGTCGGCGGGGCCATCGAGGTGGCGGCGCGCGACGAGGCGGTCATCGCCCTCAACCGCAAGGACCGCCAGCTCTGGCGTGAGACCTGGCAGGAGACCTATCCCGACATCGACATGGAGGACGAGGGCCTGTTCGGCGTCGCCGACGTCGAGCTTGAGGTCATCGCCACGCCCGGCGTCACGCAGGGCGGCGTCTCGCTCTACGTCGAGGCCCTGAACGCGGTCTTCACCGGCAAGACGCTGCTGGCCGACGGCCCGGGCAAGCTCGGCGGAGAGTATCCCCGGCTGGCCGACCAGCTCACGGCGATCGGCGAGCGGCTCTTCACGCTGCCGGCCGACACCCGCGTGCTGCCGGCCCATGGCGAGGAGACCACGATCGCCGAGCAGGAGCCGCACTTCGACGCCTGGCTCGCCGGGTCCCTCACCGGAGGCGACACGGCGGCGGATGCCGAGGGCCCTCTCGCCGACGGCACGCGCGCTTCGGGCATCAAGCTCAACCTCGACGAGTGACCCGGCGGGCGTCCGTGCCGTGTGATCCGCCGCCTTTCCCGGCGGCCTAGGCCTTCCGGGGCGAGGAGAGAGGCTCACTGTGGGGCAACTCGGCCTGGAAGGCATGCCCAGGCGGCTCTATTCATGCACGCCGTCCCGGCTGAACACCTGGCTCGACTGCCCCCGGCGTTACCGCTTCACCTACCTCGACCGCCCGGCCCCGGCCAAGGGGCCGCCGTGGGCGCACAACAGCGTCGGCGCCTCGGTCCACAACGCCCTGGCCGGATGGTGGCGCGAGCCGTACGAGCGCAGGACCACCGCGATGGCGGGGATCCTGCTCACCAAGGGCTGGATCACCGAGGGCTTCCGCGACCAGGAGCAGTCCACGATGTGGCGCGACCGGGCACGGGCCATGGTCCTCGGCTACACGAGCACCCTCGACCCTTCCGACGAGCCGGTCGGCGTCGAGCGCACCGTGGCCACCCGCACGTCCGTCATCGCGGTCTCGGGGCGCATCGACCGGCTCGACAGGCGCGGTGACGAGCTGGTGGTGGTCGACTACAAGACGGGCAGGCGCCCGCTGACCGAGGACGACGCCCGCTCGTCGCTCGCGCTGGCGATCTACGCGGTGGCGTCGTCGCGCGTGATGCACCGTCCGTGCCACAAGGTGGAGCTCCACCACGTCCCGACGGGTTCGATCGTCGAGTGGGAGCACACCGACGAGTCCCTCCGCCGCCATATCGGGCGCGCCGAGGAGATAGCCCTGGAGGCCTCCGAGGCGGACGAGCGTTACCGCGCGTGGCGGGGAGAGCCCGTGTCGGCACGCGCGTCCCGGTCGTCGTCGTGGGCCCCGGCGGGCCCCGCACCGGTCCCCCCGGAGATCGACGCCGGCTTCCCCCCGAGGACGGGCCCGATCTGCTCCTGGTGCGACTACCGCCGCCACTGCCCGGAGGGCCAGGCGGCCGGCACCCCGCACCAGCCGTGGGACGGCCTGGGGGACCCTGCCTGAGGCCAGTCGCTGGTGGACGAGTCCTCCACGGTGGCAGCGGGCCGCGTAAAGACGAGTCCTGAGGCCGTCGGCCATACCTCCGATGAAAAACCGTGATTACGGCGAAACCTTGTCCAAGGGTGCGGAGGTCCGCCGTACAGATCGGATGTCTTCCGCATAAAGTTATTGACAATGGTCGGTAGCGCCAGTCATAACATGTGTAACCCTCTAGCACGGAAGGCAGGTGCCGGCTCATGGCGGAACCGAAGGACCAGAGCAAGCGGCAGCCACCGAGGATCCACAAAAAGGGGAAGAAGCCCAAGGGCGAGGAGATGACCTGGCACAAGCCCGACTACCAGATCGTCGAGGCGTCCATGGAGATGTCGGCCTACTTCCTGACCAGGTGACCGCCCGCCGCTTGCGAGGTACACGATGCGTCTGCAGCTTCTCGGTACCGCCGCGGGCGGCGGCGTCCCCCAGTGGAACTGCGCGTGTCCCGGATGCACCGGGGCACGCGCCCACCCGGGGCGCCGGCGCCGGCACGCCTCCCTCGCCGTCGAGGTGGAACGGGGACGGTGTCACATCGTCAACGCGACGCCCGACATCGCCGATCAGATCGAGGGGTGTGACGGGCTGCTTCCCAGCCCGGGCTCCCGGGAGACACCGCTCGCCGGTGTGATCCTCACCGACGCCGAGCTTGACCATACGCTGGGCGTCGCCCGCCTGCGTGAGGCGGAAAAACTGGAGATCCGCGCCACCCCGGCCGTGCGAGGGACGCTCACCGAGCGGTTACGGCTGGGAGAGGTGCTGTCGCCGTACGCGGGACTGAGCTGGCACGACCTGCCGCTCTCGGGCTCGGAGCCGCTCGGCGCCGGCGTCGAGGCGGGCGCGGTGCCCATCTCGGGGAAGCGCCCAAGGTACGCGGCCGGCGCCGAGGGCACGGTCCGAGCCGAGGGACCGGGCAGCGGCTGGGTGGTGGCCCTTCGGCTGGCCGACCGGATGAGCGGCAAGGTGGTGGTCTACGCCCCGGCCATGGGCGTCTGGACTCCCGAGTTGGACGCCGCGCTCGCCGTGGCGGACTGCGTGATCATCGACGGTACCTTCTGGGACGACGAGGAACCCCGCAGGACCGGGATCTCCGAGCGCACCGCCACGGAGATGGGCCACCTGCCGATCGAGCGCACCGCGGACCGATTGGCGGGGCTCGCCGGACGGGTCCTCTACACCCACCTGAACAACACCAACCCCCTCATCGACCCCGGGGCGCCGGAACACCGGGTGCTGGCCGAGCTGGGCATCGAGGTGGCGGCCGAAGGAGCGTGGATCGAGCTGTGAACGCCGAGTCCTGGACGGCCGGGGAGTTCGAGGACCGGCTGCGTGCGGTCCCCGCCGAGCGTTACCACCATCGGCACCCGTTCAACCTGCGGATGCACGCCGGTGAGCTGAAACCCGACGAGGTGCGCGGCTGGATACTCAACCGGTTCCACTACCAGCGGCACATCCCCGTCAAGGACGCGCTCGTCCTCGCCAAGCTGCCGACCCCGGAGCTGCGGCGGGTGTGGATCCGCCGCATCCAGGACCACGACGGGAGGCGGGCGGGCGAGGGCGGCATCGAGCGATGGCTGCGGCTCGGCGAGGCCGCCGGTCTCGATCGCGAAACGCTGCTGTCGGGCCAGGGCGTGCTGCCGGGGGTCCGGCTCGCGGTCGAGGGATACGTGACCCTGTGCCGCCTCGGCACCCCTGTGGAGGCCGTGGCCGCGTCGCTGACCGAGCTGTTCGCCCCCGGCCTCATGCGCACCCGTATCGACGCCTTCGAGCGCCACTACGGCTGGATCGAGCCCGAGGGGCTGCGGTACTTCCGCGACCGCGTCACCCAGGGCCGCCGGGACGGCGGGGAGGCGCTCGCACTGGTCCTCGACTGGGCGCGCGACCGAGCCGCCCAGGACAGCGCGGTGGCGGCGCTCGCCTACAAGTGCGACGTGCTGTGGGCCCTGCTGGACGCGGTCGACCGGGAGTACGGGTGACAGGCCCGGCGGCGACGGACCCGCTGAAAGCGGCGGCCGGCGGGCCGGATGGGGTATGTGCGAGGGACACCGGGGTCGCGGGTCTGGTGGACCCCGGGTGGCGGCCCGTGCCGGCGTCCTCGATCCTGCTGCGGCACGACGCCGTACGGGACGCGGACCTGCTGGTCATGCCCGAACGCGTCGTCGTGCTGAACGGCGAGGCCGCCCACGTCGTACGGCTGTGCGACGGCAGCCGCACCGTCACGCAGATCGTCGGTGAGCTCAGCGCCGCCTTCCCCGATGCTCCCGTCGCGGACGACGTGCCGGAGTTCCTGCGCCGGGTGCGCGAAGAGGGATGGCTTCGATGACCTCTCCGCCGTGGGCCATGCTGGCGGAGCTCACCCACGCCTGCCCGCTGCACTGCCCGTACTGCTCCAACCCCCTGGAGCTGGTCGGTCGCTCGCGCGAGCTGTCCACGGAGGACTGGACGCGGGTCATGGCCGAGGCCGCGGCGCTCGGCGTCGTGCACGCCCACCTGTCCGGCGGCGAGCCGCTGCTGCGCGCCGACCTCGCCGCGATCGTCACGGCTGCCGAGGGCGCGGGGATCTACACCCAGCTTGTGACCAGCGGTGTGGGTCTCCACCGCTCACGGATGGACGAGCTGGCCGGCGCGGGCCTGCGCAGCGTCCAGCTCTCGGTCCAAGACGCGACGGCCGGGGCGTCGGACCTGCTGGCGGGCGCCCGGTCGTTCGCGGCCAAGGAGCGGGCCGCGCTGGCCATACGGGAGTCGGGCCTGCCGTTCGGGCTCAACGTCGTGCTGCACCGGCACAACCTCGACTCCATCGACGAGATCATCGCGCTCGGCGTCGCGTGGGGAGCGGAGCGCGTGGAGCTGGCGAACACCCAGTTCTACGGCTGGGCGCTGCGGAACCGGGGCGCGCTGCTGCCGACGCGCGACCAGCTTCGGCGCGCGGAGGACAGGGTCGGGGTCTGGCGGGCCAGACTCGCCGGGCAGGTCGAGCTGATCTGGGTCGTCCCCGACTACTTCGAAGGCGTCCCGAAACCCTGCATGGGGGGCTGGGGCGCGGTGTCGCTCACCGTGGCCCCGGACGGCGCCGTGCTGCCCTGTCCGGGGGCCTACGCCCTCCCCGGGCTCGCGTTCCCGAACGTGCGCGACAGGGCTCTGCGGTGGATCTGGGAGAACTCCGAGGCGTTCAACGCCTATCGGGGCACGGCCTGGATGTCGGGGCCCTGCGCCGGGTGCCCGCGGCGCGACGTGGACTTCGGTGGTTGCCGCTGCCAGGCGTACGCGATCACCGGCCGGCCGGAGCGCACCGACCCCGCCTGCTCCCTGTCGCCCGACCACCACCTCATCCGGGAGCTCACCGACGAAACCGGGCCGGGTGGGGAGGTGACGGTCGGCAGCGATCACGGCGACGCCGGGATCGGCGGGAAGGAACGAGCGGCGCCGTTCGCCTACCGGCGCCCGCTCAGCCGGTCGGCCGGAGCCCGGATGGCCATCGACGGGGATCGGTCAGGCCCTTGAGGCCCTTGCTCACGTCGTAGCCCGCGCCGCCGAGGCGCTCGCGCGCCCCGGCGAGCATGTCACGGGTGCCCGGCATGAACGCGTGGTCGTGCACCGTCTCGGGAACCGAGTTCATGGCGAGCCGGAACGCCCGCAGCGCGGCCGTCACGGTCGCCCGCGGCACCTCGGGCAGCACGCCGTACATCCGCCTGGCCCAGCGGGGAAGCGTGTAGTAGCACAGTGCTCCGAACGGGAAGTACGCCGGTTTGGCCGGGGTGAGGAAGCGCAGGTCATGGGGCATCCTCGGCCACAGCAGGAAGCGCACCGTGGCGGCCGACTCGGGGATCACCCGCAGGCTCGGCCGCATGCCGGTGAAGTAGTCGCGCATCTCGCCCAGAGAGCCGGGAACGTCCTCCTCGTGCAGGCCGACGTAGGTCGCGCTGCGCCGTTGCTCGCCGAGGTAGCGGTCCGCCTGGGCGTCGGTGATCCGCAGCCCGCCCCGCCTGGCCACCTCCAGGTAGGAGGAGACCTCGGCGCAGTGGACCCACAGCAGCAACTCGGGATCGTCGACGCGGTGGGACCTGCCGGTGCCCGGGTCGGCGACGCGCAGGCAGCGGTGGATGCCCCGCACGCGACGGCCGATCTCGTCGGCCTCCTCGGGGCTGCTGAACGTCACGCGGCCGACGAAGTCGGCGGTGCGGCGCAGGCGTCCGAACGGATCCTCCTGGAAGTCGGAGTTCTGCCAGACGCCGCGCATCGCGAGAGGGTGCAGCGCCTGGAGCATGAGCCCGCGCACGCCTCCCACCCACATGGAGCGGTCGATGTGGACCAGCCAGGTCGCGGTGTGCGGTGGCTGGACGACGATCTCGTCGATGCCGGTCATAGTAAGTAAATGATTACATGGCATTCGACAGATCGTCCAACACGGGTCCGATCAGGTGCCGGCGCCCCCGTTCGGGCCGTGGGCCGCCCCGGGGATCAGCCGTTGTGGAGCAGCCTGCGCTCGGCCTGGTTCCAGAAGCGGGTGAGCGCGTGCGCCGTGGTCTCCGGAGCCTCGACCGCCGGGGAGTGCAGCGCCCCGGGCACCACGACGCAGTCGGCGTCGAGGCGGTGCGCCATCTCGGCCTGGATCGTGGGCGACCAGCCGTCGTCGTGCTCCCCGTACAGAACCAGGATGGCCACTTCGACCTCGCTGAGGTCGTCCATCCGGTCGTGGGCGCCCAGCACCTGCTCGGCCATCGAGATCAGGCCGGTGGCCGAGTTGGCGAACAACCGCTTGCGGAGGAAGGCCAGGACGTCGTCGGGAACCCCGGCCACGATGGCTTCCGGCTCCAGGCGGTGGGTCCAGAGGTGCTCGAGCCCCACCTCGGGAAGCTCGCGCAGCATCACCCGGCACGCCTTCTCGCGGGGGCCGGTGATGCCCGAGGGCCCGGAGCTCATCAGCGTGTACGAAGCCAGCTTGGTGGCTCCGCCGATCACCGCCTCGCGCGTGACGAGGCCGCCGAAGGAGTGGCCCACCAGGTGGACCGGTTCGCCGCCGCCCACCACGGAGGCGATGTTGTCGATGTCCTCACCGAGGGCCTCGCAGGTGTAGGCCGACGGATCGTCGGGCCCCTCGGTCTCGTACTGACCGCGCATGTCGATCGCGACGACACGGCGCCCGGCCTGGGCGAGCGTCTCGAAGATCGCGAGGAAGTCCTCCTTGCTGCCGGTGTAACCGGGAACCAGCAGCGCGGGCCACCGCTCGGGGACGCCGCGGACGGGCAGCGCCTCCAGAGCCGCGAAGGTGCCCACGGGCGTCTCGATCTGCTGCGCACGGACACCAGGAGGCAGGGACAGGAAGCGCGGCGTACTCACGCGGCACCACAATACTGAGGACTCATCCCGGCAACACCGTCAAACGCTCTACGTCGGTCGCGTGGTTGACTTCGCACTCTCTCACCTGATCGGATGGTGCTTCACCTCTGCCGGAGGGCGTCGTTCGAACGGCGGGCCGCCCGCGAGGGCTTCCCGCCGTTCTCACCGCTTCGGCCGCGGTCCTTCATACGCCGGCTGGTCAGTTCCTCCGGGGCCGCTGCGTCGGCCGGCGGCGCTGCTGCACGCGCTCGGATGCCGCGGAAGGCGCCACATCGTCGTCCGTCGCCAGGTCAGGCGACTGGAAGATGATCGAGAACGCGGAGGGCGGGATGATGCGCTCCGGCTCGTGGCGGGCGACAGGCGCCTCTCGGACGGCGGGCGCGGGTGTACGCCGCGCCGTCGCTTCGAACTCGTCGGTGTTGATGAGCGCCTCCTGGGCGACGGGCGCGGTCGCGCCGCCGTCCTCTATCGTTGTGGATCCGATCTCCGTGGCGGCCTCGGACAGCGCCTCGGACAGCGCCGCCTTGTTCGCGCCACGGCGGGAACGCCGGGGTGCCGGCACCTCGGCGACGGCCGCCTCCGCGACGGCCGCCTCCGCGACGGCCTCGGACGGCACCGCCGCGGGCTCCGGTCGCACGATGTCCGCGGGCTGCGCGCTCACCGACTCCACGAGCCGCGCCTGCTCGGGCAGCGTCGTGTCCACGTCGGCGGGCGCGGGCGCCACGGTCGCCGCCGGGCTCGCCTGGGCGACGCGCCTGCGCCTGCGGGGCGTGGCCTCGGGGGCCTGCACGGACGGGACCTGGACGGCCTGGGAAGCCTCGGGGGCCTGGGCGGACGGGACCACCTGGACGGCCTGGGGAGTGTCGGGGGCGAGGATGTCGCCCTCCACGGCCATGCCGGCGGGCGCGAGGGCCTGCGACTCGGCGAGGTCCGCTGCGTCGGCGGCCACCGGCGCGTCCAACTGGCCGCCACGGGTGCGGCGGCGCTGCCGGTTGCGAGCCGGGCGTTCCCGGCGCTCGGAGCGGTCGGCGCGCTCGGTGCGGTCGTCGCGCTCCTTGCGCGAACGGTGCCGCCCGGTCTCGCCGATGTCCTCGATCTGCTCGGCCTCGAGTCCCGCGCGGGACCGCTGGGCACGCGGGAGCACGCCCTTGGTGCCCTGCGGGATGCCGAGGTCGGTGAAGACGTGCGGGGAGGTCGAATAGGTCTCGACCGGCTCCGCGAAGTCGAGGCCGAGAGCGTTGTTGATGACCTTCCAGCGAGTGAGCTCTTCCCACTCGACGAACGTCACCGCGACACCCGTGCGACCGGCCCGGCCGGTGCGGCCGATGCGGTGGACGTAGGTCTTCTCGTCCTGGGGGCAGTCGTAGTTGACGACGTGGGTGACGTCGTCGATGTCGATGCCTCGCGCGGCCACGTCGGTGGCGACCAGAACGTCGATCTTGCCGCTGCGGAACGCCCGGAGCGCCTGCTCGCGCTGGCCCTGCCCGAGGTCGCCGTGCACGGCCGCGGCGGCGAAGCCGCGCTCCCTGAGCTGCTCGGAGACCATGTCGCAGGCGCGCTTGGTCTCGCAGAACACCATCGTGAGCCCGTGACCTTCGGACTGCAGCATGCGGCCGACGATCTCGATCTTGTCCATGCGGTGGGTGCGCCAGACGAACTGGGTCGTCTTCGACACGTCCTCGCCGTCGGCGTCCGAGTTCTCGGCGCGCACGTGCGTCGGCCGGGACAGGTAGCGGCGGGACAGGGTGACGATCTCGCCCGGCATCGTCGCCGAGAACAGCATGGTCTGCCGCTCGGCCGGGATGAGCTTGATGATGCGCTCGATGTCGGGCAGGAAGCCCAGGTCGAGCATGCGGTCGGCCTCGTCGAGGACCAGCATGGAGATCTGGCTGAGGTCGAGATGCTTCTGGTTCACCAGGTCGAGAAGGCGGCCGGGCGTGCCGACGATGACGTCCACACCCTGCTTGAGGGCCTCGATCTGGGGCTCGTACGCCCGCCCGCCGTAAACCGTCAGGATGCGCGAGCCCAGCTTGCCGCCGGCGACCACGAGATCCTCGGTGACCTGCAGGGCCAGCTCGCGCGTCGGGACGACGACGAGACCACGCGGCTTCTTGCGGTTCTTGCGGGGCTTGCCGACGCGCTGCAGCATCGCCACGCCGAAGGCGTAGGTCTTGCCGGTGCCTGTGCGCGCCTGGCCGATGACATCCTGTCCGCTGATCGCGAGGGGAAGGGCCATCTCTTGAATGGGAAACGGTGAGATGATGCCCTCGGTTTCGAGGGCATCAGCGATCTCGGGTATGACTCCAAGGTCTCGGAACGTGGTCAGCTCGGCCTGCCTAGGTCTCCTGCGAAGGCGGGCTTCCGGGACCGCTGGCCGATGTGCTCGTGCCGGGTCCGCGCGGAAAAGCCAACCCTCATCTCGTCTCGGCGACCGCCGCGGCTGTAGCTCGCGTCGGGGGCTATCAGGTGATGATCTCCCTGAATACATACTGCGGTCGCACTCTTACAGGGCAGTGTACTCGATACCACAAGAGCGATCCGTTTTCTTGGTGTTCCGTATGGGAGGTCGCCGTGTCTTGAGGGGGGTCACGGCCGGTCCTGCCGGGTTCAGGGGGGCGTCGGGGAACTCGTACGCTGCATCCATGAGTGATACCCCTGCCGGCGTCGTCGATCTACTCGGTGTCCTCGCGTACGCGGAGCTGACCGCCTTCCTGAGGCTCGCCGAGGACGCGGCCACTCTCGCCCCCTCCCTCAATGACCGGGCCGCCCTCAGCGGCCTCGCCGTCGCCGAATACGCCCACTTCCGCCTCCTTCGCGACCGGCTGTCCTGGCTCGGCGCCGATCCGGAGGAGGCCATGGCCCCGTTCGTGTCCTCCCTCGATGACTGGCACGCCCAGACACGGCCGGGAGACTGGCTGGAGGCCCTGGTCAAGGCCTACGTCGGTACCGGCATCGCCGGAGACTTCTACCGCGAGGCCGCGCGACACGTGGATCCCGAGACGCGCAAGCTCGTACACGAGGTCCTGGCCGAGGAGGTCCGGTCGGAGTTCGTGGTCGAACGGGTCCGCGCGGCGCTGGCCGAGAACCCTCAGCTCACCGGCAGGCTCGCCCTGTGGGCGCGGCGCATGGTCGGTGAGGCGCTGAGCCAGGGGCACCGCATGGCCGCGGCCCGCCCCGATCTGGCGCTGCTGCTCGTCTCGGCCGCGTCGGCGACGCCCTCGCCGGAGCCGGATGCGGAGACAGGGCCGGCGGCGGGCCGTGAGGGTCCGCCCGTACGGGGCCTGGACAGCGACCTGGTGGAGATCGGGCGGCTGTTCGCCCGGCTCACCGAGGAGCACGGGAAGCGGATGGCGGCGCTCGGGCTGGTTCCCGGGCCCTAGAGGGGCGAGGTTTCGGATTCCTGGCCAATCTGGTCCGGTGATCGAGCGGCGCGAACGGCCCGAGCGGTTGTAGCGTTCGAGACATGAGGGCCTCGCGCCGCTACGGCAGTTCCTTGATGAGATGTGGACCCAATCGCTGGACCTCGCGGCCTGTGCTACGCAGGGGGAGCGCGGACTGCCCGGCCGTCATCCACAAGAGAGATGGTGTCCGGCGGTTCCATCGCCCGTGTGGCTGCTCACTGGCCTCACGCGAGGAGTGCACGGGCCTGTTCTGAGGCCACGGCGATCCGCATCCGCGCCGACGCTTTGGGGAGCCCATGCCCCCCAAAGCGCCAGGCTCAAAGGGTGCCGCCGAAGCCGATGACGCGTGACTCGTCCTCTCCGATCTCGACGAAACCGAGCGCGGAGACGGGGACGACGACGCGCCTGCCCTTGGTGTCGGTAAGGGAGAAGACCCCGCGGTCCGCGGCGAGCGAATTGCGCAGCTCCTGCTCCACGTCATCGGCGGACATTTCGGTTTCGACGATGATCTCTCGGTGCACGGAGCGCACGGCGATCTTTACTTCCATCGGGGTCCCTTTCGACTGCGATGAGTGCTGTCGCTCTCATCGTCCTCCCTGGGCGCCCCGTAACCCCTGTTGATCGCGCGAAGCGAACAACGATGTGGTGCCGGGGGCTACGTCGTGCGGGGGAAGCCGCCGATTCCCCTCCAGGCCAGACGGGCCATGAGCTGGGTCGCCACGTCCTTGGGGATGGAACCGTGGCTCGCGAGCCAGTAGCGCGCGCTGACCTCGGCCATGCCGACCAGGCCGACACCGAGGAGGTGGGCCTCGTCGCTGGAGCAGCCGGTGTCCTCCTGGATCACCTGACTGATCATCTCGGCGCTCTCGCGCAGCGAGCGCTCCATGCGCTGGCGCACGGGCGCGACGTTGCGCAGATCGGATTCGAAGACCAGGCGGAAGGCCTCGCCCTGGCTGGAGACGAAGTCGAAGAACGCTCCGATCGCGGCCTGGACGCGTTGCTTGTTGTCGGTCGTGGAGGCGAGCGCCTCTCGACACCGGTTGGCCATGTCGTCGACGTGGAGGTCGAGCAGCGCCAGGTAGAGCTCCAGCTTCCCGGGGAAGTGCTGGTAGAGCACGGGTTTGCTGACTCCGGCCCGCTCGGCGATCTCGTCCATCGCGGCCGCGTGGTAACCGTTCTCCACGAAGACCTCTTGCGCCGCGTTGAGCAACTGCCGGCGGCGGGCCATCCGGGGCAGCCGGGTGCCCCGGGGCTTGGCATCCGGGGTAGCGGTCACGGGATTCTCCTTGGGGCCGGTTCGCGCGGGGCACGATCGGTGACCGCGCTCCGATTCCTGCTGATCGAGTTGACGTCGGATCTCCGCCGGCCAGGCAGGTGCGCCTGTCCTCGTTCCCGTGGATCCGGTTCGGGGTTCACATCCTACGCGTGGGTAACCAGGTCAGCGATAGTCGTCGTCGCCGATATCCACCGTGCGTTCCTGGTCGGCGGCGTCCGCCGGATCGACGTCGTAGGGGATCTCCAACGGCCATTCGCGCTGGTCATCGCGGATGGTCAGATGCTGTTCGATGGCGTCGGCCTCGGGGACCTCGGTCTCCAGGGCATCGGCCACGTCGTCGAGGGGCTCGAGTGAGTCGAGTGAGAGCTCATCTCCGCCTAGATCCATCTCCGACATTTCGGTCCCCTCCGTTGCGGCGGGCTTGGACTCGCCCCGCTCCATACCCCGATGCGTCCAGCCTAAGGCCCGTCACCGGTCGCGCTCCGTTCCGGCGGCACCATCAGATCACCGAGTTCCTCGACCCGGCGCAGGACCTCCCCGGCCGTGAACACGAGGTCCTCCGGCCGGTCGCAGCCCTCCACCTGCTCCCAGGTGATCGGCGTGGAGACGGTGGGGATCCGGTTGGCGCGCAGGGAGTAAGGGGTGACGGTGGTCTTGGCGGGGTTGTTCTGGCTCCAGTCGATGAAGACCTTGCCGGGACGCAGCTTCCTGGCCATCTGGCTGACGATCTCGTCGGGCCGCTCCTTCTCCAGTCGCCTCGCCACGGCCTTGGAGTACTCCGAGGGGTTCTCGGACCGGTGGGACCACGGGACGTACACCTGCATTCCCTTGTTGCCGCTGGTCTTCGGGCAGGCGTCCAGGCCGTCCTCCTGGAGGACCTCCCGCAGCCGGAGCGCCACCTGGCAGCACTCGACGATCGTCGCGGGCGCGCCCGGGTCGAGGTCGAAGACCATGGTGTCCGGCTGCTGCGCGCGGCCCTGCTCGTCGACCCGCCACATCGGCGTGTGGAACTCAAGCGCGGCCAGTCCCGCCAAATAGACGAGGGTGGGCAAGTCGTCGACGATGGCGTAGTCGATGGTCTCGCGGTCCTTGGTGCTGCCCGGAGCGGGCAGCGTGGCCGTGCGCACCCAGTCGGGCGTGTGCGCGGGCCGGTTCTTCTCGAAGAAGAACGGCTGGTCCACACCCCCGGGATAACGCTTGACGGTCACCGGCCGGCCCTTCAGGTGGGGGATCATCACCGGGGCGACGCGGCTGTAGTAGTCGATCACCTCGGCCTTGGTGAACCCGAACTCTGGATACAGCACCTTGTCGAGGTTGGTCAGCGTGAGCTCTCGGTCGTCGACCTTGACTCTGACCTTCTGCGCCACACGCACCACTTCCCCTGGAGGTTTCTTTTCCCGTGCTGAGGTCGGCCCCGGGCTCGCCAGGCCGTGGCTTGACCGGGTACCCCATTCCACACTGGGTATCTGCCCATTCAGATACTGTTTTGCGCTCTTGCCACTACCGAACATGCGTTCGATAGTGGGTTCGAGGTGAGGAGAAGCCATGCGTAGCATCTGGAAGGGTGCCATCTCGTTCGGTCTCGTCACGATTCCCGTGAAGCTCTACTCGGCGACCGAGCAGAAGGACGTGACGTTCCACCAGGTGCACCGCGAGGACGCCGGCCGCATCAAGTACAAGCGGGTGTGCAGCGTCGACGGCGAGGAAGTGCCCTACTCCGAGATCGCCAAGGGATACGAGCTGCCCGGCGGCGAGGTGGTCGTGCTCACCGACGAGGACTTCGCCGACCTGCCGCTGAGCACCTCGCGGCGCATCGACGTGCTGCAGTTCACTCCGGCCGAGCAGCTCGATCCGATCCTGTTCAACAAGTCGTACTACCTGGAGCCCGAGAGCACGGGCGTGAAGCCGTACGTCCTCCTGCGCGACGCGCTGGAGCGCACGGGACAGGTGGCGATCGTCAAGGTGGCGCTGCGCCAGCGGGAGTCGCTGGCCGCCCTGCGGATCCGCGAAGGCGTCTTCGTGCTGGAGACCATGCTCTGGCCCGACGAGGTCCGCGACCCCGGCTTCGCCTTCCAGGAGGAGGAGGTGGAGGTCCGCCCGCAGGAACTGCAGATGGCCGAGTCGCTGATCGACACCATGGCCGGGGAGTTCGACCCCACCGAGTACCACGATGCCTACCGTGAGGCCCTCCAGCAGGTCATCGAGGCCAAGGTCGAGGGCAAGGAGCTCGTACGGCCGGAGGCGGCCGAGCAGGCGGGGCCGGCGGTCGACCTCATGGCGGCGCTGAGGGCCAGTGTCGATGCCGCCAAGCGGGAGCGCGAGGGCGGGCGTGACAGGGCCCCCGCGGCGGGCGCGGCGAAGAAGAAGCCGGCCGCCAAGTCGGCCAAGGCGGCGGAGAGTCAGGCGGAAGAAAAGGGCGACAAGGAAGAGAAGAAGCAGGCGCCCAAGCGCCGCACCCGGAAGACCGCCTGACGGGCATGTCGCGAAAGGGTGCCGATAAATCGGGCTTGGGGGAAATGCTCGTCCGGTTCCCCTGGAGATGATCGGCACATAAAAGCGAATTGTCTGGAGGAAGGGAAATCACCGGATAAGCGGAAATAGGCGGACCACGGGAAAGTCCCGGAGCGGGAATCGCTCCGGGACCTCCCGTGTAGGCTAAACGGCTGGTGTCATCACCGAGCTGATCGCCGCCCGGGAAGGCCGTCTAGATCCGTCGGTCACTTGCCGTCGTGCTTGTCGTGGTGCTTCTTGCCGTGGTGGTGGTGGTGGTGCTCCGGCGCCCAGTGGTGGCGCCTGTGGTGGTCACGGAAGAAGTTGTGGTGTCCGCCTCCATGGCTGTGGTGGCCGATGATCGCCCGGAAGAAGCGCGCCTCGACGATCTTGAAGTAGCAGTTGCGGTGTCCGCCCCCGTGGCTGTGGTGGTGACGGTGGTGACGCGAGGAGTGATGGCCCTTGCCGCCGCCCCAGTCGCCGTCGTGGTCGCCGTCCCAGTCGCCGTAGTGACCGTGGTGGCCATGGTGGCCATGGTGGCCGTGGTCGTGGTGGCAGTGTCCACCGTGGTGGCCGCCGCCGTCGAAGCCACCGAAGTCGTCGCCCCAGCCGAAGTTGGTGCCGACGGTGGTGGCCGCGCTGGCGCTTGTGGCCGTGGTGGCGCCGAGACCGGCGAGACCACCAGTGAGTGCCGCGGTGACGGTCAGCATCGCGGCGTATTTCTTGACGTCGGGCATTGCGTTTTCCCCCTTGACGCATCGGGTTGCCCAGCGGAGGCATTTACTCGATTTCGAGTTGAATGCCTGGGTGACTCGTTAAGAGTCTTCCCACTTGTCTTGTTTTCCTAGCGACCCATACGACAAACGGGGATCGCGGCCTTTTGGCATCTACTTAACCTCCCCTTATGTCTTTCAGTTCGATATTTCCCGATTTGCCCGATATTTCCTGTGATCTCGCACCCTCTCCGGGCATGACCGGGGGCCGTCTCGCCTCGCGTGAGGCTCGCGGCAAGCTGTCCAGCGCCGGGTTATCGTCAGAACGGACGGTGAACAGGAGGGGAAGATGGTGGAGGAACCGATCCCGCACTGGCCGGGGGAACTGCTCGACCTTGGCGGCCTGGCCCTTTATGTGCGGTCGACGCCCGCCGGGCCGCAGGAGAAGGCGGTGTTCGTGCACGGGCTGGCCGGGTCCGCGACGAACTGGACCGACCTGATGGCCGAGCTCCAGGGTCACGTCAGGGGATTCGCCCTCGATCTCCCCGGCGCGGGCTACTCTCCCGCGCCTCCAGGCGGCGACTATTCGATAGGAGCGCACGCCGCGGCCGTCACCGCGCTGATCGAGCACATCGAGGGCCCGGTCCACCTGCTCGGCAACTCCCTGGGCGGCGCCGTCGCGGTAAGGGTCGCGGCCACGCGCCCCGACCTCGTGCACACGCTCACGCTCGTCTCACCGGCCCTCCCCGACCTGTTCCCCCGGTACGGCCCGGCCCGCGTCGCGATGTCGGCGGCGCCCAGGCTCGGCGAGTGGGCACTGACCCGGCTCCGTGCGCTGCCTCCCGAGCGGCGGATCCAGGCGACCATGGCCATGTGTTACGCCGACGCCGGCCGGGTGCATCCCCACCGCCTGGATGACGCCGTGGCCGAGCTGCGCCGCCGCGACGGGCTTCCCTATGCGGGTCCGGCGCTGGTCGCCTCGGCGCGTGCCCTGGTCAACGAGTACTTCCGCCGCGGCGCCGACAATCTGTGGCGCCTGGCCGCCCAGGTGACCGCGCCCACACTCGTGGTGCACGGCAGGCACGACCGGCTGGTCGATCCGCGGATGGCGGTGCGGGCCGGTCGCACCTTCCCCGACGTACGGCTGGTGCTGCTTCCCCACGCCGCCCACGTCGCGCAGATGGAGTACCCCGCGCTCGTCGCCCGCCACGTCCGCGTCCTGATGCAGGACCGCGCCGGGAACACCGCCATGGGCGGTGACCATGCGAACAACGCGCAGAACGCGCGGAACGCGACGACGGTCGGCTAAGATCGCCGATTCGGGAATGCGGGGGCAACCGGGTTAGGTTGTGACAGACGGCGGGACGCGTAGCCTGACGGGCAAGCCGCCAAATGGGAAGATCCCCTGAAACGGGAGCGTAGAACTGTGTCGTTGCCACCGCTGGTAGAGCCGGCCGACGAGCTGACCGTTGACGAGGTGCGCCGCTACTCTCGCCACCTGATCATTCCCGATGTGGGGATGGCCGGGCAGAAGCGGCTGAAGAACGCCAAGGTGCTCTGCGTGGGTGCCGGCGGCCTCGGTTCTCCGGCCCTTATGTACCTCGCCGCGGCCGGTGTCGGCACGCTCGGCGTCGTCGATTTCGATGTCGTTGATGAGTCGAACCTTCAGCGGCAGATCATCCACGGGCAGTCGGACGTCGGCCGCCTGAAGGCCGAGAGCGCCGCCGCGAGCGTCCGCGAGATCAACCCCCTGGTCAACGTCGTGATCCACAACGTGGCCCTCACGACCGACAACGTGATGGACATCTTCGCCGCCTACGACCTGATCGTCGACGGCACCGACAACTTCGCGACCCGCTACATGGTCAACGACGCGGCCGTGCTGCTCGGCAAGCCCTACATCTGGGGCTCGATCTACCGTTTCGACGGCCAGGCGAGCGTCTTCTGGTCCGAGTACGGACCCTGCTACCGCTGCCTCTACCCCGAGCCCCCGCCTCCCGGCATGGTGCCCTCGTGCGCCGAGGGCGGCGTCCTCGGCGTGCTGTGCGCCTCCATCGGCTCGATCCAGGTGAACGAGGCGATCAAGGTGCTCACGGGCATCGGCGACCCGCTGGTCGGACGTCTGATGATCTACGACGCCCTGGAGATGAAGTACCGTGACGTCAAGGTCCGCAAGGACCCTGAGTGCCCGCTCTGCGGCAAGAACCCCACGATCACCGAGCTGATCGACTACGAGGCGTTCTGCGGCACCATCTCCGACGAGGCGCAGCAGGCCGCCTCGGGCGCCACGATCACGGCCAGGGAGCTCAAGGACATGCAGGACCGCGGGGACGACATCTTCCTCGTCGACGTCCGCGAGCAGAACGAGTGGGAGATCGTCAACATCCCCGGCGCCGTCCTGATCCCCAAGGGCGACATCGTGAGGGGAACGGCGCTGGAGCGGCTGCCGCACGACAAGAAGATCGTGCTGCACTGCAAGTCGGGCGCCCGGTCGGCCGAGGCGCTGGCGGTCCTGAAGAGCGCCGGCTTCTCCGACGCCGTCCACGTCGGCGGCGGCGTGCTGAGCTGGATCAAGACCGTCGACCCCTCCCTTCCCACCTACTGAGCCGGTGCCCGTGGCCCGCTCCTCCATCGTGAGGAGCGGGCCACGGGCGTTTCCGGACGGGGCCGCTACTCGCTCGCCAGGGACAGCCCCGACTGGGCCACGATGGACTGAAGGGCGGCGACGTGCGCCGCGTAGGCCTTCCGCCCCGTCGCCGAGAGCTTGAGCCAGGTGCGGGGGCGCTTGCCCACGTGGCCCTTGCGGATCACCACGTAGCCGGCACTCTCCAGCGCGGCGGCGTGCTTGGACAGGACCGAGTCGCTGATCTGGACCTCGTCGCGGACGAAGGCGAACTCGGCCTCCTCCACCGCCGCCAGCAGCGACATGATGCGCAGGCGGGCCGGAGCGTGGATGACCGGGTCCAACTCGGCCATCAGCCCTCCTCGATCTTCGCCGCATGTTTCCAATCGCGAAAGTACTTTCTACTTTCCATAGTGTCAAGTACTTTCCAATGGGATGTATGCGGATGGAAGGGGGGATGCCTCCCCGCCTGGGGCGTTAAGGTCGGGCACGTGAGTGAGTCGCGTGCCTGGCCGTCAGTGGTAGTGGCGTCCGCGCTCACCCTGATCTGCGCGGTCGTCGCCGGCGTGGCGGGAGGAGTCGCCGGCGCCGAGCTCAGCCGTGGCCCGAGCGCCGCCGAGATCCAGCAGGCCTCGAGCGAGGAGACCGCCCGCCGCTGGCAGGTGTGGCCCGCGGGCAAGATCTTCCCCTCTACCCTGCGGTACGTCGCCGAGCAGGGCGGAGAGGAGAGCGCCCGCAGAGTGGGCATCTCCACGCGCACCGACTGCGCCGCTGCCGTGGACGCCGCCCTGAGGACCGCGTTGAAGACGGCCGGCTGCCGGGCCGTGCTCCGGGCGACCTACCTCGACGCGCTCCAGGGCGTGGTGGTGACCATCGGGGTCGCGGCCTTCCCCGACCAGGCGTCCGCGCTCGCCGCCAGAGCGGCGTTCCCGCCGGGAGGCGTGCCCTCTCCCGGGCTGCGCGCGCTGGCCTTCCCGCAGACCGTGGCCGACCGCTTCAGCGCCGCCGCGCGCCAGGCGTCCTCGCTGGCGCAGGCCGGGCCGTATCTCGTGATCACCACGGCGGGCCAGGTCGACGGCAGGCCGGCCCGCTCCGTGGGTCACCAGCGTTCCACGATCTTCGCTTTCACCTCCGACCTGGAAGAGCGGATCCTGACCACGCTGGCCACCCCCGCGCGGCCCGACTGCGCGGGCAAGGACTGGCAGTGCTGACCATGCCGCCTCCTCCGCGCGTCCGTGCCGCCGTCCTTCCGCTGGTGCCGGTCCTTCTCGTCTTGGTGGTCCTGGTCATGGCGGTGCTCCCCGCGGGGCCCGCGCGGGCCGACCAGGTGCGCGGGAGCCAGCGCCAGGTGCTGCGCACCCTCGACGTGGACGCCGCGTGGCGGGTCACCCGCGGCGCCGGGGCCAGGGTCGCGGTGCTCGACTCGGGGGTCGATCCCCGCCACCACGACCTGGTCGGCTCCGTGGTGACCGGCCCCGACCTGACCGTGGGCGCCAATCCGCGCGGTGTCGCGCCGCGCCGCCTGCACGGCACGTACATGGCCTCGTTGATCGCCGGGCACGGTCACGGTCCCGGCCGCTCCGACGGGGTGATCGGCGTCGCGCCCGCCGCCAAGGTGCTCTCGGTGCGGGTCATCCTGGAGGACGACGAGCGGGGGTTCCACGACTTCAACTCCGAGGCGCGGTACGAGAACGTGGTGGCGCGTGGCATCCGTTACGCCGTCAACCACGGCGCCGACGTGATCAACATGTCGATCTCCAAGGACCAGCCGACCACGCAGGAGCGGGCGGCCATCCGGTACGCCATCTCCAAGGGCGTCGTCCTGGTGGCCGCGGCGGGGAACGACGGCGCGGGCCGTAAGGACGGGCCGTACTCCTATCCCGCCTCGCTCCCCGGGGTGATCTCGGTGGCGGCGGCCGACCGGGGCATGCACAAGGCGTCGTTCTCCAATCGCAACTCGCTGGTCCTGCTGGCTGCGCCGGGTGTGGACGTTCTGGGGGCGGGTCCCGGCGACCAATACTGGGTCGGCAGGGGCACCTCGCAGGCCACGGCCCTTGTGTCCGGCGTCGCCGCCCTCATTAAGGCGAAATATCCGCGAATGTCGCCCGCGCTGGTCGCCCAGGCCCTCGCCACCAGTGCCACCCGCCGGTCCTCACGCGGCTACGACCCGGGTATGGGCTTCGGCGTCGTGAACGCGGCACGCGCGCTGACCGAGGCCGCGAGGCTCGCGCGCCACCGGCACATCGCCGCGGGCCCGGGCGTCCAGGACGCCGATCTGCCGATGGGAGCGGGGGTGGGCACGACCCCCGCTCCGCTCGCTCCTGTGCAGGTCGTCCGGCGGGACACCGGCACGGTCACCCTGTATGGGGCGGTCGCGCTGGTGGCCACCGCGTGCGCCGTCGCGAGCCTCGCGGTCATGGTCCTGCTCGTACGGAGGGCCAGGCGCAGGCGGGAAGATCGGGAACACGAGGAGATGCCGGAGCCGCAAGCGGGTTGGCGGCAGCGGGCGCCGACGTAGCATCGATATATGTCGCCTGAGGAGCCACGGGCGCGGCCGGTGACGCCCTGGCCCGCGCGTGTGAGAGGTGCGCGGAGCGCGGGTGGGCTTTCATCGGGCGACGCCGCCGCCAGGAAGGGCGCGCCGCCGTGGTCCGGAAGCCGGATACGCGCCGCCGGGGCGCAGGCGGCGAGAGAGCGCGCGGAGCTCGAGCGCGGCATCCGCTTTCGTTCGCTGTTCCTGCTCATCATGGGGACGATCCTGGCGATCGCGGCCACCGACGTCCTGCTGGGTGTGGTCGGGGTGCTGCAGGAGACCCGCTCACGGCCGCTCACGGTCGCCGAGCGCGCCCGGTACGCCGAGGAGGACATCGCGCGGCGCTGGCACGCCTGGCGCGCCGATTCGGTCTTCCCCGCCCAGGTGGAGTACCTCGGTCTGTCGAGGGTCCGGCAGCAGGCCCGGCGGGTGGGCATCGCGCGCGAGGCCCCGTGCGGGGCCGTTGTGGACGCCCCCGTCGCCTCCGCCCTGCGGCGGCACGGCTGCCGCACCATGCTGCGGGCGACGTACGTCGACCAGACCTCGACCTTCGTGGTGACCGTGGGGGTGGCCGTGCTGGCCGACGAGGAGACCCGGATCACGGCCGGGAGCGACCTGCCCGTGGACGACCGCGTGGGCGTGCGGCCCGTGGCATTCCCCGGCACGGTCACCGAGTCGTTCGGCGCCGCGCAACGCCAGCGCACAGGCTGGATGGGCGCCGGGCCGTACATCGTCTTCACCGCGGCCGGCTACACCGACGGCCGCACCCGTGAGTCCGTCCCGACGGGCGAGAACACCCACAGCGAGCTGTGGCCGACGGCGCAGTCCCTGGCCGGGCACATCGCCCGCGGTCTCGCCGCGCCCCCCGACATCCCTCGCTGCACGCAGGGGAATGTGTGCTGACGCCGGGAGAGCATGTGCGAAGGCGCGTCCTGACGCGCCGGTGCCTGACTGAGGAGGGCGCGAGTGCGCGTGACGAGCGCTTGTGAGCGACGAGGCAAGGCCGCCGGCGCGAGGGTGGTCTCGCGCCGCGCCGGTGCCGTGGGCGCGGTCCTGGTGCTGGCCGGCCTGCTCGCCGGGCCGGTCCAGGCGGACGACGTGCGTGACAGGCAGCGATGGGTGCTCGACGCGGTCAACGCCGAGGAGGCGTGGAAGGTCACCCGGGGATCCGGCGTGACCGTGGCGGTGATCGACAGCGCCGTCGACCCGAAGGTCGGCGTGCTGAAGGGCAAGGTCACCGTCGCGCCCGACATGCGGTCCAGCGCGTTCGACGACGGCCCGGTGGCCGCCGGGCCGCACGGCACGGCGATGGCGTCGCTGATCGCCGCGTCGGGGCGTGGCGGCGGGATGCTGGGGGTGGCGCCCGACGCGAACATCCTGTCCATCCCCGTGATCTCCGAGGAGCAGTCCGACTACGACCTGGTCGAGCCCGACGACGGCCTTGGACTGCCCACCGAGAGCCCGCTGTCGCGGGCGTTGCGCTACGCGACCGACCACGGGGCCAAGGTCATCAGCATGTCCCTGGGCGAGTACATCACTCAGCGGGCCGACCGCCAGGCCGTCGCGTACGCCCTGGCGCGCGGCGTGGTGCTGGTGGCCGCCGTCGGCAACGACGGTGACTCGCAGGCGGCGCGCAGGCTCGGCACCTCGTTCTGGAGCTTCCCTGCCGGTTACGCCGGGGTCATCGGGGTCGGCGCGGTCGACAAGAAGGGGAACCCCGCCGGCTTCAGCAGCGACAACCTCTCGGTGCTGGTCGGGGCGCCCGGCGTGGACGTGGTGGCGGCGCTCCCCGGTGGGGGGTACGAAGAGGTGGAGGGGAGCAGCGCGTCCACCGCGCTCGTCGCCGGGGCCGTTGCGTTGATCAAGGCGAAATATCCCAACCTGACCCCTGAGCTGGTCGCCCGCGCCCTCACCTCGACCACACGGAACAGGCCTGCTGCTCGATATGACGACAAGGTCGGATTCGGGGTCGTGGACGCCGCCGCCGCCCTGACGCGCGCCGGCCAGCTCAGCGGATACAGCAGCGCGCTTCCCGTCCAGAGCAACCTGCATTTCGGGAACGGCACGACGGCGCCCGCGCCGAGCCCGCCGGGGCCCGATCCCGTGCGACTCTGGGTCTACGGAGCCGGAGTGCTTCTCGGGCTCGTGGCGTTCGGTGCCGCCGTGGTCGTGCTCACGCGCCGATCCGAGCGGCAATGATCACATGACGGGCGCGATTGAGGTGCTATTCGGTCGCCTTTCGGTGGCATTTCAGCTGCGGTCCGGTCGAAAACCGTCTTTTTCGTGTCAGTGATCGGTAAAGGTTCGCTAAGGTTCCCGTCTCGTGGGATACGAGTTGCGTGTACAACGCGAATCGCCGCTCGCCTACGCCGAGCTGACGCAGGTGACGGGCCCGGCGGACGCCGGTTTGGAGCTGCGGGGATCGCCGGAGACCGGTGAGGTCTTCGCGCGTCACGGTGACGCCGAGTTCGCCGTCGCCACCTGGCAGGGGCGTCTCTACGGCAAGCCCGCCTCCGACTGGGAGGTCGCTCACCTGGCCCGTCTCGCCGACATGGTCGGTGGGAGGCTGGTAGGGGAGGACGGCGAGGCGTACGGCATCCGGGACGGCATCGTCGAGCAGGTGAACGGCGACGCGACCTACGAGTTCGGGAAGCTGGAGGAGATCCTTTCACTTGGCCCCGCCCCGTGGAGCGCCTGAGAGCGACCGGGGAGACCAAGGCCTTGAGCGATTCGACGCCCTTCGCCGAGCGCGTGCTCGATCTGGTCGAGCGCATCCCGCCGGGGAAGGTGATGTCCTACGGCGACGTCGCCGAATACCTCTCCGAGGGCGGCCCCCGGCAGGTGGGCCGCGTGATGTCCACTTGGGGGGGAGGCGTCCCGTGGTGGCGCGTCGTGCACTCCGACGGCACCCCGCCGCCGGGCCACGAGAGCAGGTGTCTGTCCCACTGGCGCGAGGAGGGGACGCCCCTGCGGGGTGAACGAGCCGACATGCGCCATGCCCGATGGCATGGCGATCATCAGTGAGTTCTCAGTAAGTCGCATTACCATTCCAGTGACGCCCTTTGCGGTCAGACTGGAAAGGCGGTGCCTCCCTGATGGCCACCGGTGCCACGCTCGCGCGGACCGGCGACATCGTCGCCGACCGGTTGCGGGCCGCCCAGGACCTCTATGACAGGGGAGAGCCGCTCGATGCCCTGATCGCGGCCGTCCACTCCACAGGGTTGTCCCGTTCCCAACGCAGGCGCCTGCACGCGGAGGCGCTCAACGGGCCTCTCGCCCAGCGCCTGGAGACCGCCGCCCGGCGAGACGCCACGCGCCTCCGGCACGCCATCGACCTGCTCCGTGACTACCTGGCCGACGTGGATCCGTCGGTCAAGCGCCGCCTGCCGGTCGCCCGGCGGCTCGCCTACCATCTCGTCGAGAACCGCGACCCCGCGCTTCTGGCCCAGGGCGACGAGCTGGCCAACCTGGTCGCCGCCACCGCCGAGCCGTCCAAAAGGGTGCGCAAGGGCCTGGCCTGGTACGCCGACCTGCCCGTGAGCGCGCCCCCCTCGCTGTTCCGCCTCCGCGGCGCCGACCTGGTCCCGGTGACCGAGGTCGACGACATCTCCTGGCAGGGCGGGCGGCTGCGCATCACCGGCCACGCCTATCTGGTGGGGCTCTCGGTGCGGAGCCGCCGCTTCAACCGTGCCACCGTGGTGCTCCGTGGGCCTCGCTGGGTGCCGCCGATCTCCACGCGCACCCGGCGCGTCTACCGCCCGGAGGCCACCCACGGCGCCGGAGAGCCTGGCTGCAACTACGACTGGGCCGGTTTCGTGGCCGAGGTGCGGCCGTGGTCGCTGCGCTGGCGCGCGGCGATCCGTGCCGCCGTCCACGGCGCCAAGCGGCTGCTGCGCCGCCGCCCGGCGGTCCGCGACACGACCACCTGGCGTGCCGACATCGTCATCTGGAGCCGGGGCGCCCGTGCCACCGGAGTCCTTCGCGGCCCCGTGATGGGGCGCACCGAGCGCCCGGCGGGGCTTCGCGTCCGTCCCGGCTGGTGGGTGCGCCCGGCGTGGACCTCCGACCGGGCACTCCAGATCGTGCTGCAGCCCACCAGGGCCGAGCTGACCGGCGCCAGGCAGGTCGACGACCAGATCGAGCTGACGGGGTTCCTTCCCGGCACCAGTGTTTCCAAGGGCCGGGCCCGCCTCGGCGGTCACCGCATGGCCGCCGACTTCACGCCGGTCGAGGGAGGCACGAGCTTCAAGGTCGCGGTGGCCGTGTCCGCGCTGCTGAAGGAGCGCGACGCGCGCCGCCTGTGGATCGAGCCGAAGGGCGACCCCGCGGCGCCGGTGATGATGGAGAGCGCCGCCGAGACCCACATCGGCGTCGACCGCAGCGAGATCACCGTGCTGCGCGACCGGCGCGATCGCGTCGTCGTCTCCGCGCACCGCGTCTGGCCGGTGATCACCTCGGCCGAGTGGGGCGACGACGGTGCGCTGACGCTGTCCGGGTCCTATCCCGACACCGATCCGGGGCCGCGTGAGCTCGTGCTCCGCCAGCGTGCCGGGCTGTCCTACCGGGTGCCCATCGAGCGTTCCGGGTCGGAGTTCTCCGTACGCCTCGCGCCGACCGCCATGCCGAGGTTCGGCGGCACGGTGGCGCTGGCGTCGGGGGCCTGGAGCCTGTCGGTCGCGGGAGGGAAGGGCACCACCGCGCCGCTGCGGGTGGGCCACGACCTGCTCGACACGCTCGACGAGGGCGCCCACATCGTGGGCGACCGTGAGCACCGCCTGGTCGCGACCCGCTTCGACGTCCCCGTCCTGGTGGTCGCCGAGCACCAGCCCGACGACGAGAAGGGCGCGGGCGGCCTGTGGGCGCTGCGCAGGGTCCACTATCCCGCCGAGCGGCGCCGCGAGCTCCGTGACGCGACGGTGTACGTCTCCTTCGACGGCAGGTCCTACTCCGACAACGCGCGGGCGATCTACGAGGAGCGGCTGCGCCGGGGCGACGATCGCGAGCACATCTGGGTCGTCAAGGACGGCGCCTTCGTCCCGCCGGACTCCGCCGCGCTAGGCCTCGACCCCGGCATCGTGCCCACGGTGGTGCGCGAGGGCAGCCGCGAGCACTACACCGCGCTGGCCCGGTCGAGTCACATCATCACCAACACGCTGTCACCCCAGTGGTTCCGTGCCCGTGAGGATCAGATCTGCGTCCAGACCTGGCACGGCACGCCGCTCAAGCGGGTCGGCGGTGACCAGCGCCACATGTCCCGCGAGCCGAGACCGGCGGCGTGGTACCGCCAGGCCGCCGAGGTGGCCAACTGGGACCTGCTCGTCACGCAGAGCCCGTGGGCGTCCGAGGTGCTGCGCCGCGCGTTCGGCTACGGCGGCGAGATCGTCGAGTCGGGCTACCCGCGCAACGACGTGCTCGCCTATCACGACCGCACCGACCTCGCCGCGGCCGTGCGGCGGAGCCTTGGAGTGCCGGCGGGCAAGCGCGTCGTGCTGTACGCCCCCACGTGGCGCGACCACGATCGCAGGAGCAGTTCGCTGCGGCTCGATCTCGCCGAGGCCAAGCGGGTGCTCGGGCGCGATCACGTCCTGCTGGTCCGCGGTCACATGATGCAGACGCCGCCGGTGGTTCCGGGGCTGGTGGTCCCCGGTCCGGCTTCGCTGGTCCGTCCCGGGCCGATGAGCCGGGAGTACCCCTTCGCCATCGACGTCACGACTTATCCCGATATGGCCGACCTGTTGCTGATCGCCGACGTGCTGATCACCGACTACTCCTCGGTCATGTTCGACTTCGCGGTGACCCGCCGCCCGATGGTCTTCTTCGGATACGACCTGGAGCGTTACCGCAACACCCGCGGCCTCTACCTCGACCTGCGCACCCAGGCGCCCGGGCCCTTGCTCTCCGAGGGGAGCGACGTGATCGAGGCGGTGCGCCTGATCGACGCCCTCTCCGGTGACTACGCCGACCGCTATGAGGGGTTCGTGCGCACCTACGCCCCCCGTGACGACGGCAAGGCCGCGGCCCGCCTCGTCGACCACGTCTTCACCGAGACCCGCTGACGGACCGCTGATACGCGCGCGGCGAACAGCCACGCCGGACCGTCGAAACGGTTCCAGAGTGGTCACCATGCTGAACCGCGTAGCCGTTCTGTCCGACGTCCATGGGGTCCTGCCGGCGCTGGAGGCCGTGCTGGCCGAGCCCGACGTGTCCGCCGCCGACCGCATCGTGCTCACCGGTGACATCACGGCCGGGCCACAGCCGGCGGAGGTCCTCGACCTGCTCACCGGGCTCGGCGACCGCGTCGTCTGGGTGAAGGGCAACGCCGACCGTGAGCTGCTCCAGTGCCGTCAGGGCATGGAGTGCTCCGTGCCCGACGCCATCGCCCCGTGGGCCGCCGAGCAGTTGCGTGACGACCACGTGGCTCTGCTCGAAAAGCTCCCGCTGTCGGTCACCCTGCCGGTGCGCGGGCTCGGCACGGTCCTGTTCTGCCACGCGACTCCCCGCGACGACGAGGAGGTCGTGCTGGTCGACTCCCGGCTGGAGCGCTGGGCGGAGGTGTTCGAAGGGCTCGGCCCCGACGTCGGCACGGTGGTCTGCGGGCACACCCACATGCCGTTCGCGCGGCTCGCCCACGGCAGGCTCGTCGTCAATCCGGGAAGCGTCGGCATGCCGTACGGCCGGGCCGGCGCGCACTGGGCCCTGCTGGGTCCGGGAGTGGAGCTGCGGTCCACCCGCTATGACGCCGACGCCGCCTGCGCGCGCGTCGCCCGCGAGTCCGCCTATCCCGGCGTCGTGGAGTGGGTGGACTACTACCTGCACGCGCGGGCCGGCGACGCCGAGGCGCTCCAGGTCTTCGGACCCCGTGACGGGCGGGCCTCCTCCCCGTCGTGAGAACGTCGGAGCGAGGTGCGATGATCGGTGCCCACACTGATCGTCCGGCAGGGGCCGGGCAGGCCGGGGGAGCGAAGTCTGATGGTGGGTGACCAGCCGATCGCCGTGCTGCTCGTGTGCGTGGCCCTGCTCGTGGCCGCGGGCGTGGTGGTCCTGCTCGTACGGAGGGGGTCGGGGCGGTCGTCCCCACCTGGTCGCAAGACACCCCGTCCCCGGCCGAGGCCGCCGCTCCCCGGGCGGAAGGCCCGTCCCTCGGCCGGGCCCGGCAGGCGGCCGCCACGGGTGCATGCCCGCCCGCCTAGCGGGTCGCCGGATTCCCGGCCGGCGCCGGGGCAGATCTGGTGGGCCGACGTCCCGTACTCCGACGGTTCCGGGTCCAAGGTGCGTCCCTGCCTCGTCGTACGGACTCATCCCGGCCGTGTCGAGGTGCTGAAGATCACCAGCCAGGACAAGTCGGACCGCAGCGAGTACCTCCCGATACCGACGGCCGGATGGGATCCCCACGCGACCAAGGACAGCTGGCTCGACCTGTCGGAGACGTACTTCGTGGACGACGGGGAGTTCCAGCGCCGCGCCGCCGCGGCCTGTGACGCGCGGACGTGGAAGCGGGTCACCCGCCGCCAGGCCACCGGATGGGTGTATGAACGCTGAGGCCTTGCCCGGCGCGGAGGGCGACCTTCTGGCGGGCCGGAAACTCCTGGAAGGCGGCAGTGCCGGGGGAAATTGGGTGGATATGTCGGCACTTGTGGTTGATGATGCCGGACGGGGCCGTGAGGGTCCGGGACGTATCTTCGGGGGCAACACATGGAATCGATCTCCACGGACCAGGTCAGCCTGACGGAAATTCCGGTCCGTCGGCTCCACCTCGGCGACCTTCGCGACTGCCTGCTGCTGGCCATCGACCGCCAGTGGCTTCCCGAAGAGGCCAAGTGGCGCCTGCTGTTCGAGATCGGCGAGGCCTACGGCATCGACGACCCGGCCGGCGGCCTGGCCGGCACGGTGGTGCTGGCCCGTTACGGGCCCGGCCTCGCCGCGGTCAGCATGGTGCTGGTCGCCTCCCGGTACGCCCGCATGGGGCTGGGGCGCAGGCTCATGCTCCACGCCCTGGAGCAGGCCCGGGGCGCCACGGTGTTCCTCACCGCGACGCGGTACGGCCGGGGGCTCTACGAGAAGGTGGGTTTCGAGACGGTCGGCACGGTGGTCACGCACACCGGCAACCTGGCGCCGCGCCTCGAAGACCTCAAGGACACCGGGGTCCGTCTCGCACACCGGGATGATCTGGAGACGATCATCGCCCTAGACGCGCACGCCACGGGCGCGCCCCGCACGCGGCTGATCACCCGCTTGTTCACCTTCGCCGAGCGGTTCCGCGTGGCCGAGCGTGACAACGTCGTCGTCGGGTTCGGCGCGGCATGGCGCAACGTCGACGGGGTCGTGGTCGGGCCGGTGATCGCAGACGGTACGGGCGTGGCACAGGGGCTCATCGCCGAGCTGGCGGACGGGGTGCACGGGCAGGTCCGTCTCGATCTGGACTCCCGGCACGCCGAGCTCACGTCGTGGGCCGTGGCGCGCGGCGTGTCTCCGGCGTTCTCGACCGCCCTGATGGTGCACGGCGGCCCGCTGCCCGGCCGTCACGACCGCCTGTTCGCGCCGGTCATGCTCGCGCTGGGCTGACCCGCGGCGAGGCGCTACCGGCAACACTCGGCGGAGCTTCGAGGGGCAAGAGAGGTGACAGGGTGGACACTTCGCGCACATCCCATCCGGGGCGCGTGGGAACCGTCGAGCGCTCGGAGAGCGAAGTCATCGCCTCCTTCGCGACCTGGGCCTCCGGAACGGGCCCGCTCTACCGCAGGCTGGCCGACGGCATTCGCAAGGCCGTCGAGGGCGGCGCGCTCCTCCCCGGGCAGCGTCTTCCCGCGGAACGGCAGCTCGCGGGGGTGCTCCGGATCAGCAGGACCACCGTCGTGGCCGCGTACGAAGCCCTGCGCGACGTGGGGTTGATCGAGAGCCGCAGGGGAAGCGGCACCCGGATCACCGCGCACGCCCGCGCACGCCGGACGCACACGGACGGACGCGTGCCCGGAGGCATGGGCGCGTCGATCTACCAGCACCTCATCGACGGCCCGGAGGACCTCATCTCGCTGGCGCGCTCCTCCGAGGGCGCCGTTCCCGAGCTGGTCACGGCCTTCCGCGACCTGGCAGGCAGTGACCTGGCGGCGGCCTTCGACGAGCCGGGCTACCACCCGGGCGGTCTCCCGGAGCTGCGCGAGGCCATCGCCGCCCACCTGACCGGCACCGGGTTGCCCACCACCGCGGACCAGGTCCTGGTCACGACCGGGGCGCACCAGGCCCTCGTGCTGGTGGCCGAGCTCTACCTTCGACCGGGTGGCACCGCCCTCGCCGAGTCGCCGAGCTGGCCCTGCTGCCTCGACGTGTTCCGCGCGCGCGGCACCGGCATCGTCACGGTCCCGATCGACGAGGAGGGCCCCGATGCCGTGGCCCTGGCGGCGGCGCTGGCCGCGCGAAGACCCGATCTGATCTACCTCATGCCCACCTTCCACAACCCCACCGGGGTCCTGACCTCCGCGGCCAGGCGGCGCCGTATCGGGGAGCTCGCGGCCCGCCACGAGGTCCCGATCCTGGAGGACAACGCCTACACCGGCTCGCTCCACCTCGGTGAGAGCCCGCGCCCGCTGGCCGCGTACGCGCCGCGCGGCGCGGAGGTGCTGTCCGCGGGCTCCCTCGCCAAGGTGGTCTGGGCCGGGCTGCGCACGGGATGGGTCCGAGGCCCCGTGGAGATCATCGAACGGCTGGCCCGGCGCAAGGCCCTCGCCGACCTCGGCAGCCCGGTCATCGACCAGATGCTGGCCGCGCGGCTCCTCCCCGAGCTGCCACGCATCCAGGCCGCCCGGGTCCCCGTACGGGAACAACGCCTCCATCACATCGAGAAGCTGCTCCGCACGCGGCTGCCGAGCTGGCGCTGGCGGCGCCCGGACGGCGGCGGCGGGCTGTGGATCGAGCTGCCCGGGGTCGACGCCACCGAGTTCTCCCACGTGGCGCTCCGGCACGGCGTCGAGGTGGTCCCCGGCTCGATGACCGACCTCACGGGCGCCCACGATCGCTTCATGCGCCTGGCCTTCACCTTCGGTGAGGACGTGCTGGACTCCCTTGTGGACCGGCTCGCCCGAGCGTGGGCGGAGATCGGGCGGCGCGCCCCGGCCGCCACCGACCGGGAACGGGTCATCGTGTGACCCCGGTGGCCCTGTCGCCGTGATCTTCACAGGCCGTCTCGGGCCTGGCCCGTGCGGGCGCCCTGCGAGGGCGCAGGCCGATGAGCAGGCCGCCGACGACGAGTGCCGCGCCGAGGAGGTCCGGCACGCCGGGATGCCCGGTTCCGAGGATCACGCTGGAGACGATGGCGCCGATCGGCAGGAAGCCGGAGAACAGTCCGGCGCGTTCGGGGCCGAGCCGGGGCAGCGCGTCGTACCAGCAGAAGAACGCGAACGCCGTGACCACCACGGCCAGGTAGACCAGTGCCATCGCCTCGCCGGCCGTCGGCTGCCGTAGCGCCGCACGCCCGCCGGTCGCTACTCCGGTGATCAGCAGGAGGGGGACCGCCGCGGCGGTCGCGTACGCCGAGACGCGGACCGCGCCGAGGCGCGGGAGCAGGGGGACGGCGAGAAGGGAGAACGCCACCTCACAGGCGAGCGCGCCGAGCGCGAGGAGCAGCCCGAGAGGCGTGCCACCGCCGAATCCCGTGGTGACGGCGGCGCCGCCCGCGACCACCGCGGCGGCCACGACGATGTGCGGGGTCGGCCGCCGCCCGTCCATGAGCGGCCCGACGAGGGCGAGGACGATGGGGACGGTGGCCACGATCGTGCCCACGGTCGCCGGGTCGGCGTACCTGGTCGACTCGATGACGAAGACGTTGAACACGGCGAGCCCGGCGACGGCCAGGAGCATGATGAGGACGATCTCGCGGCCGTCGAGCCGGAGATGGGGGAGCCCCCGCGCCCGCATGATCAGGAAAAGCAGTATCGCGCCGAGGGCGTAACGCAGGGCCTGGCCGCCGTAGATGGGATAGTCGTGCAGGGCCGGGGAGACCGCCGTCAGCGTGCCGACGCAGAACATCGCCGTGGCCGCTCCCACCGCTCCGCGCCACCGGTCCCGGGCGTCGCCCGTGGTCACACCGTCACCGCATCGTCACACACCATGGTCATCCGCGTGCCGCCTCTTCCATGAGCCGCTGATTCGCTCGTCATGGTGGCAGGGCCGGATTCGGCGGGACAGCTCCAATCGACGGCGAAGCGGACCCTACGCGAGACGCTCGGACGAAATTTCCCGGGTGTGTGCCGTGTCACTCCCGGAATCGGATGCAACCCCCCGATAACGTGTTTTGTCGCCCGGGACCGAGATCGACACGCGTCGTACCGGTCGAGTCGGCACGATCTACGCGTGTGGTCTGGTGGAATAGCGTGCTGTGAGTGGTCAGACCTACCGTCTGGTGCGGCGGGGAAGCGCGGGGCAGGCGATGCCTCCTGCTCTTGACGAGCACCAACGGGCGGTCGTGCGCCACGAAGGCGGTCCGCTGCTCGTGCTCGCGGGCCCGGGGACCGGCAAGACCACCACGATCGTCGAAAGCGTCGTCCACCGCATCGAGCGGCTCGGGGTCGACCCCGAGCGGGTGCTGGTGCTCACCTTCAGCCGCAAGGCCGCCCAAGAGCTGCGCGAGCGTATCACCGCCCGCATGCGCCGCACCACGCGAACGCCTCTCGCGCTCACGTTCCACAGCTACGCCTACGCCTTGTTGCGCCGTGAGGCCGTGCTCGCGGGCGATCCGCCGCCCCGCCTGCTGACCGGACCCGAGCAGCTCCTGGAGGTCCGCCGCCTGCTCCACGGTGAGCTGGAGGACGGCGGCCGGCTGTGGCCGCCCGACATGCGCGAGGCGCTGAAGACGCGCGGCTTCGCCGAGGAGCTGCGCGACTTCCTGGCGCGCGCCGCCGAACGCGGCATGGACGGCGAGGACCTGGTCGTGCTGGGCCGCGAGCACGGCCGTGCCGACTGGGTGGCGGCCGGCCGGTTCGCCTACCGCTACTCCGACCGCTTCGACCTCGACCCGACCCCCGTGCTCGACTACGCCGAGCTCATCCGCGCCGCCGCGGGCCTGCTGGGCGACGTGGAGGTGCGTCAGCGTGAGCGCGCCGCCTACGACGTCGTCTTCGTCGACGAATACCAGGACACCGACCCGGCGCAGGAGTTCCTCCTCCAGCAGCTCGCGGGGGAGGGGCGTGACCTGATCGCCGTCGGCGACCCCGACCAATCCATCTACGGCTTCCGCGGCGCGGACGTGCGCGGCATCCTGAACTTTCCGCAGCGGTTTCGCACCTTCGAGGGCATCGAGGCGCCCGTCATCGCGCTCCGGGTCTGCCGCCGCAGCGGGCCCGACCTGCTGAGGGCCTCGCGCCGCGTCGCCGCCCGGCTGCCCGTCCCGCCCAGGTCGGGCCGTTCGCGTGGCGGCTCCTCCTCGTCCCAGGCCGGAGCGAGGCCCCGCAACGACGACCACCGCGATCTGATCGCCATGGCGACCGTCGACGCGGGCGAGGTCCGGGTGCTCCTCGCCGACACCGAGACCCAGGAGGCCGCCGTCGTCGCCGACACCCTGCGGCGGTCCCACCTCCTCGACGGGGTCCCGTGGGGGCGCATGGCGGTGCTCGTGCGCTCGACCGGCCGCCAGGTGCCGATGCTGCGCCGCGCCCTGCTCACCGCCGGCGTGCCCGTCGTGGTGGCCGGTGACGAGGTGCCGCTCATCCAGGAGTCCGGCGTACGGCCGCTGGTCACGCTGCTCCGCGTTGCTCTGCACCCCGCCTCGCTCGACGTGGGCACCGCGGAGGAGCTGCTCACCGGCCCGCTGGGCGGCACCGACGCGATCGGTGTACGACGCCTGCGCCGCGCTCTGCGGATCGCCGAGCTGGCGGCGCAGGAGACCGGCACGCCCTCCCAGCCCCCGCGCTCGTCCGACGAGCTGCTGGTCGCCGCCCTGCGCGACGCGCGCGAGCTCATCCCGATCGAGCCGCATGTCGGCGCCTGCGCCGAGCGCGTGGCCGCCCTGGTCACCACCGCCCGCGAGGCCGTGCGCCGGGGAGACACCGCCGAGGAGGCGCTGTGGGCGATCTGGCAGGCTTCCGGGCTGGCCGAGCGCTGGACCGAGGCGAGCCTCGCCGGTGGCGCCAAGGGCGCCCAGGCCGACCGTGACCTCGACGCGGTGGTGGGGCTGTTCGACTACGCCGCGCGCTTCGCCGACCGCCTCCCCCACGCCGGCGCCGAGGTCTTCCTCGACGACCTGGTCTCGCAGGAGATCCCCGGCAACTCGCTGGCCGAGCACGCGCCGGAAGGCGACGCGGTGCACATCCTCACCGCCCACCGCTCCAAGGGGCTTGAGTGGGACGTCGTGGTGGTCGCCGGCGTGCAGGAGGGCGTGTGGCCCGACCTTCGCCTGCGCGGGTCCCTCCTCGGCATCGAGGAGCTGGTCGAGCTGGCGCAGGGTTCGGTGCTCGACGGCGCCGACGCGGCGAGCGCCGCCCTGGCGTCCAAGCTGCTCGCCGAGGAGCGGCGGCTGTTCTACGTCGCCGCCACCCGGGCGCGTAACAAGCTGGTGGTCACCGCGGTGGGCGGGGAGGACACCGACGAACGGCCGTCCCGGTTCCTCGCCGAGCTGCTCCCCGGCGGGGTCGAGGAGGTCGCCGTAGACCACCGGGCACGCTGGCTCAGCATGTCGGCGCTGGTCGCCGACCTGCGCTCGGCCGTGTGCGATCCGACCAGGCCGGAGCCGATGCGCTCGGCCGCCGCCCGTCACCTGGCGCGACTCGCCCGTGCCGGTGTCCCGGGCGCCCACCCCGACGAGTGGTACGCGCTCACGCAGATCTCCGACGACCGCCCGCTCAGCTGGCCCGACAGCATCGTCAGGGTGTCCCCCTCGGCGGTGGAGAGCTTCACCAAGTGCGGGCTGCGCTGGCTGCTGGAGACGGCCGTCGGGGCCTCGGGCACCGACATGTCCCGCAGCCTCGGCAGCGTCATCCACGCCATCGCCGTCCTGGCCGCGACCGGGCAGGCGGAGGACTCGCTGACCAAGCGGCTCGACGAGGTCTGGGACGAGCTCGACTTCGGCGGCATCTGGTTCAACCGCAAGCAGCGCATGGTGGCCGAGCAGATGGTCTCCCGGTTCGTCACCTGGCACGAGCAGAACCCCAGGGAGCTGGTCGCGGTCGAGGAAGCGTTCACCGCCGTTCTCTCCGAAGGCGTGCACATCCGTGGCCGCGTCGACCGCGTGGAGCGGGACGGCGAGGGCCGTGCGGTGATCATCGACCTCAAGACCGGCACCAGCAAGCCGCCCGACCAGGAGCTCGACCGCCATCCGCAGCTCGGCGTCTACCAGCTCGCCACGCTGCTCGGCGCCTTCGAGCGGCACGGCATGACCGAGCCGGGCGGCGCCGCGCTGGTCCAGCTCGGCAAGGCGGCGGGCAAGGAGGCGAGGGAGCAGCGTCAGGGCGCGCTCGGCGAGGACCCCGAGCCGGGGTGGGCCCAGGAGGTCGTCGAGACCGTGGCCACCGGCATGGCCGCCGGGGTGTTCACCGCCAAGGTCAACGACGGCTGCCGCACCTGTGCGGCCAAGGCGAGCTGTCCGGTGAACGACAGCGGGGGCCAGGTTTGCTAGGGCCGCATCCCCCGGGCTCCGACGCGGCCTCCGGCACGGAAACGGCACGTCCCGCCCTGATCGGGCCGATGGAGCTGGCGGAGAAGCTCGGCATCCCGCCGCCGACGCCCGAGCAGGCCGCCGTCATCGACGCTCCGCTGGAGCCGATGGTGGTGGTCGCCGGCGCGGGCTCCGGCAAGAGCGAGACCATGGCGGGACGGGTGGTCTGGCTGGTCGCCAACGGCCTGGTGCGCCCCGAGCGCGTCCTCGGCCTGACCTTCACCCGCAAGGCGGCGGCCGAGCTCGCCGTGCGCGTACGCAAGCGGCTCACCCGGCTCGCCGAGGTCGGGCTCGCCCCTGCCGAGCTGCTCGAATCCGAGCCCACCGTGTCCACCTACCACGCCTACGCCGCCCGGCTGGTCACCGACCACGCGCTCCGCGACGCGCTGGAGCCCACCATGCGGCTGGTGAGCCCCGCCATCTCCTGGCAGATGGCGGCCCGCGTGGTGGGCCGGTACGACGGGCCCATGGACCGCGTCGACCTGGCCCCGGCCTCGGTCACGGCGGCGGTGCTCGACCTCGCGGGCGAGCTGTCGGAGCACCTGCGCACTCCCGAGGAGGTGCGCGAGATCGGCCACTGGCTCGACGAGCGGTTCGCCCGGCTCGGCGGCAGGCCCACGCTCGCCCAACGCAGGCCGGTCCGCACCCAGGACATCCGCGAGCAGCTTCTTCCGATGGTCGACGCCTACAACCGGCTCAAGCGCAGCCGTGAGGTCATCGACTACGGCGACCAGATGGCGCTGGCGGCCAGGATCGCCGACCGGCACCCCGAGGTCGGCATGGTCGAGCGGGGCCGGTTCTCGGTCGTCCTGCTCGACGAGTACCAGGACACCAGCCACGCGCAACTCGTCCTGCTGCGCGCGCTGTTCGGCGGCGGTCACCCGGTGACCGCCGTGGGCGACCCGTGCCAGTCCATCTACGGCTGGCGCGGGGCCTCGTCGGGCAACCTCAAGCGATTCGTCCACGACTTCCCCACCACGACCGGTGAGCCCGCCCCCGTGCGACGGCTGTCGGTCAGCTTCCGCAACGGAGAGAAGGTCCTCGACATCGCCGCCGCTGTGCAGGTCCCCCTCCGCGAGGAGGCGCGTGAGGTGCCGGTCCTGGTCCCCGGCACGAACCGCGTCGGGCGCGGTCGGGTCGTGAGCGCGTTCCACGAGACCGCCGAGGACGAGGCCGCCTGGATCGCCGACGGCGTGGCCCGCATGCTCGGCAAGGAGACCGCGCCCGACGGGCTGCCGTGGGGCGAGGGCGAACGCGACAAGCTCCGCGAGAAGATCAAGATCGGCGGCGCCTGGGGCGGCGCGATGGCGCTGCAGCCGCAGGACGTGGCGATCCTGGCGCGCAAGCGCGCCCAGTTCCCGGCGCTACGGCGGGCCCTTGAGGCCCGGGACATCCCGGTCGAGGTGGTGGGCCTCGGCGGCCTGCTGACCGTCCCGGAGGTGGCCGACGTCGTCTCGACGCTCCGCGTGCTGTACGAGCCGACGGCCGGCGACGCGCTCGTACGGCTCCTCGCCGGGCCGCGCTGGCGCATCGGGCCCGCCGACCTGAAGGTGCTCGGCGATCTGGCCCGGGAGCTGACCGTGGCCCACCGCGGCGGTCCGGCAGCCGACGATCCGCTGGAGCAGGTCGTCGCCGACATGGCGGAGGAGCGCGGCAGCCTCGTCGACGCGCTCGACGAGCTGCCCGACCGGCCCGAGTGGCTGGAGCCGTTCTCGCCCCTGGCCCGCGTGCGGCTGCCGCGCCTCGCGCAGGAGCTGCGCGTCCTGCGGTCGCACACGGGTCAGCCGCTGCCCGACCTGATCACCGAGATCGAGCGGCGTCTAGGCCTGGACGTCGAGGTGGCGGCGAGGGGCGGCGGGCCGCTGACCGCCCGCGCCGACCTGGACGCCTTCCTCGACTCCGCCTCGCGGTTCGCCGGGGACGCCGAGGACCCGACGCTGGGAGCCTTCCTCGCCTACCTCAAGGCCGCGGAGTCGGAGGAGTTCGGCCTGGAGGCCGGGCGGGTCGGTGAGACCAACAGCGTCAAGCTGATGACCGTGCACGCCTCCAAGGGGCTCGAATGGCCCGTCGTGATCGTGCCGGGGCTCTCACAGCTCACCACCCAGAAGGGCGGGCTGGCCAAGGGCAGCGTCTTCCCCGCCACCCCGGTGACCAACTCCCGGTGGACGGAGAACCCCCGCAAGCTGCCGTACAGCCTCCGGGGAGACCGGGCCGACCTGCCCGCGCTGAACGGGCTGGAGAAGGACGACCTCGCGGAGTTCGAGGAGCTCTGCCGCGAACGCGACCTCATGGAGGAAAGGCGCCTGGCCTACGTCGCCGTCACCCGGGCGCACTACCTGCTGATCGCGTCGGGGTACCGGTGGGGGTCGGCCGCCAAGCCGCTCGACCCCTCCGACTTCCTGCTGGAGATCCGCGAAGCGTCGGGCCCGGCGGCCTACTGGGCGCCGGAGGTCGAATCGGGCGCGGCGAACCCCCTGCTGGCCGAGCCTCCGGAGGAGGTGTGGCCCGTCACCCCAGAAGGCCGCCGGCACGACGCCGTCCAGAGCGGGGCCGAGATGGTCATGAACGCCATCAACGGCAGCGAGACGGTCGGTCAGGCCGGCGAGGACACCCCGATGAAGGACTGGGAGCACGACCGCGTACGTGCGTGGGCGCGCGACACCGAACTGCTGCTGAAGGAACGTGACCAGGCGCGGCGGCGTGGCGGGGCGGTCGTGGAACTGCCCACCCGCCTTACGGTCTCCTCGCTGGTCACCCTCGCGGCCGACCCCGCGGCGCTCGCCCGGCAGATCCGCCGCCCGCTGCCCCACAAACCCGCCCCGCTGGCACGCAGGGGCACCGCCTTCCACCGCTGGCTGGAAAGCCGGTGGGGGCAGCAGCGCCTCCTCGACGACCTGGAGCTGCCCGGCGCTTCGGACGACCTGTCCGAGGTCGACGTCCAGCTCACCGAGTTGCAGACCCGGTTCGAGGAGAGCCGGTGGGCGGGCATGGAGCCGGTCGACCTGGAGGTGCCGTTCGAGACCATGATCGCCGACCGGCTTGTGCGCGGCCGGATGGACGCGGTCTTCACCGACGGCGACGGCTACGTGGTCGTCGACTGGAAGACGGGGGAGCGCCCGCGCGGGGGCGCCGCCCGGAGCGCCGGCGTCCAGCTCGCGGCCTACCGGATGGCCTGGGCCCACCTCGCGGGCGTCCCGCTCTCGAAGGTCGGCGCGGCCTTCCACTACGTCCGCGCCAACGAGACCGTACGCCCCGTCGACCTCCTCGACGCCGCCGGCCTGGTCCGCCTCATCGAGTCCATCCCCCAGGACAAGTGACCCTCTCACCTTGAAAGGTCCTCGCCTTCGGCTCGGGCAGTATTTCCCAGGGCCTACCGGCGCCGTAACCCAAGCCGGTCACCATTCTTAGACCGGCAGGCCCAGGCGAAGACGACCTTGAGCCTGGGCCCGGTGGGACGAAACGGGCGCCGGTGAAACGGTCCTCGCCTTCGGCTCGGGCAGTATTTCCTAGGGCCTACCGGCCCCGTCGCCTGAGGCGGTCACCTTTTGCTTCAGACCCGCATGGGTAGGTGAGCTTGCTCGCCGGGAGATTTCTGAGCCGCTGGGTGCCGCGCCTGGTGGACGCGGCACCCACTCTGTTGATCGTCAGGTGGTGGCGCCGGTCACCGTTGTGCCGGATTTGGTGATGGAGTACGTGAGCTGTCTTCCGCTCCAGAAGTGGAAGGTGAGGGTGACGCGGCCGTCGTTGACCTCGGCGAAGAAGTCAGGCTTCAGGGTGATCGTGTTCGCACTGTAGTCGGGCTGGAAGTGGTCCCAGAACTGCTTGTACGGGGTCCAGTTCGCCGGTCCCGCCGGGCTGCCATCGGCGTACTTGGCCTCCATGGTGGCGAGCTGATCACCACGGAACTGGGTGGGGATGACGAAGGACGACGTTGTCCCGGTGGCGGCGGCCTGGCTCGGCGGGTCGGAGGAGATGATGCTGATCTGCCACGGCACGCCTTGGGAGAACCGGGCCTCGATCGTGGCGTTCACCCCGTACGCCCGGTTGCCGGCCAGCCGGGTGAGAGCGGCCGAGGTGAGGGTGAGGGAGGTGCCCGACACCGTGTAGTCCGTGCCCTGAACCAGGTTGGTCGTGCCCTGGCGCAGTCCCTGGAACGTGGTGCCGTTGAGGTTGAGCGTGAGCGTCTGGCCGGGGATCGTGCCGCTGTGGGGCACGTACACCTGATCGGTGGACGCGGTGCCGGAGCGGGTGGTCCAGCTCGCCTTCATCATGTCGAACACGCCCTGGTCGCGCCATTGCAGCGTGGCGCGGTTCAGGAACTGGCCCGCGTCCCAGACCATGGTGGTGAGGTTGCGTACGCGGGCGTGGTAGCCGACGGCCTCGAGGAACTTGAGGAACTCGCCGCGTTCGATGATTCCCGGACGGGTGTGGTCCCAGTTGAGCAGCGCCCACTCTCCGATGATCACCGGGATGCCGCGGGAGACGAACGTGTCGCGCACTCGGTCGAATGTGCCGATCAGGTCCTGCTCGACGTTGCTGTCGTACCTGGTGCCGCCGGCGATGTTCACGCTGAACGGCCACCAGCCGTAGAAGTGGACCGTCGCGGCGAGATTGGGGTCGCGCAACGAGTCGAAGGTGGACCTCAGGGCGTCTAGGCGGCCCTGGTCGCCGTTGGTGTACAGCGTCGGCAGCACGAGGACACGGGTGGCGTTGGCGCCGCCTGTCTGGCGGACGAGACGGACGAATTCGGTGTTGAGGGTGTTCAGCACCTGGTAGTTCTGGTCGTCGCCGGACGTGCCGGTGAACTGCGGCTCGTTGATGCTCTCGAACAGCAGCTTCGGCGAGGAGTCGCGGAAGGTGCCGGCGATCTGCCGCCAGAGGGCGATGTAGCGGTTCGTCACCGTCGTGGAGTCGGCGGGATAGGTGTTGATCCACTGCCAGGAATCGTGGTGCAGGTTGATCAGCACGTAGAGGCCCTCGGCGAGAGACCAGTCGACGATCTGGCGGACGCGGTTCAGCCAGGCGGCGTCGATGGTGTAGGCGGGGGCCGGGCCGTGATGGTTGCTCCAGGTGATCGGGATTCGGATGCTCTTGTACCCCTGGGACCGTACGTGGCGGAGCATGGCCTGCGTGGTGAGCGGGTTGCCCCAGGCCGTCTCATCGGGGATGGCGTCAAGCGTGTTGCCGAGGTTCCAGCCCGGCCGCATCGCGGCCACGGTGGCCATCGCGTCACCCGGCCGGGGCGAAGGCGACGGGCTGGGTGAAGGTGACGGGCTGGGCGAAGGCGATGGGCTGGGGGAAGGTGACGGGCCGGTCCCTCCTCCGGTGCACGTGAAACCGTTCAGGGTGAAGGACGCCGGCGCGGTGTTGGCGCTCGTCCACGACCCGTTGAAGCCGAACGAGACGGTCGCGTTGGTCGCGATGGCGGTGTTCCAGCTCGTGTTGGCCGCGGTGACCTGCGCTCCGGAGGAGGTGACCGTCGTGTTCCACGCCTGGGTGACCTGCTGGCCCGACGGGAACGTCCAGGCGAGCCTCCAGCCGTTGATCGGGTCGCCGGTGTTGGTGACGTTGACGTTGGCGGTGAATCCGCCGGACCACTGCGCCGTGACCGTATAGGTCACACCGCAGCCGGCCGCCGCCTGCGCGGTGACGGCCGTCAGCGTTCCGGCCGTCAGCAGCGCGACAACGACACCGAGGACCGCGCCGATCCGTAGACGGACCGTACGTAAGCTGTGCATCTCTCGCTCCCTTGGGCGTCAGCCTTTGACCGCGCCGATCAGCACTCCCTTGCCGAGTCGTTGAGTCGTGCCCGACCCTGACCGTCGGGCCGCTTCGCCGTAGAAACTTTCTGGCCGGCCGGTGCGAAACATAACGTAGGAATCATCCAGGCGGTCGTCTACGTCGGCAGGTAATGCGCTGATCAGCAGCGAGGAGTGATGAACGAGGCTTCGTGTCGTTGACCAGTTGATTTCCTGATCCTCATCACCCCGCTGCCAGATACTTTCTCGCTTTGAGCCCTGAATGTTTCAAAGAGGAGCCTGATGAGCGGAGTAGAGCAGGGTGCGAGCAGGGCCGGTGCCGGTGCGCCTTCGCCGGAATCCGAAACGCGCGGAGCCAGGGGTTATCCTGGCGCCGTGAACGGGCCCCTGCGCGGTCGACCGGGAGCATCGTCACCGAAAGGGGCCGAGTTGTCGCACGCCGAGTCAGGCGAACCGGTCGCCGACGTGGAGCCGCGGAAAGGCGACCCGTCCCGGCCCGTCACGATCTCCTACATCGCGGAGACCGCCGGGGTGTCGATCCCGACCGTGTCCAAGGTGATCAACGGTCGCTCCGGCGTGGCCGCCGGCACCCGCGCCCGTGTCGAGGCGCTCATCAGCGAGTTCGGTTACCGCAAGACCAATCGCAAGAACGTGCTGGAACTCGTCTTCGGCCAGCTCGAGGACATGTGGGGCATGGAGATCATCCGCGGCGTGGAACGGGTGGCCCGCGAGCAGCGCGTGGGAGTGATGCTGACCGAGTTCGGCCCGCACCGCGATCCGGTGGACCATCCGATCGACGACACGCTCGCGCGCCGCCCGGCCTGCGTGGTGACGGTCGCGCAGCTGTCGCAGGAACAGCGTGACCAGCTGCGCGCCAAGGAGATCCCGTTCGTGGTCTTCGACCCCACCAGCGAGCTGCCGGACGGCGTCCCGTTCGTGGGCGCCACCAACTGGGCCGGCGGGCGTTCGGCCACCCGTCACCTGGTCGAACTGGGACACCGCCGCATCGCGATGATCGCCGGCCCGGACCGGATCCTGTGCTGCCGGGCCAGACTGGACGGCTACCGCTCCGCCCTGGAGGCCGCGGAGCTGTCGGTCGACCCGGCCCTCGTCCTACGCACCGACCTCACCCGAGAGGACGGGCGAGTTGCCGCGCTCAGCCTGCTGAGCGCCGCAGACCGGCCGACGGCGATCTTCGCGTGCAACGACCTGCAGGCGCTCGGGGTGTATCAGGCCACTCGGGAGCTCGGGCTTCGGATCCCCGTGGACGTGAGCGTGGTCGGTTTCGACGACCTGCCCATTGCCACCCTCGTCGATCCGCCGCTCACCACCGTCCGCCAGCCGCTCACCGAGATGGCCGCCGTCGCCACCGAACTGGCGCTCGCGCTGGGGCGTGGTGAGCGGCCATCGCAGATCGGCCTCGAGCTCGCCACCACTCTCACTGTTCGGGAGAGCACCGCGAGGCCGGCGGACGCGTGATCGCCGCACCGTCAACGCCTGCGACCCGTGAGGCGGCGAACGCGGTCCCGCTGGGTACCTGAACGTTTCATGCCGGAAATGTGGTTCAACGCTTGAGGACGGCCGGCTTCGCGGGGGTGTCGAGTTCGGTGTAGCGGCCGGCGAGTTCGGTGCCGATCCGGGCGAGCTCGGCCTGGACGGATCGCGGCTCGACCACCTCGATCATCGTGCCCCAGCCGGCGAGGTTCCTGGCGATGTCCAGCGGGGTCGGCGCGGCCAGGCGCACTCGGGCTCGTCCGTCTTCGAGGTCCCCCTCGGTATGGCAGTGCCGCCCGAAGTGGGTTCGCAGAATCCGCACGAACCTGGGCTCGATGAGCACGGTCGCCCAGGTGCGTGAACGCCGCTCTTCCATCTCGCCGACGACCTCTTGCCACGCGGCGGCGAGCGTGAAGTCGTCCGGGCGATCGGTGGGCTCGTCGGTGGGCTCGGCCTCGATGATCCGGTCGACGCGGAAGGTCCGCTGCCCTCGTTCGGTCCCGGCCAGCAGGTACCAGATCTCGTCCTTGTCGACCAGCCCCCAGGGGTCGACCAGCCGTTCGGTCCGCTGGCGGGCCTTGCCTGCGTAGGTCAGGCGCACTTTGCGCCGCCGGACCACGGCGGACTGCAGCAGGCCGACCATCTCGGGCCGGCGGCGATCACGCTCGCCCCACCGGGTGGGGTCGATCATCGTGGCGCCGGCGGCGGCCTCGGCGTCGGCCCGGAAGCTCTGCGGCAGCGCCCGCACGAGCTTGCGCAGCGCCGTCTTGGCCTCACCGGAGACGGCCGCGGCCGGGCCGACGAGCAGGAACAGCGCCTGCGCCTCGGCCGCGGACAGGCCGCTGAGGTCGGTGCGGGCGCCACCGACGAGCGACCAGCCGCCGCCGCGTCCGGGCTGGGGGTATACGGGAATGCCCGCCGCCGCCAGCGCCTCCAGGTCACGGCGAGCGGTGGCGACAGACACCTCCAGCTCTTCGGCCAGCTCGGCCGCGGTCACCCGGCCACGGGACTGCATGAGCAGGAGGACGGCGACAAGGCGATCAGCGCGCATGTCCTCAGCCTGTCAAACAAAGTGCTCAATAGGTGAGCACTTTGGACGGCAGGATGGTCTTTGTCACCAACCGAGAGAAGGAACCAGCCATGTTGCGAGGACTCGCCACCGTCAACTTCTTCGCCGACGACCTGGAGGCTGCCCGCAAGTGGTACGCCGAACTGCTGGAGACCGAGCCCTACTTCGAGCGTCCGGGCAACGGGCAGCCGGCCGCCTACTACGAGTTCAGGATCGGCGACCACCAGGCCGAACTGGGCCTGATCGACCGGCGCTACGCCCCGCCGCAGGCGTCCACCGCCCCGGCCGGCGCGATCGTGCACTGGCACGTCGACGATGTGCGGGCCGCCCTGGACCGGCTGCTGGCCCTGGGCGCCACCCCCCACACCCCGCTCACCGAGTACGGCCCCGGGTTCATCGCCGCATCGGTGGCCGACCCGTTCGGCAACGTGCTGGGGATCATGTACAACCAGCACTACCTGGACGTCCTGGGCCGCCGCCACACCTTCGAGGGGCCCGTCAGGTGAGGTAGTGGAAGCCCGGTTTCGGGTGCATGAGGAAGTCGTGGTGGGAGATGGTCCAGGCGTAGGCGCCCGCCAGGCCGAAGGCCACGACGTCGCCGACGTTCACCGAGGTGACGACCCGCCGCGCGAGGACGTCCTTGGGGGTGCAGAGCTGGCCGACCAGGGTGACCGGCTCGTCGGTCACCCCGGAGCCCGTACGGCCCGTCGGTAGCACGGTGAAGGGCTGGTCGTGCCCCTTGGCCACGGGTGTGCGCAGGTGGTGGGTGCCGCCGGTGAGCACGGCGAACACCTCGCCGTGGACGCGCTTCACGTCGAGCACCCTGGTGAGGTACCAGCCGCAGTAGGCGGTCAGCGCCCGGCCGGGCTCGATGCGCAGAGCCTCGCCGGGCAGCCGCATGCCGGTCAGGCCCCGCCCGTAGGCCTCCCAGTCGAACCGTTCCTCCGGGTCGCGGTAGGACACGGCCATGCCGCCACCGAGGTTGATCTCCGAGGCGCCCAGATCGCGGCCGAAGGCGAGCACGGCCTTGGCAAGGTGGAGCAGCTCATCGGCGTGCAGCCCGCTGGCCAGGTGGGCGTGGTAACCGCGCAGCCGCACCCTGTTCTGCCCCCGGATCAGCTCCAGGCACCGGTGCACGCCGGCGGGGTCCATGCCGAACGGCGTCGCGCCGCCGCCCATCGTCAGCGACGCGCCCTCCACGGGGATGTCGAGGTTGACCCGGAGCAGCGCGTCGACCGGCCCGCCGACGTCGATCAGGCGGCTCAGCTCGCCGGGGCTCTCGACATGCATGCGGTGGACGTGCAGGGCCAATTCGGTGTCGGTCTTGCCCGGACCGCCCAGCGCGAGGCGGGCGTCCGGCAGGACGGAGCGCACGTGGGCCACCTCGCCGGCCGAGGACACCTCGAAACCGTCGACGTACGGCGCCAGCGTGTGCAGCAGCGCGGGGTCGGGGTTGGCCTTGACCGCGTAGTACACCTCGATGTCCGGCAGGGCACGTCGTACGGCGGTCGCGTGCAGATCGAGGGCCGACAGGTCGTACACGTAGGCGGGCAGGGCGTCGGCCAGCCGTACGGCACGTTCACGGATCCGATCAGGGATGATCACGCGCACACCCCGGCGAAGGGGTTGGTCACAGGGACGTATCCGACTTCGCGGTCGGCCGAGCGGGCCCAGCGGCCCGACAGGTTGGCCTTGGCGGGCAGCGGCACCCCGGCGAGCAGGTCACGGAGGGGCAGGGGACGGCCCCGCTCGTCGGCGTATCGGGCGACACGCGCGCGGGCGTCCGCCCACAGCTCGCGGAGGAGCTCGTCCGCGGCGCGCGGCGCGGCCGACCCGGCGACCGTGGCGGCGATCTCGGGAAGGTGGTTCACCATGATGCAGTAGACCACGCGGTTCCAGCCGCGCGTGGCGTCATAGGTCGCCGACCTGGCGGCCACTACGGGAAGGCCCGAGACGTCGTGGCGTCCGGCGACCAGCTTGGTGCCCTCCAAATCCCGAAATATGGCTTCAACTGGCATCCCTTCGGGGTCGATGCCCACCAGCACGTTCTGCAGGTGCGGTTCCAGCACCACACCGTGCCCGAAGTAGGCGTCCAGCACCGGCAGCGCGACGTGGTCGACGTACGCGCCCCACCAGCCCAGAGGGTCCCGCCGGAGGGCGCCCGCCGCCGTTCCGCGGATGTCGCCCGTCTCACCCTCCCGCTCCTTGTGAGCCCCCCTACCCCGCGTCCCGGCGAGCGCCCCGGCCAGTACGGGGGTGACGCCCGGCCCTGCGACCTCCCAGGGACTGGACCGGACGATGACGCCGAGGCCCTCCAGCAGGCGCGTGCCGAGCGACGCCGAACGGTACCCCGGCTCCGGGAGCCAGCGCGTCCCGGGGAACCGTTCGGCGAGGTCGGAGAACACCGGCGCCAGCCGGGCGCTCAGCTCGGCGGCGGCGGTCAGCTCGTACCAGGCGTTCTTCCGCACGCAGTTGGTGATCCGCACGTCGATGCTGAACTTCAGGCACTTGCCGATCCGCGGTTCGTACACCGTTCGCACCGACGAGGTGGGGACCGCGGCCCGCGCGCTGTGCCCGAGGTCCACAAGACGTCCGTCGGCGAACGGAGCGGCCAGTTCCGTGCCGAGGAGCTCCATCTGCCACGGGTGGGCGGGCAGCAGCGTGTATCCGGGCGGCGCGTGGCCCAGCCCGTCGAGCGCCAGAGGGTCGCCCCCGGCCGCCAGCACGTCGTCCCGCACGCCGAGCAGCCGGAGGGGGAACGCGGCGTGCGCCTCGGGCGCGTACCGCACCCAGTCCGCGCCGCCCCTGGCCTTCGGGGAGGGGTGGAAGGGGTGCCCGAAGACCAGTGCCTGCTCCGAGGCGAGCCACGGGTCCTCCGGCGGGGTGGCGGCCGCCCGCTCGCGCAGCAGGATCGAGATCGCCGCACGGCTGCCGGCCACCTGCCCTGCGAACTCCTCGTTGTGGGTGGCGTCGCCTCCGGGGTCGTCGTCACGTGCGGCGCGGCCACCCAGCTCCACCTCGACGAGCCGTACGAGCCGGTCCACCGACAAAGGCCGCCACGAGCCGCACTCCAGCCGCTCGGCGGGGCCGTCGAAGCGCAGGGCCAGCCCACCCGACGTCGGCACGCGGATCAGGTTCTCCGCGAGGCGCAGCAGCAGGTACGGTCCCGCGGCCCACACCTGCCCACGCGGACCCGCGACCTCCCGCACACAGCAGCGGAGCAGTGCGGCCAGCGCCGCGCTCTCCGCGACGTCCGCGACACCGGCCGCCGCGCAGGCGGGCGAGCCGGCGGGGGAGTCGAGCACGACGCCGTTCATGGGTTCACCTCTCTGCGGCGGTGGCGGCGCAGGTAGTTCGGGCCGGTGGTGCCGTAGTGCTTGTTGATGTCGGCGGCGCCGACGCGTGCGCGGTCGACGAGGGTTCCGGCGCTGACCATGGACTTGCCGACCAGCCGTGCGGCGTCCAGGGTCCGTGCTCGCAGCAGCCGGGCCATCGGATGGCCGCCGTACTCCGCGAGGGCGTTCTCGAGGGCGTGGGCGACGAGGTCGCCGTGGCCCGCCCCGAACGCGATCGCCGCGGCGGCCAGGTGCAGGGTGATCGTCACGAACACGTCCGCGAGGGCGTGCGGGTCGTCCGTCAGCAGCCGCTCGTCGGCGAAGCGCGGTACGGCGAGGCCCGCGGACAGCAGCCGGTCGGGCGAGGCGAGCAGCCCGTCGTTGTCCTTGACCAGAAGGCGGGTCGTCCCGTCGCCGAACACCAGCGCGAGGTTCTGCTGGTGTGCCTCCAGAGCGATGCCGTAACCGACGAACAGCCTGACGTTCCACGTGAACAGCACGTGCAGGTAGTCGGCCAGCAACGCCGCGATGTCCCCGTCACGATGCCGGGCGGCCAGGTCGTCGAGCACCCGAGGGCCGCCATCGGGGGCCGGGGACGGCGCGAGGAGGGCGGCGACGGAGACGATCTCCCCAGGGGGCAGGCGGCGGACCATCCAGCCGAGGAACTCATGCCCGGCGTGGGCGTAGGTCTGCTCGTCGGCGAGGACGACACCGAGATCCGGCTCGCGGAGCAGCACCTCGCGCAGCAGCCGCTCCGCCCGCGCACCGTCGCCCAGCGTGCCCGGCTTGATGGACCGGCGGTTGCGCGCCCCCAGCGTGCTGGTGGCCAGGGGCAGCTTGAGGTGCGTACGGGCGTCGACCTCGACCGTGCGCATCGACAGCGTGGGCCGCACGACCAGGTACGGCTCATCGTGGACGACCACGCCGGGTATCTCCCGCACGGCGTGCAGCGTCAGCGGGTGCACCGGGAACGGCACGGACGCCGCGTCTCCCGCGGGCCACCAGCCTGGCGGGCTTCCCGACCCGGCCACCCGGCCGGCAGGCACGGCCGCCCAGCGGAGCGCGAAGCGGGGGGCGAACTCGGGCGCGTACGCGAGCACCTCCTCGTCGGTGAGGCCGAGACGTGATCGCGAGGTGGGGTAGACCGGGTGGTCGGCGAACGCGGCGAGCGTCTCGTACACGACGGTCTCGGGGACCCCTGACCGGCGGTGGAGGCGGGCGAGCACGTCCGCCCGGCGCACCGCGTGCAGGTCGTGCGCGCGCAGTGCCGTGCGGCACTCGTGGGTGAACGCGGCCACCCCGTCCGCGTCTCCCGGGTCGGCGATCGCGGCCAGCGTGCCCAGGACCTCATCGAGCGTCAGCGGCTCGTCGGGCGCCACCACGAAATCCTGGTACAGACGGCCGGGCGCGAGCCGTACCCGCCGCCCGGAGGGCAGCACGAGCTGGACGCCCTCCTTGGTGCGGGTCATGCGGGTGGCCAGCCCGCCGTAGTCCTCGCGAAGCAGGGCGTCCAGTACGCGCCCCGCGAGGTAGGACTCGGAGGTGGCCCTGTGCGCCGCGTCGCACTCGATGGTGAGGCGGGTCACTGAACCACCCACGGGCAACGGACGCGGAAGGCGTCGATCGCCTGGTTCACGGCGTTCGCGTCCGGCCCGGTCGCCCGGATGATGCCGAGATAGTCGCGGTTGGTGTGGGTCGGTTCGACGGTGTCTCCAGGGGAGCGCAGCGGCCGGTGATGGAGCCGTACGCCGCCGAGCGTCTCGGTCACCTCGCCGGGAGCCTCCTTGATCACGCCGGCCCGGCCGGCGATCACACTCACGGCCGCTCCGTGCCCGGTCGCCCGCGGGGGAGCCGTGACCGGATCACCGAGGTGGACACCGAGGATCCACTCGAAGAGCGGAATTCCCAGTATCTCGGCGAGCAGGAAGTCGCAGGTGTCGCCGATGACCCTGTAGTTGACCTCCACGATGCGCGGCCCCCGCCCGGTGAGGACGTACTCGGTGTGGCAGGCGCCGAAGCCGACGCCCATCGCGCTCAGAGCCCTCAGCACATGCTCATGCGGCGACGGGCCGGGGGACACCGGATCCCAGTCGAGCCGTTCCTCCACGAAGTACGGCAGCGGGCCAAGGGTGGTGCGGAACCCGCCCAGCACGTGCAGGGCACGGCCGTCGCCCAGCGTTTCGAGGGTGTGCAGCGGCCCGTCGAGGTACTCCTCGGCGACCAGCGTCGTGCCGGGCCGCCGGGCACGGATGCCGCTGACGGCCCGCGCGAGGTCGCTTCCGTCGGCGACCAGGACCACGTCCTCGCTGGCGACGCCCTCGCGAGGCTTGACCACGACCGGGTACGCCAGGTCGGCGGGCATCGGGTCGCCGGGCGCGATCCGTACGGATCGGACGGTCTCCACCCCGGCGGCCTGGAGCCTGCGGCGCATGAGCGCCTTGTTCTTGGCGGTCAGGCAGGCGCGCCAGTCCTTGGCGGGCAGCCCGAAGTAGTCGGCCGCCAGAGCGGTCTCCGGCTGGAGGTGGTCGGAGTTGGAGAAGATCGCGTCGGGCGGGTGGTGGCGGGCGATCGTGTCGACCACCGAGCGGACGTCGCGGACGTCGGTCCGAAGCGTCTCCACGCCGGAGTACCGCTCCGGCTGGTCGGTGAGAAGCGTCACCTCGCATCCCAGCGCGCGGGCCGCCGGAAGGAATCCACCGGTGACCGATTCGTTCGGATTGAGCGCGGTGATGTACAGCCGCACGCAGGACACCCCCGCTATCAGGTAAGGCTAACCTAACCAGTCGCATCTTAGCCGTATGGAGATCAGCCTGCTGCCGGACATGCTAATCCCGGTAAATGACCGTGTTGTCGTGGGTATGGCCGGGCATTTCGGACGGTCCTCCTGGGCGGCATAGGATGGGCAATCTGCTGGGAGGTGGCGAAGGTGGAGGAGAGCCCGCTGAGCGAAGGGCTGCTCGGGCCCTTGCTTCTCGCGCGCGGAGGGGTCGACCGGTCCGCGGTGCACCGGAACGACGAGGCCTGGCTGAAGACCGCCTGGGCCGATCCCGGCACGCGGGTCATGCTGATCAACGACGGCAACACTTTGATCCGCCGCCACAACGGCACCGCCGAGCTGGTGTTCCTGGCGCCGCATCAGGCCCCCGCGGGTGAGCGCTACCTTCTCGGGGTCGACCCCGAGGGCGTCGCCTACTTCGCCGTCGCGGTGGAGGCGCCACTGCCGCTGCCCGCCCCCCTGCCGCTACCCGAGGGCACCGAGGTGGCCGGAGCGATCCAGGACGTCCCCGACTGGGCCGACGTCGCCTCCGAAGGGCTGCGCAAGGCCGGGGCCACGCTCGGAGACCGCGACGCCGGGCTGCTGGTCAACGCGGTCGCCCTGGAGGCCTGGCACGCCACCCACGACCACTGCCCGAGGTGCGGCAGCCCCACCACCATCGTGGCCGGCGGGCACACACGGGTCTGCCCCAAGGACGGCAGCCAGCACTTCCCCCGGGTGGACCCGGCGGTCATCATGCTGGTGCACGACGGACACGACCGCTGCCTGCTCGCTCGGGGCCCCCAGTGGCCCGAGGGACGGTTCTCGGTCCTCGCCGGGTTCGTCGAGCCGGGCGAGTCGCTGGAGCAGGCCGTCGCGCGCGAGGTCTTCGAGGAGGTCGGGATCACGGTCACCGACCCGCGTTATCTCGGAAGCCAGCCGTGGCCCTTCCCTCGCAGCCTGATGCTCGGGTTCTTCGCGCAGGCGACCACCACGCACATCGTCTGCGATCCCGAGGAGATCACCGAGGCGTTCTGGGTCACCAGGGCCGAGCTGGGCGTCGCGGTGGAGAACGGCGACATCCGGCTTCCCCCGGGTGTCTCGATCGCCCGCCGCCTCATCGAGACCTGGTACGGGGGATACCTCCCCGGCGACTGGTGACCACGCCCGCATGACGACCGGCGACCGGGGAGACCCCGATCGCCGGTGAGGTGTGGCGTCCGCGTGTGCGAGCGCGCCCTTGGCTCAGGACTGCGCGCGTGCGAGCAGGCCCTTCAGCTTGATGACGGAAGGATTCGTCAGCGTGGTGCCGTCCTCCAGCACGACGGTGGGCACGACCTGGTTTCCCCCGTTGACGCTCATCACGAACTCCGCCGCGGCGGGGTTGGCCTCGATGTCGATCTCCTGGTAGGAGATGCCTTCCCGCGTCAGCTGGCCCTTGAGCCGCTTGCACGGACCGCACCAGCTGGTGGTGTAGACCTTGAGCGCCATAGCGTGACTTGTCCCTTCACGTCCTCCGAGTGGCGTTAGCACTAGCTGGCAACACCCCGAGGATCGCTCGTGTTCCCGGCGCCGAGCTCAGCGCTCCGCGCCGGACCTGCGGACGGTGACCTTGTAGGAAGACGACAGGTGGCTCGAGGTCTGGGAGGCGGCCGACCTCGCGCCGCCGGGCTTCGCCGGGGCCGGCGCCCCGAGCTTGCCGGCGACCCACTCCAGGATGCCCGTGGCGACGCCCGGCTCGCGGTACAGCGGCATGCTGTGGTTGATCCCCGGCACGACGCGGATGTTCATGGCCACCCCGACCTGGTTGAGCTGCTCCTTGAGCAACTCGCTCTGGTAGGCGGGGACGAACTCGTCGGTGGAGTGCACGGTGAGCACGGGCGCGTCGTGCGCGCTCGCGTGCCAGGGCACCTCCATGCTGGACCAGACCCGCGCGCAGGCGCCCGTCGGACGGCAGCCGCCCGCGAGCGCGATGGCGGCCAGGCGCAGCTTGCGCTGGTCGAAGTCGGCGCCCTCGTCCCCGTCGGAGTACGCGGTCAGCGGCGAGATCACCGGCGAGACCCCGACGACGCCGCGCAGGCCCGGAAGACCGTCCTTGTAGGCGCCGACCGAGGTCGCGAGGTGGCCGCCCGCCGAGAACCCGATGATGACGTAACGGTCGGGATCGAAGGAGAAGAAGTCGGCGTGCTTGCGGGCGGTGGCGATCGCCGCCAGCGTGTCGGTGCGCTGGGCCGGCCATGCCGCTTCCTGCGCGAGCCGGTAGTTGATGTTGAAGACCGTGTAGCCCATCTCGGCGTACAAGCGGGTGACCTCGGTCATGTACTTCTTGTCGCCGCTGTTCCACCATCCGCCGTGGACGACGAAGACGCCCGGCTTGCGCTTGGTGTTCGGCTGCCACCACACGTCCATGCGCTGGCGCGCGGACTGCCGCCCGTACGAAAAGGTGCGCACGACGGTCGCGGCCAGGTTCTCCTCGGCGGTGGGAGGGCTGGAGCTGGGGGTGGGGGTGGGCGCGGTGGTCGCACCGGCCGGCGCCACGGCGGCGGGTGCGAGGAGGACGGCGGCCAGCGCCAGAGAACCCACCGTTACCGCACTTCTCACTGGGCTCTTTCCTTCCCCGTAATCATGGCACCCCCATTGTGGGGCAAAGTACCCCTGTTGTGCACGTCGGAGTGCTCCGAACGCACGCATCCGCATACCTAGATCATGCACGCATAGACCTTGATCGTGCGCATGCGAAGCGACGCGCGACGTTCGCTGCTGGAAGGATGATGCCAGCACACCTGTCGGCATCGCACGTTAGGAGGCCCAGTTGGAGCACGAAGACGCCCTCGCCGGGCTCGACCCGGAGCAGCGCCAGGTGGCCGAGGCGGTGCGGGGTCCGGTCTGCGTGCTGGCCGGTGCCGGCACGGGCAAGACGCGGGCGATCACCCACCGCATCGCCCACGCCGTGCGGACAGGTGTGGTCGACGCGCCGAGCGTGCTGGCGGTGACGTTCACCACCAGAGCCGCGGGCGAGCTCAAGCAGCGCCTGCGCGGTCTCGGCGCCCACGGCGTCCAGGCGCGCACCTTCCACGCCGCGGCCCTCCGCCAGCTCACCTACTTCTGGCCCCGCGTGATCGGCGGCGACCCGCCGAGGGTGGTCGAGTCCAAGCTGCCGATCCTGATCGAGGCCTGCCGTGAGATCCGGCGCAACCCCGACCGCGGCGAGCTGCGCGACGTGGCGAGCGAGATCGAGTGGGCCAAGGTCACCCAGGTCGGCCCCGAGGACTACCCCGGCCTCGCCGCCAAGGCCGGCCGTACGCCGCCGATCGCCCCCGAGGAGGTCGCGCGCCTCTACGAGGCGTACGAATCCCTTCGCCGCCGGCGCCACATGGTCGACTTCGAGACGATCCTCGAGCTGACCGCCGCCGTGATGACCGAGCACGCCGAGGTGGCGGCCCAGATCCGCCAGCAGTACCGCTATTTCGTGGTCGACGAATACCAGGACGTCAACCCGCTGCAGAAACTCCTGCTCGACACCTGGCTCGGCGGGCGGGACGACATCTGCGTCGTCGGTGACCCGAACCAGACGATCTACTCCTTCAGCGGCGCGAGCCCGCGCTATCTCACCAACTTCGCCGTCGAGCATCCCGCCGCGGCGGTCATCAAGCTGGTGCGCGACTACCGTTCGACACCACAGGTCGTCGGCCTGGCGAACAGCGTGCTGGCCAAGGCGCGGACACCTCACCGGCTCGAGCTCATCGCGCAGCGGCCCGAGGGCCCGAAGCCGGTCTTCGCCGAGTGCGACGACGAGCCCGCCGAGGCCGAGACCGTCGCCAAGCGGGTCAAGGAGCTGATCTCCCAAGGCGTGCCCACGCGGGAGATCGCGGTGCTGTTCCGCGTCAACGCCCAGTCCGAGGTGTACGAGCAGGCGTTCGCCCAGGCGGGCATTCCCTACCTGCTGCGTGGCGCCGAGAGGTTCTTCGAGCGGTCAGAGGTGCGGCAGGCCGTCGTGCTGCTGCGGGGAGCCGCCCGCTCCGCCAACGACGAGGAGCCGCTCGCGCAGGCCGTCCACAACATCCTCGCCGGCATCGGCCTCACCGCCGAGGCGCCGGGAGGCGGCACCGCCCGCGAGCGCTGGGAGTCGCTGAACGCCCTCGCCGAGCTGGCAGAGGACCTCGCGGCCGAGGGCGGCGACCTGCCGCGGTTCGTCGCCGAGCTTGAGCGCCGCGCCACCGAGCAGCATGCCCCGCCGATCGAGGGCGTGACGCTGGCGTCCCTGCACGCCGCCAAGGGACTCGAGTGGGACGCGGTCTTCCTGGTGGGCCTCACCGACGGCATGCTGCCGATCATCTACGCCGAGAAACCCGAGCAGATAGAGGAGGAGCGCCGGCTGCTCTACGTGGGCATCACTCGCGCGCGCGCCCACCTCCACCTGTCATGGGCGCTCGCCCGGTCGCTCGGGGGCCGCAAGGCGCGTCGCCCGTCCCGCTTCCTCGACGGGCTCACCGGGAACGCCACGGCCGGGAGCCGTACGACCCCTCCGGCGAGAGACCGGCGCTCCGGCCAGGCCCGCATCGCGACCCCGATCCAGTGCCGCGTCTGTGCCAAGACGCTGACCGTCGGGGCGGAGCAGAAACTGGGCCGCTGTGCCACCTGTCCCGCCGACTACGACGAAGAGCTGTTGGAACGTCTTAAACTCTGGCGTACGAACGCGGCGAAAGAGGCAAAAGTGCCGGCTTATGTTGTGTTCACCGACGTCACGCTCCAGGCGATGGCCGAGCGGGTCCCCACCTCCGAGGAGGACCTGCTCGCGATCGCCGGTATCGGCCGCGTCAAACTCGAGCGGTACGGCGAGGCCGTGCTGGACATCTGTCGCGGAGGGGAAGTGACGTGAACGAAGCGCTCAAGGAGGTCCTCGACCTGCTCGACCTGGAGCAGATAGAGCGCGACATCTTCCGTGGCCGCAGCCCCGAAGAGCGCATCCAGAGGGTCTTCGGCGGTCAGGTGGCGGCGCAGGCGCTGGTGGCGGCGGGGCGCACGGTGCCCGACGATCGCGCCGTCCATTCCCTGCACGCCTACTTCATACGGCCGGGGGACCCGGCGATCCCGATCGTCTACAACGTCGAGCGCGTACGCGACGGCCGGTCGTTCACCACCCGGCGGGTGGTGGCCATCCAGCACGGCAAGACGATCTTCTCGCTGTCCGCGTCCTTCCACATCACCGAGGAGGGCGTCAGCCACCAGGCGGTGACCATGCCGACGGTGCCCGGCCCCGACACGCTCCCGATCTTCCAGGACCGCATGCGCGACCTCCTCGGAGACACCGAGCCGTGGAGCGAGTGGCTGGCCAAGCCGCGCCCCGTGGACGCGCGGTACGTCACGCCGCTCACCTGGGAGGCCCACCGCGACCCGTCGCTGCGCGGCTCCGAGACGCAGGTGTGGTTCCGCTACGACGCCGACCTGCCCGACGACCCGCTACTCCATGTCGTGCTGGCGGCCTACGCCTCCGACTACACGCTTGTCGACACCGTGCTGCTGACGCACGGCCTGGCGTGGGGCGCCTCGAACGTCGTCGGCGCCTCCCTTGATCACGCCATGTGGTTCCACCGGCCGCTCAAGGTCGACGACTGGGTGCTCTACGCTCAGGAGTCACCGTGGTCCGGCAACGCTCGCGGTCTCGCCCAGGGGCAGATGTTCACCCCCTCGGGAGAGCTCGCGGTCTCGGTGGTGCAGGAGTGCATGATTCGTGTAGCGAATCCCTGAAAATCGCAGGTAGAAAATATGTTGCCGGGCTGCCCGGTCCGCGTTTAGAGTCATGACCAAGCCGGTCGGACGACATCTGTCCGACCCCGCACACGAGAGGGAGGTGACCACCCGTGAAGAAGATCGTGGATTCGACGTTCGCCACGCCGTGGCTCGCTTCCCTGTGCAGCGAAACCGTCGTTCCCGTCGCGGGTGCCCGGAGCTTCACCGCCCCGATCATCACGCCCGAAATCCTTGGTCTGATGACCGATGGTCCGGCGCGACTGCGACAGGAGAAGTCTGCCTTCCTTCAGGTCCGCCTGGGCAAGGCCGCCTTCGCTTACGACACCACCGGCATGGTCACCGACCACCCGGCCATCTTCGACGGCCCGGTCGGCGACGCGCAGACCAAGAGCACCGCCAATGGTGGGGTGCAGGGTCCGCCACCCTGGAGGCAACCGGTCATAACCTGACCGGTTGAAAATGAGCCTCCAGGCCGCGGATCCGTACCAGGGATCCGCGGCCTTCTTGTTGTACAGCCGCCATTCCGACCACCCAGAGGTAACCGACCAGATCAACCAGCAGACAGAAAGGTGACGCAGATGGCGGTTTGGACGACCATGGACCTGGTCGACGAAGCCGATATCCCGTGTCGTACCGACCCCGACCTGTGGTTCGCCGAGTCCCCCGACGACGTCGAGTTCGCCAAGGCCCTCTGCGGAGGGTGCCCGATCCAGAAGACCTGCCTGGCCCGCGCGCTGGAGCGCGAGGAGCCGTGGGGCGTCTGGGGCGGGGAGCTCGTCATCCGGGGAACCGTCGTTCCCAAGAAGAGGCCGAGGGGCCGCCCGCGGAAGACCCCGGTCGCGGCCTGAACACCTCGCATTCTTTCCACCGACCCACGATCTGCGAAGGACCACATCGATGAACACTCACACCAGCTGGACCAGCGACCTTCCCTATATGCACAAAGAATTGGTACGAGACCGAATACAAACTCTTCACCGCGAGGCCGAGGAGCAACGTCTCGCCAACGGGATAATGCGGGTGAACAAGGCCCGTAAGCAGGCGGAGCGTGCCTCCATGCGCCTTCGGCACGCCCTCGCCCGCCTGGCCTGATCAGCTGATGGCACGGTGACCATGGCCGCTCGCGGCACGGCCGGGATCATCGTATGAACAACAGGAAATGGGGCGGACCCCGATTCACCGGGGTCCGCCCCCGCCTTTTCTCACGCCGCATCCCCGTGGGCCCGGCATTCATTCAGCGGCACCCGCTGGAATCGATTGCTTTGATGCAGCGAGGTCCGGTTGCGGATCTACGAGGCGGCGAGTGCCGTGGCCCTGTCTTCGGGGTCGTCGTCGGCGAAGCCGGGCACCCAGCGGACCACCTCGTCGCGGAAGCGGGCCGTGGTGCCGAGCTGGCACAGCACCCCGATGCCGGCCGCGTGAACCCGGTTGATCAGAACATACGACGGCGGCAGGTTGAGCTGGCGCACGACGTTGGTCGGGCGGAGATCGGTGACGGTCGCGACCTGCTGCTGGAGCCATTCGCGGCTGAAGGTGAACTCCTCGACCTGCGTCGGCTCGACGTACGGGGCGAGGAAGGCGCGCAGCGCCTCGGTGTCGACCTCGATGTGGGGACGGATGAACCCCTCGTCACGTAGCCCCTGGACGACGGTCGCCATGTCCCCCTTGTTGAAGATGCGGGTGAGCGTGCCGAACACCTCGGGGTAGCCGTCGGGCATGCGGTTGACCGCGCCGAAGTCGAGCACTCCCAGGCGGCCGTCGGGAAGCACGCGGAAGTTGCCGGGGTGTGGGTCGGCGTGCAGCATGCCGGCACGCGCGGGGGAGCTGAACAGGAACCGTACCAACAGCAGCCCGGCGCGGTCGCGCTGCTTCTTGGTGCCCGCGGAGATGATCTTGGACAGCGGTGTGCCGTCGATCCACTCGGTCACGATGATCTGCTCGTTGGCGGCGATGACATCGGGCACGAGGAAGTCGGGGTCGTCGTGGTACGCGGTGGCGAACGCGTGCTGCGACTCCGCCTCACGCAGGTAGTCGAGCTCCTCGGTGATGCGCTCCCTGAGCTCGCCGAGCACGGCCTTGATGTCGAGACCCGGCAGCAGCGCCCCGAAGAGCTTGCCCAGCCTGGCGAGCTGCTTGAAGTCGGCCAGCAGAGCCTTGCCCGCGCCGGGATACTGGATCTTGACGGCCACCTCCCGGCCGTCGTGCCAGACGGCCTTGTGCACCTGGCCGATCGAGGCCGCGGCGGTGGGAGTGTCGTCGAACCGCTGGAAGTGCTCCCGCCAGCCGTCGCCGAGTTGCTCGGTCAGCACCGCGTGCACCGTGGACACGGGAAGCGGGGGCGCCGCGTCCTGCAGCTTGGTCAACGTCGCGCGGTAGGGCCCGGCGACCTCGGGCGGCAGCGCGGCCTCGAAGATCGACAGAGCCTGGCCGAGCTTCATCGCCCCGCCCTTGAGCTCCCCGAGGACACGGAAGACCTGCTCGGAGGTGCGCTGCTGGATCTCCTGGGCGACGATTTCGGCGGACTTCCCACCGATCCTTTTGCCCAGCCCGAGAGCGGTGCGGCCGGCGAACCCAAGAGGGAGCGTCGCCAGCTTGGCGGACCGCGTCACGGCGTGTTGGGGGAAGTCACTCACGCGACCATTGTTAGCGGACCGAAGTCGTTTCGACTACAACGACATAGCGGATGAACGCTCCACGAGCGTTTTTTCCAACGCCAATCAGGCATTACGTCAACTGTGCTATTGGTCACAGTGGGTGTGAGGCCGTCGACAGAACCCAGAACATGACCCGTCGCCTGGGCCGCGACCAGCGTTGACAGCACCGTGTCACACGCGATCTCCCCCGCCGGGAAACCGCCCAGGCGCGCGCCGACGACCGGCCACGACGGGTCGCGGTCACGCCGGGTCAGCTCCAGGCAGCGCAGGCATGAAGTGCGCCCTGGAAGCACGAGCGGCCCGACCGATCCGACGCCCTCACCGGCGGTCACGAGCAGGTGAGGGATGCCCAGCGCCACCAGGTCGCGGGGCACCACCACGTCGAGCGGCCCGACCGGGGCCAGGACGACGAGGTCGGGACGGTGGGCCCCGTCGGTGAGCTGGGAGGCCGTACGGCCCGTCCAGGCGTTGACGCCCGGCGCCATGCGGAGCGCGGCCGCCACCGCGCCGTCCTCCCGGCCGCGCCCGACCTCCGCGAAGGACAGCCCGCCAGGGACGACGTCCTGGTGCCGTGTGGTGCCCGGATCGATCACGCACAGATGGCCGACGCCCGAGGCGGCGAGCAGGACGACGATCTGGGCGCCGACCCGGCCGGCGCCGTACACCCGCACGTAGGCCCGGCGGCGGCGCTCCAGCGCCGTGAGCCCTCCGTCGCCCGCGTCGGCGGCCGACAGGGAAAGGGCGTCGAGATCGGGCCCGAGCCGGTCGCGCTCGGCGGCGGTCAGCCCGCGCAACGGCTCGGGCCTGACGGACGCGTCGTCGAGCACGCCCCGCTCGGTCAGCAGGCGCACGACCTGGCGTACGGTGGTCTCGTCGAGATCGCCGCGGGAGACCAGCTCATCGAGCGTGCGCGTGCCGTCGAGGCTCTCGACGAACCGGCGCATGCGAGGCTCCAGATCGGTAAGCACGACCGCGCGGAGCGGATGAACGCCCAGCTGGAGGGTGTGGTCGTCACGGTGGAGGCGGCGCAGAGCCGGCTTCAGCCGCGGCCGGACGGGCTCGCGAGGAGCCTGCCGTGCGGGGGGTGCGTCATGGAGTGGCGAGGTCACGATCGCGCAGCCTGGCACAACCCCGCCCTCGACCGGGCCGCGTTGTACCCACCTGTGGATAACTCAGGGGATACGGCGGTCGTGGCGTGGACTCACGTGTCCCATGGGACCTATGTGAGCACCGTCCCAGGCGAACATTGGGCGAACGCGGATTGACCAGGGAAAACGTGATTCCCCCCCTGTGGAATCCCAGGAGTCTCAGCTACCGTTCATATGTGCCCCCCGAGACAGTCGAGGTCCGCCGGAGTGCACGCCGACGGCGGACCGTATCCGCATACCGCGATGGCGACAAGACGATCGTGCTGCTTCCTGCCGGTCTGAGCAGGATAGATGAAGAACAATGGGTGCGCCGGATGCTCGATCGGCTCGCCGCCAAGGAGCAGCGGCGACGCCCGAGCGACGATGACCTCCTGGAGCGGGCCCGCGATCTGGCAGCACGCTACCTCGACGACAGGGCGATGCCCTCCAGCGTGCGCTGGGCGGAGAACCAACGACACCGCTGGGGGTCGTGCACTCCTGACCACGGCACCATCCGGCTCTCGACCCGCCTGCGTGGCATGCCCGCCTGGGTGGTCGACTACGTGATCATGCATGAGCTGGTACACCTGCTGGTCCCGAGCCACGGTCCCCGGTTCTGGGCGCTGGTCGAGCGCTATCCCCGGGCCGAGCGTGCGCGTGGCTTCCTGGAGGGCTACTCCATGGCCGCCAACGGATCAGTGGAAGAGTGTTGAGGCTCGCCGCGGTCCTGGTCACACCGGCGATGGGCAAGGCGGCGCCACCCGGGGTCGACCCCGAGGAATTCCTGCTCGCCCTGGCCGAGGACACCTACGAGGTCGTGGCCGGGCTCGACCTGGTCGAGCCGGTGATCCTCGCCGCCGGTGTCGCCGGGCTGGAGGACCTGGCCTGGCCGGGCACCCGCGTGATCTCCATCCCCGACTCCGCCGGCCTGACCGAGGCGTTCGCGGCGCTCCGGCCGCACGGAGAGGAGGCGGTGGTCATCGGCGGCGACGCGCCCGACCTGCCTCCGTTGCTGATCGGCAAGCTCTTCCGCGAGCTCGGACGTGCCCCCGTCGCCGTCTGCCCGGCCGCCGGCGGCGGTGCGGTCGCGATGGCCGCGCGGCTGCCGTTCCCGGCCTGGGCCACCGCGGGCCTGGACGACCCCGACGTGGTGGCCCGCCTCCGCGCCCAAGCCCCGGGGAGCCGGATGGTCGCCACCGGGCCCGGCTGGCACCGGCTGCGCACCCCCGGCGACCTGGCCCGGCTCGACCCCGGACTCGAAGGCTGGGACAACACCAGGGCCCTGCTCAGCGCCTGAGACCTGTCTGCCCGGCCTGACCAGCGACGCCGCCCGGTCGCCGTCGTGCCCAGCCCGGCCCCGTGAACGCCGCACCCGTCGCGGACGCTCGCCCTGTCAGGGCGTGGTCGGCAAGGTGAGCTCGGTCAGCACAGCGCGATGATCGGTGCCCGGCACGTCGTACACCTGGTAGTTCCGTACGGAGATGCGCTGGTCGACCAGCACATGGTCGATCGTGATCAGCGGCGGGACCCGTTTGTTGGCCGGCCACGTCGGGGTGAGGCCGCCGCCCGTGATGTCGCCGGCGTCGTGGTACCCGCGCCCGACCAGCCTTCGCATCTCGGCATGGTCGAGGCTCGCGTTGAAGTCGCCGGCGAGGATGCGGAACGGTCCCGAGGCCGGCCCCGGCGGCAGCGCCCGGAGCCCTTCGGTCCACGCGAAGATCTGGCGGCCGAGCGGGGGAAGGGTGTGCACGTCGACGACCTCCACCTCGGCTCCCCCCGGCATCGTCAGCTTGACCGCCGGCATGTTGTGGCCGATCACCGGGAACAGCCCCTTCAGCTGGGTGATCGGGTGGCTGGAGTAGATGCCGCTGCCCGCCGCGTTCCACTCGTCCTCCAGGACGCGGTAGGGCATCAGCTCCTTCAGCCCGGCCGCGTCGAGATCCTCCACGGCCCCCGGGGTCAGCTCCTGGGTGCTGAGGATGTCGGGACGGTGCCTGCGGACCAGGTCGACCACGGTGCCCGCGTCACCGCGGCCGAAGAAGAGGTTCGCCGTGAGCAGCGTGAACGGCCGTCCGGGGGCGGTCTGCGCTTCCCCGAAGGCGCGGGGGAGGACGCTGAACCCCAGAGCCGCGGTCGTCGCGAACGCGACCGCGGTCACCGCCTTCTTCCGGGACAGGACGGAGAGAAGCAACGGAAGCAGAGAGCCCGCGGCGGCGTACGGCGTGGCGCTCATGATCTGTGCGGGGAACGATCCACGCTCCAGCCCGCCCAATCGTGCCACGGCCCAGGCGGCGAACGGCGTCACCGCGAGCCACGCGAGCTTCCCCGGCACGCGCCGATGAAGCAACCCTCGCCGGGACGGGGTCACGATCACGCCGCCCACCGGTGTCTCGGTCGTGGTGTTCACCCATCCCCCGGCTCAGCCTCGGTGTTTCGATCTCCGACCCTATCCACCGGATGTATGAACCGCGTGAAGAAACCGGGGCGACCGGCAGCGTGTCAGCGCGAAAGGGCCGATGTCAAAGCCGCCACCGGCCGGGCGGGCCTCCGTCAGGACAGCAGGAGTGATCGCGCCCGCCGGGCGAGGCGGCGGGTCGCCTCGTCGGTCGGCTCGGGGATGTCGTCCACCGGCACCCATCGCAGGTCGAGCGACTCGTCACTGATCACGAACTCGGCCCCCGGCGGCGCCACCGCGCCGTACTCGACGTCGAGATGCCAGCTGTGGGGCGGATGGCACCAGACCTGATGCCGGTCGAGGGCGAGCGGCCCAGGCAGGAGCCTGAGCCCCGGGATGCCGGACTCCTCGGTGGCCTCGCGCAGCGCGGCCTCCTCGAGCGAGGTGTCGGAGACCTCGCAGTGCCCGCCCATGGGCAGCCACATCTCCGCCTTGGGATGCAACGTGAGCAGCACCTTGCCGCCGTCGTGGGACAGCACCGCCGTGGTGGCCGTGAGGTGGCCGGGCACGCATGACCGCCACATCGCGTCATCGCGGGTGTGCAGGTGCTCCAGGAACTGCTCGCGGAGCGCCTCCTCGGTGGGAGTGGGCGCCGTCCACCGGGCCAGCGCCGCCCGCGCCTCGTCACGCAACGTCACTGGTCGCCGGGTTCCCTCGTGCCACCGTCGGAGGGCTTCTCGGGAGGCCCGGTGTCGGGCCTGTCCGAAGTCCCGCCTTCGTCGGGCTTCACCTGGTCCTCGAACGCCGAGAGGTCGAGCCTGGCCTCACCCCGGACGAAGGCCTGGGGATCGTCCAGGTCGGTCGCGGTCGGCATGAGGTCGGGGTGGGACCACACCGCGTCGCGCCCCTCGATGCCCCGGTCGGCGGCGAGCGCCTGCCAGAGCGCGGCCGCCTCGCGCAGCCGCCGGGGGCGCAACTCCAGCCCGACGAGGGTGGAGAAGGTGCGCTCCGCCGGGCCTCCGGTCGCGCGCCGGCGCCGGACGGTCTCCGACAGGGACGCGACGGAGGGCAGCTTGCCCTGGGCGGCGGCGTCGGCCACCGTGCCGACCCAGCCCTCGACCAGCGCCAGGATGGTCTCCAGCCGCACCAGCGCGGCCTTCTGACGCTCGGTGTCCTCGGGCTTGAGCAGCGCGCCGCCGCTCAGAGCCTCCTGGATCTGCTCGGGGTTGCTGATGTCGAGCCCGCGGATCTGCTCCTCCAGCGCGGAGGTGTCCACCGTGATGCCCTTGGCGTACTCCTCGACCGCGCCGAACAGCTGGGTGCGCAGCCAGGGGACGTGCTGGAACAGGCGGTGGTGTGCCGCCTCCCTGAGCGCCAGGTACAGCCGGATCTCCTCGGAGGGCATCTCCAGGCCGTGGCTGAACGCGGCGATGCCGCCGGGCAGCAGGGCCGCGGTCTCGGAGAGCGGCAGCCCGATGTCGGACGAGCCGATGACCTCGGGGGCGAGCGTGCCGAGGGCCTGGCCGATCTGGCTGCCGACCATCATGCCGCCCATCTGGCGCATCATGCCCATGAGCGGCCCGAGCTGCGCGGCCATGGCCTGGCCCTCAGCCCCCAGACCCGCCGCGCCCAGAGTGCCGCCCATGGTGTCGACCATGCGCTCGGCGATCGGGTCGCACAGCTGTTTCCAGACCGGGACCGTCTTCTCGATCCACTCGGAACGGCTCCAGGCCTCCGGGTTGGTCACTCCGCTCGGCAGCTCGGTGACCTCGTTCAGCCAGAGGTCGGCGAGGCGCAGCGCGTCGACGATCTGACGGCGCTCGCCTTCCATGACGCTCGGATCACCTTCGGCGACCACGGCGTGGCGCGCGATGTTCTTGGCCATATCCCAATTGACGGGCCCGGTGCCCGCCGGGGCCGACAGCATGTCGGCGAACTGGCGCATGGCCGCGGCCATCTGCTCCGGATCGCCGAACATCGCGAACGGATTCTCGTTGGGGTCGTTTTCGCGACCTGGCAGGTCAGTCACCGCTCTACCTCGTGCAGGATGGAGGAGTCCACATCCGCCACGTTATCCGTCGTAGGGCGGATCAGTGCAAAGTGAGGACCTCGTGCCTACCTCGAAACGCCTCCGGCCACCGGTCGTCGCCGTCACCGGCGCGGCTGCAGGGCTGGGGAGAGAGTTTCTCTCCCGGGTCGCCTCGTCTGCGGATTTCCGCCGTGTGGTGGCGATCGACGATCAGCGGGGTGACGTCCCGGGCGTCACCTGGCGGGTGCTCGACGTCAGAGATCCGCTCTTGGCGAACCGCATCTCCGATGTGGACGTGCTGGTCCATCTCGCCGCCGACTACACCCTCGACGCGGACCCGGCCGAGCGCCGCGCCTACAACCTCCGGGCCACGCAGACCGTGCTCACGGCCTCGGCCGCCGCCAGGGTACGGCGGGTCGTGCTCGTGACCAGCGCCATGGTCTACGGGGCGGTGCCGGACAATCCGGTCCCGCTGCCCGAGGACGCCCCGGTGGCCGCCGAGCCGGACTCCGGCGTCGTCGGCGACCACCTGGAGATCGAGGCGCTCGTACGGCGCTGCCTGCGCAGCCACCCGGGCCTGGAGGTGACGGTGCTGCGCCCGGCCGCCGTGGTGGGGCCGGGAGTGGACACGGTCGTCACGCGCCACTTCGAGGCGCCGCGCCTGCTCACCGTCAAGGGATCGGCGCCACGCTGGCAGTTCTGCCACGTCGAGGACCTGGTCTCTGCCCTGGAGGTCGCGGCGCTCGGCCTGGTCTCCGGTGTGGTGACCGTCGGCAGCGACGGATGGCTAGAGATGGAGCAGGTCGAGGAGCTGTCCGGCCTGCGGCGGTTCGAGCTCCCCGCCGGGGTGACGTTCGGCACGGCACAGCGGCTGCACCGGCTGGGCATCACTCCGGCCCCCGCCACGGACCTGCACTACGTCGTCTACCCATGGGTGGTCGACGGAGCGTCGCTGCGTGCGGCCGGATGGAAGCCGGCGTGGACCAACGAGGCCGCGTTCCGCCAACTGCTGGAGCTGCGCGAGGGCAAGCACGCGGTCGTCGGCCGCCGCCTGTCCGGCAAGGACGCCACGCTCACCGCCGCGGGCGCCACCGTCGCGGTGATCGGCACCGCCGCCATCGTCCGCCGGGCCCGGCGCAAGCGGCGGATCTAGGCGGCCGATTCGCCTACCGGCTCGGGCCTGGGGTTCCCGGGCGGTGTCCGGAGGGCGGAGTAGTCTCGTGCCGTGAACGCCATCCGATTGCTGGGCATTCGAGACACTCCGCTCTCCGTGGACGAGGTTCTCGGGGCTGTCGGCGACCATGGGGCAGGCGGTACGACGCTGTTCGTCGGCACCGTGCGGAATCAGGACCACGGCAAGCCCGTCACCCTGCTGTCCTACTCCGCGCATCCGAGCGCGGAGGCGGAACTGCGCCGGGTGGCGGAGAAGGTCGCCGCCGACTTCCCGGTGGTCGCGCTCGCGGCCGTCCACCGAGTGGGCGACCTGAGGCTGGGCGACCTCGCGGTGATCGTCGCGGTGGCCGCCGCGCACCGGGGCGAGGCCTTCGAGGCCGCACGGCGCCTGATCGACGACCTCAAGGGCGAAGTGCCGATCTGGAAACACCAGATCTTCGCCGACGGGTCCGCCGAGTGGGTCGGGGCCTGCGACTGACCTGGGTCTTCCCCGCCTCGGCACCCCCCTGTGATCGGTGCGCTCACCGCCTCTGAGCAGGCGATCCGCCGTCTTCGGGATTGTGATTGACCTGGATGTCCGCCCTGTGTGTGTCCGCGTAACCGTGGTCGCGGTGAGCGCATAGAGTTGCCACCATGTCCCGACGTCTGACGTTGTTGGTTGCGGGCGTGCTCACGCTCCTGCTCGGCGGCGCCGGCGCGCTGCTGCCTGTGCCGTACGTCGCGCTGAGCCCCGGTCCGACGGAGAACACCCTCGGCGAGGTCAAGGGCAAGCCGGTCATCAGCATCTCGGGACGTCAGACCTATCCCACCTCAGGCAAGCTCAGCCTGGTCACCGTGGCCTATCAGGGCGACCCCGAAGCGCACATCGACCTGTTCACCGCACTGCGCGGCTGGATGGACCCGACCGTCGCCGTCGTCCCCGAAGAGACGATCTTCCCCAAGGCCGTGTCGGTCAAAGAGGTGGAGCAGCAGAACACCCAGGAGATGAGCACCTCCCAGCAGGACGCGACCGCCGCGGCGCTGAACGAGCTGAAGATCCCCATCAAGGTCGTCGTGGCGGTGGCCTCGACGCAGAAGGGCAAGCCCGCCGACGGCAAGCTGCGCCGCAACGACCAGATCACCGCGGTCGACGGCACGCCGGTGCACACGATCGACGAGGTCGCGGCCGGGGTGCGCAAGCACAAGCCGGGGGAGCCTGTGACCTTCGCCATCGAGCGCGACGGCAAGCCGGCCACCGTTGAGGTCGACACGGTGGCCGGCGGCAACGGCTCCATCGTCGGCGTGATGATGGGCACCCAGTTCAAGTTCCCGTTCACCGTGAACGTCAACGTCGGTGACGTGGGCGGGCCAAGCGCGGGCCTGATGTTCTCGCTCGGCATCTACGACAAGCTCACCCCGGGCCCGCTCACGGGCGGCACGTCCATCGCCGGCACCGGCACGATCACCCCCGACGGCAAGGTCGGCGCGATCGGCGGCATCCAGCAGAAGATGGTCGGCGCGCGGAACACCGGTGCCACGGTGTTCCTGACGCCCGCCGACAACTGCGACGACGCCCTCCAGGCGGTGCCGAAGGGGCTGCGCCTGGTGAAGGTGGGCACGATGCACGAGGCCGTCAAGGCCATCGACGCGCTGCGCACGGGCTCGGGGCAAGTGGCGAGTTGTTCGGCCCCATGACGCGGCCGGGTCCCGTGGCGGGGAACCCGCCGCGTGTCCGAGGCGTTGGGCCACGTGTACGCGCACGTCCCATCCGGTGGCGTCGCGCGTCTTTCGAGCCGTGTCCCCCGTCCTTTCCCCCGCGGAACGGCGGTCCACGGGCCGGCCGCAAGTTGTGGCCTGACCGTGCTCAGGGCTCGGAGCACGACCTCTTCACCACCGGTGTAGGTTGCCAGACACGGACCGTTACTCGTGAAATCTAGGGGTGGGCCTTGACCTTCCGGAACCCCGGCGCGGGTCGGGCGATGCGATTGCCCCGCCGGCCCCGGCTTCTCGTTCCCGTCGCGATCACTTTGATCGTGCTCGTCATCTTCTTCTTCGTGTTCGCCGGTATCTTCACCGACTGGCTCTGGTTCGACTCGGTCGGGTACACCTCGGTGTTCTCGACCATGCTGGTGACCCAGTTGCTGCTCTTCGTCTTCGGCGCGCTGTTGATGGCGGGCATCGTCGGCGGCAACATGATCCTCGCCTACCGCGCGCGGCCCCTGTTCGGGATCGGCATGTTCGGCGGGGCATCCTCGCAGGGCGCCGACCGCTACCGCGCGGCGGTCGACCCGCACCGCAAGATGGTCTTCATCCTCGGGCTGGCGGTGCTGGGCCTGTTCACCGGCTCCTCGACCGCGGGGCAGTGGAAGACCTGGCTGCTCTGGCTCAACGGGTCGTCATTCGACAGGCCTGATCCGCTGTTCAAGATGGACATCTCATTCTTCATGTTCACCTATCCGTTCATCCGGATGGTGCTCACGTTCCTCTTCACAGCGGTCATCATCTCGATCATCGTCGCGGCGATCGTCCACTACCTGTACGGCGGCCTGCGGTTGCAGTCGCCCGGTGTGCACGCCACGCGCGCCGCCCGGATCCACCTGTCTGTGCTGGTCGGCCTCTTCGTGCTCCTCAAGGCCATCGCGTACTGGGTCGACCGGTTCGGCCTGGTCTTCTCCGACCGGGGCAAGGTGTTCGGGGCGTCGTACACCGACGTCAACGCCGTGATGCCGGCCAAGAGCATCCTGGCGATCATCGCGCTGATCTGTGCCGCCCTGTTCTTCGCCGGGGTCATCCGGCCCGGCGGCATGCTTCCCGGTGTCGGCTTGGGGCTTCTCGTGCTCTCGGCCGTCCTGGTCGGCGGCGTCTACCCGGTGCTCGTCGAGCAGTTCCAGGTCAAGCCGAACCAGCAGAGCAAGGAGCAGGACTCCATCAAGCGCAACATCGAGGCGACCAGAGACGCCTACGGTGTCGCGTCCACGGAGGTCGCTCCGTACAGCGCGAAGACGCAGGGCACCCAGCAGGAGCTCCAGAGCGAGGTCTCGACGATCCCGGGCGTGCGCCTGCTCGACCCGACCGTGCTGTCCCCGACCTTCGAGCAGCTCCAGCAGATCAAGGGCTACTACCAGTTCCCCGACCAGCTCGACGTCGACCGCTACAAGATCGATGGAGTCTCCCGTGACACCGTCGTCGCGGTCCGCGAGATCGGCCAGCCGCCCGACCGCAACTGGATCAACGACCACCTGGTCTACACCCACGGTTTCGGGTTCGTCGCCGGTCCGGGCAGCAAGACCGACCCCCAGGGCAAGCCCGACTTCATCGTGAAGGACATCCCGCCCACGAACGGGCTGGGCACCTTCGAGCCGCGCATCTACTTCGGCGAGAACTCCCCGGAGTACTCGATCGTCGGCGGCGGCAAGAAGATCGAGCTCGACTTCCCCGAGCAGAGCAACACCGGACAGGGCAGCGGCCAGGAGAACTTCACCTACACCGGCAAGGGCGGGGTCCCCATCGGGAACTTCTTCACCCGCCTGCTCTACGCCGGCAAGTACAGCGAGACGAACCTGCTCCTGTCGTCGGACATCAACGACAAGTCGCGCATCCTGTACAACCGTGAGCCGCGCGAGCGCGTCCAGCAGGTGGCCCCGTTCCTCACGCTCGACGGCGACCCCTACCCCGCGGTGGTCAACGGCCGCATCCTGTGGATCGTCGACGGTTACACCATGTCCGAGGACTACCCCTACTCCGAGCGTCGCAGCTTCGGGGACATGACCCGTGACACCTCGACCGACAGGCTGCTGACCCCCCAGCAACCGCGCGACCACATCAACTACATCCGCAACTCGGTCAAGGCGACGGTGGACGCCTACGACGGCACCGTCTCGCTCTACGCGTGGGACGACAAGGACCCGCTGCTCCAGACCTGGCAGAAGGCCTTCGCCGGCGTCATCAAGCCCAAGTCGGAGATCTCGCCCCAGCTCATGGAGCACCTGCGCTACCCCGAAGACCTGTTCAAGGTGCAGCGCGACATCCTCGGGAACTACCACGTCACCGACGCGAACGCCTTCTACGGCGGCCAGGACTTCTGGAAGGTCCCGGAGGACCCGGCCAGCTCGAAGACCAAGCAGCCTCCGTACTACGTGACGCTGAGGATGCCGAACGAGACGGAGCCGCGGTTCTCGCTGACCACCACCATGGTGCCGAACAACCGGGACAACCTGGCGGCCTTCATGGCGGTGGACGCGACGGGCGCCGCCGGTACGAAGATCAAAATCTTGCAGCTACCGAGCGACACCACGATCCCCGGTCCTAAACAGGCGCAGAACACCTTCGACACGAAGGCCGCCAGCGTCCTGAACGACCTGCGGATCGGCGGCACGACCGAGACGCTCAACGGCAACCTGCTGACCCTGCCGTTCGGCGGAGGCCTGCTGTACGTCGAGCCCGTCTACGTCCAGCCCAAGGTGCAGAACTCCGCGCGGTATCCCACCCTGGCCAGGGTGCTGGTCATGTTCGGCTCGGACGTCGGCATCGGCACCACGCTGAAGGACGCGCTCGACCAGGTGTTCGGCCAGGGCCAGCAGACGCCGACCGTTCCGACGACGCCCAACCAACCGGCGACACCGGGCGTCACGACCGATCTCGCCAATGCCTTCGACAACGTCCAGAAGGCGTACGACGACGGCCAGAAGGCGATCAAGGGCGGTGACTTCGCGGCGTACGGCGAGGCGCAGAAGCGGCTCGCCGAGGCACTGAAGCAGTTGGAGAACGCGTTGGGCAAGCAGAAGTCGAGCCCGACCGCCACTCCCACCGCCACGCCGACGGTGACGCCCACTCCGGTGCCCTCGGCCGCGGCGGCGACCACCGCCACGCCGGCGGCGACTCCCACCCCGTCGCCGACACCGAGCTCATAGCGGTTTTCTGGGTCCGGTAGACCGGCGCCGGTCTACCGGACCCAGAACATCGAGGGCATTGATTTGCCAGTGCTCTGCGGGCCCGATAGTCTTTAAATGCAAGCCGACGCGGGGTGGAGCAGCTCGGTAGCTCGCTGGGCTCATAACCCAGAGGTCGTAGGTTCAAATCCTACCCCCGCTACCACGAAAGGCCCTGATCGCGAGAGATCGTGATCAGGGCCTTTTGCCGTGTCACCGGCGGGCGCGTTCGCTGCGTCACCGGCGGGCGCGCCGGGCCGCCACGTGATCACACCAGATGGCCTCCTTGGGCGACGAACATCGTCACGTCGATCGCGGCCACGGCCACGGTCACGGCGAACGCGGCCTGCCGCAGCGAACGCCTGGCCAGCGGCAGGCTCACGGCGAGCACGAGCGCGACCGCACCGAGGCCCACCACGGCGACCGGGCCGCGATCCTCCGGAGCCAGCGCGATGACCACGGACGCGGCCACCAGGAGAAGGGCGGCCCCAAGCCGTGCCCGGGTGGGCCCGAGTCGCTGGGGCAGCCCCCGCACCCCGAGGGCGAGGTCGTCGGGCAGGTCCGGAAGGACGTTGGCGAAATGAGCGCCCATGCCCAGCAGCGCCCCTGCCAGCAGCGCCCACCACTCCGGCCAGGGCCGCCCGGGCAAGCCAAGGGTCACGAACGCCGGCAGCAGGCCGAAGGCCAGCGCGAAGGGCAGCGGGGAAGCCGGGCCGGCCTTCAGACGGAGGTTGTACAGCCATCCGCAGGCGACGGCGGCGAGGTGCACCACTCCGGCCAGGACGCCACTGGCGAGCGACAGCGGCACGCACAGGGCCAGCGCGGTGAACGCGGCGACCGCCACCGTGCGGGGCGCCACGGAGCCACCGGTGAGCGGCTTGTCCGCCCGGCCGATGGCACGGTCCCGCGTACGGTCGATCCAGTCGTTGCTCCATCCGATCGACAACTGGCCGGCCAGCACGGCGGCGCCGACCAGTACGGCGCCGCCCCCGCCCCTCCCGACACCGACGGCGAGAGCGCATCCCGCCGCCGTGACGACCACCGTGGGGCCCGGATGAGACGCCCTGATCAACGCAAGCATGTGATCAGACTCGACCTTCCGCCCCCACGCGCGCAACGCGCCACCGGGATCGCCGTCAGGACGGGCGGCCGGGGTACGGCCACTCGAAACTGTGATCGAAGACCGTCGGTGGGTTCGGATAGTCTCCCGGTATGCGGATCGCGGTGACGGCGGACGCCGAGGGCGGCACGCTGCGACCGATGGGGGAAGACGCCAGGCGCGTCGGCGACCTCGCGAACGCCATGGGCGCGCTGGAGCGTGCCTCGCGGCCCCGCTGGGTCTGGGCCGACACCCGGGCCATCTATCCCACGCTCCTCGCCCGTGATGTGCGCCTCGCGCGCTGCCACGACCTGACGCTCACCGAGTCCCTGCTCCTCGGCCACGAGGGCAGGTACGGCGAGCCCAGGTCGGCGCAGGCCGCTTACGCCAGGCTGCGCGGCCTGCCCGTCCCCGACGACGCGGCGGGCCCTCATGCCGTGCAGGACACGCTGTTCGAGCCGGAGCCCGCCGAAATCGACGTCACCGAGGTCTACACCGACCAGCTCCGGAGGATCGAGGCCACCGAGAGCCCGAGCCGCTTCCGGTTGCTGGTGGCCGCCGAGTCCGCCGGGGCGTTGATCGCCGCCGAGATGGGCCACGACGGCATGCCCTGGCGTGAGGATGTCCACGACAAGCTGCTCACCGAGCTCCTCGGGCCCCGGCCGGTCCACGGCATGCGTCCCGCGAAGCTCCAGGCGCTCGCCGACCAGGTGA
>NZ_BAAAZR010000018.1:0-2065 GCF_039537005.1 Sphaerisporangium flaviroseum | reverse complement strand
TCGGCGGCGCGGTCAACCCCGACTCCCCGCAGCAGATCGTCAAGGCCTTCAAGTCCGCCGGCCTGGCCGTCTCCTCCACGAGGTCCCATGTGCTCAAGCAGGTCGACCATCCGGCGGTCGCGCCCCTTCTGGCCTACAAGGAGCTTGCCCGGCTCTACAGCTTCCACGGCTGGACGTGGGCCCACCAGTGGGTGCGCGGGCACCGCTTCCACCCCGAGTACGTGGCGGGCGGCGTGGTGTCGGGCCGCTGGGCCACCAGCGGGGGAGGTGCGTTGCAGATCCCCAAGGTGATGCGCCGGGTGGTGGTCGCCGACGACGGATGGCGGCTGGTCGTGGCCGACGGGGCGCAGCTCGAACCTCGCGTGCTCGCGGCGATGGCCGGTGACAGAGGCCTGGCCCGCGCCGCGGGAGAGATCGATCTGTACGCCGCGCTCGCCCAGGCCTTCGGCGGCGACCGCGACAGCGCCAAGATCGCCATGCTGTCCGCGATGTACGGCGGGACCAGCGGCGACGCTCCGAAGTTGCTGGCCATCATGCGCCAGAGGTTCCCGCAGGCGTACGCCTTCGTGGAGGACGCGGCGAAGGCGGGCGAGGAAGGCCGCCTGGTGCGTTCCTGGCTCGGGCGCACCTGCCCCCCGCCGTCGGCGCGCTGGCTCGACCTTGTGTCCGGGCCCGAGGGGGGCCGCGCGGCTCGCGACCGGGGGCGGTTCACCCGCAACTTCGTCGTCCAGGCCACGGCCGCCGAGTGGGCGCTCACCCTTATGGCCCTGCTGCGGGGGCTGTTGCCCGCCCCGGCTCGTCTGGTGTTCTTCCAGCACGACGAGGTGATGGTCCACTGCCCGCAGGAGCTCGCGGCCGAGGTGTCGGCGGCGGTGGGCCGAGCCGCAGAGGAGGCCACGCGGTTGCTGTTCGGCGAGACCTCGGTCCGCATCCCGATGCAAGCTGTGGCGGTGTCCTGCTACGGCGATGCGAAGTAGCTCAAGCGAGGGCCCTGATCAGGAGCAGCGACTTCTTGGCCGCCCACCCGATCAGGCCGAGGCTGAAGGCACCCTGGACGGCGCGCAACCAGCCTGGGGTCGTCGTGGCGGCGAACACCACCACGCCTAGCCAGAGCAGGCCGAACACCGCTACCAGGGTCACAGCCGCCCAGTTCAGCCACCGCATCCACATGGGGGAAGTCTCCCAGGACGACCCTCATGTCCCGGCAAAGGGCGTCATCTCCGGACGTGAGGTTGCCTGGCCGACTTCGCCGGGATCGTGTTACCGAGGCAGCCTTCGTGCGGCGCCGGAGCACCCGCGCATCCGCGCGCTGGTCCTTATGCGGTTCGGTGGCGTCTCCTGCAAGTGGGCGAGGAGCTCCTCCGCCATACGGGCATCCGCGAGGATGCGCATGGCCTCCTCGTCGTCACCAGGCAACTGTCCCCTCTTGCCGAGCTCGTGACGCAGGTACGTCAGCGGGCTGGGGTCGCCGACGGCGTCGGAGGCAACGGTCGCCCGGGCGGCCGTCAGCAAACCCAGATACCGGGCGCGAAGTGTTGCCTCCCGCAGCCGCGCCTGCTCCAAGTCGTCAAGCAGGGTTCGGGCGATCTGCAGTAGATCGTCCGAGTCGCCCTCCTCCGCCGCGATGTGAGCACGGATGTCGTCGAACTCCGACCGCGTCATGATGACCACCTCCACGGGCGGGGTTCCGGGCACCGGGGTGGCGCCAGCGGAGTCCCGCACCCTCTTCGTAACGTCTGGCGATTGCGGATGACTTGCTGGCGGGTTGCGCCGGCGCGAATCGCTCGCTGTTTGGGATGGCTGAGGGGCGGGAAAGGTTTACCGGATATCAAAGTGGCGTTCGAGGTGTCTGAGGGCTGCTAGAGTTTCCCCTCGTTGGGCGGCGATCAGCGTCCGAAAGATCCTAAAAATCTTGAGGGATAGCAGGCTGCCCACACACCGGCTGACTGTCCAGATTCTCCTGATTGATGCGCAAAGGTGGCATCTGTCCGGTTGGTCTGGTAAGGTAGACGGGTTGCCCTGGCGACGGGGTGGCGCTGAACTTGTGGTGGTTTGAGGTGGTTAC
>NZ_BAAAZR010000017.1:117138-125344 GCF_039537005.1 Sphaerisporangium flaviroseum | reverse complement strand
TGCCTCCTGGAGCGATCTGGTACCGCCGCCAGGGCTGACCGTCGTACCAGTACGCCCCCTCCAGCGAGCCGTCCCGGCCCGGCCACCACAGCTCCATGCTCCCCGGAATCCGCGACACCGCCGCGACTCCCCCATCAGGTGACGCACTGGCATTGCCAGACAGGCCGTACCTGTTCCATGACATCGCACCCTCCCTTCGTGACCGTGCGTACGTGAGGCAACGGTCACATCGCGCAAGGTGGTGGTCATGAGTACACCCCTACTCATGTGGCGACACGGGCGTCCGGCCACTTCAGGCTCCGCCGGAACGGGCGCCGGCTCCGCGGCTCGCGGAGGGGTGCCTCCGGGTGGAATCCATTAAAGTCAAGGGTGCGGCATCGCGCCCCGATCACCTACGAGGCCCGCGAAGGAGTCATGGCCATCACTTCGCCACCCCGTCCGATGCGCGCCGACGCGCGCCGCAATTACGACAGACTGCTGGCCGAGGCCAAGATCGTCTTTGTGGAACAAGGGGTCGACGCGCCGCTCGAGGAGATCGCGCGCCGCGCCGGCGTGGGCATCGGCACGCTCTACCGGCACTTCCCCACTCGGCTGACCCTTCAGGAAGCCGTCTATCACGACCATGTCGTGAGCCTCGCCCAGCAGGCCCACGATCTGGCCGACCGGCTCCCGCCGTCCGAGGCGGTTCGCGAGTGGATGCGGATCATCGCGGCCTCCTCCCGCACCAAGCGGGGGCTGACCCAGGCGCTGACAGCCACCCTGGAGCCCCATTCGGAGGTGTTCACCTCCTGTCACGAGAAGATGCGGGGTGCGGCCGGTGCTCTGCTCTCACGGGCGCAGGAGGCCGGGGAAGTCCGTCCCGAGCTTGACGGCCTCGGTCTCCTGCGGATCGCCCACGCCATCGCCGTCGCCTCCGAGCGCTCGGAGGACAGCGGCGAGCTGCTGTTAACGATCATGATGGACGGGCTCCGTCCACAAAGTTGATCCACCGCTCATGCATCCTGACCAGCACACGTAAGGTGGAGACCGTGCCACAACTGCGCATAGCCCTGGCCCAGACGAACCCGGCGGTCGGCGATCTCTCCTCGAATGCCGACAAGCTCGTCGAGTGGACCCGCCGCGCCGCCGACGCCGGCGCGCACCTGGCCGTCTTCACCGAGATGTTCCTCACCGGATATCCCGTCGAGGATCTGGTGCTCCGCACATCGTTCGTCGACGCCTCGATCGCGACGCTCACGGCCGCGGCGAAGCGGCTGGCCGATGAGGGTCTCGGCGAGATCCCGGTGGTCGTGGGATACGTCGACCGCACCGGGGCCGCACCCCGCACCGGGCAGCCGAAGGGCGCGCCGCTGGACGCCGCCGCGCTGATCCACCGCGGCCGCGTCGTCACCCGCACCGCCAAGCACCACCTGCCCAACTACGGCGTCTTCGACGAATACCGCTACTTCGTCCGAGGCGACCGGTTGCCGATCTTCCGCCTTCACGGCGTCGACGTGGCGATCGCCGTCTGCGAGGACCTCTGGCAGGACGGCGGCCCGGTGTCGGCCGTGGCCGAGGCCGGCGCGGGGCTGCTCGTCGTGCCCAACGCCTCGCCGTACGAGCGGGAGAAGGACGACGTGCGTCTGGCGCTGTGCGCGAGCCGCGCGCGCGAGGCCGGGTGCGCGCTGGCCTACGCCAACCAGGTCGGCGGGCAGGACGAGCTGATCTTCGACGGTGATTCCATCGTGGTGGACGCCTCGGGCGAGCTCGTCGCCCGGGCGGGGCAGTTCCGCGAGGAGCTCCTGGTCACCGATCTGGAGCTGCCGCTCGCCGACCGCAAGGTCACGCCCGGAACCTTCCCCGTGGACGCCGGGGACGGCACCACCATCACCGTCGAGCGGCTCGAGCTGTCCGCCGAGCCGCTGCCCGCCTACGTTCCCGAGCCGCCGACCATCGCGCCGCGACTCGACGATCTCGAGGAGGTCTACTCGGCGCTGGTCCTGGGCGTGCGCGACTACTTCACGAAGAACGGCTTCCAGTCGGTCGTCCTCGGCCTGTCGGGCGGCATCGACTCGGCGCTGACCGCGACCATCGCCGCCGACGCCGTCGGGCCCGACCGGGTCCACGTCGTGCTCATGCCCTCCCGCCACTCCTCCGACCACTCGGTGGGCGACGCGCGTGACCTGGTGGCGCGGCAGGGGCTCCATTCCCGGCTGGTCCCCATCGAGGGCATCGTCGACGCCTTCGACAAGGAGGTCGACCTGAGCGGCCTGGCCGCCGAGAACCTCCAGGCGCGGGTGCGCGGCATGCTGCTCATGGGGCTGTCCAACGAGCACGGCCACCTGGTGCTGACCACGGGCAACAAGAGCGAGCTGGCCACCGGCTACTCCACGCTCTACGGCGACTCCGCTGGCGGCTTCGCCCCGATCAAGGACGTCCTGAAGACGACGGTGTGGCAGCTGTCCACCTGGCGCAACTCCCAGGCCGGCCGCGAGAGCGACCTGCTGCACCACTTCGCCGAGCCGCCCATCCCCGAGAACTCGATCACCAAGGAACCGAGCGCCGAGCTGCGGCCCGACCAGCGGGACACCGACTCGCTGCCGCCGTACGACGTACTCGACCGGCTGCTCGGCGACTACGTCGAGCGCGACATGGGCAAGGGCGAGCTCATCGCCGCCGGGCACGACCCGGAGCTGGTGGCGAGGGTCATCCGCCTGGTCGACCTCGCGGAGTACAAGCGCCGGCAGTATCCCCCGGGCCCGAAGATCACCCCCAAGAACTTCGGCCGCGACCGCCGCCTCCCCATCACCAACCGCTGGCGCGAAACCCCGTCATCCTGACCCCCACCGCAGCGCCACCCCGGTGGTGCTTGGGCACCGCGACGACGAGACACGGTACGGCGACACCCGCGCCCCAGTATCGAAATGTCCTCATTCCCACCACCCGGTGCGGGTGGATGGGAATGAGGGACCAAGCCGAGGCGGTGTCGCAGGCCGTCTGAGGCTGAAGGTCGAGGGTCTCAGGGATCGCGGGCCGGTTGGCGAACACCCTCTTGGCCCACCCGGCACCCATTTGATGGGCGCACCCGTGGCCGCCCACCCAGGTGAGGAACCGGACACGGTGCGGGAGGAGCCGCTGAGGGGGCAAGGCGAAACGGTCAACTCAGCACACACGGGCAGGTGGAGCCGGAGCGAGGTCAAGGCGAGGCGGCGTCGCAGGCTATCGGAGGCTGAAGGCTGAGGGTGTCAAAGATCGCAGACCGATTGACGAACACCCCTTTGGCCCACCCGGCACCCATTTGATCGGGGCACCCGTGGCCACCCACCCAGGTGGGCACAACCGGACAGGCCGGGGGTCGAAGGGGGCGGAGCCCCCTGGGAAGAACTGCCCGAGCCGAAGGCGAGGACCATCATGCCGAAGGCGAGGACCGATCATGCCGAAGGCGAGGACCGATCATGCCGAGGAACGTGCGTCAACGCCACGTCCGCGGTCAGGTGACGGAGGTTACGCCGGGCCGGCGAGGCCTATCAGGTTGCCCTGGGGGTCGGTGAAGTGGGCGACCACGAGGTCTCTCCCCGGGGCCCGGTCCGGGCCCATCCGGCGGGTCCCGCCGAGGCTTTCGGCCTTCTGGAGCGCGGCCTCGACGTCGGGAACGCCGATGTAGAAGATGACACGAGCGTCGTAACCCGTGCCTCCGCCGACGCCGCCCGGAATGCCGACCCCCTCACCGGTCGTGCCGGGGTGTACGAACCCGTAGTTGCCCGGTTCGGAGACCGGCTTCGCGACCGGGCCGCTGGTGTCGAACTCCCAGCCGAACAATTCGCCGTAGTAGCTACGAAGCTTCGCCGGATCGGATCCGATGATCTCGAAGTGCACAACTGGCTGTGCCATGGCCGGTCCTTCCCGCGCCGGTGACCCGGCGCCGACTGTGCTCGGCCGTCGCGAACCCGCTCGTCGAGTCCGATCTGGCGGTACCTCTTCACCCTATTCGCCTAAGTTGTTAATAACAACCATGAAGTTGTACATTAGCACTCAAGCGAAGAGGGAGAAGATCATGCCGACGAGCCGTAGCTACGGGGACGCCTGCGGGATAGCTCGCGCCCTCGATGTCGTCGGGGAGCGGTGGGCCCTGCTCGTCGTGCGCGAACTGCTCCTCGGAGCGCAACGTTTCTCCGACGTCCGCCGGGCCCTGGCCGGCGCAAGCTCGAACCTGGTCAGCGACCGGCTGCGCGAGCTGGGAGAACGTGGCGTGGTACGCCGCCGTAAACTGCCACCCCCGGCCGGCTCATGGGTGTACGAACTGACCGAATGGGGGCGGAAGCTGGAACCGATCGTGCTCGCCCTGGGCGCCTGGGGGGTTCGCGTCCCGCTGCCGCCCGCGCCGGCCACGCTCAGCGCCACCTCGGTCCTGCTCTATCTGCGGTCGTCCGCGCGCCCTGACCCCAAGGCACCCCCGGCCATCTATCGTCTCGAACTGGATGACCGCGTATGGACCATCCGAACAGCCGACGCTCAGGTGCAGGTCGAGCTCGGCGAGCCCGCCAGGGCGGACGCATCCCTGTGCACCGACCCGCGAACGCTGAACGCCCTGCTCGACGACCCGGCCACACTCGACGCCGCCATGTCCGACGGGAACGCCGCCGCCACAGGCGACCTACCTGCCCTGCGCCGCCTCCTGCGGGCGGTCACCACCCCATGACCCTTCGGCCATGATGGCCCGTCATGCGGGCGGCGGCCGTTCGCGTCGTGAGGTCGCCGAGGCGGTGCTCAGGGGCGCAGGCCGGTGAGGATCTGGTCGGCGATGCGTTCGGGGAGGTCGAGGGGGAGGTCGTCCTCGTTGTCGCGCCACTTGGTGAAGAACAGCATCGCCCCGGTCAGCGCGGCCATCGCCACCTCGACGTCCACGTCGGCGCGGAGCTCACCGGAGTCGACGCCTCGCTGGATCACCGACCGCAGCGCCTCGCGCCGAGGCTTGATGGCGATCTCGCGGAAGCGCTCCGCCAGATGGGGGTAGCGCTCGGACTCGCTCAAGGCGATGTTCATGATGCAGCGCGTGCGGCGGTGGTGGGTCTCCTGCTGCATCGACCCGAGATAGCGCACGACGTTCTCACGCACGGACGCCGCGTCCAGCACCGGTATCGGCGCCTTCAGGGTGGCCAGCGCGTCGACGACGAGGTCCTCCTTGTTGGACCAGCGGCGGTAGATGGTGGTCTTGCCGACACCGGCCCGGGCGGCGATCGCCTCGATCGAGAGCTCGGCCACACCGGTGCCCTCGGCGATCATGTCGATCGCGGCGTCGACGATCGCCTTCTCCGCCTTCTCGCTGCGGGGACGGCCCGGCGCGCGGGCCGCCCCCATCTCCTCAGTCACCATGGTGAGCTCACACTACTGCCGGTTCCTTGTTCTCCGGTCGCGCTGCCGGGATGGCAGGCGCCTCCTTGCCGGGTAGCCACTTGGCCACCACCGCGGCGCCGACGAGCGCGACCAGGGCGCCACAGAGAGCGGTCAGGTGCATGCCGTCCATGAACGCCTGCTTGGCCGGTGCGATCAGCACGGCGCCCTGCGGCCCGAGCGCCTCGGCGGCACCCATGGTCGCGGTGATCGACTCGCCCGCCGCGTGCCGGAGGTTCTCCGGCAGCACCGTCAGCGAGGCGGCCATGTTGTCACGGTAGGTGGCCGACAGCAGTGAGCCGAGGATGGCGACCCCGAGCGCGCCACCCACCTGCCGGACGGTGTTGGTCATGGCCGAGCCCACGCCGGCCTTCTCGCGAGGCAGCGAGGACATGACCGCCTCGGTCGCGGGCGGGTTGATGTTGGCCATCGCCGCGCCCTGGACGAACCCGATGAGCTCGAACACCCAGATCGAGGTGTCGACCTGGAGGAAGGAGTAACTCGCCAGCGCGGCGGCCACGACCACGAGGCTGGTGGTTGCGACGATCTTGGCGCCGAACCTGCGGACCATGCCGGCGCTCAGCGGCGAGAAGATGAGCTGCGCCGCCGCGAACGGGAGCACCAGCGCGCCGGCCTGCAACGGGGAGTACCCCTTGACGATCTGCAGGTAGAACGCCAGGAAGAACATCACGCCCATCATCGAGAAGAACACCAGCCCGACGCTCGCGACGGCCGTGGAGAACTTCGGGATGGCGAAGTACCGCACGTCGAAGGCGGGGTGGGCCGTTCTGCGCTCGTGCCAGACGAAGGCCGCGAGCACCGCGATGCCGGCGAGGCCGGGCAGCCACACCTGGGGGTCGGTGACCGAGCCGAGCTCGCCGCCCTTGATGATGCCGTAGACGACGCCGATCAGTCCGATGATGGACAGCAGCACGCCGATGGGGTCGAGCTGGGCCTTGTCGGGGTTCCTGGACTCGGGCACCAGGAAGGCGGTCAGCACGAAGCTGACGATCACGACCGGCACGTTGATCAGGAACACCGAGCCCCACCAGAAGTGCTCAAGGAGCAACCCTCCGGTGATCGGGCCGATGGCGATGGCCAGGCCGACCCCTCCGGCCCAGATGCCGATCGCCTTGCCGCGCTCCTCCGGGGCGAAGACGTTGGAGATGATCGCGAGCGTCGCCGGCATGACGGCGGCGCCGCCGAGCCCCATGGCCGCGCGCGCGAAGATCAGCTGCGTCGGATCCTGCGAGTAGGCGCTGGCCAGCGAGGCGAGGCCGAACAGCACCATGCCGACCTGCAGCATGCGCTTGCGGCCGTACCGGTCACCGAGCACCCCGAAGGTGAACAGCAGGCCGGCGAAGACCAGGGTGTAGGAGTTGATCGCCCATTCGAGCTGGCTCTGCGTCGCCCCGATGCCGGCCACGGGGTCGGAGATGACCTTGAGCGCGACATTGAGAATCGTGTTGTCCAGAACGATGGCCAGCAGGCTGAACACCATCACGCCGAGGATCTGCCATCTGCGCGGGTGACCTGTCGGTGGTTGCACTATGCCCCCAGAGCATGCTTACGCATATTTCGATACGGTTGAGTTTCGCAACGCTACCGTAGCGCTCTGAGATTCGATACGCAACCGTCGCGTTTCGATACTTTCACGGGAGTTGCCAGACCATTTCCGGTACGTTTCCCGAACGTTCTCTCACGTCAGGCCCCCCGGGTCCCGGCCCGGCCGCGGAGGTGACGCGGATCTCGGGGAATGAGGGGATGAGCAGAGGGCATGCCGGGTGTTGCTAGAACGGTAAGACATGCGATGATCTGACCGTCCGGGGACGCCACAAGGGCGCCTCGAGGCCTGGAGGGATCCATGATGTCCTCTACGTCAAGCATTTCCAGCTCGCCGACCGCTCTCTACGGCGGCAAGGCTGGGCGAAGAGTGACCGTCCGCGACATCTCGGCCGCCAAGGAGCAGGGCGAGAGATGGCCGATGGTCACCGCCTACGACGCGATGACCGCGAGGGTGTTCGACGAGGCCGGGATCCCGGTCATGCTCGTCGGAGACTCGGCCGCGATGGTCGTGTACGGCTACGACTCCACCCTTCCCGTCTCCGTCGACGACCTCATCCCGCTCACGGCGGCGGTGGTCCGCGGCTCGTCCCGCGCGATGGTGGTCGCCGACCTGCCCTTCGGCTCCTACCAGTCGTCTCCTCAGCAGGCCCTGGAGTCGGCCGCGCGGTTCATGAAGGAGGCCGGCGCCCACGCGGTCAAGCTGGAAGGCGGCCGCCGCGTGCTGCCTCAGGTCGAGACGCTCGTCTCGGCCGGCATCCCCGTCATGGGCCACCTCGGCCTGACCCCGCAGTCGGTGAACGTCTTCGGCGGCTACCGCGTGCAGGGGCGCGGCCAGTCCGGTGACGAGCTGATGGCCGACGCCAAGGCCCTGGAGCACGCGGGCGTGTTCTCCGTCGTGCTCGAATGCGTGCCCGCCGACCTGGCGGCGCGGGTCACGGCCGCCCTGTCGGTGCCGACCATCGGCATCGGCGCCGGTCCGTCCTGCGACGCCCAGGTGCTCGTCTGGCAGGACCTCATGGGGCTCACGCCGCGCCCGGCGAAGTTCGTCAAGAAGTACTTCGACCTGGCCGGGGAGATGGACCAGGCGGTTCGCGCCTTCGCCGGCGAGGTCGCCTCCGGCGCGTTCCCCGCTCCGGAGCACAGCTACCGCTGAACCCGCCACCGCGACCGCCACACCATCGGTACGGCGGTCGCGGTGTCCCAGCACCCCGGACTTGCCCGGGACAGGAGCAGCAGGCGGCGAGTCCGTGGGGCCGATCGACCGACCCCG
>NZ_BAAAZR010000017.1:99316-117133 GCF_039537005.1 Sphaerisporangium flaviroseum | reverse complement strand
CGACCCCGCGGACTCGCCGGTTCCGGTCCAGAGAGCGGTGGGGCCGGGCCCCCAGACCACCTCGCCGGGGCCGGTCTAGAGGGTGGCGGGGTCGGTGTTGGCTCCGCAGATGATGACGGCGACCCTCTCACCCGGCTCGGGCACGTACGCGCCCGAGCGCAGGGCCGCCAGCGCGGCGGCTCCGGCGTGCTCGGTGGCGATCCGGTAGGCCCGCCATAGCTCCTGGCGCGCCTCGACGATCGCGTCGTCGCCGACCAGGACGGACTGGACGCCTGCGGCCGCCACGATGTCGAAGCCGATGCGCCCGGCCCGGCTTGCTCCCAGCGCGTCGGCGCCGACCCCGCTCACGTCGACCTGGACCGGGCCGCCCAGCGCCAGCGCCTGGTGCAGGGTCGGGATGCGCTCGGGCTCCACGGCGACGATCCGGGCCGCGCCCGCCACCGCCGCCGTGACGCCCCCGACCAGCCCGCCGCCGCCCACCGCGACCAGGATGGTGTCCACTCCCCCGCCGTCGCGCGCCTGATCAAGAAGCTCCAGGCCCACCGTGCCCTGGCCCGCCACCACCTCGGCCTGGTCGTAGGCGTGGATGTCCAGGGCTCCGGTCTCCGCGGCCCTCTTGGCCGACGCCTCGTACGCCTCGGCGAAGATCAACCCGGTCTGGGTGACGTGGGCGCCCAGCGCGCGCAGGCCTTCCACCTTGACCGGGGCGCAGATCTCTGGCACGAAGATCTCGGCCCGGACGCCGAGCTTGTGCGCGGCGTACGCGACCGCCACCCCGTGGTTGCCTCCGCTCGCCGCGATGACCCCCGCGCCGGGCAGCCGGTCGGCGGACAGGATGCGGTTGAAGGCACCCCGGACCTTGAAAGAGCCCGCGTGCTGGAACGCCTCCAGCTTCAGCAGGGTCCCGTATTCGCCCTCCATCACCGGTGTCCGGCGGATGTGGGCGGCGATCCGGGCGGCCGCCCGCTCGACGTCCTCGCGTGTCACAACCATCGATCGCTCCTCGTCACAGCTCCGTGTCCAGCACTCGCTTGATCTCGGCGATCCCTTCCTCGTCCCGCCGGTAGAAGACCCACTGCTTGATCCGCTTGCCCTGGATCAGCCCGGCCCGCTCGAGGATCTTGAGGTGGCCGGTGGCGCTCGGCTGGGTGATGCCGAGCTTGGTGGCGATGAAGACCGAGCAGACGCCGTCCTCCACCAGGTCGCCGTCGACCTGGGACGGGAAGTGCGCCACCGGGTCTCGCAGCCAGCCGAGGATCAGCAGCCGCCGCTCGCTGGCCAGCGCGCTGAGAACATCCACGGGAATCACTTAGGAAGTTTCCTAAGTAACTAAGGAACTTGTCAACCGTCCGGAGCCGGCTACCCGCCGAGGGCCTGGACGAAGTCGGCCCACAGGTCCTCGGGGTGCTCGATGCCGACCGACACCCGTACCGTGCCCTCCCCGATCCCGTTGCGCGCCAGTTCGTCGGCGGTCAGCGTGCGGTGCGAGGTCGTGGCCGGATGCAGGATCAGCGTCTCGACCCCACCGAGCGAGGGGGCGAGGAGCGCCAGCCGTACCGAGCTCATGAACCTCTCGCCGGCGTCACGGCCACCGGCCAGGTCGAACGAGAAGACACCCCCGAAGTCAGGAAGCAGCTTGGCCGCGAGCTCGTAGGAGGGGTGTGTGGGCAGTCCAGGCCAGTGGACGGCCCGGACGGCGGGATGCTCGGCCAGGCGGGTGGCGAGCAGGCGGGTGTTGTCGCAGTGCCGTGCCATGCGCAGCGGAAGCGTCTGCAGGCCGCGCAGCGTCAGCCACGCCGCGAAGGGATCGGGGGTGGCGCCGAGCTTGGTGGCGTACGCCCAGACCTTCCGGTACAGCTCGTCGTCGGCGAAGACGGCGATCCCGCCGATGACATCGCTGTGACCGCTCATGTACTTGGTCGTCGAGTGGACGACGATGTCGGCGTCGTGCTCCAGCGGACGGCACAGGACCGGAGAGGCGAAGGTGTTGTCGACCACGGACAGCAGCCCCGCCTCGCGCGCCACGGCGCACATGCCGGGAAGGTCGGCCACCTGGGTCATCGGGTTCGCGATGGTCTCCAGGTAGAGCAGCCTGGTCTCCGGCCGCACGGCCTCGCGCACCGCCGCGGGATCGTCCTGGGCGACGTAGGTCACCGAGATTCCGAACCGGCCGGCCAGGTCGGCGATCGAGGCCGCGGTCCCACCGTAGAGAGCGTTCTGGGCGATCAGATGGTCGCCGGGCCGGAGCAGCGCGAGCAACACGGAGTTGATCGCGCCCATCCCGGAGCCCGCGGCGACGGCGGCCACACCACCCTCCAGACCGGCGACGGCCTCTTCGAGAGCGCGGACGGTGGGATTGCTGAGACGCCCGTAGACGAAGGCGCCATCGGGGCGGCTCATGCCGTCGGCGAAGACGGCCGGGTCGTCGAAGACGAATCCCGAGGTCTGGTAGATGGGCGTCGCGATCGGCGTGCTGCCGTTGAGAGCCGGCTTCGGCAGGTGGACGGCCCGCGTTTCCGGATGCAAGGAGCTCATGCCGTCAAGGATGTGCACAAGAAGGCCTCTTTGTCAGATCCCCCGCGTCCACTTTCGACATCCATGGCGAGTCCTTCGTCACATCCCCGGAGTCCATGGCCACCGCATCGCATCGCGCGGCCGGCGGCCAGTTCGCGCCGGCGGGGGACGGCCGGCGGCCTTCTCGTGCCGGCGGGTGGACGGCCGGCGGCCTTCTCGCGCCAACGGTGGCGCCGGCCCACCGCCTTCTCGCGACGGCCGGCCGGCGCGAACGTTCGCCCAGAAGCCGCTCAGACGTCGGTGATCCGCAGGCCGGCGTGGGCCTTGTAGCGGCGGTTGATGGAGATCAGGTTGGCGGTGAACGCCTCGATCTGGCGGGCGTTGCGAAGGCGGCCGCCGTAGATCCCGCGCACGCCGGGGATCCGGGACGCCAGCGCCTGCACGGTGCCGGTGGCCTCCCGGTCGTCGCCGAGCACCAGCACGTCGAGGTCGACCTCCTCGACCTCGGGGTCGAGCAGCAGCACGGCGGAGACGTGGTGGAAGGCCGCGACCACCCTGCTGCCGCTGAGGACCACCGCCGCCTGCTGTGCCGCGCTGCCCTCCTCGACGTCCAGCGCGAAGGCCCCCTGCTTGTCGAAGCCGAGCGGGTTCACGCAGTCAACGACGATCTTGCCCTCCAGTTCGGAGCGCAGCGACTCCAGGAGGGAACGGTGCCCGTCCCACGGCACGGCCACGATCACGATGTCGGCCTCCGAGGCGACGCTCGGGTTCTCGGCGCCGCGCACGGGCAGGCCGGGCCCGAGGCTGTCGGCCGCCTCCTGGGCGCGCGAGGCGCTGCGCGATCCGATCAGAACGGTGTGCCCGGCCACCGCGAACCTGCGGGCCAGCCCCTTGCCCTGGTCACCGGTGCCGCCGAGGATCCCGATCGACAGCCCGCTGACGTCTGGAAGCTCATCGCCCATGCTCTCGCTCATCTCCTCGATTCCCCGCGATATCCCAGATCATGCCAGGTGTTTCTTCTCAGGACGGCGGCGGGGGCGGTGATGCACCATTGGGCCATGGACGCTGCGTCGGTGGCCTTCCTTCGCGAGGTGCTCTCCACGACCGGGTGGATCGAGCGCACCCGGGAGTTCGGGCTATGCCTCCGCTCGACCCGTGCTCCCGGCGGGCTGCTCGTGGTGGGCACGCCGGAGGAGGAGCCCTGGCACCTCGCCGCGCACCTCGACGACGAGGCGCGCCTTTCCGGGCTGGCGCAACTGGCCCCGACGCTGGTGCGCTGGTCCCCCCCGCCTGGGGCTCCCTCGCACCTGGCGGTGGGCATCGACCGCATTCAGGCGGCGCGACGGGGTGAGACGCTGTTCGTCGTCACCGAGCAGAAGGCTCCGGTGCCGCTGCTCGAACGCGTCGACGACGCGCGGCGCACGGGAGCGACGATCCTTGCTCTCGACGGCGGCGATCCCGAGCTTGAGGGCCTGGCCCATGACGCTCTGGCCGTGCCACCCCAGGATGGCCTGTTCACCTTCGACGCCGCCCAGCATCTGGTCAGCATGTCCGCCGGCGAGTCCCCGCGACCACGCTCCCGGCTGCTCGACCGGCTGGCCCGGCTCGCCGAGCGCATCACCGGCCCGCGGGTCCCCGACTGATCTTTCCGGGATTTCGGGAGCAATACGTTCATCAGGTTGTGAAGCGGTTCCGCTCGCTTCGGAACCCTGGCCCCCCACGTCGCATCCCTGACCCGGCTCCCTGCCAGCTCGTCCGGCGACGGGCGTAGCGTGAGAACTGTAGCGGCGGCACCTGGGGGTTCGTACCACCGCCGTCGCCACCGGCGCCAGGCCGGCACCACGGAAGGGGGACCCGAGGATGGACGGTCCACGTTTGAAAGTACGCGACGCCACAGTACGCCGTATAACGGTGCGAGACCGGCGCCGGTCCCAATGGACGGTGGGACAACTCAGGGCGGCTCTGTCGTGCCTGCCCGACGACACGCCCCTGACCGCGGAGGTGGCGACGCGGCACGTGGGTCTGACCGAGAAGCAGATCGTGACCGGGGTCAACTTCGATTGGGCGAACCCGGGCGGCCGGCCCGGGGATCCGGCGCTGCTGTTCGCCATCCAGTGCGAGTGGCCGGTCCGGCCCCCCGGCCTTTCCCGGCAGAGCCCCGCCAGGCACGGAAGGTGATGCCCGGATCCGCCTTGCGTGACCCGTCTCCCCTGTGTCGCCTGACCCGCCGAAGGCTCGCCCCTTCTCGCGTGACCCCTTCCGCGATGGCACTCGGCGCGCTGCCATGACCGCCTTGTACGCGGCCGCAGAACCCTCATAGAGGAGCTTCCACTTCAACTAAGGTGGGTTTACTTGCGCTTTACGGTCGTGCTTCGGGACTATATAGGTGTGTACGCTTATGTCCCTAGACGTCTAGTTTCAGAGCGATTCGTCCCTTACGGTAAGGCGTGAGCCCGTGTCCGTCCTGATCGATGTTGTAGGCCTCCTCGGGGCCGGGGCTTTGCTTTACGCCTACGCCATGCTGTCGATGCGGAAGCTGACCGGCGACAGCCTCGCCTACCAGCTCATCAACCTGGGCGGCGCGATCGGGCTCATGATCAACTCCGCCTTCCACTTCGCGTGGCCCTCGGCCGTGCTGAACCTGGTCTGGAGCGGCATCGGCATACTGACGCTCTGGCGGCTGGCCACCACGCGGCCGTGGAAACGCCGACACCTGCCGGACGGTCCCCTCGCGGACGACTCGAGCTGGCACTAGAGAGACCTGCCGTATCGCTCTCGCTTGCGCGTGAGCAAAGACCGAACTAATGTCTGGACACGTGTCCGGTGAATTGCTGACCGAGTCCACCCGCCGACGACTGACCGGCCGCCAGGCCGACACCGTGCGCCGCCTGACGGTCGCGGCCGTCGACGAGGTGCGGGAGACCGGCTTCGAGGGCATGACCGTCCGCAACGTCGCCCGCCGTGCCGGCGTCGCACCGGCGACCGCCTACACCTACTTCTCCTCCAAGAACCACCTCATCACCGAGGTGTTCTGGCGCCGGCTGAGCGCCCTGCCCCCGATCGAGCCGGGCAGCGCGGACCGGACCTCCACCGCCGAGGCCCGTGCCCAGGTCACGGCGGTGCTCCGCGAGATCGCCCTGCTGGTCTCCGACGAACCGCAACTCGCCGCCGCCTGCACGGCCGCGATGCTCGGCGCCGACCCCGACGTCCAGGAACTGCGGGGGCGCATCGGCCTGACCATCCGCCGCCGGCTCAGGGCCGCCCTCGGCGCCCATGCCGATCACAAGATCCTCAACGCGCTGGAGCTCGCCTACGCGGGCGCGCTCGTCCATGCCGGCATGGGCTACACCTCGTACGGGGAGACCGCCGAGCGCCTGACCGAGATCGCCGAACTCATCGTGAGGTAGCAGCCGTGGCCCCCCTCCCCCCTGTCTCGTACAGCCCGTACGACTACGCGATGCACGAGGACCCCTATCCGACATACGGACGCCTGCGCGAGGAGGCGCCGCTCTACCGCAACGACGACGTCGACTTCTGGGCCCTCTCCCGGCACGCCGACGTGGCGGGCGCGTTCCGGGACCACGAGCGGTTCTCCAACGTCAACGGCGTCTCCCTCGACCCCAGCGCCTGGGGCCCGACCGCCCACCGGACGATGTCCTTCCTCGCGCTGGACCCTCCCACGCACACCCGGATGCGATCCCTGGTCTCGAAGGGCTTCACCCCGCGCCGGGTCCGCGAGCTGGAAGGGGAGATCCTGCGCCTGACCCGCCGCCATCTCGGCCCCGCCCTGGAGAAAGGCGAGTTCGACGTCGTCGCCGACTTCGCGGGCAGGCTTCCGATGGACGTCATCTGCGCGACGATGGGCGTCCCCGAGGCCGACCGGGATGAACTGCGCCGCCTCGCCGATGTGGTCGTCCACCGCGTGGAGGGCTTCGACGACGTCCCGCCCGCCGGGATGGAGGCCTCGCTCACCCTCGTCGGCTACTACCAGGACTTGGTCGCCGAGCGCCGCCGCAGGCCCGGCGACGACCTCACCTCCGCCTTGCTGGCCGCCGAGGAGGGCGGGGACCGGCTGACCGAGGATGAGATCATCGCCTTCCTCTTCCTGATGGTGGTGGCGGGTAACGAGACGACCACCAAGCTGGTGGCCAACGCGCTCTACTGGGGCCGGCGCAACCCCGCCCAGCTCGCCAAGCCCATGGCGGACCCTGCACTGGTCACCGGGTGGGTGGAGGAGACGCTGCGCTACGACGCCTCCAGCCAGACGCTCGCACGCACGGTCACCAAGGACACCGAGCTGCACGGCCGCACGGTGCCCGCCGGCGGGCGGCTGCTGCTGCTCATCGGCGCGGCCAACCGCGACCCCCGGGTGTTCCCGGCCCCCGACGTCTACGACCTGGACCGCGACACCTCGCAGCTGATCAGCTTCGGCGGCGGCCGGCACTTCTGCCTGGGCGCCAACCTGGCCCGCCTGGAGGCGCGCATCGCGCTGACCGAGTTCGTGCGGCAGGTCCGTTCGTACGACATCGATACGGGCAACGCCGTGCGCGTTCACTCCGTGAACGTGCGCGGCTTCGCCTCCCTGCCCATCTCCGTCACCCTCCGCACCGCCATGTGACTCACCCCGAGCCGATGGAGGACCCGCGCCCATGCCCAGATTCGAACCACAGCCGCGACGGCGCCCCGCGTTGATCACCGGAGCCTCCTCCGGGATCGGCGCCGCCACCGCCGGCGTGCTCGCCGCCGCGGGCCATCCGGTCGCGCTCGGCGCGCGCCGGGTCGACAGATGCGAGGAGATCGCCGAGGCCATCGTCAAGGACGGCGGCGAGGCCTTCGTCCATCCCCTGGACGTCGCCGACTCCGACTCGGTCAGGCGATTCGTGGCGGCCGCCACCGGCTCCTTCGGCGCCCCGGAGGTCGTCGTCTCGTCGGCCGGGGACCTGAGCGCCGAACTGATCCACGGGATGGACTCCGAGGAGTTCGCCGCCCAGCTCCAGGTGCACCTGGTGGGCGCGCACCGCCTGGTGTCCCACGTCGCCCCCGGCATGGTCGAGCGCGGCCGGGGAGATCTGGTCTTCGTCTCCTCCGACGTGGTACGGGCGCCGCGCCCCCGCATGGGCGCCTACGTCGCGGCCAAGCACGGCCTGGAGGGCATGGTCAGGGCCATGCAGATGGAGCTGGAGGGCACGGGCGTCCGGGTGTCGATGGTCCGGCCGGGCCCCACGATGACCGGGATGGGCATGGGCTGGGACGCGCGGACGACCGAGCTCGTCCTCTCCGACTGGGCGAAGTGGGGGCTCGCCCGCCACCCGTACTTCCTGCGGCCCGAGGACGTCGCCGCCGCGGTCGCCGCCGTCGTCGGCGCACCGCGCGGCACCCATCTGGCTCTCATCGAGGTCCAGCCGGAAGCGGCCGTCACCAAGCCGAAGGAGAACCGGTGAAAGCGACCAAGCGGCCGGCCCTGGTCTCGGGAGGCCCCGACCACCTCCAGGAGCTCCGCACCGACCCCATCGGCCTGATGTGGCGGGTCCGTGAGGAGTGCGGCGACGTCGGCGAGTTCCGGCTGGCCGGCCGCCCGGTGGTGCTGCTGTCGGGCGCCGAGGCCAACGAGTTCTTCTTCCGCGCGCCGGACGAGGAGCTGGACCAGGCCGAGGCGTACCCGTTCATGACGCCGATCTTCGGCGAGGGCGTGGTGTTCGACACCACCCCCGAGCAGCGCAGGGAGGCCCTGCACAACCAGGCGCTCAAGGGCTCCTTCCTCAAGGGCCACGCCGCGACGATCGCCGCCGAGGTGGAGCGGATGGTCGCGACGTGGGGGCCCGAGGGCGAGATCGACCTGCTCGACTGGTTCGCCGAGCTGACCATCTACACCTCGTCGTCCTGCCTGATCGGCAGGCGGTTCCGCGAGCAGCTCGACCACCGCTTCGCCGAGCTGTACCACGACCTGGAGCAGGGCACCGACGCGCTCGCCTACGTCGACCCCTACGCCGACATCGAGAGCTTCCGCCGCCGCGACGAGGCCCGCGTCCAGCTCGTCGCCCTCGTGCGGGGCATCATGGACGATCGGGCCGCCCTCCCCCGCCCGCCACGGGAGGAGCGCGACCTGCTCGACGTGCTCATGTCGATCCGCGAGCAGGACGGCTCGGAGAGGTTCTCCGCCGACCAGATCACCGGCATGTTCATCTCGATGATGTTCGCCGGCCACCACACCAGCTCCGGCACGGCGGCCTGGACCCTGATCGAACTGCTCCGCCATCCACCCGTGCTGGACGGCGTCGTACGGGAGCTCGACGACCTCTACGCCGACGGATCGGAGATCAGCTTCCAGGCGCTGCGCGCGATCCCGTTGCTCGAATCGGCGATCAAGGAGGCGCTGCGCCTGCATCCGCCGCTCATACTGCTGCTGCGCGTGGCCAAATCCGACCAGGAGGTCCTGGGCCACCTCATCCCGGCCGGGACGATGGTCGGCTGCGGCCTGGCGGTGTCCAACCGGATCGCCTCCGACTTCCCCTCGCCGCACCTCTTCGACCCGGCGCGCTATTTCGAGCCGCGTGAGGAGGACCTGGTCAACCGGTGGACCTGGGTGCCGTTCGGCGCCGGCCGGCACCGTTGCGTGGGCGCCAACTTCGCGATGATCCAGCTCAAGGCGATCTTCTCGGTGCTGCTGCGGGACTGGGAGTTCTCCCTGGCGCAGGATCCGGACTCCTACCGCAACGACCACTCCAAGATGGTCGTCCAACTCGCGCGCCCGTGCGCCGTGAGCTACCGCAGGAGGCGGCCGTGAGAGTCCAGGCCGACCTCGACCTGTGCCAGGGGCACGCGGTGTGCGAGCTGGAGGCGCCCGAGGTCTTCGAGGTCCCCAAGAAGGGCAAGGTCCGGATCCTGGACCCCCGGCCCCCCGAGTCGATGCGTGAGGAGGTCGAGGCCGCCGCCCGTTTCTGCCCGACCCAGGCCCTCCAACTGATCCGCTGAGACCCGGCCGGCGCGCCGGGAGAGGAGACGCTCATGCCCGCCTTCGACCGAGACGAGCTCGAAGAGATGGTGCGACGGTGGCTGGACGCCAACAAGCGGTGTGAGGAGGCGGGCGACTGGCGCCCGATGGCCGAGCTCTACACCGAGGACGCCACCTACGGCTGGAACGTCGGGCCGGCCCAGGACTTCATGGCGGTGGGCCGGAGCGAGATCCGCGACCTGGCGCTCGGCTCGGAGATGGGGGGCCTCGACGGCTGGTCCTACCCCTACCAGAGCATCCTTATCGACGACCGCAACGGCGAGGTGGTCGGCTTCTGGAAGCAGATCGCCGACGGCGGCGCCTACGAGGTGGCGGGCATCGGCGGCAGCTGGTTCCGGTACGGCGGGAACTTCCAGTGGTCCTGGCAGCGTGACTGGTTCGATCTGGGCAACGTCACCTCGCTGTTCGTCACGATGATGAAGGCGGGAGCGCTGTCGGACGGCATGAGGCGCCGCCTCGACCGGGCGGCGTCCGGCGCCCCGATCCCCGGGTACTACAAACGCGGCGAGACCCCGGTACCCCTCTGGTGAGCACCGCCGATAGGTGAGCGCCACCGCTCGGGGTCGTCCTGCGGCCGCGACCCGGAGCGGTGGGAGGGGATCAGGCGGGGATGTGCGGGGTGCCGTCCTTCATGGGCGGGAAGCGGAACCGGGCGGCCGTGGTGCCACCGGTCATCCTGGTGATCTCGGCCTCGCCCACCGGCTCGGTGGAGTCGTCGATGATCACCTCCCAGCGGCAGTGCGGGACCCGGCCGGCCGGGGTCCGCGGAGGCCGGTGGACGGGGCGGATGCGGGCGCGGGGGTTCACCGCCTGGGCGGTCCAGTCGAAGGTGCCGTCCTCGATGTGGTGGCACATGCCCCGGACCGCGCGCTCCCCGAACGGCTCGACGTCCAGCAGCGCCCCGCACGTGCGGAGCTGGAAGAAGCCGTGGGTCTCGGAGACGAGCTCGTACTCCACGTCCATGTAGTGCTGGGCGAAGCCGGGGTCGAGCTGCAGGCACTTGAAGATCGCCGACACCCCGTCGCCCTCGATCTTCATGATCTCGCGGAGCCGCCGCGTGTAGATCGGGCTGGCTCCCTGCCACTCCTGGATGGCGATCTCCTCCACCGCCTCCTGACCGTGGCGCAGGCCCACGGCGATGAGGGCGGAGCGGTCGAGCAGATGGACGATCAACGCGTACTCCCGCACCAGGCGCACCAAGGCCTCCTTGGAGAGGTCCTCGAAGCGGAAGGCCGGATCGAATTCTCCGGAATAGTCCTTGCGTCCCGTCATGGGGTGAACTGTAGTCTGGACATGTGTCCAGAACAACCAATCACTTGTTCAACACCTCGTCGCCCCTCCTTATCGACGGTGAGCACCTCTACGGAAACCGGCGGTTCGAGACGATCGATCCGGCGACCGGGGCCGTTCTGGGGGAGGCCGCCGACGCCGCCGCCTCGGACCTGGACCACGCGATCACCGCCGCCCACCGCGCCTTCGAGGAGTCCGGCTGGGCCACCGACCTGGACCGGCGGACGCGCTGCCTGCGGCAGCTCCGCGAAGCGCTCACCCGGCACGCCGAGGAGCTGCGCGAGCTCACCATCGCGGAGGCCGGCGCGCCACGGTTCCTGACATACGGCGCGCAACTCGACGCGCCCGTCGCCGACCTGGGCTGGTTCGCGGACCTGGCGCAGGAGTACGAGTGGGAACGGGACCTCGGACGGGCCGCGCCCATGGGCATGGCCAGTGACCGGCGCGTCGTCCGCGAGCCGGTGGGTGTCGTCGGCGCCATCACCCCGTGGAACTTCCCGCACCAGATCAACCTGGCCAAGCTCGGGCCGGCGCTGGCCGCGGGGAACACGATCGTCCTGAAGGCGGCTCCTGACACGCCATGGTGCGCGGCCGCGCTCGGCCTGCTCATCAAGGACGAGACCGACATCCCACCCGGCGTCGTCAACATCATCACCGGCGCCGGCCACGCCCTCGGCGCTCAGCTGTGCGCCGATCCGCGGGTCGGCCTGATCTCCTTCACCGGGTCCACCGCGACCGGACGCGCCATCATGCGAACCGCCGCCGAGACGCTCAAGAAGGTGTTCCTCGAGCTCGGCGGCAAGTCGGCCTTCATCGTGCTCGACGACGCCGACCTGAAGAGCGCCTGTTCCTATGCCGCCTTCGCCGCGTGCACGCATGCCGGGCAGGGCTGCGCGATCACCACCCGGCTGCTCGTCCCGCGCGATGGCTACGCCGAAGCCGTACAGATCACCGCGCACACCATGAAGAAGATCGGGGTCGGAGACCCGAACGACGACCGCACGGTGTGCGGCCCGGTCATCTCCGCCGGGCAGCGGGACCGGATCGAGGGCTACCTGGAACTCGCGGTCAAGGAGGGCGGCGGGTTCGCCACCGGTGGCGGGCGCCCGGCGGGCCGGGACCGGGGCTTCTGGATCGAGCCGACGCTGATCACCGGGCTGGCGAACGAATCCCGTACAGCCAGGGAGGAGATCTTCGGACCGGTGCTGGTGATCCTTCCGCACGACGGTGACGACGACGCCGTACGGCTGGCCAACGACTCGCCGTACGGCCTGTCGGGCGCGGTGCACGGCGGCGACCTGGACCGGGCACGGGCGGTGGCACGACGCCTTCGCACCGGGACCGTCAGCGTCAACGGCGGCGTCTGGTACTCCGCCGACGTGCCGTTCGGCGGATACAAGCAGTCGGGAACCGGCCGCGAGATGGGCGTCGCCGGGTTCGAGGAGTACCTGGAGACCAAGTCGATCGCGGAAGGGGTCTGATGAGCCGGTTCGAGGGCAAGGTCGCCATCGTCACGGGCGCCGCGCAGGGCATCGGCGCGGCCTACGCGAGGGCGCTCGCGGCACAGGGCGCGAGCGTCACGGTCGCCGACGTGAGCGAGAAGGGCGAGGCCGTCGCGGAGGAGATCAAGGGGCTGTACGTCCGGACCGACGTGTCCGATCCCGCGTCGGTCCAGGCCATGGCGGAGAGGACGGCCGAGACCTTCGGCGGCATCGACCACCTGGTGAACAACGCTGCCATCTTCGGCACGATGAAGCTGGACTTCCTGGTCACCGTCGACTGGGACTACTACAAGAGGTTCATGGCGGTGAACATGGACGGCGCGCTGCTCTGCGCCAGGGCCGTGCACCCGTACATGGCCGGGCGCGGTGGCGGGGCGATCGTCAACCAGTCCTCCACGGCGGCCTGGCAGTACTCCGGCTTCTACGGCCTGGCGAAGATCGGGATCAACGGGCTCACCCAGCAACTCGCCCACGAGCTGGGCGCCACGGGGATCCGCGTCAACGCCATCGCGCCGGGCCCGATCGACACCGAGGCCAGCCGCGGTGTGGTGCCCGGCGGCATGGTGCAGAAGATCGTCCGGGACAAGCTGGCGCTGAAGCGGGTGGGCACCCCGGAGGATCTGGTCGGCATGTGCCTGTTCCTGCTCTCGGACGAGGCTTCCTGGGTCACCGGGCAGATCTTCAACGTGGACGGCGGCGAGGTGTTCCGGTCATGACCTACGGCTTCATCGGGCTCGGCCAGATGGGCGCCCCCATGGCCGGGCACCTGATCGACCTCGGCCTCATCGTCTACGACACCCGGCCCGAGGCCATGGCGCCGCTGGTCGAGAAGGGCGCCCAGGGGGCGGAGAGCCCCGCCGCGGTCACCGGCCCGAGCCGGCTGGTCTCGATCATGGTGCGGGACGACGAGCAGGTGGACGACGTCGTGGGCGAGGTGCTGCCCGCCGCCGCCCCCGGCACGGTCATCGCGATCCACTCGACGATCCGGGCCGAGACGGCGGTGAGGCTCGCCGAGCGGGCGCGTCCGTACGGCGTCGAGATCGTCGACGCGCCGGTCAGCGGCGGCTACATGGGCGCGGACGCGGGAACCCTCGCGGTCATGGTCGGCGGCACCGACGCCGCCTTCGCCCGATGCCAGGAGCCTTTCGGGACGTGGGCGAACCTGGTGCTGCACATGGGGCCGGTGGGCGCGGGCACCCGTACCAAGCTCGCCCGCAACCTGCTGCACTTCGTCGCCTTCACCGCCGCCGCCGAGGCGCAGCGGCTCGCCGAAGCGTCCGGGGTCTCGCTACGCAGGCTCGGCCGGGTGGTCAGGCACTCCGACGCGGTGACCGGCGGACCCGGCGCGATCATGCTCCGCTCCACCACCGCGCCCCTCGACCGTGAGGACCCGCTGCACGACATCATGCGCCACGTGCTGGCGCTGGGCGAGAAGGACCTGTCCCTCGCCCTTGAGCTCGCCGAGGAACTGGGCGTCGACACCCCGCTCGCCCGGCTCGCCCGCGAGCGCTTCGCCGAAGGTCTCGGCCTGCCTCGGCCGTCAGGGGGCCAGGATGAGTGACGAGCGGCGGCGGCGCGGGCTGGAGATGATGCGGCAGGTGTACGGATGGGAGGTCGGCGACGCTCCCGGCGACTTCTTCGGCATCACCGTGGATCACCTCTTCGGTGAGATCTGGACCCGGCCTGGGCTCTCTATGCGCGATCGCCGGCTGCTGCTCATCGGGATGCTGGCCGGTCAGGGGCTCAACGACGTCCTCGACATCCAGATCCCGTCGGCCCTGGCCAACGGCGAGCTCTCCCCCGCCGAGCTCCGCGAGATCGCCATCTTCCTCACCCACTACGTCGGCTGGCCTCTCGGCGCCAAGCTCAGCGTCCAGGTCGACGGTCTCATCGCCAAGCACGAGAAGGCACAAAGGCGCGAGCGGGAGCGCGGCGACGGCCAGGCCGGATGAGCCGGGCCGCGCCGCGCCTTTGATCAGGGGGAGTCAGTCGCCGTCCCAGTCCTTGTCCTGGTTCTGCCACGCCTTGTTGCGCGCGGCGGCGGTCTGCAGTGCCGCCGCCGCCTCGTCACGCGTGGCGTAGGGACCCATGCGGTCCTTGTTCGGGCAGCCCTCGTCGGGCTCGACCGCCAGGTGCTTCAGGCAGAACCACCACTGCTCACCGCTCATGTGCCCTCCTCGCCCGGCGGCCTCCCCGGATGTCGCCGGAAACGCCCGCCACGCTCGTCTCTCACGCAGATCCTGCCCCCTTGCCGCGGAACTAGACTTGCCGCATGACGACACTGCTCCGTCCAGGGCGGCTCTCGCCCACCCGCAAGGTCCCCGCCCACATCGAGCGCCCGGAGTATGTCGGCCGCAAGGAGCCCCGCAGGGGTAAGTCCGATGTCCAGACCCCCGAGACGATCGAGCGCATGCGGGTCGCCGGGCGCATCGCCGCCCAGGCGCTGGAGGAGGTCGGCCGGCACATCGCCCCGGGCGTGACCACCGACGAGCTCGACCGCATCGGTCACGAGTTCCTCTGCGACCACGACGCCTACCCCTCGACGCTGGGCTACCGCGGCTATCCCAAGTCGCTGTGCACCTCGCTCAACGAGGTGATCTGCCATGGCATCCCCGACGACACCGTGCTCAACGACGGCGACATCATCAACATCGACATCACCGCCTACATCGGCGGAGTACACGGCGACACCGACGCCACCTTCCTGGTCGGAGAGGTGGACGAGGAGTCCCGGCTGCTGGTGGAGCGCACCCGCGAGGCGATGATGCGCGCGATCAAGGCCGTGGCCCCGGGGCGGCAGCTCAACATCGTGGGGCGGGTCATCTCGGCCTACGCCAAGCGGTTCGGCTACGGCGTGGTCCGCGACTTCACCGGCCACGGCATCTCGACCTCCTTCCACTCCGGCCTGATCGTGCCGCACTACGACGACCCGTCCCTGTCGGTGACGCTGGTGCCCGGCATGACGTTCACCATCGAGCCGATGCTGACCCTCGGAACCATCGAGTACGACGTGTGGCCCGACGGCTGGACCGCCGTCACCAAGGACCGCAAGCGGACCGCCCAGTTCGAGCACACGATCATGGTCACCGACACGGGCAGCGAGATCCTCACCCTCCCCTGACCCCGCCCGAGCCGGCGGCGCGGGCACAGGGCTAGAGGAACAGGAACCACCAGACCAGAAGGACGGCGCCGACCACGGCCGGCACCGCCGGGCGCCACCGGAAGCGGCTGCGGACGAACACCACCACGCTGAGCACCGCCGACAGCACCGCGAGCGTGCCGTACCACATCACCGCGGTCGGGATCCCCACGGCCAGAGCGGTCTGGTCGTGTCTCGCCGCACCATAGACCCCCACCCCCGTGAGCAGCGTGAACGCGACCCCCGCCAGGCCGGCGACCGTGGTGAGGGCCACCGCCGACGAGACGGTCCTCGCGCGGCGCCGCCGTACGAAGGCCGCCGACCCGACCCCGAGCTGGACGGCCGACGTCACGAAGAACAGGACGAACGGGATGAGCAGCCACCAGGCGCCCATGCTCATCCGGTAGACCGCCGAGGTGAGGTGGAACTCTCCCGGGCCCCAGATTGGGTAGGCGGCCTGGCGCGGATCGCACGGCGCCGCCGATCGCGGGTCGGCGACGAACGCCGAGATGGTCCGGCGGCCGCACCGGCTCGACAGGAACACCGCGTGCCCCACTCCGGCGAACTCGGTGAACCGCGCGCCCGGCAGTGCCTGGGCCGCGGTCCTGGCACGTCCGGGCGGCGTCGCCGGGTCGAACTCCCCTCCCACGACCAGCACCGGCGCGGTGATGGCGGGGGTGGTGGCGGTGGCGGCGGCTGTGGCGGCGCCACCGGCCGAACGGGGCAGGCCCCAGGCGGCGCAGACGGCCTGGTCGGCCACGGCGATGAACGAACGCGGGTGCCCCTGGTCGGCGAAGACGTTGAGCGGGACCTCGTCCTGGCACAGCACCGAGTGGTAGAGGCCGAACTCGTGGGACAGCAGTCCTCCCCCGGCCTGGTCGGCCAGCGCCTGCAACGGGCGGTCGTCCCCGTCGGCCACCCCGTCGACCAGCGCGGGGACGATCGGCAGGACGTCGACCTCGTGCATCGCCTCGGTCAGGATGGTGGCCACGTCGTCCCCGGTGAGGCGCAGGGTCAGCGGACGCCCGGTGATCGGGTCGGTGCTCTCCAGCCTCGCGGGCCGCTCGTTGAGGCGCCTGACCATCGCGGCGAAGCGACCGGGCAGCCCACGCCACTTGCGGCCCAGCTTCGCCAGAGCCGCCTCCAGGTCGGCCTTGCCCAGGTCGTAAAGGCGAGCCTGCTCGGGCCAGTAGGAGTCCAGGACCACCGACCGGGTGCCGCTCGGGTCGGCGGCGGCCGCCGCCAGCATCGACCTGGTCGAGTAGCTCACCCCGAACAGGTTCCACTGGTCGTATCCCAGCGCGCGCCGCAGGTCGACGACGTCGGCCACGATCTCGCTCGTGACGTACCCGCGAAGGTCGACGCCCAGCCGGGTGAGCCTGTCACGGCAGGCCGTGGCACCGGAGGCGATGCGGGTGCGCTCGGTCGGGTCCGAGGTCTGGCCGGGGAGGGTCAGCGTGTCGACGAGCGCACGGGCGACCTCGGGACAGTCGAGGCGGGGCCGCGACCACCGGCTGCCGCGCTGCTCGATCACGACGACGTCCCGGTCGCGGCCGAGGGCCATGTCGGTCAGGTACCCGGTGAGCTGGATCGAGGGGGACCCCGGGCCGCCGCTGGTGTAGACGACCGGATCGGGCTTGCGGTCGGCCGCCGTCGAGCGGTGGACGGCGTACCCCACGCGGATCTCCCGGCTTCCCGGGACGCTCCTGCGCTCCGGCACCACCAGGAAGCCGCAACGGGTGCCCGTCGGCACCGGCACAGGACAGGCGTGCTCTTCCAGGCGGGGCGCCGCCCCCTCCGCGACCACGCCCGACGGCTTCCCCCCGGCCACGGCGGGCGGCTTCTCACCGGCCACGGCGGGCGGCTTCCCCCCGGCCACGGCCGACGGCTTCTCACCGGCCACGGCGGGCGGTGCGGTCAGGAGCAGGGTGAGGGCCGCCGCCATCACGCCTGCCGCCGCCCACCGCCAGGACGTACGGCCTGAGCCGGGAAGGCGAATCACGCGGCGGCTCCGGCGGCCGCGGGGGCGAGGCCGGGGAGCACGCGGATCACGCGACGGCTCCGGTGGCTGGGGGACGCACAACGATCACTTCACTTGCTCCGTATGCCGGGGGTCACGCGAGTCGCTACACGAGAGTAGTGACCGATGCGAGGGCTGGGTGGCGAGCCCCTGCCCCTGGCGTGGCGGCTCTAACCGCGCCCGGTCCCGCCCTCGCGACCTCGGCACGCCCCCGCGCCCCGGGCCGTGCCCGGTCCCGCCCCCGAGACCTCGGCGCGCCCCCGCGACCCCGGAGCGCCCAGTCCCGCCCCCGCGACCCCGGAGCGCCCAGTCCCGCCCCCGCGACCCCGGAGCGCCCAGT
>NZ_BAAAZR010000017.1:0-99278 GCF_039537005.1 Sphaerisporangium flaviroseum | reverse complement strand
GGTCCCGCCCTCGCGACCTCGGCCGCGGCCGGTCCTCCGCCGGTGCCGGTCGCCGTACGCGGAGTACCTGCCGCGCCGGCCGAGGGTGGGGTTTTCCGCAGCCCCGGCCTTGCAGCGCACCTCAACGGGCCGGGCGGCGCTCCTCATGCCCGACATATCCGATCGTGCATAGCCTGTGGGGCATGGACACGACCACCGTTGACGGCATCGCCGGATGGGCGACCCAACTCATGGAGCAGCTGGGAGCCCCCGGAGCCGGCCTGGCCATAGCACTGGAGAACCTCTTCCCCCCGCTGCCCAGCGAGGTCATCCTGCCGCTGGCCGGGTTCACCGCGAGCAGGGGCGACATGAGCCTGTTGGACGCGCTGCTCTGGACCACCCTCGGATCGGTGATCGGCGCGCTCGCGCTGTACGCCGTCGGATCCCTGCTCGGCCGTGACCGTACGGTGGCGATCGCCGCGCGGTTGCCGCTCGTGAAGGTCTCCGACATCGAGAAGGCCGAAGCCTGGTTCGCCAAGCACGGGACCAAGACCGTGTTCTTCGGACGGATGGTCCCCATCTTCCGCAGCCTGATCTCGGTGCCCGCGGGGGTGGAACGCATGCCCCTCCTGACCTTCACCGCCCTGACCGCTCTGGGCAGCCTCATCTGGAACGCGATCTTCATCGTGGCCGGGCACCAGCTCGGCGAGAACTGGTCGCTCGTGGAGAACTACGCCGGGATCCTGTCCAAGGTGGTGATCGGGGCCGTCGTGCTGGCCGTGGTGACCTTCGTGACGGTCCGGCTGGCCGAGCGCCGTAAAGGCAGGCATGTCCATCGCTGACCGGGCCGGCGGCGGCCCACTGAGCGAGCAGGACGTCCGTACGGCCGCGCAGGCCGTGCCAGGGGCGGAGCAGGACGTCCGTACGGCCGCGCAGGCCGTGCGGGTGGCGGGGCGGGGGGTGCGGACGGTGAGCGCGCTGCTGGTCGGCACGGGCACCGCTCTGCTGGAGCTCGGCTTCCTGGCCGGAGCCGGACTGGTGGCGCCGGCCTGCTTGGCGGGCGCGCGAGGACGTCGCGTCTCGACGCGCCTGATATTCGCCGGGGCCGAACGGCTGGCCGCCCTGGAGGTGCGGCGCCTGCGGCCGGCGGAGGATCTCCCGTCGCCACCGTACGGAGGCCGCCGGGCACTGGCCTACGTCGCGGCGCGCTGGCCGGTGGGCATGCTGGGCGGCATGGTGCTCGGGCTGCTCGTCGTGGGGGCCGGCACCGGCGCCCAGATCCTGTGGGGCTGGGCTCACGGCGAGAACTACGACGGCATCCCGCCCACGCTCCCGGTCGTGATCTACATCGCCGTGGCCGGGGGCGTGCTGCTGTTCCTCGACATCACCGGGATGGTCGGCGTCACCGCTCTGGACCGGGCGCTGGCCAGGCGGCTGCTCGGGCCGAGCCCGACCGAGCTGCTGGAACGGCGGATCACCGAGCTCGCGGAGACCCGGGCCGGGATCGTGGCCGCCGTGGACCAGGAACGGCGGCGCATCGAGCGGGACCTGCACGATGGGCTGCAGCAGCGACTGGTCGCGCTGGCCATGCTCATCGGAAGGGCCCGCCGGGGGCGCTCCCCCGAGTTGCTCGACGCGCTGCTCCTGCAGGCGCACGACGAGGCGAAGGAGGCGATCTGCGACCTGCGCGAGGTGGCCTGGAGGGTGTATCCGACCGGCCTGGACTCCCTCGGGCTCCGCGACGCCCTGGCCACGGTGGCCGAGCGCGCGGCCGTACCCGTCATGGTCCGCTACGACCTGACCGAGCGGCCCGTCGCCACCGTCGAGACGGCCGCGTACTTCGTGGTCTGCGAAGCGGTCACCAACGCGGCGAAGCACGCGAACGCCCGGCTCATCAGCGTCCACCTGGCCCGCCGGGGAGCGGTGATCGTCGTGCGGGTCGACGACGACGGGCACGGCGGCGCCGACCCCGGTGGAAGCGGCCTGTCGGGGCTGGCCCGCAGGGTCGCGGCGCTGGACGGCCGTTTCCACCTGGAGAGCCCCGCCGGAGGCCCGACCACCGTCACCGCGGAGCTCCCGTGCGAGTGATCCTGGCCGAGGACTCGACGCTGCTGCGCGAAGGCCTGGTGCGGCTGCTGCTCGAAGAGGGGCACGAGGTCCCGGCGGCCGTCGGTGACGCCGTGGCGCTGCTGGAGGCGGTGGCCGAACACCGGCCCGACATCGTGGTGGCCGACGTGCGGATGCCGCCGGCCCATACCGACGAGGGACTGCGGGCCGCGCTGGAGATCCGGCGCCGGTGGCCGGGGACGGCCGTGCTGGTGCTGTCGCAGTACGTCGAGAAGCGCTACGCGACCGAGCTGATGAGCGGGGACGTGGAGGGCGTGGGCTACCTGCTCAAGGACAGGGTCGCCCAGGTGTCGGACTTCCTGGAGGCCCTGGACAGGGTGGGGGCCGGGGGCGCGGCCTTCGACCCCGAGGTGGTCCGCCAGTTGCTGGCCCGCACCACCCACGCCGACCCGCTGGGCACCCTCACGCCGCGCGAGCGCGCCGTGCTGGACCACATGGCGCAGGGCTTCACCAACGCCTCCACCGCCGCGCAGCTCCACGTCTCGCAGAGCGCGGTCGAGAAGCACGTCAACGCCATCTTCGACAAGCTGGAGCTGTCCCACGTCACCGGCTACAGCCGCCGGGTGCTCGCGGTCCTGCGCTATCTGGGGTCGTGAAACCTCGGCGGGGTGGGGGAAGACGGCGCGGGTCCGGATCTTCTACGCTCAGCATTCCATCTACCTATAGCGCGATAAATCACGTTATATGAGGAGTTAACCGCGTGGAGGACTTCCAGCCGGCGACGACCGCCGAGCACCTGCTGTGGCTGCTCGCCCAGCATGGCGTCGAGCATCTCTTCCTCAACCCCGGCACGGACTCCGCACCGCTGCAGGAGGCGGTCGCCACACTCGGCAAGGCGGGGGTGGCCATCCCGAAGATCATCATCTGCTCCTTCGAGTCGGTCGCCCTGGCCGCGGCCCATGGCTACTGGCAGGTGACCCGACGCCCGCAGTGCGTGTTCGTCCACGTGGACGTGGGCACGCAGAACCTCGGCGCCATGATGCACAACACCCTCCGCGACCGCGCCGGAGTGATCGTCATCGCGGGAAAGACCCCGTACGCCGAGGAACCCGGCGCGCCCGGGGGCCGCTCGCACACGATCCACTGGCAGCAGGACGTGCCCGACCAGGCCGGTACGGTGCGCGGGTACGCCAAGTGGGTCATGGAGATCACCCGGCCGAGCATGCTGGCCCGTGCCATCGGCCGCGCCGTGCAGGTCGCCACGGGCGGCCAGCCGGGCCCGGCCTACCTCATGGTCTCCCGTGACGTCCTCATGGACCCGCCCGCGAGCGAGCTGGGCCGCACCAGCGGGTACGCCGTCCCGCGCCCGCCCGCCGCCGACGCCGAGACCGTGCGGTGGATCGCCGAGCGGCTGGTGGAGGCGGAGCGCCCGCTGCTCATCACGGCCAAGGTCGGGCGGCGGCCCGAGGGCTTCCTGGCGGTGACCCGGCTCGCCGACCTCGCGGGGGTCCGCGTCATCGACCTCGCCGAGAGCGGCTGCCTCAACATCTCGACGTCCCATCCGATGAACCTGCTGTCGGCGGCCGACGGGCAACGGGCGGTCGAGGAGGCGGACCTGATCATCGTCGTGGACACCGACGTGCCGTGGATCCCGAGGTTCACCCAGCCGAGGAACGCCACGATCGTCCATATCGACGCCGACCCGCTGAAGATCGACATGCCGATGTGGACCTTCCCCGCCGACGTGGCCGTGACCGCCGACGGCGCCACCGCCCTGGGCCAGATCGTCGAGCGCCTGGAGGAGGCGGGCCACACCGCGCGCCCGGAGGGAACGCCGGAGGCGCCTGCGCCGGCCCCCGCGCCGGCCGCGGCCGACGGGCCGATCACCGCGCACGAGGTCGTCACCGCGCTGAACGAGGTCCTGCGGGAGGAGGACCTGGTCGTGGAAGAGGCCGTGACCAGCGCCCGGGTGCTGCACGAGGTCCTGCACCGCACCCAGCCCGCCACGATGTACGGCACGGGCACGCCCGGTCTCGGCTGGGGACTCGCCGGCGCGGTGGGCGTCAGCCTCGCCTCGCCGGGACGACGCGTGGTGAGCGTCGTCGGAGACGGCAGCTTCATGTTCGGCGTGCCGACGGCGGCGCTGTGCCTGGCCGCCGAGGCGGACGCCCCGATCATGGTGGTCGTGCTCAACAACGACGGCTACCGGGCGAGCAGGCTGCCCGTCTTCGAACTGTTCCCGCAGGGGCTCTCCGCAGGCCGGGGAGACGCCGAAGGGACGCGGTTCAGCGCGCCGCCCGACTTCGCGGCGGTGGCCCGCGCCTGCCACGCCGACGGCGAGACCGTCACCGATCGCGCGGATCTGGTCCCCGCCCTCCAGCGAGGACTGCGGTCGGTCGAGTCGGGGCGCTCCGCCGTCGTGGACGTGCACATCATCCGCGACTGACCCTCACCGGCCGTGCGCCCGCTTCGCCACCCCCCGCCTGGCGACGAAACGGGCGCATCCCGGCTGAGGACCTCAGCAGCAGCTCACCTCGTCCTTCCCGGCCAACCCGCCGGCGTACTCGTCACCGCCTCTCGCGCGCTCCTCGGCGCGGGCGGCCTGGGAGAGCGCACGGAACACCCGGTCCCGCCGCCGCAGCAGCTTCGCCGGATTCCGCGGCATGCCCACCCGCAGGTAGAGGACGTTGGTCGAAGAGGCGCCCAGACCCGCGAGGTCGGGGAACCTGATGGCGGCGACCTCTTCGGCGTGGCCGATGACGCGGCTGCGGCCCGATCCCGCCGATTCCTCGACCTCGAAACTCATCACCCCCGCTCGGCAGGCGATCTCCACCTTCAGCCCGTCCACGGTTCGTACCACGGACGCCGTTCGACCCAGCATTCTTTCCCGCGACGTCGGACCAGCCTCCATCGCGATCTGCGCTGCCCTTTCCGGAGTGAGCGGGAAATCGCCGGCGACGGACTCCAGCGCGACGCTCCCCTGGCGGTTCATCCAGGAGAAGATGACTCCGACGAACAGCGTGATCACGAGGATGGCGATGGTCAACCCCTCCATAGCCGACTCCTTGCCTGTGCCCGTACCTCATACGACCGGTGATCGTCGCTTCCGCCGACGGCTGGAAAGCCGCCAGGCACGGACAAACCCCTCCCTCTTGACATATGGACAATATCCGCACCCATCAGCCAAAGCTTCCACATCTGCGACGGGTTTTTGGCGGGCAGGCGTCAGTACTAAGTACTACCCGCGCTCACTCGGTGAGCCTTTAAGAACCGTGGGTGACGGAAATGGCGGATTACGACCCTGCGGAAACGCACGTGGTGCGCCGGAAGTCGCTTTACCGTGCCTCGAACGTGCAGCTGCACGTGTATTGCGGGCTTGAAGCAATACACGTGCAGCGACCGGCGCGAGAGATCCGGTGCGGCCCGCGTCGCACTCCGGGCTCCCGCGATCGTGGAGCTAGTCGAAGAAATGCTCCAGCTTCGCCGCGATACCGGAACGTTGTTCTACGCCCAGTTTCCGCAATATCCGGGAGACATGACCTTTGATGGTGGATTCGGTGACGAAGACCTGGGCGGCGATCTCCTTGTTGGTCATGCCGCCACGGGCGATCAGAAAGGCGATCTCCCTTTCCTTGGACGACAGGGAGTTGAGCAGGTTCTCGGCGCGGACGGACGGCCGCGCGATGATGTCCATCGTCTCGGTCTGCCCCTGCTCGCATTTGTGGCGCAGGTCCCGGACGAGACGGACAAGCTCGCGCTCGCCGATCGGGACGGCCTCCTCGATCGCGCAGATCCCGGAGTGCAGCTCGGCCAGGAGGGCGGAGACGTCCTGGACCACCTCGGCGACGGAGGGCTGGTCGGTCTCGGCCGAACCCTCGACCGGCGCCGCCAGCGCCTCGCGGTTGGCGGTGTCCTCCCGCTCACGGGCGAGCACCGTGGCCACCGACCTGGCCGTCCATTCGAAGGCCCGTACGTGCTCGTCGGTGTAGGTGTTGCTCTTGTAGGTCTGGATGGACGCGAGTCCGATCACCACCGAGTCGCCGCCGGGCGTCTCGAACAGGGGGATCGTGATGGCGTCCGCGGAGACCCTCTGCTCGTCGCCGAAGGCGACCCCGTGGTGCAGGAGGTGCCCGTTGTCACTGGCGTAGGTGTACGCACGCCTGTGCCGGAGAATCCACTCGGCCTGCCCCTTCGGCCCGTACCAGAAGACCTCCGGGGGGACGTACCTCTTGATCGCGATCGAGTCGTCGAAGGTGTACGGGTAGACGATCTTCCGGCCTTCCCGGTAGAACCCCACGTAGAAGGCGTCCACGGGGCAGATCGTGCTCAGGGCGAAGCGCCAGTAGTCGAAGAGCGCGTGATGGTTCCCCATCCGTGCGCGAATCCCCCGATCCGCCTGGCTCAGAGCCGCGGCGACATCCGGCGAGAACCCAGAGCGCGAACCAGGCACGGACACTCGTCCTCCCACGACTGACCTCGGCGTTCCAAAAACTCAGTGCCCGGAAATACGGGGCCTGGTAGTAAGCCTTGCTGACTGCCACCCATCACGTCATCATTTCGCCTGATTTGGTGCCAGTAAGAGATCATCGTGCACTCCGCCGAAGGGCCGGGCGACACGGGAAGCGGCCCGCCAAGGGCCCTGCGACCTCAACTGATGCGTTCTCGTTATATGCAACCCGAAGCGGTGGTCAGGGCGGATCCGAAACGTCACGCTCCGCACACCTGACTCCCGGAGGAATTCGGCGCAGTCAAGACGAGAACGTCTTTACCGAGACCGGGCAGGACCACTTTCGCGGCCAGGAGCACCGTCACCGGCGACTCCGGCACCATGAGAGCGCGGGGCGGCGCCCCCGGCGGAGACGACGATGACCGCCGGCCTGCGGCATGACTCCTGACACCGGAGAACACCAATTCCCTGACTCGCCGCACATACTCTCGTGCCGCGATATTCTCCGGCGGCGTCCTGGCGGAAAAAGCATTTACCGCCCCCGCCGCCGCGACGGTCTCGCCCATCGGTGGGCCCGAGAATTCACCTTCCCATGACGCCACGCATCCATTACCTTTAGTAGTCGAATAACTACACCACGCAGTTACCCCCCACCCGTGGAACTGTCGCCGTCTGCCGTGTCATCCCTTCGGAGACGGAGCGAGGAGCTTCAAATGCCGCATATGACGAAAATCAACCCCGAAGACTCCGCACGCGCCCGTTTCGCGTACGAGCTTCAGCGCTACCGCCTCCTCGCGAAACTCACGCAGGGTGAACTCGGCCGCCGCATAGGGTTCTCCGGCAGCCTCATCGGCGCGATCGAGAACCTCAAGCGGACCCCCAGCGACGATTTCGCCAGGCGTTGCGACGACGCCTTCGGCCTCGACGGCGTGCTCACCTCTCTGCATCTCGAAGGCTGGCCGCCCCCTCCCCCGGTGCCCGACCACTTCCGTGACTGGACCGTCGAGGAGCGCCGGGCGACGGCGCTCCAGACCTGGGATCCCCTGCTGGTCCCCGGCATCTTCCAGATCGAGCCGTACGCCCGGCGCATTTTCGCGCGCGCGCCCGGGAGCACGCCCGAGGAAGTGGAGGAGCGCGTTTTCGGGCGGATGCAGCGCAAGAACATCCTGTCCCAGGAGAACCCGCCCATGATTCTCAGCCTGATCGACGAGGGTGTGCTCCGCCGGCCCATCGGCGGCGCCGAGGTGATGCGGAAGCAGCTGGAATACCTGCTGGAAATCGCCAGCCATCCGAGGGTGACTATCCAGATCGTCCCCTTCGACGCCGAGGCCATTTCCGGATTGCTTGCCGGTTTTGTTATAGCAGAACAGCGAGGCACGCCTTATACGGTATATGTGGATTCCGTACCCGACGGACGTACGATGACCGATCGAAACTCCATCGCGTCGCTGACCACCCGTTACAACGCGATCCGGGCTGAGGCCTACCCCCAGTCCCTCTCGATCAACGTCATCAAGGAAGCAGCGGACAAATGGACCTAAGCAAGGCGCAATGGCACAAATCAGCTTTCAGCGGTGACAACGGCGGCCACTGCGTCGAGGTGGCGAGCAACCTTCCCTGCGGGATAGTGGTACGCGACTCCAAAGATCTCGAACTCTCCCCCCTGATCTTCAGTCCGGACGAATGGTCTATATTTCTCAAAAAACTTAAAAACGGCCAATAGCCAATCGAAGTAGGCGGCCTGCGGTCCGTCTCCACCACCGACGGCGCGCGCGCCGACCTCCCGCGTACCGATCCCGGGCCGCCCGTCACGGCCGGTCGCCTCAGGTGGGCGATAATCGACTGTTCACCGGCCGCCAGGCCAGCGACAATGACGCGATGAGCATCCGAATGGCCAGTGTGGGCGAGCTTCCCGTCCTGCAGGAGATCGAGCGTGCCGCCGGGCGGTCCTTCCACGACATCGGCATGTCGGCGATCGCCGCCGACGAGCCCCCCTCCCTGGAGGTCCTGGCCGGATACCAGCACGCCGGGCGGGCGTGGGTGAAGGTCGGCCCCGACGACCGGCCGGTGGCCTACCTCATCGCGGATGTGATCGACGGCAACCTCCATCTGGAACAGGTCTCCGTCCATCCGGCCTCGTCGCATCGCGGCATAGGGCGGTCGCTCATCGACCATGCCGCGGCCCACGCCACGGCCGAAGGCCTCCCCGCTCTCACCCTGATCACCTTCACGCGCGTGCCGTGGAACGCCCCCTACTACGAGCGTTGCGGCTTCTGGTGCCTCGACGACGCGGAGCTGACGCCGGGGCTGCGCGCCCTGCGCCGTCATGAGGCCACGCTCGGCCTCGACCGGTGGCCCCGGGTCTGCATGCGCCGCGACCTCTGACCCACCGGGAGCGACGGGCCCCACGCGGGCCCCTCGGAGGCGCTGATGCGGGCGGCCCAGGTGGCCTTCTCCGGCCCAGGGAGGCCCCGCGGCCGGCGACGGCGAGCGTGAACCCGGACGGCCGGCAGGTCGTGATCCGCCGGTGCGGGCGGCTCTACGCCCAGCAGCCGCCCAGCCCCACCTGCTGACGGACCGGTCCGCCTGTCGTCATCGAGTCGAACGCTCGGCGCCCGCGCCACGTACCTCGTGACAGGCGCGGCCCGGAAGCGAGGTTTCGGTGCCGCCGCGAGACCAGCCTTCGGAGGAGATCTCGATGGACGACACCCAGCGGGGCCGGGGGTCCACCCCCGTCCTCAGCCTCCTGGCCCTGGCGGGCGCGCTGTTCGGCGTCATCTCGCTGGCCCAGGCTGACCCGGCGGGCAGTGTGGAGCTGCGGATCAACATGACCCAGTCGACCGGTCGCGCCGGCGCCACACCGATCGTGGCTCCCTGACCCGCCCCGGGACGGTACCCTCCGCCATCAAATCTGGCCGCTGACGGTCGTGCCCTCGCCGACGACGCTGTTGATCGTCAACGTGCCTCCCACCTCACTGAAGCGCCGCTTCATCGCGTCCGTCCCCCGGCCGGTACGGCCCGGCGCGAAACCTATGCCGTTGTCGCTGATGGTCAGCCTCAGCCCGCCGCGCCCCATGGTCAGGGCGACGGAGAGTGTGTGGGCGCCGCTGTGCTGCTCGACGTTGCTCAGCGCTTCGAGCACGACCGCGTACACGGCGTCGGCGACCGGGCCGGGAACCCGCTCCTTGGGCATGGCCCATACCTCGACGGTGATCCCGGTGCGCTCCGACCATTCCGTCAAGTAGTCCTCGATCGCCCGCGCCAGACTTCGCTTTCCGCGCATGCGCAGCTCTTCGTACAACTCCCCCAACCCTCCTCGGCGCACCGCTCCGGCCTACGTGATCGCGGCCCCACCGCGTCGCCCTGGTGATCACCGGCGGGCGACGCTACCGACGCGTGCTGAAGAGCGGTTGGAAATCGCTTGGGGTAGAGGCAAAGCCACCCCGGTGGAGCCGTCTTCCGAAAGCCCACCCAAGGTAGGTATGCCCGAACTCCTTGATGCCACGCTACCCGCAGGTATGTGTCGGCGCGCTCAGGGGATGACGGACCGTTTCCCGCAGGCCACTCCCGTGGTCACCGCTACCGCCTGTCGCCGCGGTCGCTCCTGTCGAGCCTGGCGAGGTAGTCGTTGTAGGCGTCCAGTTCGGCGTCACCGCTGCCGCCCACCTTCGCGGCACGGGCGTCGGCGCGCCGATCGGACCGCATGGCCGTGCGGTTCTCGTCGCGGTACCACTGGAAGGCCAGGGCGAGCAGCACGATCAGCGTGGGGATCTCGCCGAACGCCCAGGCGATGGCCCCGCCCGTGCTCTGGTCGGCCAGCGCCGGATCGCCCCAGGTGCGGCCGAGCTGGTCGTACCACGGCGCGGCGATGACCGTGCCCATGTTCATCAGCGCGATCCCGAAGAACGCGTGGAACGGCATGGTGACGAAGAGCAGGAGCAGCCGTCCGAAGTACGGCAGCTTGGTCGGCGCCGGATCGACTCCGATGATCACCCAGAAGAAGAGGCATCCGCTGAGCAGGAAGTGGAGCGTCATCGCGATGTGACCGAGATGCTCCTCCATGGCGGAGGCGAACAGCGGAGTGAAGTAGAGGGCGTACGTCGAGACGATGAACAGGGCCGTGGCGATCGCCGGGTGGGTGATGACCTTGGTGGTCCTGCTGTGCAGGATCGTGGTGATCCACTCGCGGGGGCCGCGGTCTCCCCGCCGCGTGGCGGGCCTGAGCGCCCGCAGGGCCAGCGTCACCGGGGCGCCCAGCACCAGGAAGATGGGAACGAGCATCGACAGCACCATGTGCTCGGCCATGTGCACGCTGAACAGCACGGGGGCGTAGCGGGCGATGCCGCTCTGCGTGGCCAGGACGAGCAGCAGGACGCCCACGCCCCAGCTGATCGTGCGGCTCCGCGGCCACCCGTCGCCGCGACGCGCCAGCCGTACGGCGCCGGCGGCGTAGAGGCCGGCCAGCAGGGCCGCCACCACCGCGAAGAACAGGTCGAACCACCACAGCGAGGCGAGGTTCGCGACCGAGATCGGAGGCGGCATCAGGTAGCCCAGCAGCTCGAACGCACGGTCGACCGGCAGGTCGAGCGGCGGTGGCGCGGTCCGCGAGAGCGCGACGGCGAGGCCGACCGCCACCAGCATGATCAGGCCCTCGACACCGGCCAACCTGGTGAACGCGCCGGGCTTCCCGGCGGACAGGGCCGGGAGGGTGCGGCCGCGGTGCCACCAGCCGAGCACGCCGAGAGCGGTGAACGCGACCACCTTGGCCAGCACGATCAGGCCGTAGGAGGTGGTGAAGAGCTCCTGGACCGCGGTGAGCCTGGCGAGGGCGCTGAACGCGCCGGAGAGGCCGACACCGGCGAAGCACCACAGTGCCATGCGGGAGAACCGGTGCGCCGCGAGAGGGAGATCGGGCTCCCCCCGCAGGGCGTGCACGCACAGCAGCAGGAGCCCGCCGACCCACAGCGACAGCACGATCAGATGCAGGGCCACACTGGTGGTGGCGAGGCCGTGGTTGGGCGCCGATGAGGAGTGGCCGGTCAGCGCCGGAGGCAGCAGCGTGACGAGCGCGAGCACCAGCAGGCCGCCGGAGGCCCCCGCGGTGATCGCGCCGCGCGAGAAGAGCGCGATGGCGGTGCCGAAGAGCACCACGAGGGTGAGGGCGATGCCCTGCGGCACCTGGCTGGCGTAGCTGGTGAGCTCGTTGCCGCCGAGGACGTCGGCGACCGGGGTGCCCAGCGTCTCGGACAGGCTGAACACCAGGGTGGAGGCCGCGGCCAGCGCCCACACGAGGCCCGTCCACGACGCGGCCCTGACGTAGGCCAGCGACGGCTTCCCCAGCAGGCCCTTGTCGTTCGGGAGCAGCACCGTGGCGATCAGCAGCAGCCCGACGGTGAGCACCCCCGTGACGTCCATGGCCAGCTTGGACACCGGCAGCGCCCAGCGGGTCAAGGTGCCCTCGTCGGGAAGGCCGGGGATGATGCGCGGGGTGGCCGCTCCGCCGGCGACCATGGCGGCGACCAGGCCCAGCAGGGCCACGCACACGCCCGCGACGGCAAGACGTACGGTACGGGTCACGGCTTCTTCCGCAGGCTGAGGGTCACGCCGATGCCGATGCCCGCGAGACCGAACACGACGATCCACACCCAGGCGGGGATGCCGCCCTGGTCCTGGTCCTGCCGCCGCGAAGCCGGGGTGGCGCTCACCTGGGCGGGCGGCGGGCTCGCGGCCGTGGTGACCGCCTGCGGAGAGGGAGCCTGCGAGGTGGGGGAAGCGCTCGCCTGCTCGGCCTTCACGGTGAAGGGGATCTCCCCCTCGACGGGATGCCCGTCGTCGGAGACCACCCGCCAGGCGATGCTGTACTTCCCGGAAGGCAGCGGGGCGGACACCTTCTGGATGACCTTCGGCCCGTCCATCTTGGGCTTGCCGTCGTGGAAGGCGCGGCCATGGGCGTCGCGCACGATGACGACCGGGAACCGCACGCTCTCGTTGAACGTGAGGGTCACCGAGTCGAGGCCCTTCACCGTGGACCCCTTTTCGGGGTCGCTGCTCTTCAGCGAGGTGTGGGCCAGCGCGGGGGAAGCAAGAGCCGTGCCCAGCACGACGGCGACGACGAACGCCAGCGCGGCGGCAAACGGGGAAGTCCTCATAACACCCTAAGGCTACTCAGGTGCGGGATAGGTCCCTACCTCGCCGTCGGCGACACCCCGGACGCGTCCTGACTCCTACCGTCTGGCGCAGGATTCCTACAGCCCGGCGCATGCCAGCGCGCGCTGATAGGCCTCGACGCTCGCGGAACCGTCGTCGATCCGCTCGAGCACGGTGGCCACGGCCAGCCAGCCCTCCGCGGCCTTGCGCGGGGCGGGCGAGTGCTCCAGCAACTCCTGGGCCGACGCAAGCTCGGTGACGGCCTCGTCCTCCCTGCCGAGCAGCATCAGGGCCTTGCCCAGCAGCAGGTCGGCGTCGGCGCGCAGCGCGCGGGGACGGTCGTTGACCAGGTCTCTGCCCTGGCGGGCGTACTCGAGGGCCTTCTCGGGCTCGCCGAGGGCCATCTCGACCTTGGCCAGCTCCAGGACGCAGCGGGCCATGTCGACCCTGCTGGCCGACGTCTCGGCCAGCTCGCGCTTGCCCCGCAGCAGCAGGTCCCGGCAAGCCTCGGCCTCGCCGGGACGGACCCTGAAGCGGAGCATGGCGAACGCGAGCCGCAGCCTGGCCAGGTTGCGGGGCTCGCCGTTCTCGGACTGGATGGCCAGCGCCCGCTCGGCGAGCGCGAGCGCCTCTTCCCCGCGCCCGACGCGCTCGGCCACGCTGGCGGCGTTCCAGCAGGCGGCGACGGTCGCACGGGGCGTGCCCAGCATCTCGGCGGCGGCGAGCAGCTCCGCGGAGAACTGACGGGCCCTGAGCATGTCGTAGCGGTACTCGTAGGCGGCGAGCAGGGTGGCGCCCAGCTCGACGAGGTCATCGGTCCAGGCGGGCCGCCCCGGCCCGACCAGCGCCTCCTCGCCGACCTGCACGGCCTCGGCCAGGTCGCCCCGCTCGCGATGACACCGTGACAGCGCGATGGCCACGGCGATCGAGCGCTCGGACGACGGTGGCTCCTGGCTGGACTCGCGCAGCCGGCGCAGCACGGTGATCGCGTCGTCGAGGTCGCCACAGGCCTCGCTGGCCAAGGCGTAGCCGTACTCGGCCTGCTGCCTCAGGGACGCCAGCCCGGCGAGGCTGCCGTCTTCGAGAAGATCGGCGAAGCGCCTTCTCGACTCGGCCACCTCGCCATTGTTCAGGGCGAGGTTGGCGTATCCGAGACCGAGCTCAAGGTCCTCCATCTGTTCGGCGGTTACCCCGTTGATCAGATACGTTAGGGAACACTCGAGCTTCGCCGCCAACAGTTCCAGAACAGCCGCTGTCGGCGTACGCTTGCCGCTCTCGATAAGTGATACATAACTATCTGAGAGCTCCGGGTGTGCCAACTGCGCTTGCGAAAGACCACGTTGGCGGCGAATCGTCTTGATTCGCTGTCCGATGAGATCTTGACCGGTCACTGGCACCCCTTGAAGATGTAAGCCCCGACAGACAGCAACCGACGGGAGTTCCCCATGCGTCGCCGCCGCCTCGCCTTGTCTGCCCTAGCCGTGATGATTTCAGCCGTAGTGAGCATCACGGGTAATGCTATGGCCGCAGACCCCGCCGCGTCTCCCCTTGCCCCGCTAGATTACATCCACTGCTGCTGATTTGTAATTCAACAAGCACGCAGCGCGAGGAAAAGGTCCACCCTATCCGCCATTGAGGATAGATCGCGTCCGGTCAACTCCTCCACACGTCGGATGCGATACCGCACAGTGTTCACATGCACGTGCAGACGCTCCGAACAAGTGTTCCAAGACCCGGCGCAGTCGAGGAAAGTTCCGAGGGTTCGAACCAACTCCGACTGATGCCGAAGGTCGTAAGCGAAGAGCGGAGCCAGGATCCGGTCCGCGAAAGACCGTCGCACGTCGTCGGGAACGGTGGCCAGCAGCAGGGCGTGGGTGTAGATCTCGTCGCTGGTCACCACCCCTCCGCCGCGCACCTCCGCCAGGCGCCGCGCGTGGCCCGCCTCTTCGGCTCCGCCGCGGATGCCCCCAGGACCGGTCAGTACGGCGCTCACGCCGACTGAGACAAGGGTCCTCGGGAGAGCGGCCGTGAGCGTCGCCACCCCTTCCTCCAGCAGGTCCAGGAGCACCCGCACGCTACGCTGCACTTGCGTCCGGGGATGCACCTGCACGTTAGCCTGCACAGATCCCCCTTCCGGTGACCCCTCCCCCGGCTCGTTCCCCCTCATCCGCCGCCCCTGGGCCCCCCTGTTCTCCGGCGCCCGGATCACGCGCAGCGGCACCAGCGCGACCGCTCCGTCCGCCCCCGCGGCGGCCACCACCCGGCGGTCCAGCAGTTCCTCGATCACCTGGCCGCCGAGCGCGGCGGGGTCGGGCCCGTCGGTGGCTCCGGGGCGGGCGACGCTCGCGGTGACCACCGCGTACGGCTCCGCGGCGTCGATCCCGCAGGTGCGCAGCCGAGCGGCCACCTCCGCCGGATCGGCCTCGCCGGAACAGGCGAGCGCGATCAGCTGTTCGGCGAGCCGCCGTTCTACTCTGCGGCCCTCCTCGACACGGCCGCGCTCCAGCGCCACGCACGCGGCGAGCTCGTACCCGGTGTCCGCGTCGGCGAGCAGATCGGCGTCACAGACCAGTGCCCAGCCGGCCGCCCGGTGCGCCCTGTCCACCGCGAAGAGGGTGAAAGGCCCCATCCCGGTACGGACCAGGTGGGGCAGCCGCGTGGCCGAGAGGTACTCACGTGCGAGCCCTACGGCCAGGTCCGCGTCGAGCCGTCCGGCGATGACCGCGCCGGTCGACGAGATCACCGAACCGTTGACGCCCAGCTCCTCCGCCGTCAGCGCGAACAGCTCGTCCAGGCCCGCGCCGTCCGCGACCGCCGCGACGATGCGACGGTGGTGTCCGAGGGTCCCGCGCAGGTCGACGGCCCTGGCACCCGCGAGACGCGCCTCGACCACCTCGCTGAGCGTGCGGAAGGACACCTCCGTCGGCACGTCCACCAGCGGAAGGCCGTGCTCGCGGCACGCTTCGACCACGTCCTGCGGCACGAGGCCGAGCAGGGCCCGCCCGACGCCGAGGGCGGCGACCTTCGCCTCCGCCAGGATCTCGACGAAACGCCGGGAGTCCTCAGGCTCCCGTCGCCACATCAGCCCGGTCAGCACCAGCTCTCCGCCGGACAGGTAGCGGCCGGGATCGGGCAGGTCGGTGATGTGCACGCCTGTGAACCGCCGGTCCAGATGCTCGGGCTCCGACAGGAGGGTCAGGCCGAGCCGGTCCATCGCGATCAGGTCACGTATCCGCACACCACAAGGCTAACCGCGCCCATTTGGACGAACCTACAATCGGCCACCGCACCCGGTGACGGCGTTTCGCGGCTGCGCCTATTGGCGCTCTTGAGCTGGCCTGATGTACTGCCCGTGTGACCCATACCGCGAGCAGTCAGAGCCAGGGGCAGGGAGTCGGCACGAGCGCGCCCCGCCCGGACGGCAAGCTGAAGGTGACCGGCGAGTTCGCCTACTCGTCCGACCTCTACCTCGCGCACATGGTGTGGGGCGCGACGCTGCGCAGCCCGCACCCGTCCGCGTGGATCCGCTCGATCGACGTCGGCGCCGCGCTCGCGATGCCCGGCGTGCACGCCGTGCTCACCCATGAGGATGTGCCGGGCGAGCGGTTCTACGGCCTGGACCACAAGGACCAGCCGGTGCTGGCCATCGACCAGGTCCGCTACCAGGGCGAGCCGGTCGCGATCGTGGCCGCCGACCATCCCGAGACCGCCCGCCGCGCGGTGGCCGCCATCGTGGTCGAGTACGAGCCGCGCGAGGCCGTCACCGACGCGCGCCGCGCCCTGTTCGATCCGGAGTGCCCGCGTGTCCAGCCGGCCGGCAATCTGGTACGCCACCAGCCGGTACGGGTCGGCCGCGCCCCCTCCGCCGAGATGGCCGACATCGTGGTCACCGGCGAGTACGAGGTCGGCATGCAGGACCAGGCGTTCCTCGGGCCCGAGTCCGGCCTCGCCGTGCCCGCCGAGGACGGCGGCCTCGACCTCTTCGTGGCGACGCAGTGGCTGCACGTCGACCAGGACCAGATCGCCCCGTGCCTGGCCCTGCCGAAGGAGATGGTCCGGCTGACGCTGGCGGGCGTCGGCGGCGCGTTCGGCGCCCGTGAGGACCTGTCGATGCAGATCCACGCCGGCATGCTGGCCCTGCGCACCGGCAGGCCGGTCAAGATGGTCTACGGCCGGGAGGAGTCGTTCTTCGGCCACGTCCATCGCCACCCCGCCCGCATGCGGTACGAGCACGGCGCCACCCGCGAGGGCAAGCTGGTGTACGTCAAGGCCGAGATCGTGCTCGACGGGGGCGCGTACTGCTCCTCCTCCCTCGCGGTGGTGGGCAACGCGGCGTCGCTCGGCGTCGGACCGTACGAAGTGGACCACATCGAGATCGACGCCTACGGCGCGTACACCAACAACCCGCCCTGCGGGGCCATGCGCGGCTTCGGCGCGGTGCAGGCCTGTTACGCCTACGAGTCCCAGATGGACAAGCTCGCGGACGCCTGCGGGCTCGACCCGGTGGAGATCCGGGTGCGCAACGCCGTGTCCCAGGGGTCGCGGCTGGCGACCGGCCAGATCATCGAGTCGCCGGCGCCGCTCGCCGGCATGCTGCGCGAGCTGGCCGCCATGCCCCTGCCCGGCTCCTCCTGCTCGCCCGATCTGCGGTCCCTGCCGGGCGGGGTGGCCCAGACCACCCACGGCGAGGGGGTGCGACGGGGCGTCGGATACGGCGTGGGCATCAAGAACATCTGCTTCTCCGAGGGCTTCGACGACTACTCGACCGCCAAGGTGAAGGTCGAACTGCTCGGCGGCGAGCCCCACGTGCTCGTGCACACCGCCGCCGCCGAGGTCGGGCAGGGCCTGCTCATGGTCCAGACGCAGATCGCCCGCACCGAGCTCGGCATCGAACGGGTGACCGTCGCCCCGGCGGACACCTCGGTCGGCTCGGCGGGCTCCAGTTCAGCCTCCCGGCAGTCGTACGTCACCGGGGGGGCCGTCAAGGCCGCGTGCGAGGCCGTGCGCGAACGCCTGGACAAGCTGCGGGCCGAGCGCCCCGGGCTCACCCTCGCAGAGCTGCTGGAGTCGTCCGGCCCGGTGGAGGAGGTCCGCGAGTTCCGGCACCGGCCGACGTACCCCATGGATCCGGTCACGGGGCAGGGAGACTCCCACACCCAGCTCGCGCTCTGCGTGCACCGCGCCGTGGTGGACGTGGACGTGGACCTGGGCCTGGTCAAGGTGGTCGAGCTCGCCGCCGTGCAGGACGTGGGCAAGATCTTGAATCCCATGGCGCTCGAAGGTCAGATCCACGGCGGATCGGCGCAGGGGCTCGGGCTCGCCCTCATGGAGGAGATCCAGGTTCGCGACGGCAAGGTGCTGAACCCGTCGTTCACCGACTACCTGATCCCGACGATCCTCGACATGCCGCCGATGAGGCTGTCGATCCTGGAGAACCCCGACCCCGACGCGCCGTACGGCCTGCGGGGAGCCGGTGAGCCGCCGACGCTCTCCTCCACCCCCGCCATCGCCGCCGCCGTCCGCGCCGCCACCGGCCTTCCCCTGCCCCGCATCCCCATCCGCCCGCACGACATCGCCTTGGCGGACTAGGCCTCCCCGGAAGCCCGATCACTCCGCCGACGCCGCGCGGCACCCAAGGGGGCCGCGTCAGGTGATGTCGCCGCGCTCGCAGGTGACGCCGTCGCGGTCGCCGTCGACGTACCAGTAGTACTCGACGTGCACGCCCTTGGTGTAGGGGCCGTAGTTGGCCGCGTGCGCCTGCTTGCAGCTCGCGAAGCGCGGGTCCGGGGTGCGGTCAGCGCGTGCCGAAGGGCTGGTGGAACGGGCCGAGGGGCTGGTCGCGCGGGCCCGGGGCGACGCGGCGTCACGGCCGGCGGGGGAGGTCTGCCCTCCGGTGCCGGGCGTGTGGGTGGCGGCCGGGGGCACCAGCGGCATGGCACCCGGCTGGGACGCGGACGCGCTGGGCGCCCCCGTCGGGGCCCCGGTGGGCGCTCCCTGATTCGCCGGACAGGTGGCGGTGCCCGGAGGGCAGGTCGAGGCCGGGGCGGAAGGGGAAGGCCCGCCGGTGCCCGGAGAGGCCGTGCCGGTGCCCGGAGAGGCCGTGCCGGTCACCGTGCCGCCGGAGCCCTGGAGCCGGCTCATCAGAGCGTCCGCCGTCTCCTTGGTGAGCCCCGCGATGCTGAGGCTGTCGTCGGTGATCGGCTGCGCCACCCGGGGAGCCGTCACGACCTTGTCGTCCACCACGACGGCGAGTTGCTGGTTGAGCGCGTCCTTGGTCAGGTCGGCCAGCTTCCTGCGGCTTTCCGGGGCCAGCACGACCCGGACGGCGTACGTGCCGTCGACGTCGGTGACCGTCCCGATCTTGATGACCGATGTGACGGTGACCCCGGGCGCGACCTGGTAGCAGGTCGTTCCCGCGTCGTCGAGCACCGCCTCCGCGCCGGGGCACGGCGCGGGCCGCACACCGGTGACGGGCGCGAAGTGGATGGGCGTGGCCAGGCGGCTGGGCGGCGCCGCGCCGAGCGGCAGGCCGGGCTGCCGCGTCATCAGCACGGCGATCGTGCCGAGGACTCCGGTGACGATGACCACCACGAACAGCCCCACGATCAGGGCCACGGTCGTGGAACGCGCGGCGCGGGGCGGCCCGCTGGGACCGGCCGGCGGCCCGCCTGGCGTGGCAGGCCCGCCTGGTCCGGCGGGTGGCCCATCGGGGCCCATCGGAGGCTCACCCGCCCCGGACGGCGGGCCGCCCGTGGCGGGAGGCGGCTGGTCGCGGTCCATCGGGGACTCCGCCATCCCCGGCGGCGGACCGCTGGGCCGCTCACCACGGCCCGGCGCGGGCTCTTCGGGCACGGACGGTGCGGCGTCGGTGAAGGGAGGCCACCCATCGGGATCCGTCCAGCCCTCCTCCTCCCCGGAGGGCCGGCCGCCCGTGGCGAGGAGTGGTCCCTCCAGAGTCTCGGCCGGGGGCGGGCCCGGGAGGTCCGGCGTTATCTCGGGCCGACCACCATGATCGTCCGTCGCCGGCTGGTTACGCATCCTCACCCCTGTGGCTGACATCGCTCGGGCGAGCCTACCGAGGCTCGCCCGATCGAGCTAACCGCAGAAGCGACTCTCTGGAGGGAGTTCTACGCTGGATATGTCCTGACAATTTGCCACAGACCAGACGCAACTCATTCCACCTTGCTCCATGGTCGGCGCTTTTCAGGGAACGCAGAGTGGAAAAGGGCCGGGCCGCGAAGGGTCACGGCCGGCCCGCACGGTCCTGCCGTGGCCAGGGGGCCCAGCGGAACAGCTGGTCAGAACGGGTGGGCGGGCAAGGGGGACGGATCCCGCGTCACGGCAGGCGAGGTCGCGCGAAACCCTGGGTCACCAGGAGCCAGGAACGCAGGATGCCCGGGTCACAGCGGGCCGGGGCGATCGCGGGCAGTCCGGTACGGCACGGCGAAGGACGCCCAGGGTCGAAGGAGGATTCATGAAGGTCGGAATACCCCGAGAGGTCAAGGATCACGAGCACCGGGTCGCTCTCACCCCCGCGGGGGCCAACGAGCTGGGCCGCCACGGCCATCAGGTGTTCGTCGAGCGCGGGGCGGGGGCCGGTTCGTCCATTCCCGACGACGAGTTCCGGGCGGCGGGCGCGACGATCGTGGACTCGGCCGAGGACGTCTGGCGCGAGGGCGACCTGATCTTGAAGGTCAAGGAGCCCATCGCCTCCGAGTACCCGCTCATGCGCGAGGGCCAGGTCCTGTTCACCTACCTCCATCTCGCCGCGTCACGGAAGCTGACGCTGGCCATGCTGGAGACCGGGGTCACCGGGATCGCCTACGAGACCGTGCAGACGGAGAACGGGGCGCTGCCCCTGCTGGCGCCCATGTCCGAGGTCGCGGGACGCCTCGCTCCCCAGGTGGGCGCCTACCACCTGATGCGGCAGGGCGGCGGCCGGGGGGTGCTCATGGGCGGGGTTCCCGGCACCTACCCGGCCAAGGTCGTGGTGCTGGGCGCCGGGGTGACCGGCATGAACGCGGCGACCATCGCGCTGGGGATGCAGGCGGAGGTCCTGCTCCTGGACAAGAACATCGACAGGCTGCGCCAGGCGGACACCCTCTACCGGGGGCATCTGCAGACCGTCGCGTCCAACTCCTACGAGATCGAGCGTGCGGTCATGGGCGCCGATCTGGTCATCGGAGCGGTGCTGATCCCCGGAGCTAAGGCGCCCAAGCTGGTCACCAACGAGATGGTCTCGCGGATGAAGGAGGGATCGGTGCTGGTGGACATCTCCATCGACCAGGGCGGCGCCTTCGAGGACTCGCGTCCCACCACCCACGCCCATCCGACCTACCGTGTGCACAACTCGGTCTTCTACTGTGTGGCCAACATGCCGGGAGCGGTGCCGCACACCTCGACCTACGCGCTGACCAACGTGACCGTGCCCTACGCCCTGGCGATCGCCGACAAGGGATGGCGCGACGCCCTCCGCGACGACCCGGCGCTGGCGCTCGGGCTCAACATCCACGCGGGCGTCCTCACCAGCCCTCCGGTCGGCGAGGCCCACGGCATCGAGGCGGTGGACCCGGAGCAGGTCCTGCGCTGACCGCCGGTTCCGCCGCACGGCCACGCGGCCGTACGGCGGAAGACCAGGACGGGCCGTCGCTCAGGAGGACGGTGTGCCGCTCGGGGCCGGGGTGGCGCTCGGCTGGCCGCTCGGGGCCACGCTGGGCGACGGCATGGACGTCGGCAGCGGGTCGTCGGAGGCCAGCTTGTTCGAGGTGCCCTGACCGGTGCAGGTTGCGCCGTACTCGGGCGTCGTGCTCGGGTTCTGCATGTACTTGGTGATGTACTTGGGCAGCCGGGGATCACTGGCGCCGTTGAGCGAAAGCTGGTGGTTCCACGAGCTGGCGACCACCGGCGCGGGCAGCCCGGGGAACGGGCTGAGCAGCACGTAGTCCGAGGTGACGAGCGCCTTCAGCTTGTCGACGTCGGCCTTGGGCAGGTCGGGGCGGTAGGTGATCCACACCGCGCCGTGCTCCATCGAGTGGACGCCGTTCTCGCTGTTGATCGGCTGGTCGTAGACGCCGCACTGCTGGGGTGCGGGGTTGTGCTCGCCGCCGACGGGTGGGGTCTCCTTGTAGTTGACCTTGATCGGCGTGTGCTGGGAGCCCTTGTAGTTGAAGCTCTTGACCGCGTCCAGCGACGTCTCCGCCCGGTCCCGGATCACGTAGAAGCCCACGATGCCGACCAGCAGGACGATGACGAAGGCCCCCGCTCCCCACATGAGCATCGCCGTGCGACGCTCCTTGCGCTTCTGCGCGGCACGCAGCTGAGCGAGATGTTCCCGCCGCGCCTGCGTCCTCTCCTTGGCCATCGATCCTCCAACAGCTGTTCATGACCTTGCACGCTCAAGCGCCCGATACTTATGTGGAGGATAGTGGGTAGGTAATAAGGTTCGCGTCTAACGCCCAGGACAATCACTATTCTGGCTGGCAATGAGCACCCAACGAACTCGCCTCATCCTGGTCGCGCTGATCAGTTGCTTGGCCACCGCGGCCGCCATGTTCCTGATCATGGGCCGGTCGACGCCCCCAGGAGACGCCTCTCCAGAGGCGGGTTTCTCCCGTGACATGGCGGTTCATCACACCCAGGCCGCCGACATGAGCTTCGCCGTGCGCGACGCCGGCAGCGACCCGGCCATCCGGGGGCTCACCTACGACATCATCACCACCCAGACCGCCCAGCGTGGAATTTTCATGGGATGGCTCCAGCAGTGGGGCCTCAACCAGGCGCGCACCCGGCCCGCGATGGCCTGGATGGCCGGTCACGGCGAGCATGGCACCGCCACCACGGCCGGGGTGCCGGCCACCATGCCCGGCCTGGCGTCGGAGGAGGAGATGAAGCGGCTGAGGGCCGCCAAGGGCAGGGACGCCGAGATCCTCTTCCTGCAGCTCATGATCCGCCACCACGAGGGGGGCGTGCAGATGGCCAAGGCCCTGCTCGGGCTCTCGAACCGCGACGAGGTGCGGACGCTGGCGCGGCACATCGTCGACACGCAGGACGGCGAGATCAAGTACATGACGAACCTGCTGAAGGAGCGCGGCGCGCAGCCCTACCCGTCCATCCTGAAGTAAGGAGCGGGGCGCGCAGCCCTACCCGTCCATCCTGAAGTAAGCAGCGGGGCCGGCCCGCCCGTCCATCCTGAAGCGGGGACCCGCACCGTCCGGCGGCCTCAGGCCTGCGCCATCTCCTCGGCGATGGCGGCGGCGAAGGCGTCGACGTCGGCCTCGGTGGTGTCGAAGGCCGTCATCCAGCGGACCTCGCCGGTGGACTCGTCCCAGGTGTAGAAGCGGAACCGCTTGCGCAGGCGTTCTGCCACGGCGGGGGGCACGATCGCGAAGACGGCGTTGGCCTCGACCGCCCTGGTCAGGGTGATCCCGGGCACGTCGCGCACGGCCGCGGCGAGCCGCGCCGCCATGGCGTTGGCGTTCCTGGCGTTGCGCAGCCACAGGTCACCGGCGAGCAGCGCCTCGAACTGCGCCGACACGAAGCGCATCTTCGAGGCGAGCTGCATCGAGCTCTTCCTGAGGTAGATCAGCCCGCGCACGGCCGACGGGTTGAGCACGACGATGGCCTCGCCGAACATCAGCCCGCCCTTGGTGCCGCCGAAGGAGAGCACGTCCACGCCGGCGTCGGTGGTCAGCGCGCGCAGCGGCACGTCGAGCGCCGCGGCGGCGTTGATCAGGCGCGAGCCGTCGAGGTGGAGCAGCATTCCGAGGGCACGGCAGTGGGCGCCGATCGCGGCGATCTCCTCGGGAGAGTAGAGCGTGCCCAGCTCGGTGCTCTGGGAGATGGAGACCACCCGGGGCTGGGCGCGGTGCTCGTCGCCGAAGCCCCACGCCTGCCGGTCGATCAGGCCGGGGGTGAGCTTGCCGTCAGGAGTGGGCACGCTCATGAGCTTGAGCCCGGCGCTCTGCTCGGGAGCCCCGCCCTCGTCGGTGTTGATGTGCGCGGTCTCGGCGCAGATCACCGCCTCCCACGGCGTGGTCATCGCGCGCAGGCCGACGACGTTGGCGCCGGTGCCGTTGAACACCGGCCATACCTGCGCCGCCTCCCCGAAGTGGACCTTGAAGATCCCCTGGAGGGCCTCGGTGTAGGCGTCGTCACCGTAGGCCACCTGGTGTCCGCCGTTGGCCAGGGCCAGCGCCTGGAGGACCTCGGGGTGCACGCCGGCGTAGTTGTCGCTGGCGAACCCCTTGACCTCGGGGTCGTGGTGGCGTCGTGCCTGGGTCACGTGGTGAGGTCCAATCGCATGCCGTTGATCTCCTCGGCCGGCCGGTCCCACAGGCCGGCGACGGCCTCGGCGAGGTCGTTCACGTCGGTGAAGCCGGGGAACTTCCTTTCGGGGCTCGCCGCGCGCATGTCGTCGTTGACCAGGGCCTTGATGACCAGGATCGTGGCGGCGCCCGGAGTGCCGCGCAGCGAGTCGGCCAGCGCGAGCGTCCACGCCTCGGTGGCGGCCTTGGCCGCCGCGTAGGCCGCGCTCCCCTGGGTGGGCTGCTGGGCCGCCTTCGCCGAGACGATGGCGAACCTGGCGCCCTCGCTCTGGCGCAGCAGCGGCTCGAAGGCCAGCGAGATGTTCTGCAGGGTGCGGATGAGCCGCTCGTGCAGGGCGTCCCAGTCGGCGAGGTCGGTGTCGGCGAAGGTCTTGGACCCGCGCCAGCCGCCGACGAGGTGGACGACCCCGTCGGCCCGCCCGTGCTCCTGCTCGACCCGCCGCGCCAGCGCGCGCACGGCTTCGGGGTCGGTGAGGTCGACCGCGGTCACTCCCTCGGCCTCGTGCCTGCCGACGCCGATCACGGTGTCGCCCCGTGCGGCCAGGCGTGCCGTGACCGCGCGGCCGGTGGGGCCACCCGCCCCTGCGACGACGACGACCCTGCTGCTCGCCCTCGCTCCGTTGGTGGACGGCTGGGGGCTGGGGTTGCTCACGCGCGGATTCCCTTCGTGGCCTCGATGACGCCAGAAAGCTTACGGCGCAGGGCCTCGTAGAACATGCTCAGGGGGAACTCGTCGGGCAGGACCGCGTCCACCACGGCCTTCGGGAAACCCTCGACGGGAAGAGCGTCCACGCCACGGTTCCACACCGATGCGGGGTGCGGGGCGACGTACGTCGCGACGAGCTGGTGGGCGGCGAGCCAGTGCGCCAGCTTGGAGCGGTCGATGCCGTCGCGGTAGAGCTTCTCCACCTCGCCGCGCAGGTCGGCGACGCCGCCGGCGACCCGGTCCCAGTCGATGGCGAGCCGGTTGTCGGTCCAGCGGACCACGTCGTTGCGGTGCAGGTAGGCGAACAGGAGCTGGCCGCCCAGGCCGTCGTAGTTGCGCACGCGCTCCCCGGTGATGGGGAAGCGGAACAGCCGGTCGAACAGGATGGCGTACTGGACGTACCGGGCGTAGGGCACGCCCTCCGCCTCCAGCTTGACCGCCTCGCCGAACGCGGTCAGATCGCAGCGCAGCTCTTCGAGCGAGTAGAGCCAGTACGGCATGCGCTGCTTGATCATGAACGGGTCGAACGGCAGGTCGCCGTGGCTGTGGGTCCGGTCGTGCACCAGGTCCCACAGGACGAAGGTGTCCTGGGCGAGCTCCTGGCTCTCCAGCAGGCGGGCGGCGTCCGGCGGGAGCGCCAGCTTCAGCGTGTCGGCGGCGGCGCGGCTGACGCTCCGGAACCGGGCGGCCTCGCGGTCGCAGAAGATGGCGCCCCAGCTGAACCTCGGCGGGGTCTCGCGGACCGCGACGGTCTCGGGGAACAGCACCGCGCAGTTGGTGTCGTAGCCGGCCGTGAAGTCCTTGAACGCGATCGGCACGAACATCGGGTTGTCGTAGCGCCCGCTCTCCAGGGCGGCGAGCCACTCCGGCCATACCGTGCGGATCCAGACGGCCTCGAGGTTCCGGTTCGGGTTGCCGTTCTGGGTGTACATGGGGAAGACGACGAGGTGCTCCAGGCCGTCGACGCGCTGGGTGTCGGGGTGGAAGGCGTTCAGCGAGTCGAGGAAGTCGGGTACGCCGAACCCGGCGGCCTGCCACTTGCGCAGGTCGGCGATGACGGTGGCGAGGTACTCCGCGTCGTGGGGGAAGGCCGGGGCGAGCTTGCCGATGCCCTCGATGACGCGGTCCACGATGGGACCGGCCGAGGCGGCGTCCTGCACGGAGCCGTCCTTGGCGGTGAGCGGGCGCAGGTCCTCGACGGCCGCCTTGAGATCGGCGAAGTCGCCGTCGGCCTCCTCCACGCCGGCGCCGCCCACCGGGACGCGCGCGGCCCAGGTCACGACGTTGCCCCAGAGCCGGGCGTGCCCGAGATCGTCGATGGAGTCGTCGCCGAACAGGTCGGAGTCGGCGAACACGACCACCCGTCCCTCGCCGTGGCGCAGGGCGACCGCGAGCGCCCGGCCCGGCGGGTCGGCGGCGGGCGAGGTCGCGAACAGGACGGTGGCCCCTGCGGGCGCGGTGAGCACGCCCGCGCGGTAGAAGCACGCCTCGCGGGCGCCCGCGGTCAGGTCCTCACCGGCGGCGGGGACGGGCCTTCCGAGCACCCAGGTCGCCACGCCGTTGTAGGCGTTGCCCGGATCCTGGACGGTCGTGTGCTCGATGCCCACGCCGAACCGTGCCAGCAGGTCGGCGAGGTTGTTGCCGTACTTCTCCTGCTCGCACTCGGCCAGCACGACCAGACCGCCGCCACCCGCGACGTAGTCCTCGATGGCGTCGAGCTCCTCGACCGGCAGGATCGGGCTGCCCTGCCCGGTGGTGCGCTCCCAGCGGTCGGCGGAGGGATGAGCGATCACAAAGGTGTCATGGGCGGCGAGCACGGCCGGAGTGATCGCGCCCTCGGTGTGGGCGGTGACGGTGTTCCCCAGCCGTCTGAGGATCTCCGCGGCGCGTGCGTAGCTGTTGTCGTCGGGATGCGCCGGGTTGATCGCCTCGGCGACCTCGCGGTGGATCGTCCACGACTCGTTGTGCGCTTCGTCGAACAGCACCCGCGGGAAAGCCCTCATGCCGCCCTGCCCCTCCATTAGCGAAAATTCTCCATGTACGCCTGCTTATGTACGGAAAATATACACGGATACGCCAATCTCCCGGGAAACCCGTGACGCTCCGGCGCCCGGACCGGGGTGCGGCGCCCGCGGGTACCGGTTCAGGGACCGGCCGGTTACGGGAACCGGGCCGGGGATCCGGTACGGGGTCCCGCCCGGAATCCGTGCGGCGGCGCCGAGCCGGCGTACGGGGCCCAGCGGGTCCATGAGGCGGCCGGGATTCCGCCGGGCGGCGGAGGGCGGGTCACCCGCGGGAGGGACGATGCCCGGCCTAGCGCGCCCGTACCGTCCTGGCCACACGGTGGAAACCGTGGACTCCGGCGCCGCGGCCCTTACCGGCGTGGCGTGGAGCGCCCGCCCCGACCGAGGAAGCGACATGTTCAAACTGACCGATCCGACCGGCTTCCGCCGCACGCTGACCGGCGTGGGGCTCCTGCTGTCCGGCGCCTTCCAGCTCACCGCCACGCTCGTCGACCCCGGCACGTGGGGCGATGACCGTGAGGCCGTCAGCTACGGCGACAACCCCGCCCTGGCCCAGTTGCAGTCCGCGCTCTACCACTGGAGCTGGATCCTGCTGCCGCTGGCCGCGATCGGCCTGATGCACCTGCTGCGCAAGCGCGCCGTCGTGCTCGGCCACATCGCCGGCGTCCTGACCGCGCTCGGGTTCATCAGCGTCTCCGCGCTGCTCATGGGCGACCCGGTCGAGTGGTACTTCGGGCGGCATTACCCGGCCGACCAGGCCACGAAGATGTTCGACGAGGTCTACAACCTGCCCGGTGTCGTGTTCGCCTTCCAGATGCCATGGGTGTTCCTCGGCCCGGTCGGCCTGGTGCTGCTGATGATCGCGCTGTGGCGCAGCGGGTTCATGCACTGGTGGGCACTCGCCGTAGGGCTGGTGGCGTGGCTCACTCCGTACGTCACCCCCTACGGCCCGCTCAGCCTGCTGTGGAGCGGCGGCAACCTGGTGGTCCTCGGGTACCTCGCGCTGAAGGTCCTGCGAATGGGGAACGAGAGCTGGAACTCCTACTACCCGGCCTCGACGCCCGGCCGCACCACCCCCGACTCGTACGCGAACACGACCGCCTGAGCGCGGTCGCGGAGCCGCAGTTTCATCAGCACCCGGGCCACGTGGGTCTTGACCGTGGCCTCCCCGACGAAGAGCTCGGCCGCGATCTCGGCGTTGGTGAGGCCACGGGCCAGCCGCCGCAGGACCTCCAGCTCCCTGGGGGTGAGCTCCGACAGCCGTGGCGGCCTGACGGGCTCGTGCCGGCCCGCGAAGGAGGCGATCACGCGGGTGGTGACCGCCGGATCGAGCAGCGAGTCCCCGGCGGCGACCACCTTGATCGCCTCGACGAGCTGCTCCGGCGGCGACACCTTGAGCAGAAATCCGCTGGTCCCCGCCCGGAGCGCGGCGTACAGGTTCTCGTCGGTGTCGAAGGTGGTCAGCATGATGATCTTCGGGGGGTTGGGGCCGCCGAGCAGCTGACGCGCGGCGGCCAGGCCGTCCATCCTGGGCATCGAGATGTCCATGAGCACGACATCCGGCAGAAGGCGGCGGGCCACGGCGACGGCCTCCATGCCGTCGCCGGCCTCACCGACGACCTCCATGCCCGGCTCGGACTCCACCACCATGCGCAGCCCGGCGCGCACCATCGCCTGATCGTCGGCCACGACGATGCGTACGGTCATTCCGATCTCCCGCCCCTCGGCGGATCGATACGAGAATGCGTCCTTAACTGCCGATAGAGAGGGATTAATACCGCCATAGCGTGGACATTAATCTCCAATCGGTGCCGGCAACATGGCCGATGACCCCCTCGCAAGCCATCTCCAAGTGACCTCCAAGTCCGGTCAAGATCGATAACGCCCTGTCGCAGGTCGTTCAACGCCCGATTGCAGAACCATGACGGCGCCCGCGTGAGCCTTGAACGGGGCTGCCCGCGCTGCGACCCTTGAATCAATCTGGTCCGGAATAGGAGGCGGAGATGCCCCGCGTGCATTACCTCTTAGCGGGGTTAAGCGCTCTCGGATCGCTCACCCTCACCATGCACCCCCATCCGAGCGGCTCCACCGACCGTGTCACACCTGGAACGGTCCGCGTGGAGGCCCGGGCTCACGTGACCATCAACCTGCTCGACGACCGGAGCGTGATCCAGCAGGTGGTCCGGGAGTACGAGACCCCGGTCGGCACCGGCAGCGGGTTCACGGTCTCCCCCGACGGCGTCGTGGTGACCGCCACCAGCGTCGTCCAGTCGAGCAGGGACCCGCGCGTCTATGCCGCCAACCGGGTCTTCGCCGAGTACTTCAAGGTCAAGATCCCGGCCGACTTCTCCCGGCACAAGCTGAAGAACCCCGAGCTCAACGGCCGCCTCCAGGCGTGTTACCCGCCGCAGCAGCAGAACTCCAACTGCATCATCACGCCCGTCACCAAGGTCACCGTCTTCCCGTACGCCGACCCGCCCCTCGCCGAGGGATACCCGGCGGATCTGGTGCACACCGGGACCTCACCCGGCGCGCCCGCCGTGCTCAAGCTCGCCAAGGGCGGCGAGGACTCCACCCTCCCGACCGTCCCGCTCGGCACGACGCTCGGCAACGGCATCGAGTCCGTCGACGTAATCGGGCTGCCCAACCGGCCGAGCGCCAAGACGCCGCCGAAGGCGGAGACCGCCCACCTCGACCCGAAGGGCGGGCGCACGTTCAAGCAGGCCGAGCGCGTCAAGCTCGACACGTTCCTCAAGAACGACGGCGAGGGCGCGGCGGTGGTCGACGACGGCAAGAGCGAGGTCATCGGGCTCGTGACCGGCGGCGGCAGCACGCCGCAGAGGGTCACGCCGGTGGACGACATCCGCGCCGCACTGGTCGCGGCCAACGTCACCGCCCGCCGCGGCCCCGTCGACGTCGTGTACGAGACCGCGCTGGCGCCCTACCACAACAAGTTCTACGCCAACGCGATCCCCGTGCTGGAGCAGGTCCTGCGGATGCGTCCCGACCACGCGGTCGCCCAGGACCATCTGCGCTTCGCGCGGGCCAACCGCGCCGCCGGGCCGGCCACCGGCAAGGCGAAGGCGCCCGCCGCGAAGCAGGCCACGACCCTGTCGCCGCTGGTGCTCACCGCCATCGGCCTGGCCGCCGCCGGCATCCTGCTCGCGACGGCCGTTCCGCTCCTGCTGCGGCGACGCCGGCGGGCCGAGGCACAGGCGGGAGCGGACGCGAGCCTGCCCGAGCAGCTCGCCGCCGTCCCCACCTGGCCGCCCCGTGGCACCCAGACGATGGACACGGGGGCCGCGGCCGAAGGGTCCTTCCCCGCCTACCACCACGCGTCCGGCACGGGGGCTTCGCCGGTCGCCGCCGGACCTGGGGCGGCGGGCGCGGGGGCGGTAGGGTCTGGGTCCGCAGGTTCCGCGGGCGCCGGTTCCGGCTCCGTGAACTCCGGATCCGGTGGCAACGGCGGACAGGTCGTGTTCTGCACCCAGTGCGGCATGCGCCTCGGCAAGGCACACCGTTACTGCGGCTTCTGCGGGCACCCGGTGGACCAATGAGCGAGCAAGGATTCTCGATGCCCCCGCTGATCGGCGTGCAAGTGGCCGACTACCTCGTCGAGGCGGTCGTCGGGCGCGGCGGAATGGCCACGGTCTACCGTGCCCGTGACCGTCGCCTCGGCCGGGCGGTCGCGCTCAAGGTGCTGGCCCCGCAGCTCTCCCAGGACCAGCGCTTCCGCGACCGGTTCGTGCGCGAGTCGCGCCTGGTGGCCGGCATCGACCACCCCAACATCATCCCGATCTACGAGGCCGGTGAGAGCGGCGACCTGCTGTTCATCGCGATGCGGTACGTCGAGGGTCCCGACCTGCGCAAGCTGATCCAGGCCAGCGGCCCGCTGCCGGTGGTCCGCGCCTACCGCCTGTTCTCCCAGATCGCCTCGGCACTGGACGCCGCCCACCAGAACGGCCTGGTACACCGCGACGTGAAACCGGCGAACATCCTGGTCGCCGAGGGCTCCGAGCGCGACCCCGAGCATGTCTACCTCACCGACTTCGGGCTGACCAAGAGCACCTACTCCGAGGCGGGGCTGACCAGCCACGGCCACTTCATGGGCACCCCGCGTTACGTGGCCCCCGAGCAGATCCGCGGGCTGCCCGTGGACGGGCGGAGCGACCTGTACGCCTTCGCCTGCGTGGTGTACGAGGCGCTGACCGGGCTGCCGCCGTTCCAGCGGGACACCGAGCTCGCCCTGCTCTACGCGCACGTCTCCCACGACCCGCCACCGCTGACGCCGTACCGCCCCGACCTCCCCCACGCGGTCAACCAGGTGATGTCCAGGGCCCTCGCCAAGGCGCCGACCGAGAGGTTCGCCACCTGCCAGCAGTTCGTCGCCTCCCTGCGGGACGCGATCAGCGGCGAGGACCCGCACCCCAGCCCGTCGGAAGGGCGGCCGGCCTGGCAGGAGGAGCCTCCGGGCGCCCCGGTCACCTCCTCGCCCTCGCTGCGATCCCTGGACTCCGTGCGGCCCACCACGTCGATCCGCTCGCTGGAGTCCCGTGGACAGATGGGGCCTTCCGTCCACGGGGGGCCGCTCACCCATCCGGGCTCGGGACAGCCCGCCAAGAAGCGGCGCTGGCCGATGGGCGCGCTCATCGGCGCCGCCGCCGTGCTGGCCTCGGTCGCGGTGGTGGCCACACTGCTGGCCAGCCAGGGTTCCACCCCATTGGGCACGAAGCGGTACCCCGGGACCACCGCCGCACCGATCTCCTTCGAGTACCCCGGTGGCTGGGACGCCCGTACCCACGCCGACGAGTACGTCATCGTCTCTCCGGCGGCGGCCGAGTTCGACACGCTCTTCTCGGTGCCCATCGCCTCCGACTGGACCGCCGTGAACGCCCTGCTGTCCGCACACCCCGATCAGGCGACGGGCATATTCACCGAGCTCAACGACACCTTCACCACCTCGGACACGCCCGAGACGCTGCAGCGCAGCCTCAGCTTCGTGCTGCCGGGGCCGGCCGAGTTCGCCTCGGCGCCCACCACGACCACCGTGGCGGGCAAGCCCGCCTTCAGGCTGACGGGCGTGGTGAACGATCCGGGACAGCAGGGCCGCCTCGATGTGGTCGCCTACATCGTGGGCCGAGGGCAGGGGCGGCCGGTCGCGTTGATCACCTTCTTCTGCCCGCCGGCGAAGTGCGACCAGTCCCTGATCGACAAGGTCATCGGCAGCGCCCGGTTCACCTCGTAGCCGGGGAACGGCGTCATGGACAAGCGCTTGCTCGGGGAATAGTCTGCGGCTCGTGAGCTATGCCATCGGGGTCGATGTCGGCGGCACCTTCACCGACGTGGTCGTCAGCGGGCGATCGGTGACCGTGGCCAAGGTTCTGAGCACGCACGAGGACCCGGCCGACGGGATCGTCACCGGGATCACCGAGGCACTCGGCCGAGCGGGCGTCGCGCCCGGAGCGGTCACCCGTGTCGTCCACGCCACCACGCTGGCGACCAACGCCGTGCTCGAACGCCGCGGGGTGCGGGTGGCGTACGTGACGACGCGCGGGTTCCGCAGCGCCATTCCCCTCGGCCGCTACGCGCGGGTCGAGGAGGACCGGTACGACCTGCGGTTCGTCCCCCCACCGCCCCCTGTCGCGCCGGAGGACTGCTTCGAGGTCCCCGAGCGGGTCGGCCCGCGGGGCGAGACGCTCGAGGAACTGGACGAGGACGCGGTCCGGCGGGTGGCAGCGCTGATAGCGGAGCGGGGTATCACCTCGGTCGCGGTGTGCCTGCTGCACTCCTACGCCGACCCCGGCCACGAGACCCGGGTCGCCGCGATCCTGCGCGAGACCCTGCCGCCCGGTTCCACGGTGGTGACCTCCTCGGAGGTGTGGCCGGAGCTGCGGGAGTACGAACGGGCGACCACCACGATCATGTCGGCGTACATCGGGCCGGTCATGGCCCGCTACCTCGGCCGGCTGCGCGAGCGGCTCGACGCCATCGGCGTCACCGCGCCCGTCCACGTCATGGAATCCGGTGGCGGCATCATGTCGGCGGAGCTCGCGGCCCGCAAGGCCGTCGCCACGATCGAGTCGGGCCCGGCCGCCGGGGTGCTCGCGGCGGCCCTGACCGGGCACCCCGACATCATCTCGTTCGACATGGGCGGCACCACGGCCAAGACCTGCGTGATCAGGAACGGCCGGCCGGAGATCACCCACGAGTTCCACGTCGGCGGCAAGGGCAGCTACGGCGGCCGGCGGGCCGGGACCGGCGTACCGATCAAGACGCCCGCGATCGACCTGGCCGAGGTGGGCGCGGGCGGCGGCAGCATCGCCTGGGTGGACGCCGCCGGGGCGCTGAAGGTGGGTCCCCGGTCGGCGGGCTCGGAGCCCGGGCCCGCGTGCTACGGCCGGGGCGGTGGCGAGCCCACCGTGACCGACGCCAACCTCGTCCTGGGCTACCTCGACCCGTCGTCCCTCGGCTCGCTGCCGCTCTCGCCCGAGCTGGCCGACAAGGCCGTCGACCAGAGACTCGCCTGGCCGCTCGGAGTCTCCCGGGCCGAGGCGGCGCACGCCGTACACGAGATCGCCAACGCCGCGATGGGCTCGGCCGTCCACGTGGTGACCGTGCAGCGTGGCATCGACCCGCGCGGCTTCGTGATGGTGGCCTTCGGAGGCGCGGGGCCGATGCACGCCGCGCGGGTAGCGGAGCGGTTCGGCATCGACACGGTGATCGTCCCGCCGCACTGCGGCGTGGGATCGGCGGCCGGGCTGCTCGCGGGCGACCTGTCCACCGACCGGGTGCTGTCCCGGCTCGGCGCCGGCGACCCGTCGGCCGTCTTCGCCGAGCTGGCGGCGGGGGCGGCGCGCGATCTCGGCCTCGCGCCTGATTCTCAGGACGTGACGGTGGAGCGCTCGGTGGATGTACGGTTCGCCGGCCAGGCGCATGACCTGACGGTGCCGTGGAGCGACGCGCTCGACGAGCTGTCCGAGCGATTCTTCGCGAAATATCAGCAGGTGTACGGCATCGCGCAGCGCGGGCCCGTCGAGATCGTCAGCTACCGCGTCCGCCTCACCCAGCGAGCCGCGACCCCGCCCCCGGCTCACGAAGGCGTGCCTGGGAGAAGCCCGCACGACGGTGGGGCTGGGGCCCGGGACGAGGACAGGGCCGGGGCCGGGGGCGGTGGCCGTACCGCCGTCAGGCGCGCGTGGTTTCCCGAGGCCGGTGGCTTCACCGCCACCCCGGTGCTCACCCGCGAGCACCTGCGCGGCACGTCCGGCGCCGGCCCGGCGAGCGCCACCGGACCCGCGATCATCGAGGACGCCGAGGCGACGATCGTCGTGCCGCCCGGCTGGACCGCCACCCTGTCCCCCGGCGGGGCCGTGACCTTGGAGCGTGCCCGTTGACCGAGTCGCTCACGGCCGAGGTCCTGAGGAACGCCCTGGTCGTGGCCGCCGAGGAGGCCAGCATCGTGGTCGTGCGATCGGCCTACTCGACGTTCATCGTCGAGGGCTCCGACGCCTCGGCCGCGATCCTGGACGCCCACGGCCGGCTCGTCGCCCAGTCGATGGCGACCACGCTGATGAACAGCATGGCCCTGAAGATCGCCCTGCCGGAACTGCTGAAGGACATCCCCGCCCACACCATGCGGCCGGGCGACGTCTACGTGCTGAACGACGCCTACCGGGGAGGCGTGCACACCAACGACCTGCTGGTCTACCGCCCGGTGTTCGTCGACTCGCGGCCCGCGTACTTCACGGCCACGATGATCCACGTCTCCGACCTCGGCGGCCTGTCGGCGGGCGGCATGGCTCCGCTCGCGACCGACATCTTCTTGGAGGGCCTGCAGCTTCCGCCCGTACGCCTGGCCACGGCCTGCGGCATGGAACCCGCGATCGAGGCGATCCTGCGGGCCAACAGCCGCACGCCGGACAAGGTCATGGGCGACGTCCGCGCCCTCATCGCCGGCACCGCCGTCGCCGCGACCCGGCTGGAGGCCCTTCTCCTGGAGCACGGCCCTCAGGGGCTGGCAACAGGCATCGACGCCTACCTCGACTACACCGAGGCCCGGACCCGTTCGGCTCTGGCCGAACTGCCGCCAGGGCGGTACGTGTCCTCCTACGCCATCGACGACGACGGCATCGACCTCTCCCGATCTCACACCGTCCGCGTCGCCGTCTCCATCGGGACGGCCGTCCAGGAGCCATCCGCGGCGCAGGACCTCCGGCTCCACAAGCCGCAGGGGGGCCGCTCCGCACCCGCCCCGGGCATACTCCTCGACTTCGAGGGGACCGACCCCCAGGTGCCCGCGGCGATCAACTCCTCGTCGTCACAGTCGCTCGCCGCCGCCGTGTTCGCGGTGCGGTGCTTCCTCGACCCGACGATCCCGATGAACGAGGGATGCCTGCGCGCCATCGCGGTGCGGCTGCCCCCGGGGTCGCTGCTCAACGCCCACTCGCCCCACCCCTGCGGGGGACGCTTCGTACCGATCTATGCAGCGATGGAGGCGATCTTCCAGGCCCTCTCCGACGCGATGCCGGATCGCGCCATCGCGGCGTCGGGGATCCTCCAGCCCTTCAGCATCGCCGCCCGCGCCGCGCCGTTCTGGATCCACCTGTCGTACGACTTCGGCGGGGTGGGCGCCAGGGCGGGCATGGACGGGCCGGACGCGACCGGCGTCCACTTCGGCATCGGGCGCAACTCGGTGCCCCAGGTCGAGCCGGTGGAGACCCGCTGCCCGCTGATCGTGGAGTCGGTGGAGACCATCGCCGACTCGGGCGGGCCGGGACGCTGGCGAGGAGGTCTGGGGTCGAGGACGGTGTTCCGCTTCCTCGCCGACGCCCACGTCACCACGCGCGGCGACCGGCTGCGCCACGCGCCGCCCGGCCGATCCGGCGGTCTGCCGGGGCGGCTCGGCGGCTTCTTCAAACGCCACCTCGACGGCACGGTGGAACGCCTGAACTCCAAGGTCAACAACGTGTGCTTCGTGGCCGGCGAGGCACTGATCATCGAAACGACCGGAGGCGGCGGCATCGGTTCCCCGACCGACCGGCCCACGGATGAGATCCTGCTCGACCTCGAATCCGGCAAGATCACCGACCGGAGCGCCTGCGCCGACTATGGCCTGACGGCCACGAGAGCCGTTCCAAGCTCGTGAAAGGCCAGGCGTGTAGCGGACTCCGCATCTTTCTGAGCGGGGTACCCGGTTGTTCACCCCCCGATCCAGGGTCAGCCGCCGATGGCCTGGGTTGCGACTCTGCGTTCTGTGTCTGAGGAGGATCGGGAGTTGTCGTGACTCAGCGGCACTGCTGTTCCGGCACGAGGATCGACGTATCTGAGAACGGCTGAGTGTTGGTCAAAGGGTGAAAGGCCCTCCCGGCACCCATTTGATCGGGGAACCCAGCTGCCTCCCACCCAACACAGGGCCCACCCCCCAAGGCCCGGAACGTGACTTGCGATCCCTTACCCAGCGAGGGGATAGGAACAGTCATAACCCAGGAGGCTATCGCTGTTCCGGCGCGGAGATCGACGTACGCCAGAACAGCTGAGTATTGGTCAATGGGGTGAAAGGCCCTCCCGGCACCCATTTGATCGGGGAACCCCATCGGCTTCCCACCCAGGTCAGGACCTGGCTAGAAAAGTCGGGGCGCGGGCTTCTGGGAAGGTCGTCCCGCGACTTCGGCTCCGGCCAATCCGGCCTTACCGGTTCGTTCGGTCTACCTTTCGGGGTACGTCCCCGGACTCGCCTTGCGGGGTACGTCCCCGGACTCGCCTTGCGGGGTACGTCCCCGGACTCGCCTTCCGGGGTACGTCCCCGGACTTCGCCTTGCGGGTATGTCACGGCCGATACCTTCCGCGGTAGCTCCCGGCCTGGGTGGGAGGCAATCGGGTTCCCTGATCAAATGGGTGCCGGGTGGGGCTCCAATACATTGGTCAATGTCGGATTTCGAGTGTTGTTCCTGGATGGGTTACCTCTGTTTCAGGGAAGCAGTTTCAAGGCATCCACATGAGACGGCCGTACGACCGCGAAGTGCCTCCGGTCGAGAGTTGCGACTTCTGTCAACCCCAGCTTTTCGGCGAGCGCGATGACCGATGCGTCCACTAGGCCCAAAGGAAGATCATTGTAACGTTCCATGAGCTGAGCGATACGAGTGAGGTCGCGAAGTCCCACATCTACGATAGTGAAGTCTCCCGCGGCCAGAGACCGTACAAATCCGATTTCGACGCGTGGTCCGGCTTCTCTGGCCAACATGTAACAGGCCTCTGTCACGACGAACGATGGGATGAGGAGCTCGTCCCCCGCGAGATGTGCCGCCGTAAAGAGATCGACACAGACCATATGATTCTTATCGCCGGCCAGAGCCGCGGCCACGAGCGGACCGGTGTCAATGAGGATCACGCGGAGCGACCGAGCTCTCCGCTCAAAATCTGGTCCACCCTCTCGGATATGTCGGGTCGCCGTGCCCGCGCGGATCCGAACCACTGCGGAGGCCACTCACTCCTGCTCTGGTGGCCATCGGCGCGTAGCAGGGAGAGAGCAGCGGACACCTCCTCATCACTGAGGTCATCGATGAGATGGTGAAGTTCCTCCCGTGCAGCACTCATGTACGAAGTGTAACGACGACAATGCCCATAGCGACCGCCTTCCCTCACCTGGTGTCCCTGGTGCAGACTCGCCGGACACTCGTGGTGACTCCTTGCCACGGCAGGCGCCCGGCGGTACTACGAGCGATGGCCATTTGACGCCGGGATGAAACCGGTGACCTCCGCCCAGGCGTGGGCACCGTCGAGGACCGATCGATGGACGGCCCGCGCGATGCGCGCCCCCCATGAGGACCTCGGTCCGCCGAACAGCTCGGCAGGGCCCTCGGAGCGCACGGCCACGCACACGGCGTCCGACGCGGTGCCCGTGCACTCGTACCCTGCCTCGGCCAGCGCCTGGGTCTTGGCCTCGGTCACGGTCATCACGGTGTTGACCAGTGCGGCGTCGCTCATCGCCACAGGGACGACCACGATGATGTTGATCGTCCCGGGGGCCGGAGAGGCGGGTCTCGGCACGCCCGGCGCCTGACGCGGCGGCGGAGAGGCGGGTCTCGGCACGCTCGGCGCCTGACGCGGCGGCGGAGCGGCCGGCCGGGGAACCCGGTCGTCGCGTTCGGGGCGCAGCTCAGGGTCGGGGACGCCTTCGGGCGAGGCGGCCCAGGTGGGGACGCGCAGCCCGACCGTGGCGACCGCGTCCACTCCCCCGTCCTCGGCGCGGGTGTAGTGGGCGACGGAGGCCGCCGTCATCATGCCGACCCCCGGCCCGGCCGGTGCGAGTTCCAGCAGGTGGCCCACCGGGTCCATCCGGGAGTACGCCCCGACGACCTGCGCGTTCAGCACCCACTCACCGGGGCCGATGCCGCCTCCCACCATCGCGGAGGAGATCATCCGCCATCCCGGCCCCAGCTCCCACAGCAACGAGGCGAGACGGGCGCCGTCCTCGTGCCGATGGCTCAGGGACAGCATGCGAACTCCTCACGACCGGGTTCCGGAAGCGTACAGAATCCCCACCGCCCGCAGATACAGGGACCGGGGGTCACGCGGTCAGGGCTGAGATCCGGAGCCGTTCGCCGGGTGGGTCGGGTCGTGGACGGGGACGGGGACGGGTTCTGGAGTCGCCGGGCGGATGAGGTTGACGAGGGGGCGGCCGTCGTGGCCCTGGTCGACGCGGACGTGCGCGCCGAAGTGCCGGGCCAGCAGCGACTCGGTGAGCACCTCTTTGACCGGGCCGGAGGCGGCGTGACGGCCGCCGTCGATCAGCAGCATCGAGTCGGCGTACTGCCCGGCCAGGCTGAGATCGTGGATGGTCGTCACCACGGTGAGCCCGTCGGCGAGGCGGAGCCGGTCGACCAGTTCCAGCACCTGTTGCTGGTGGCCGAGGTCGAGCGCGGTGGTTGGCTCGTCGAGCAGCAGCACGGGAGCCCGCTGGACGAGCGCCCGGGCGAGCACCACCCGCTGGCGTTCCCCGCCGGACAGGTGCCCGAGAGGCCGGGCGGCGAACGCGGACAGGTCGAGGCGTTCGAGCACCGAGCCGGTGATCTCCCGGTCGTGCTCGCCCTCCCTGCCCAGGTAGGAGATGTACGGTGTGCGCCCGAGCAGGGCGTAGTCGAAGACGCTCAGGCCCGCCGGGAGCAGAGGGGCCTGCGGGGCGTAGGCCATCAGCCGTGCGCGCTGCTTGGGCTTCAGGCTGCGTACCGGTACGCCGTCGATCAGCACCTCGCCCTGGGCCTCCAGCAGGCCCATCATGGCCCGGAGCAGAGTGGACTTACCGGCGCCATTGGGCCCGATGATCGCCAGCCACTCACCGCCGCGCACGGACAGGCCGATCTCGGACAGCACCGGCCGCCCGTCCAGCGCGACGGAGAGCTCGCGGACCTCGATCGAACTCATGCCCGCACCGCCGCCACGTTGCCGCGTCCGCCGCGTCCGACCCATGGCGCGCTCACGCCTCCGCGCCCGCTCACGCGTCCACCGCTCTTGTCGCGCGGAGGACGCCGACGAAGAAGGGGGCGCCGATGAAGGCGGTGACGACCCCGATCGGCAGCTCGGCCGGGGCCAGGACGGTGCGGGCGGCCAGGTCGGCGAGCACCAGGAACGCCGCCCCGACCAGCAGTGACAGCGGGAGCACCATCCGGTACGACGCGCCCGCGAGGCGGCGCACGACATGGGGGACGACGATGCCGACGAAGCCGATGAGCCCGCTGACCGCGACGGCGGACGCCGTGGCGAGCGATGCCGCGCACAGGACGACCAGCCTGACGCGGGCCGCGTTGACGCCCAGGCTCACCGCCTCGTCGTCGCCGACGGACAGCACGTCCAGCAGCCGCCCGTGAGCGATCAGGATCACCATCGACACCAGGGCGTAGGGGGCGATGAGCCACACCTGCGACCAGTCGCCGCCGATGCCGCCCATGATCCACGAGTAGATCCGCTGCAACTGCTCGACGCGGATCTGCTGTACGAACGCCTGCAGGGCGGACAGGAAGGAGGAGACGGCCACGCCGGCGAGCACGAGGGTGGCCGTGCCACCACCACGGCCCGCGGTGTTGCCGAGCGCGTACGCCAGCAGCACGCCGCCGATCGCCCCGCCGAACGCGGCCAGCGGCACCAGCCCTTCGACCTGGATCAGCACGATCATCAGGGTCGCGGTGAGGCCCGCTCCCGCGGCGGCGCCGAGCAGGTACGGATCGGCGAGCGGGTTGCGGAACACGCCCTGGTATCCGGCGCCCGCCATCGCCAGCAGCCCGCCGACCACGGCCGCGAGCACCACGCGCGGCATCCTGAGCTGGAAGAGCAGTCCGCGCTCCACAGGGGAGAGCCCCGAGTCGACCGACACGAACGGCATCCGGTCGAGCAGTTCCAGCACGATGCCCTTGAGGGGGATGGAAGCCGCGCCGATCATCAGACCGGCCAGCACGCAGGCCACGAGCACGACGAGCGCGACGGCGAGCGCCACCGGCCGCATCGTGGCCCCGCGTGCCGTCCCGCGCCCCGGCCGCATCGTGGCCCCGCGTGCCCTCCCCCGCCCCGGCCGCATCGTGGCCCCGCGTGCCCTCCCGCCGGCCGGCGCCCCCGGGTCGCCGGCACCGGGGTCCGCCACCTTCCGGGAGCGTGTGCCGGGTCTCAGCCCGCGGCCCTCTTGACGGCCTCGTCGACGACCTTGACGAAGTCCACCACGCGAGGTCCCCAGCGCGAGGCGATGTCGTCGTCGAGCGTGAACACCCGCTCCTTCTTGATCGCCGACAGGCCCGCCCAACCGGGACGCTTGGCCAGCGTGTCCCTGGACTGCCCGCAGCACTTGGTGTCGGCCAGGAAGATCAGGTCGGGGTCGGCCTTGGCCACGAACTCGGTGGAGAGCTTGGGATACCCGCCGGCGGCGTCCGGCGCCTCGTCCGCGATGTTGGTCAGCCCGAACTGAGCGTAGATCTGGCCGATGAAGGTGCTGGAGGTCACGGAGTACGGCGTGTTGTCGAGCTCGTGGAAGAACGAGAGCTTCTTGTCCTTGGGCGCGGCGGCGACGAGCTCGTCGATCTGCCGCTTCATTCCGGCGACGAGCTCGTCCGCCTTCGCCTTGTTGCCGGTGGCGGCTCCGAGGTCGGCGATCTCGTCGTAGGTCTCGTCCAGCTTGGTGGCGGCGGGTTCGAGCAGGACGGGGACGCCGACCTTGGTGAGCGCCGCCACGACGCCGCCGGTGTCGTTGGCGAGCACGACCAGGTCGGGCTTCTTGGCGATGATCGCCTCGGCGTTCGGCTTGAAACCGGACAGATCCGTCTTGGGGGCGTCGGCGGGGTAGGTCGACTGGTCGTCGACGGCGAGGACCTGCGGCCCGGCGCCGATCGCGAACAGGCTCTCCGTGGCGCTCGGCGAGAGCGAGACGATCTGCGTGGGCTTCTTGCCGATGGTGACCGGGCCGTTGCCGGCCTGGACGGTCACGGGGAAACCGGCGGCCTGCGAGGACGCGGCGGGGGTGGGGGTGGCGGAAGCGGCGTCCGAAGTGCCGCTGGATTGGCCGCATCCGGCCAATGTCAGCGCACCCAGCAACGCGCCCGCCAAGGCCGTGCGTACGGGCCTCACGAGAGTTCCTCCTGTTGCCGGGAAATCGAGAGACCCGTGATGTGACGGATCACCCTTTTCCACGAGGGTTGACGGCGTCGGCGCGGCATGCAGGCGACCTGGCTCGACCCCGAGGGATCTCACAGTTGCGGGACAGCGCCGGACTCACACCGGACTTCGCTACACGCTGCGCGTCAAACGAACGGTATCAACGAACCGGCCAACCGGATACGACGGGTCGAAACCCCCACCGTTCCCGAACCGCCGGTACGACCGGCGGCAGCGCACAGCCATTCCCCGCCCGGCCGCGTGGCCGAGGGTGGACGCCGCTCGTACGGCTCAGCCCAGCTGGGACTCGGCGGCGGTGATGATCTGCTGGAGGCGGAGGCCGTGGTGGGCGTCGAGGGGATGACCGCCGCCTCGGCGTACGGTCTGGGCGAACTCGGCGACCATGTCGGGGAAGACGTCGTAGCCGAGGTCGCCGCCGTCGAGGGTCTCGCTGCCGTGGCGGCCGAAGACGGCCAGGTGCGAGGCGCCGTGCTCGACGCGGGCGGCCATGGTCAGCGACGCCTCGCTGACCGCGCCGCTCTGGTGCTCCAGCATCAGCCCGACCCAGCCGAGCGTGTGGCCGTGGGCACGGATCCCGACGACCGGCCCGAGCGCGGCGTCGAGCATGTCGATCATGTGGGGGCCGACGTCGAGGATCGCGCCACGCTCCTGGCGCCATGGGGAGTCGATGGTGTGCAGGGCGCCGGAGATGTTGAGCGCGTACCCGCCGAACGGCTCGATCGCGTGGACCCGCTCCAGGAACGCCTTGGTGGCGGCCGAGTAGCGGAAGGTCAGCACCATCTGGGAGGCGACACCCGCCTCGCCCACGGCGTCGGCGAGACGCTTGGCGCCGTCGAGGTCGGCCGCGAGCGGCTTCTCCAGCAGCAGGGCCTTGCCCGCCTTGGCCGCCTGTACGGCCAGCTCGGCCTGCACGCCCGGCGGCACGCAGAACGCGACGGCCTCGCAGACGTCGAAGAGCTCCTCGACCCGCTCGTAGACCGGGACGCCGAGCCGGGCCGCGGACCGGGGCCTGCGTGCCCACACGCCGGCGAGCCGCGTGTGGGGGCCGGCCGCCAGCGTGGGCGCGTGGACCGCCTCCGCCCAGGGACCCGCTCCGATCAGACCTACCGCGACTGGCTCCATGGCGCTCAACTCCCCCACGTACCCGATCATTCGTCGCGAGACTAGCCCAATCCCCGCTTAGCTCGCGGCATCTTTCCACGAGCGCAGGGCGTGCTCGGGGCGGTGGGCGGTGGTGCCGCCGTCGACGGCGATGGTCTGGCCGGTGATGCAGCGCGCCTCGTCCGAGGCCAGGAAGGCGACGACCGACGCCACGTCCTCGGGGCTCGCGGCCCAGGGGAGCACGCGCTCGGCGGCCTTCTCGGCGAGCATCGTGGGGCTCATGACGGCGCGGGCCGTGTCGGTCATGACAAGGCCCGGGGCGACCGCGTTGCAGCGGATGCCACGCGAGCCGTACATCGTGGCGACATACCGGATAAATCCGTTTAAGGCGGATTTCGACGTGCCGTACGCCGCGTGGTCCGTGTCCCCCACCAGCCCGGAGACCGACGAGGTGACCACGATCGCCCCTCCCTCGATCATGTGCGGGACGGTGTGCTTGACGACGAGCATCGCCCCGCGCAGGTTCACGGCCATGGTCCGGTCCCAGACCTCCACGTCCAGGTCCAGCAGGTCGCCGTCCCGCCCGTACACCTCGGGTTCCAGGCAGGCGGCGTTGGAGTGCGCGACGTCGAGGCGGCCGAAGCGGTCCATCAGCTCGGCGACGGCACTCGCCGTGGAACCCTCGTCGGCGACGTCGCACTCGAGCGCGTACGCGGCGGATCCGATGGCCGAGGCGACCTGCCAGGCGGTCTCGACCCTGATGTCGGCGACGCCGACCCGTGCCCCCTCGCTCGCCAGCCTGAGCGCCGTGGCGGCGCCGATCCCCGACCCGCCGCCGGTGACGAGCGCGACCCGATCGCGGAACCTCACCGCCCTGACCTCACCATTCGACGAGCAGGGACGGCAGGCCCCGTCCGACGATGGACTTGCGGTACGTGATCCGCATGCCGGGCACCAGGCGCAGGCCCGGCAGGCGTTCGCCCAGCACCTCAAGGGCCGTGCGGAGCTGGAGGCGCGCCAGCGCGGCGCCGACACAGAAGTGGATGCCGTACCCGAACGTCATATGGGCGTCGGCGTTCTGGCGCCGGGGGTCGAACGACTCCGGCGAGGGGAAGACCGTCTCGTCGTGCGCCGCCGAGTCGGTGGAGAGCAGCACGAGCGAGCCCTTGGGGATCGTGACGCCGTGCAGGTCGATGTCGGTCAGGGCGTACCGGAACGAGCCGAGGCTGGAGCCGTCGATCCGCATGCACTCCTCGACCGCGTTCTGGATCAGCTCGGGGGCCGGTGGCCAGGCGCCCTCGCGTAGGAGCCGGAGCACGCTGTTGCCGAGCTGGTTGGGCACGGTGTCGTTGCCGCCGAGCAGGATGGTGGAGATCAGCTCGACGACCTCCCGGTGGGACAGCTCGGTCCCGATGAGGCCGGTCATCAGGGAGGTGAAGTCGTCGCGCGGCTCGGCGACGCGGGAGGCGACCAGCTTGTCGACGTAGTCGAGGTAGGTGAGGAAGCTGCGCGCGAGCACGAGCTGCCGGTCCGGCGGCTGTGGCGACAGGAACAGCATGAACCAGTCCTTGACGTGCTCCTTGACGAACTCCTCGTCCTCCTCGGGCACGCCGATGAAGCGGGCGGTGAGCTTGGCCGAGGGCTCGTGCCCGAGCTCGGCCACGAAGTCGGCGCCGCCCTGGGGGGCCACCCGGTCGAGGACCTCCTCGTTGAGCCGCCTGAACCGCTGTTCCATCGCGGTGACCGCGCGCGGGGTGAAGGCACGGGACACCGAACGGCGCAGCCGCGTGTGCGTGGGCGGGTCGACGTTGGCCACGAAGCTGGACAGGAAGGACCCGTGGTCGCCGAGCACCTTCCGCGTCTCGGCGGCCAGGCTCCGCGAGATCGTCAGCGATCCCTCCGAGGAGAACCGCCTCGGGTCCGCGTACGCGGCGCGGACGTCCGCGTGGCGGGTCAGGACGTACGCGCCCAGGTGCTCGCTGTGGAACACCGGCCGCTCGTGCCTGAGCCTGCGCAGGAATTCGTACGGCGAGGCGACGTGCCAGTCGGACGTGACGTCGAAGTCGGTGGCGCCCGCCGGTGAGGTGCCTTCCATCGCCGGTGTCACGTCCTCGGTCGCGGGTGAGGTGCTCTGGGTGGCCGGTGCGGTGTTCTCCATGGTCACGACCTGGGGGTGAGGATCCTGCGGGGGTTCTCGACGAGCATCTGGTGGATCTGGTCCTCGCCGACACCGCGTTTGCGCAGCTCGGGAAGGACGTCCCGGGAAATGTGCAGCAGGTGGTAGTTGGGGTGACGCGCGCGCACCACCTCAGGGTCGAAGCGGTCGTTGAAGCAGTAGGAGTCGTGTGACAGCACCATCCGGCCGGCGTGGCCGCGGGCGCACATCTCCGCGACGATGGCGACCCTGTCCTCGAACGAGCTGATCGTCTCGATGCCGAACCGGTCCATCCCGAGGTACGAACCCGCCGCGATCAGCTCTTCGAGGTAGGCGAGGTCGGTGGAGTCGCCGGCGTGGCCGATGACCACCCGTGACAGGTCCACGCCCTCGGACGCGAGGAGCCGCTGCTGCGCCAGCCCGCCCCGTGAGCCACTGTGGGAGTGGGTCGTGATCGGCGCTCCGGTCTCCCGATGCGCCTGGGCGACCGCGCGGAACACCCGCTCGCATCCCGGCGTCATGCCCTGGTGGTCGGAGGCGCACTTCAGGATCGCGGCCTTGACACCGGTCCGCCCGATCCCCTCGGTGATGTCTCTAACGAAGAACTCGGCGAGCCGGTCCGGCCCGCCGAAGAGGCTGCCCGGGCCGCGGTTGCCGAAGTACGGGGGCAGCGCGTCGTAGGTGTAGAGCCCGGTGGCGACGACGATGTTGACCTCGGTCAGCTCCGCGACCCGCTGCACCGCCGGGACGTACCGGCCGAGCCCGACCACCGTCAGGTCCACGATGGTGTCGATCCCCTCGGCCTTGAGGGCGCCGAGCTTGTCCGCCGCCTCCCGCGCCCTGGTCTCCAGGTCCCATCCTTCGGGGATGTCCGGCCAGTTCCACAGGATCTCCGGGCTGAGCCCGAAGACGTGCTCGTGCATGAGCGTGGCCCCGAGGCCGGCCACCGGTCCTCTCACGGTGTTCACGGCCCGGTTCCCCGGCCCCTCTCCCCGGTCAGGCATGGGAGACGACCGGGAACCTCGGGTGGTCGAACGGCTCGTTGATCCGCAGGCCGAGGCCGTCGGTCTGCCGGTAGGGCGTGCCGGTGTAGAGGGCGTTCGCGTCGAAGTAGGTGACGGTGAAGGACAGGCGGGGGGTGTCCCCGCGGTTGGCCGCGGCGCCATGAACGGTCAGCGAATGGTGGACGGTCGCGTCGCCGGCACGCAGGTCGAGGGGGGCGGACAGCTCAAGCTCCTTGAGCCACGGGTGCTGGGTGAGCTGGTCGTCGCCGTCCCGGGTGAAACTGCGCCCGAGGATGCCGTATCTGTGGGACCCGTTGTAGAACCGCAGGCTGCCCAGGTCGGCGGGGACGTCGACGAGCGCGAGCCAGACGGTGAGCATCGCCGAGCGGTCCATCGGCATCCAGGGGAAGTCCTGGTGGAACTCGGTCGGGCCGTGCCCGCTCTCACCCGGCTCCTTGATCAGCAGGTTCGTCACCTGGATGCGGACCCCGCCGACGCCGTGCAGCAGCCGGGTGGCTGCCCGCCCCATCGCGGGGTCGAAGGCGAGGTCGTGGAAGGCGTCGTCGGACTCGGCGATGTCGCGCGACTGGCCGAATGCCTGGTCGACCAGGGTGGACCGCTCGCGCGAGCGGCTTTCCAGGTAGCCCAGCGCGCGCTCGCGCAGCACGCCCACCGTGGCGGTGCCGACCAGTCCCGGCAGCCTTACCCAGCCGTTCTCCTTGAAGAAGTCGACCTCATGATCGGTCACGTCGCGGACCGGAGCATTGGTGGCCATGCCCCAGTTTCGAACCAACACCCCGCCTAAAGCAAGCGCTTGGTATAACCCCCTGTGCCGCCGTGTCGGTCACGGCGGCACAGGGGCGGGGGTCAGGTGGGGGTTATCGGACGATGCCCTGGCTGTCGGTGCCGTCACCGTTCCAGTCACCGATGACCGGGAGGTCGGCGCCGCCGCCGTAGGCGATGGACTTGGTGGTCTCGGTGGCGCTGGTGACCGGGCTGGTGCGCATGTAGAAGGTGTTGTCCATCCGCACGCCGATGTTGTCCTTGCCGTCGCCGTCCCAGTCGCCCACCAGCGGCACCGAGTTGGCGTTGCCGTACCTGAAGGTGTACTGCGCCTGACCGGTGGCGGGGTCGTTGGAGATGTAGAACGTCGCGTTGGCCGGGTTGTAGGCACTGGGGGTGTCGCTCCCATCGCCGTCCCAGTCGCCGATGAGGGGAGTCATCGGGCCGTCACCGTAGGCGATGGACTTGGTGGTCTCGGTGGCGCTGGTGACCGGGCTGGTGCGCATGTAGAAGGTGTTGCCCATCCGCACGCCGATGTTGTCCTTGCCGTCGCCGTCCCAGTCGCCCACCAGCGGCACGGAGTTGGCGTTGCCGTACTTCAAGGTGTACTGCGCCTGACCGGTGGCGGGGTTGCTGGAGATGTAGAACGTCGCGTTGACCGGGTTGTAGGCACTGGGAGTGTCACTCCCATCCCCGTCCCAGTCGCCCACGATGGGCACCATGGGACTGTTGCCATAACTGATCACCGGCCGGGTGTGCTCATTGGACGCCTGGTCATCGGACAGAAAGAAGTCCAGAACACCGTAGTCGATCGGGCCTGGATCGGCGTCCATTCCAACGGGAGCGGAGTACCCGACGATGTCGACGTTGGTGCGAGAGTAACTGTTCTCCTTGATGCGGTCACCGCTGTTGCCCTCGATGGTGTAAACGGTGCCGGCGGTCGCCGACTTGACTATTCCGACGTGGTCGATGTCACCGCTCTGATCCCAGTCGAACACGATGGCGTCACCGGGCTGGGGTGTGTAACCGCTCGAACGGGCGTGCCATGTTCCGTACCTCGTCCCGTAGTCCTTGAACGAGCTCGCCCACCCTGTCAGTACGCCTCCGTCGCCCTCCGCGATGTTGGCGTAGCGCACGCCGGCGTTCTTCCATGCGTATTTGGAGAAGTCGGCACACCAGTCGCTGTCGCGCCACTGGACTCCGTCGGTGGATGGGCACCCGGATGCGGGCTTCCACGTGCGGAAGTATCCGGTGTAGTAATTACAGCCGCTCCCCATCGGCTGCTCGTGGTTCCGCGAGGAGTTGTTCAGCTGGCTCTGGGCGACGGACACGATGGAGGCGCGTGATGCCGCGCCGGCGGGAGCGGCCGTGGTCGCGATCATTCCTGATCCGAGGAGAACCGTGGCGGCCAGCCCGCCGCCAAGGCGACGGAAGAAGCGCGAGCGGCTTTCCCGAGCTTCGACGCGGGGGGTGATCGTGCTCATGAAAGTTCCTTTCCGGTCCTGCCGACTTTCGTGGGACAAGGATCCGGCTAGGCGCTCCAATCCTTCTGTAACTCCGCTGTAGCTTTCCGGCGGCCGGCTTCCGGCGGTTCACGGGCGGGGATTTCAAACGGTGGACACCAGAACGCCCCTGTGCCGCCGTGTCGGTCACGGCGGCACAGGGGCGGGGGTCAGGTGGGGGTTATCGGACGATGCCCTGGCTGTCGGTGCCGTCACCGTTCCAGTCACCGATGACCGGGAGGTCGGCGCCGCCGCCGTAGGCGATGGACTTGGTGGTCTCGGTGGCGCTGGTGACCGGGCTGGTGCGCATGTAGAAGGTGTTGTCCATCCGCACGCCGATGTTGTCCTTACCGTCGCCGTCCCAGTCGCCCACCAGCGGCACCGAGTTGGCGTTGCCGTACTTCAAGGTGTACTGCGCCTGCCCGGTGGCGGGGTTGTTGGAGATGTAGAACGTCGCGTTGGCCGGGTTGTAGGCACTGGGGGTGTCGCTCCCATCACCGTCCCAGTCGCCGATGAGGGGAGTCATCGGGCCGTCACCGTAGGCGATGGACTTGGTGGTCTCGGTGGCGCTGGTGACCGGGCTGGTGCGCATGTAGAAGGTGTTGCCCATCCGCACGCCGATGTTGTCCTTGCCGTCGCCGTCCCAGTCGCCCACCAGCGGCACCGAGTTGGCGTTGCCGTACTTCAAGGTGTACTGCGCCTGACCGGTGGCGGGGTTGCTGGAGATGTAGAACGTCGCGTTGACCGGGTTGTAGGCACTGGGAGTGTCACTCCCATCACCGTCCCAGTCGCCCACGATGGGCACCATGGGACTGTTGCCATAACTGATCACCGGCCGGGTGTGCTCATTCGACGCCTGGTCATCGGACAGAAAGAAGTCCAGAACACCCAAGGTGGGAGGGCCTGAGGCTGCCGAGATGGCATCGACGATGATCTGCGCGTCACCGGCCTGCGGCTGGTAGCGGTCCGGATACGCCGACACCTGCACGGCCTGGCAGATCTCGCCGATCGGCTCGGTCATCCACCTGTTGTTCGGGTACTTCGAGAGCATCTTGTTGAGAAAGGCGTTGGTCGCCCAGGTCGGGTTCAGCCGCTGTGCCCTGGTTCCCCACGAGGCCCGCTGCTGGAACAGCCCAAGGCTGTCGTGGTCGAGCTCTTCGCTGATGTTGTCGATGCTCGACTCGACGATCGTCGTGGTGACGGCGATGACGGCGGCCCTGGGATGCAGACCCCGGTCGCGCACGGCTTCGATGATCATCCGTGCGCAGGAGACGCGGTACGCTGACATGTAACCCCGCATCTTGGCTCTCAGCGTGCCGTTGAGCTGCGTCGCGAGGGCGGAGTCGGTGGAAGTGGGGCCGTTCGGATCACATGGAGCGAGGGCCCGGGCCGCGTCGACGTCACCGGCTTTCGCGCTCGGCGCCGGGGTGGGATCCGCCATTGCGGCGGTGGGCGTCATCAGCACGCTGCAGGCCGCCGCCATGACGGTCAGTCCGGCGAGCCGGCGGGCGCCTCGGGCCGGACGCGAGGGGAGAGCACTCATCGGATGCCTCGATTCGGGACAGGTTCGATCTGACACCGAAAGAGTGCGGCCGGGCGCTCCAACCCTTCTGTAAGAACTCTGTAGGACCCTGCATGGTCACCGTCCGCGATCACACACGCGCTTCTGACGGAAAGGGTTGATCACTGTCAGGGTTCGTGATATTTCATTGATCATGTGGCGCTCCGCCACAAGTGTGACCGATTGCCGCCCTAGTGGCTTTTGCGGTGATTGTGTTTGAGACAGCTGGCTGCGAGGCAAGAGGGTGGTCTCGCGGACCGACGCTCGACCCGGCCCCGGCTCGTGTGCCCCCATCGTCGTGCGGTCGGCGAGTCCATGCCGCCCTCGTACGACCACGGAGGCCCGTCACGCCGGGCGCTCCGGATCGCACACGGTTGGAGATCGTCACGATGTCGGTCGCTGCTCCCCGGCGGGCCAGAGCTGTTCCTCTCCACCGGTTGCTGCCCCAGGCCGTACGGGACCCGGTGAACATGCTCGCCGAACTCGGGAGGCAGGCCTCCGGTGAGATCGTGCGGCTGCCGGCAGGCCCGTCGCCCGTCTACCTGTTCAGCCATCCAGACGACGTCCAGCACGTGCTCCGCGGCAACTGGGAGAACTACCGGCGCCAGGGGATGTTCTGGCGCCCTCTGCAACGCCTGCTCGGCGAGAGCGTCCTGAACGACGGCGCCGTCTGGCAGTCCAGCCGCGACATCCTGCAACCGCTGTTCACGGCCAGGTACGTCACCACGCTGGCCGGCGAGATGGCCGCGACGGTCGACGAGCGGATCGGCGAGCTTGAGGGGTACGCCGAGTCGGGGCATTCGTTCGACGCGGGCGAGGAGATGGCCGACATCGTCAACGAGACCGTGATCAAGGTCCTGTTCGGCGGCCGGCTCTCCCGGGAGGCGGGGCGGCGGCTGTCCCCCGCCTACGACCGGGCCGCGAGGTCGATTGCCTTCCGGCTGTTCATGCCGTTCATGCCCTACTCCGTCAGGCTGCCCGGGGACCGGGCCTTCATGGACGCCGTCGAGGCGATCGACGACGTGGTCCTGCCGATGGTCCGCGGGGCCCTGGCCCATCCCCGCCCAGGGAGGGACGTCTTCTCGGTGCTGTGCCAGGCCCGCCAGGGGCAGGGGAACGAAGAGCGGCAGATCCGCGACGACGTCGTCAGCGTCTACGGAGCGGCGGCCGAGTCGACGGCAACGACCCTGACCTGGCTGTGGCCGCTCCTGGACGCCCATCCACAGGTCGCCGCCCGGCTGAGCGCCGAGGTGGAGCACGTCGTCGGCACCGGCCCGGTCCTGCCGTCGCACCTCCCGGAGCTGCGCTACACCAAGATGGTCCTCCAGGAGCTGATGCGCGTACGTCCGGCGGGCTGGCTCTTCCCCCGGGTGGCCGAGCGGGAGGACCTCGTCCGCGGGGTCCCCATCGAGGCCGGGGCGCAGGTGCTGATCACCCCGTACGCCACCCACCGGCTGGACGAGTTCTGGGACCGCCCGGAGGACTTCGACCCCGAGCGCTTCTCCCCCGGCGAGCAGGAGCGCCGGCACCGCTACGCGTACTTCCCCTTCGGCGGCGGGCCGCACCAGTGCCTCGGCCGGCACCTGTTCCACATGGCCGCGCCGCTCATCGTCGCCGCCATCCTGAGCCGGTTCCGTCCGGTGCTGCGCGGCGGGGGGCCGTTCACGCCCGCTCCGGCCGGGTCGCTGCGGCCCAGGGAAAAGGTGGAGCTGGGGCTCCTTCCCATCCGGCGCGGGGAGCGGTGATGGCGTCTCATCCGCACCTGCCGGCGGCCATGGAGAGCGGGAGGATCTGCGCGGTGGCCGGGCAGTCCCAGCGGCACATGGAGGAGTGGTCCGGCGCCTATCCCGGCCTGTTCTCCGCCAAGCCGTTCGACGCGGCGCTGCACAGCACCGTGTCCATGGCGATGGCGTTCAGCGGGCCGTGGCTCACTGCGGAGCAGCTGAAGATGGCCAACAAGGCCTGCCTGTGGGCGTTCGGCCTGGACTGGCTCGTCGACTACGTCCACACCTCATCGGCCGAGGTGCGCGACCTGGCCCGCCGGTGCCTGGCCGTGGCCGACGGGGCCGAGCCGGACGACGGGGACGACCTCGCCCGCATGCTCCGCGACATCCGCGAAGAGCTGACCCCGGCTCCGGCGTTTCGCCGGCTCGGCGCGGTCTGGCGGGACGAGCTCCAGCGCATGCTGGAGGCGATGATCCGGGAGTGGGACTGGAAGACCTCCCGCGTCACGCCCACGCTGGAGGAGTATCTCGCCAACGCCGACAACCACGGCTTCTCGTTCGTGTTCACCTGCCACTGGATCCACAGCGGGGGGCCGGGCGCGGCGGCCGGACTCGACCGGACACGCGAGGCGAGCGGGGCGGTGCAGCGGGTGATGCGCCTGCTCAACGACCTGAGCTCCTACGAAAGGGACGTGAGCTGGGGCGGTGTCAACGCCCTGCTGCTCGGGGCCACCCATCGGGAGCTCACCCAGCGCGTCGCCGTGCTCGCCGGCGAGGCCAGGGAGCTGATCGGCTCGGTACGCGACACCGATCGGGGACTGGCGGACTATCTCGAACGCCAGATGGACTTCTGCGCGGGCTTCTACCAGGTCGGCGAGTACTGGGGCCGGCTATGAGCGACCCCGCCACGGCCGGGCGGGGCGACGTGGTGGCGCAGGCGGGCGATCTGGTGGCCGGCCTCGCCGCCCAACCGTGGGGCCAGGTCTCGCCGTCGATCTACGAGACCGGGCGGCTGGTCACCCTTGCGCCCTGGCTGACCGGGCACACGGAGCGCCTGGAGTACCTGGTGGGCGCCCAGCGGGCGGACGGCGGCTGGGGATCCCACGACCACTACTCCCTGGTCCCCACTCTGAGCGCCACCGAGGCCCTGCTCGGGGAGCTCCGGCGCGGGGTCCCCCACGGCGGCCGCGAACGGATCGCGGCGGCCGCCGATCGAGGACTGGACGCGCTCTTCGGCTGGTCGCGACGGGGGTTCGACACCCCCCTGCCCGACATGCCGGCGATCGAGCTGATCGTTCCGTACCTGACCGGCGGCATCAACCGGCATCTCCACCACCTCACCCGATCGCCGCTGCGCCTCCTGAGTGCGTGGGAGGGCACCGCGCCGTTGCCCGTGCCCCGGCACATGGACGACCAGAAGCCGGCGGTCATCGCCGCCCGGCTGCGCTCCGGCGCCGCCCTGCCGGAGAAACTGCACCACGCGCTGGAGGTCGCAGGCGAGGCCGCGGCCGGCGCCCGCGGGGTCCCCCTCACGCCGGCCGGGACGATCGGGGCCTCGCCGGCGGCCACCGCGGCGTGGCTCGGCACCGCGGGGAAGACGCGACCCCATCACCCCGCCAGGCGGCATCTCGAGGCGGTCGCCGGACTGCACGGCGGCCCCGTGCCCTGCGGCGTCCCCATCACCGCGTTCGAGCGCGGATGGGTGCTGAGCTGGCTGGTGCGCGCCGGGGTCCCGCTGCGCGTACCGGACGCGCTCGTGGCCGGTCTGGGCGACGGGCTGGGCCCGGAGGGGACGCCGGCCGGTCCTGGGCTTCCCCCCGACGCCGACACCACCTCCGTCGCGCTGTACGCGCTGGCGCTGCTCGGGGCCCCGCGGGAACCCGGCAGCCTGTGGCGCTACCGGGCGGACCCGCACTTCCAGACCTGGCACGGCGAGCAGGGGTTCTCGACCACGGTCAACGCGCACGTGCTCGACTGCTTCGGGCAGTACGTCACCTGCCGTCCCGGCGTCCGGCCCCGGTACGCGACCGCCATGGGCGAGGTGGAGAGCTGGTTGCTCGCACAGCAGCGCGCCGACGGGAGCTGGTCGGACCGATGGCACGTCTCCCCGTACTACGCGACGATGTGCTGCGTGCTGGCGCTGGACGCCTGGGGCGGGCGGGAGTCGGAACACGCCGTGCGCAGAGCCGTGCGCTGGATCCTCGCCGGCCGGCGCGCCGGCGGCGGCTGGGGCCTGTGGCGCGCCACGGCGGAGGAGACCGCCTACGCGATGCAGACCCTGCTGCTGTCCAGGGCGGCGCGCGAGGAACCCGCGCGTGACGAGGCCGCCGCCGGCGGTCACGCCTTCCTCCTTCAGACGGCCGCAGCGGGGGACGATCCTCCCATGTGGGTGGACAAGGAGCTGTATATCCCTTTGGCAATTGTCCGTGCCGCCATTCTGGGCGCATTGAATCTCGCCCAGCGCGATCCCGGAGTCACCCTACGGATACGGCAGTCGGCCAAACGAACATGAGGCAGCATCATAACCGCCGTATCCGACATCTGTTATTTACAAAATTGACACCGAGGTCTGCTGGAGCCATTTCCTTCCATGCTAGGGTTTCCGGGTGCCGTGCGGTGAATTGGTGTCTGCCGCGTGGTACAACACCCTTGACATAGTTTAGCGGCGTTACCAGAGCATCATTCGCCGTGAACCGTACTGTGAGTTTCCTGACTTTGGCCGGGGATGGAGTTATGCGCTTCCACAACTCGCGGGTCCGGGCCAAGGTCACGGCTCTCCTATTGTCGCTTGTCGCGCTCTGGAGCTTCGCGGCGTGGGTGACCCTTCGCGAAGGCCTGAACCTGCTGTGGGTCTCGACGCTTGACTCGAGCGTCTCCCACCCCGCGGAGCGACTGATCACCGAACTGCAGCGCGAACGTCGGCTGACCTTGGTGTTGATGGGCGACCCCACCTCGGGTGAGCAGCACAGAGGCGCTCTCACGGCGCAGCGGCGAGAGACCCTGAAGGCCGGCGCGGCCTTCCACCGCGTGATCGACGACAGCGGTGTGCGCCGGGCCGCGAGCGACCTGGTCATGCGGCGCATCGCCGATGCCGACCGCTCACTCCAGCGTCTGGTGGCCCTGCGCAAGAAGATTGACGCCGGTCAGGGAGATCGCTACGCTACCGGGGATACTTTTACCCAGGTCGTCGAGTCCGTCTATCACATCTATGACGGGCTCGCCGGTTTGGACGACCAGGAATTCGCCCGCGACACCCGCACTCTGGTGGCAATGGCGCGGGCGAAAGAGCTCCTCGCGCAAGAGGACGCATTCGTGGCGGGCGCCCTGGCGACCGGTGGACTCAGCACAACTGACGGTGTCAAGTTCACCCAGATCGTCGGCGCACAGCGCCTCTCACTCGCCAGAGCCGCGGCCGAATTGCCGCCTTATGAGCTGACCGCATACGAGCAGCTGACACAGAGCGAATCCTTCAAACGCCTTCGCGGCCTGGAGGACCAGCTCATCCAGGGCACGTGGGCCAACGGGCGGTCGTTCGTCGATCCCAGCCGCTGGCAGACCTCGGCCGGCACCGTGATCAGCCAGCTCGACCGGCTCATCCAGACCAGCGGTGACGCGCTCGTCGATCGCGCGACACCGCTCGCCGCCGGCGTCATCATCCGGCTGATCCTCGCGGGTGGTCTCGGCCTGCTTGCGGTCATCGCCTCCATCGTGCTGTCCATCACCACGGCGCGAGCCCTGGTACGGCGACTGGAGGAACTGCGGGCCGCCGCGCTCGAGCTCGCCGGCCGGCGGCTGCCCGGCGTGGTGGAACGCCTCGGCCGCGGAGACGATGTGGACGTGGCGGCGGAGGCGCCGCCGCTCGCGGCGGGCGGCGACGCCATCGGCCAGGTCGGCCAGGCCTTCAACACCGTCCAGGAGACCGCCATCCGCGTCGCGGTCCAGCAGGCCGAGCTTCGCCGCAGCTACCGGGCCATTCTGCTCAGCCTCGCGCGGCGCACCCAGTCGCTGGTGCACAGGCAGCTGACCATCCTGGACGCCATGGAACGGCGCGAGACCGAGCCGGCCAAGCTGGCCGAGCTGTTCCGCGTCGACCACCTGGCCACCCGGATGCGGCGCAACGCCGAGAACCTCATCGTCCTGTCCGGCGCCTCCCCCGGCCGTGCCTGGCGGCGGTCGGTGCCCATGGTCGACGTCGTACGCGGCGCGCTGGCCGAGGTGGAGGACTACACCCAGGTGACCCTGATGCCCATGGGCGAGGCCGAGCTGGCCGGCCGGGCCATCGGCGACGTCATCCACCTGCTCGCCGAGCTGATCGAGAACGCCGTCTCCTTCTCCCCGCCGTACGCGTCGGTCCAGGTCAGCGGCCAGGAGGTCGCCAAGGGCTACGTCGTCGAGATCGAGGACCGCGGTCTCGGCATGAACCGGGAAGACCTGGCCGCGGCCAACGCCCGGATCGCGGACCCGCCCGAGTTCAAGCTGACCGGCACGCCTCGCCTGGGGTTGTACGTGGTCAGCCGTCTGGCCTCCCGCCACCAGATCCAGGTCACGCTGAAGGCCTCCCCGTACGGCGGCACGACCGTCATCGTCCTGATACCGCGTGAGTTGATCAATGGCGACCTCGACACGGAGACCGGACCCGTCAGCGGTCCCCAGGCGCTGCCCGGCGGGCCGCCTTCTCCCGATATGACGAAGAACGGACAGGGCGGGCATCACCCGGCCGCCGACGTCCCCGTCCAGGCGGGCAGGACCGAGGACGCCCACCCGTCGCTGCTGACCGCGCCGCCGCGGTGGGACGGCGACGAGGGCGATCCGGCGGGCACTCCCCTGCCGAGCCGGGCGGCGCCGGCCTCCGAGCCGCGCTTTTCCGACCCGCCGGCCTCCGGGCCGCGCTTTTCCGACCCGCCGGCCTCCGGGCCGCGCTTTTCCGACCCGCCGGCCTCCGGGCCGCGCTTTTCCGACCCGCCGGCCTCCGGGCCGCGCTTTCCCGGCCCGCCGGGCTCCGAGCCTCCCTCCCGGAACGAGACCGCCTTCGTCCCGCCGCCCTCGGAGCCCTCGCCCGCCGGACCGCCCGCGTACACGCCGTCGGGACTGCCGCGCCGGGTCGCCCAGGCGCATCTGGCCCCGGAACTGCGGGTGGACCCGCCGGCCGTGCTCGGCGCCACCCCGGCGGACGACGACGACCGCTCCCCCGAGGAGCTCCGGCGGCTGCTGGAGTCGTTCCAGAACGGCACGCGACGCGGCCGGTCGGAAGCGGCGAGGCTGCCGCACCGCCTGGACCCCGACTCCTTCCCGCACGACGACGAGCCGCCGATGCGCTAGCAGCGTGACGGCCCGGGTCACCGCTGGCAGGTGGCCGCCGCAGATGTTCCAGACGACGTAGTGAACCGTGAGAGCCGGTAAAAGAGGACAGCGAGTGATGCAGAGGACCACTTCCCCCGCCGACCTGACCTGGTTGCTGGACGACCTGGTCGAGCGGGTCAGGGAGGCCGAGCACGGGATCGTCCTGTCCACCGACGGACTGCTGCTCGCCGCGTCCCATGGTCTCGCCCGGTCCGACGCCGAGCACCTGTCCGCCGTGGCGGCCGGGATCCAGAGCCTCGCCCAAGGAGCCGGCGAGCGGTTCAACGGCGGAGCCGTACGCCAGACCATCATCGCGATGAAGTCGGCGTACCTGGTGGTGACCGTGGCGGGCGAGGGCGCCTGCCTGGCGGTCCTGTGCGCGCATGACGCCGACGTCGGCCTGGTCGCCTACGAGATGGCCATGCTCGTGACGCGCGTCGGGCAGTACCTCACCTCGCCTGCGCGATCGGAGAACCCTTCCCCAAGGAATGAGGGCGCCACATGACGAGCCTCTCCGACGACCCCGCAGAGGAGCAGTGGCTCGACGACGAGGCCGGGCGGATCGTCCGCCCGTACGTGATGACGCGTGGCCGGACGCAGCCGAGCCGAGGCCAGATCGACCTCATCACGCTGGTGGTGACCACCAATCCGGCCATCTCGGCGGAGCCCGGCCTCGGTCCCGAGCACCATGCCATGGTCAGGCTCTGTGAGCGGCCGCTGTCGGTCGCCGAGATCGCGGCCCACCTCGACCTGCCGGCCGGAACCGTCCGGGTGCTGCTCGGAGACCTGGTCGACAAGGGCTTCGTCGCCATCCAGGAGCCCGCGCGGGAGATGGACGTTCTGGATCTGGAAACCTACAAGGCGGTGCTCAATGGACTCCGGACGCTCTAACCGCGACGTCGGGCGTGTGAAGCTGCCGACCGCGATCAAGATCCTGATCGCCGGCGGGTTCGGAGCCGGGAAGACGACCATGGTGGGCTCGGTGTCGGAGACCCGGCCCCTGCGCACCGAGGAGGTCCTCACCGACCTCGGCGTCGGGATCGACGACCTGTCAGGGGTGGAGGCGAAGAAGACCACGACGGTCGCGATGGACTTCGGCCGCATCTCCATCGGCGAGGCCCACGTGCTCTACCTGTTCGGCACCCCGGGCCAGGAGCGATTCTGGTTCGTCTGGGACGAGCTGGCGCTGGGCGCGATGGGTGCGGTGGTCATCGCCGACACGCGGCGCCTGGCCGACTGCTTCCCCTCGGTCGACTACTTCGAGCGGCGGGGTACGCCGTTCATCGTCGCGGTGAACTGCTTCGAGGGAGCCAGACGCTACGACCTGGACGAGTTGCGCATGGCCCTTGATCTCGGCCCGGACATCCCGGTGGTGCTGTGCGACGCCCGGCAACGGGAATCCAGCAAGAACGTGCTGGTCACGCTCGTCGAACACGCTCTGCACACCCGTACCACGCGCGCGGTCGCCGCCCCTTAGGAGCCCGCCAGCCGGTGATCCTCCTCGGATGGCGGCCGAGGACGGACACAGGGCTGGGGGTGCTCTACGTTTCGTCCGACCTGGCGTCCGCGACGTCCGGAGCCGCCCTGCGTGTCGACGGCGGCGTGGTTCCGACGCTGATTCCCTGATCGGACGGTTTGCCTGGTAGCCCACCGGGGAGAGCCACCCAGGCGCCCGTTTCACCCGAAAAGTATGCAGAACACCGAAGTTAGGCGATAACCATGTCATCCGGACCCAACGTCACGCTGAACAACGACGTGCGGATCCCGCAGCTCGGTTTCGGAGTCTTCCAGATCCCCGAGCGGGAGACCGCCGCCGCCGTCACCACCGCCCTGGAGGCGGGCTACCGCAGCATCGACACCGCGGCCGTGTACGGCAACGAGAGGGGTGTCGGCGACGCGCTGGCCCAGGCCGGCCTGCCGCGCGACGAGGTCTTCGTCACGACCAAGCTGTGGAACAGCGCCCAGGGCTACGATTCCACGCTGGCCGCCTTCGACGCGAGCCTTGAGAAGCTGGGGCTCGACCACCTCGACCTGTACCTCATCCACTGGCCCACCCCGGCCAAGGACCGCTACCTCGACACCTGGCGCGCCTTCGAGAAGCTGTACGCCGACGGCCGCGTCCGGGCCATCGGCGTGTCCAACTTCCAGCCTGCCCACCTGCGGCGGCTCCTGGACAAGAGCGAGATCGTGCCCGTCCTCAACCAGATCGAGCTTCACCCGAACCTTCAGCAGACCGAGCTGCGCGCCTTCCACGCCGAGCACGGCATCGCCACCGAGGCCTGGAGCCCCCTGGCACAGGGCGCGCTACTCAAGGACCCGGTGATCACCTCCATCGCCGAGCGGCTCGGCACGACCCCCGCCCAGGTGATCCTGCGCTGGCACGTCCAGCTCGGGAACGTCGTCATCCCCAAGTCGGTCACCCCTGAGCGAATCCGCGAGAACATCGACGTCTTCGGCTTCACGCTCACCGACGACGACCTGGCGGCGATCGAGCCGCTCGACAACGGCACCCGCACCGGCCCGAACCCCGACACGTTCAACTGACGTACGGGCGAGTGGCTTCCGGCCCGGTGCCGCCCCGCCGGGCCGTACGCCGTGGTTAGGCTGCGGGGGGTGATCGAGGAGATTCGCGCGCTGCTGGCCCGTCACCTGCCCGGCCGCGAGGTCCGATCCATCACCAAGCTGGGTGAGGGGGTGGACAACGTCGCGTACGAGGTCGACCGTGAGCTGATCGTCCGCGGAAGCAAGGAGACCGACCCGGCCGCCCGGGCCGAGACGACCCGGCGCGAGGCCGATCTGCTCGCCGCGGTGGCCCGGTTGTCCCCTCTGCCGGTTCCGGAACCGCACCTTCTGGTGGACGTCCGGGCGAGCGCCATCACGGGCGTCATCGACTGGACCGACGCGGCCATCACCGATCCGGCCTGCGACCTCGCCCTGATCTACCGCGACCTCGGCCCGGAGGTCTTCGAACTGACGCTGGCCGGCTACGACGGCCGTTTCGACGACGCCGGCCGCGAGCGCGCCGCCTTCTACGCCCGCTGCTCCCTCCTGGAGGACCTCGCCTACGGCCTGGTCGGCGGGGCCTCCCGCTACAGGCACTCCGCCCTGGCCCACCTCACCCGAACCTTCCGCTAGACGCGCCCGCCGGCCTCTGTGGGTAGGATCCGCTCGCCTGGCGGACCGAGCGCTACTCAGCGCTTTGGAGGGGGTGGCGCAGTCGACTCATGTGATCACAGTTTTGATGACCCAATGCGATCGATCATGTTCGCATTGTAATATCTGTTTGTGCCCGATCACGCGTACGAGCTACCCCTCTCCGAGGTGCCAGCGCACTTGGACGACCTCGCAGCAGCAGCCGCGGGGGGCGAAGTCATCTATCTGACCCGAAATGGTCGTCGGCTGGCAGCCGTGGTCGCACCTGATTTCGGGGAAAGCCTGGAACATCGTGTCGACCCGGGAGACTGGTCAGCCCTGGACGATTTGATCGGCTCCGCTCCCGGCCTAGCGGAAGCGACCGCCCTGCACAATTTGCGTGACGAATGGGACAGGTAGTCATCGACAGCAGCATCCTGCTGGGATTGTTTGATCCGAAGGATGCTCTGCATGAGGTTGCGGCAGAGGCTGTACGTCAACGCCGCAGGCAGTGTGATCACATGCTCGTCCCGATCAGTGTCGTCTCAGAGGTGCTCGTCGGAGCCGCCCGACTTGGACGGGACACCATGTTCGAGCGGCTCGGCCAGATCCGAGCCGTCTTCGGCGCCCCTGTGCCGCTCGTCCAGTACATCGCGTTCGATGCGGCCCGACTCCGCGCCCAGCACCGCTTCCTGCGACTCCCAGACGCCTTGGTTCTCGCGACCGGCGCCTTCCTCGACGCCGAGATCCTTTCTGCGGACAAACAGTGGCTCAGGGTAGACCCGCGAGTCCGCCTCGTCTCGCCGCGGCACCCGTCTGACTGATGTCGCGCCTCACAGCCACACACCTAGGCCGTGTTTCATAAGGCGTTGAGCCACTGGTTGATCGCAGCGATGATGACGACGGCTTCGTAGCGTACGGCGAGCTTGTCGTAACGGGTGGCCAGGCTGCGATTGCCTTTGAGCAGGTTGATGCCACACTCCACAGCGTGGCGCAGTCGGTAGAGCGCGGGGTCGAAGGAGGGCGGGCGGCCTCCCTTCGTTCCCTTGGCCTTGCGGTGGGCGTTCTGGTCGGCCTTGCTCGGGATGCACGCCTTGATCCCACGCCGACGCAGATGAGTCCGGTTGGCCTTGCTGGTGTAGGCCTTGTCGGCCAGGACCCTGTCCGGGCGGATCCTGGGACGGCCGCCGCCGATGCAGGCCACCCGGATCTTGGCCAGCACCGGGATGAACTGCGGGCTATCGCCCCGCTGCCCGGCGGTCACCACCGCAGCCATCAGCTTGCGGCCCTGCTCACAGGCCAAATGGGTCTTGGTGGTCAGCCCGCCGCGGGAACGCCCCAGCGCGTGATCGGCCGGCTCACCGTGCACACCACCGGGCGGCTCCTTTGCAGGTGACCCTGTCGCCGTGCCCCGGCGGCGTGCTGGTGAGCCCGCACAATGGTGGAGTCCACACTCACCGTCCAGTCGATCTTCCCAGCAGCATCCGCACACGCCTGCAACGCCGCCAGGATCTGCGCCCGGTTCCCCGCACGCTGCCAGCGGCGGAACAGGCCGTACACGGTGAACCAGTGACCGTAGCAGCCCGGCACGTCCCGCCACGGCGCCCCGGTCCGGATCCGCCACCGGATCCCATCGATCAACTGCCGCCTGCTCCACTTCGGCGGACGCCCCCTGCCCGACGCAGCAGGCAGGTGCGGCTCCAGCGCCGCCCAGTGCGCGTCAGTGAGGTCGTGCCGCCTCGTCCCCACTACGCTGGCCACGAGGTCTCCGGTGTTTCGTTCTTCTTGGTCGTTGAACCAACTACCGGAGACCTCTTCGTTCAACGATCACCGACACGCCCAACCCTCGTGATCTTTCGAAACACGGCCTAGTGGTCAGATGCGCCGGCCACGACCTTCGCGAGGAAACGCGTCCACTCCTGCGGAGGAAAGATCAGAGCCGGCCCGTCGGGGTTCTTACTGTCACGAACGGCGACGACTCCGGGCAGATTCGTTGCCACTTCCAAGCACTCCCCTCCCGTACCGCCGCTGTGGGTGCTCTTCCTCCACACCGCCTGCGAAAGATCCTTGCCCAGGTCCGTGGAATCCATGGTGGCGGCCCGGCTAACCGATGATCCCACGGCCCCGTAGGCCACCGAGGAAGGTCTTCCACTCCCCTAGCGTGCAGACCAGGGTCGGCCCATGGGGGTTCTTGGAATCCCGGACCGCGACGAGTCCGGGCAGGTTGGCCGCCACCTCGACACATTGGCCTCCGCTGTCCCCCGAACGAGACGACTTCCGCCACTGCGCACCGCTCAGGTCAAAGCTCCTCATGTCTATTGCCCTACCCCATCCTTGATCATTTGATTCGAGAGGTGACCATAGCGAGCGGATGTCGTAGGTTCCGAGACGATCGATGATCACGAATCCGGCAAAACCGTGCCAGCAACGAAGTCCGACGTCAGCCATGCGCAAGGAATCGAACCTGGTCAGATCCTCGACACTCGAGTGGCCTGGACCGAAATTTGTACGGTGCAGCAAGGACTCAGGCGACGTTTGTGGGGTTCTACGGTCATCGTGTCGGTCACCTCCTCCCGCCAGTCAGAGGATTCGCCCGACACTCCACGGACGTCTCAGCAGATCTGAACGGCCGGGTTAGATGCCGAAGCGACCCTGCGTGATCCCTCCAAGGAAGCGCGTCCACTCGTGCGGAGGAAAGATCAGGGACGGGCCGTCGGGGTCCTTGCTGTCACGAACCGCGACGACTCCAGGCAGGTTCGTCGCCACCTCCACGCAGCCGCCTCCCGTACCGCCACTGTAGGTACTCTTCCTCCATCCAGCCTGCGACAGATCTACACGGCTCAAGTCACTGCGTTCCATTGTTGAATCCCATCGTGGATCATCTTTAGTGACACATGTCGGGGATGAGCGTCTGCTCGTATCGTGTCATATCGCCCCCAGATCGAGGCAACGAAGTCGTGGTCCGTCGTAACCTCTCCGGTCACGGCTGACTCCACGTACACGGCATCGGGTTCACCCCCCGGAAGTTCCGCGAGAATAAATGCGCCCGTCAGACCAACGGTGCTTTCGGCACTATAGGGAACGATCTGTATGGCTACGTTGGGTCGTCGGGCTACCTCAAGAAGGTATTGCATCTGCGCGCGGATAACGTCCGGCCCACCGATTGAACGGCGAAGAACGCCTTCGTCGAGAAGAACCCACACAGCCGGCGGGTCTCCCCGATCAAGGACAGCCTTGCGGAGCATACGAGCCTGGACTCGCTCTTCGACCTCCTCTGAGCTGATGTTGGGTTCCCTGCTGAAGAGGTAGCGCGCGTACGCCTCGGTCTGGAGCAGGCCTGGGACGAGGAGCGGATCCCACGTGCGGAGGACCGTGGAGCGGGGCTCGATCTCCTCTAGCCAGCGGGTGAACCAGGCCGGTCCCGGTGTTTGGAGCATGAACTGGTAGAGGCGGTCGAAGTGGCCGTCTATGCCGAAAATCTGATCGCACTGCTGCACGAACTCCGGCGATGGGGGGCGTTCGCCGCGTTCGATTTTTCCGATCATGTCCGGACTGTATGTGGTTCGTTCGCTGAGTTGCGGCTGCGAAAGTCCGATCTTCTTACGACAGCGGCGCAACTCGCTGCCGAAAAAAGCACGTGGGCTCATATCGAATCGAGATTGCGCTCACGCCCCACGAGACCCTCCCGAATCAGCGAAACCAGGTTATTGCGAAGTCTGGCACGCCTACGCGGACAACGGTGACGGGAATTCGGACCTCATCCGGACAGCGATCTGTCGTCACACCGTCACTACTTTCCGCTATTGACGATAGCTCTGGGTAGGCATGCTGAGAGTGCGCGGCCGACCGGTCAGCCGGAGGCGTTCCCCGTCATCCCGGCCGCGGTCAGATCGGACACGACCGGAGCTCCGGAGGAGCCCTGGCGACCAAGGAGGCGATCGTGCCGACAGGACGGCATGCCGGGGGACGTACCGGCGAACAGATAGTGCGGAGGCAGGACTGGGATCCGGAAGCGTGGGCCGCCTCGAGGCTGCTCGACACTTGCGAGCCGGCCTGGACGGTCTTCTATGGGTGTGGAGCCGCCGGTACTACGCCATCGCGCACTGGCAGACCCGCGTACCGCTGATCGTGGACGCTCCCCTGCTGGCCGAGCTGCGGGAGTTGATGCGCGAGGCCGAGCTACCGGATCTCGTCGGCGAAGCGCACTTCGTTGCTGTTTGACGACAAATCAGACCCGCACCCCACCTCTACGAACAGGCCAAACCCGGACAGAGTAGGGTCTTCCGGGTCATATATGGCGCAGGCAAGGAAGCGAATGATCGGCACCCCGGACGGTTATCGCGCCGTACGCTGGGACATCCCCAGGGACCCCATGATCCTCCGAGACATCCGGAGCATGGTCCGGCAGACCCTCATCAAGTGGCAGCTCGCCGGATCGAGTGATCTCGCCGACGACATCGTGCTGGCCACGACCGAGGTGCTGAGCAATGCCGTCCTGTACGGGCTGCCGCCGATCCAGCTGACGCTCCGGGTGACGGGGGAAACCGTATCCGCCGAGGTGACCGACCGTGGGGCGGGACGGCCGGAGCGAAGCCCCGAGGACGACGACGCCGAACACGGCCGCGGGCTGACCATCGTCGAGGCCCTCTGCGACGAGTGGGGCATCCTTCCCGACCGGGACGGCACCGGCAAGACGGTCTGGTTCCGCAAGAAGTGCCCACATCCGGTCGACGAACCACACCCAGGCACCCAGCTCACAGAGACCACCGGGTCACCCGCGCCCACAGCGCCGACCCCCACCGCTGAACACCCCACCGACCCGGCGCCGGAAAGAACCGAAGCAGTAGCGAGGAAGTAATCCCAACCGGTCGGCTCCCGGGAGACCCGGGGGCTATTCGGGACCGAGGGTTAATCGGGACCGAGGGTTAATCGGGCCAGGGGGAGGTTTGGATTACGTCTACGAAGTCGATGTGTTTGTAGCCGGGGACGAAGTGTTCGAGGACGTCGGCGTTGACCGTGCCGAAGGTGGTGTCGGGACGATCCTTGAAGCCGCCGGTGAAGGCGGCGAGGATCTGGCGCTTGAAGTCGGGGCGCGGGTGGGCGGCCGTGACCGCCGCGATGTCCTCCGGGTCGAGCTCGTCGTAGCCGATGCCGAGGACGTCGGTCTCGACTCCGGCCGTCACCAGCGCGATCTCCGGGTCGAGCCGGTACGGCACCTCCGGGGTGGTGTGCAGCGCGATGGCCTCCCACACCTTGCGTATGTCCTCCTCCGGGAAACCGTGCGAGGCAAGGAAGCGGCGTGCCTCGTCGGCGCCGTCAATCTCGAAGCGCTGGTCGGTGCGGCGGTAGGCCTCGGTCAGCCCGAGGTCGTGGAACATGGCGCCGATGTAGAGCAGTTCCGGGTCCGCTTCGAGTCCGAGCCGGCGTCCTTGCAGCGTTCCGAAGAGGTAGACACGCCGCGAGTGGTCGTACAGCAGTGGGGGTGCCGCGTCCCGGACGAGCTGGGTGGCCTCGTCGGCGAACGCCGAGTCCGGAATGGTGACGCCCGCGATCGTCTCGCTCATGTCAGTGGTCTCCTCGCAGGTCAGGCATGGGCGGCGTAGCCTTGGCGAGTCCACTTCCCGCAACCGCCCATGAAGGAGTGAGTGCCCTGTTCCGGGGACATGCTGTCTCCAGAAACGGACAAGATCCGCTGAGGTGAGGCCGGCGGTGACATGCTCCGCTGGAGGTGAACCAGGTCAGGTGGAGGTGATCTCAGGGCCGGCGTGAGAGGTACGAGAGATGCGACGGGACCTGAGGGGGTCAGGTGCGGTAGGTGGTGGCGAGAGCGTGGAAGACCTGTTTGGGCTCCCAGTTCATGTCGGGGTACGCCGTCCCCTTGCGGTCTTCGAGGACCTTGACCACTCCGTACGAGGCCATGTCCAGGTCATAGAGGGGTTCGGGCCGGTGCGGATGCCCGTAGCCAGCGAAAGTGAACCAGAAGGCCCCGTCCAGCCCCTCCTTCTCGAAGCTCGACAGCAGTTCGCGCAGGTAGGTCACCTGCTCGGACTCGTCGCGCTGGTAGTCGCCGGTCAGGCGGTGCGGTTCCACGCTCCTGTCGCTGATCGCCCAGGCCATGCCACCCCGGTCACCGGCGCCCTTGTAGGCACAGGTGCCGAACTCGGTCGCCACGACGGGCTTGCCGTGGCGGAGGTGCGAGCGCAACCCCTTACCGTACCGCGAGGCGTTGCGCCTGTCGCGGTAGGTGTCGATCGAGACGATGTCGAAGAGCTTCCAGTCGACCCTCTCCCAGGGCGCCGAGGCGTACGTGACGCGGCCGCCGAAGCGCTCGCGGACCACGGCCGCCGTCTCGGCGAGGAAGCCGTTCAACTGGCCGGACATCCTGGCGATCTTCAACCACAGCCAGGGCCTCGTCATGGACGACCTCAGGAGCTCCATCCGCTGCCTGTACGTCTCCCCCGGCAGGAATCCCGAGGCGAACATGGTCATCTCGCATCCGGTCACGAGCACCACCTCAGCGCCGCCCGACCTCAGCTCCTCGGCACGCTCGGCGCAGTCGGCGAACAGCGGCAGCAGCTCCTCCCTGCCCAGCTCGCATGGGAAGGGCGAGAACCACACCGCAAGGCCGGCCTCGGCCGCGTACCGCCCGGCGACGCTGAGGCGCTCGGGGAGGCCGCCGGAGATGCGGACGGCGTTGCAGTGCAGGTCCTGAGCGATGATCTGCATCTCCCTGCGGACCGTCTCGGGGTCGAAGTCCTCCCGTGAGCTCGTGCCCCCGGGCAGGAACCCGGTGTCGTAGTTGATGCCCTTGGCAAGCATGATGATCCCTTTCTTGTCACGTGTGGAGACCGCTGGGCGCGTCCTCGCGTGTGGAGACCGCCGGGCGTCAGCGCGTGTAGAGGTGGCCGGGCGTCAGCGGGTGTAGAGGTCGCCGGGCGTCAGCGGGTGTAGAGGTCGCCGATGCCGTGTTCGAGCAGGTCGAAGGCGTGCTCGACGTTGCGTGCCAGGTAGGCCCCGGCCTCGGCGAGCGAGCCGCCGGCCACCAGCGCCTGGTAGAACCCCGCCTTGAGCATGAGGATGACGCCGGTGACCTGAGCGGCCACGAGCTGGGGCGTGAGGTCGCCGGGCTCGACGCCAGGCTCGGCGGCGAGGACGCACGCCAGCTCGTCGCGCTGCTGGTCGAGCAGGCGGTGCATGCCCGCCAGGAGGGCCGGGCTCTCCATGATCACCCGCATCCACTTGATCACCCTCTCTTCGGTGCCGAGGGCGGGCCCGCCGCCGGGGTCGGCCGCCAGTGCCCGGTAGTGCGCCCGCAGCACCCCGAGCGGCGACGTGCCGGGAGGCCGAGCGGCCACGATGGGGGCGGGGTTGTCGCCCGCCGCCGGGTCGAGGACGAGGGACTCCTTGGTCGGGAAGTACTTGAAGAGCGTCACCTTGGCTACCTGGGCGGCCTCGGCGATCTCGACCACGGTGACGTTGTCGAAGCCCCGCTCCACGAACAGCCGCATCGCCGCCTCCTCGATCGTCAGCTTCGTCTGCCGCTTCTTGCGCTCGCGCAGGCCCTCGTGTTCCGCCATGACCATGACGGTAGCTCAAAAGCGTACCGAGTTCAAAAATGAACCCGGTACGCGAATATTATGCGGGCTTTCCCAGCGTGAGCGCGCCGCCTACGCTGTAGCAAGCGCTTGGTCATATGAGCCGGGCCGCCGTCCGCCGCAGAGGAGACCGCCGTGAAGAGGCCGTTCCGGTTCGCCGCCGTCATCCGCGAGGCCGACACCGCCAAGTCCTGGGCGGACAAGGCCCGCCGCCTCCAGGACTCCGGTTTCGACGTGCTGCTCGTCCCCGACCACCTGGTGGGCCCGCGCTTCGCCCCCCTCGCCGCGATGACGGCCGCGGCCTGCGCCACCACACGTCTCAAGGTCGGCACGCTGGTGTTCGCCAACGACTTCCGGCATCCCGCCCTGCTCGCCAAGGAGGCCGCCACCATCGACGTGCTCTCCGAGGGCCGCCTGGAGGTCGGGCTCGGCACCGGCTGGATGGCCGCCGACTACACCTCGGCCGGGCTCACGCTCGACCCGCCCGGGGTGCGGATAGACCGGCTGGCCGAGGCCATGACGGTGCTCAAGGGGCTCTGGTCGGACGGGCCGTTCAGATTCGAGGGCGAGCACTACCGGATCACCGGCCTGGACCAGCGGCCGAAACCGGTGCAGCGGCCCCATCCGAAGCTGCTGCTCGGCGGCGGCGGGCCACGCGTGCTCAGGCTCGCGGCGCGGGAGGCCGATGTGATCAACCTGACCATGCGGGTCCGCGCCGACGGCTCCGGGCCGGACCGCGCCGACGCCGGCCTCGACGCGTTCCTGAAGAAGATCGACATCGTCCGTACGGCCGCCGCCGAGCGGTACGACGCGATCGAACTCGGCACCAGCGTGCTGCAGATCGGCGTCCGCAAGACGGAGGCCGCGTGGAGCGCGGCCGACTCCAGCCGTCAGGACGAGACGCCGCAGGTGCTGCTGGGTTCGCAGGACGAGATCGCGGACAAGCTCCGCCGCTGGCGCGACGAGCACGACCTGTCGTACTTCGTGCTGCACAACGAGTCTGACCTCGACGCCTTCACCCCGATCGTGGAAAATCTCGCCGGACAGTAGATGATGGTCCGATATGGACGAACTCATTCTTCTGCGGCACGGTGAGACCGAGTGGAGCCGGGACGGCCTGCACACCGGACTGACCGACCTCCCGCTCACGCCCAAGGGGGAGGGGCAGGCCCGTGCTCTCGCCCCCGTGCTGGAGGGCAAGAGCTTCTCGCTCGTCCTGTCCAGCCCCGCGATGCGCGCACGGCGCACGGCGGAACTGGCCGGGCTGACCCGGTACGAGATCGACCCGAACCTGTGGGAGTGGGACTACGGAGGCTACGAGGGCATCACCACCCCCGACATCAGGAAGCAGCGTGCCGGCTGGTACCTCTGGCGCGACGGTGTGATCCCCGGAGACGCCGGGCATCCTGGTGAGACCGTCGAGCAGGTCGGCGAGCGCGCCGACAAGGTGATCGAACGGGCCCTGCAGGCGGAGGGCACCGTCGTCCTGGTGGCTCATGGACACTTCCTGCGCGTGCTCACCGCCCGCTGGCTCGGCCTGCCCCCGCAGAACGGCCGCTACTTCAAGCTGGACACCGGGACGGTGTCGGTGCTGGGCTTCGAGCACGAGGAGCACGCCATCGCCCGCTGGAACGCGCCCGTCTCCGGGTCGCCCATCTAGTCCACGCCCGCCGGTGCGAGGCGGGAGCCGGGGAAGGGCGCGAGCAGGGTCTCGCGCCAGGGGCCGTCGAGGAACTCCCTGGCCCGCTTCCGCCAGTCGAGCAGACGCTCGTCGGGCGCGATCTCGTCGTCCAGTCCGAGCGCGGCGTCGTGGGCGCGCTGGGTGGCCAGGTGGTCGTCCAGCGACATGCCCCAGATCGTGACGACCTCGGTGTCGCAGAACAGCACCTCGTACAGGCCGACGAGCCGATGCCCGTGCTCGGCCAGGACGGGGGCCCGTTCCTCCCGCACGGCCGCGAGATAGTCGAGTGCGGCTCCGGGCCGCACCTGCGCGCTCTCGAACAGGTAGAAGGGCGCCGCGTACTCCTCGGCGAGCAGGTCCGCGACCGCCGGGCTTCCGTGTACGGCGCCGAGCGGGCGGGAGAAGGCGGAGAACCGCAGGTCGTCGATGTCGGACAGGAAGAGCCGGTCGTCGACGCCGTCGTAGATGTTCATCATCTGGCGCCAGCCGCCGTCCCAGCCGCCGTGGCAGTCCCACAGCGTGACGGCCTTGAACTGGGGGTGCCCGGTGATGCCGACGGCGTAGAAGGCACCGACCAGGTCGATCTCCCGTGACCGGATGGACAGGCCCTTGGTGAGATCGGGCCGGTCGAGCCGTTCGTCCTCCTTCTTGTACCTGGTCAGCCAGGTGAGGTACTCAAGAGGCTTGCGAGAGTTCATCGGCCGGAAGTCGACCTCTTCGATCAGATAGATCCCGCGGCGCATCGCGGCCTCCCGTCAACCAAGCTAACGCTTGGTCGAAGAGTAGCCCCGTCCACGCGCCCGTACAAGGAAAGGCCGATCAAGGCTTTGCGACGCCGGAGGCGGGCGGGCGGGGCTCAGCCGGTGACGATCGCCTGGCTCTGGGGGTCCTCGCCGGAGGCCGGCGCGCGGGCTCAGCCGGTGACGATCGCCTGGGGTTGGGGTCCTCGCCCGGTCAGCCACTCAAGGACCTTGCGGTGGCCCCGGCGGGCGTCCTCGAAGTGGCCCCAGCGCCAGTATCTCGGCTGGTCCCTGACTCCGGTCACCCAGGTGCGGTAGGAGACAGGATGGGCGCCGTCCTCCTCGGTGGAGGCCGCGGACGCGACTCCGTATGTACGGATCACGACGCGGCCCCCTGGAGCGAACAGCACGTCGTCGGCTACGGGGTAGAGAGTCATCTGGTCCAGCATCACGGGCCCCCACAAACTTCACAGGAAGTGGACAAACCCAGTCTGCCGGATCGATGAACGACCCCGGTTACGCGACCAGCGCTCTCTGGTTAACCGGACTTGCGATATGTGAACAGGGTGTTACGCGACCAGGTTGTCGAACTCGCCGTCCTTGACGCCGAGCACGAGCGCCCGGATCTCGTCACGGGTGTAGATCAGGGCGGGACCGTCCGGGAAACGGGAGTTTCGGACGGCGACGCCCCCGTCGGGGAGTTTGGCAAGCTCGACGCAGTTGCCCTGCGAGTTGCTGTGAAGACTCTTTCGCCACGCGACGCCGGTTAGGCTCGTGGCCGGCATTCCGTTATACGGCTGGCTCATCTAGGTCTCTCTAAGTATGTCGCCGAGTATCTCGGCAGTGCCCCCGGGAGTTGTGCTCTCGATGCACAGCTGTTCCATGGCAGTGAGGTATGGATCAATGTCCTCACGTTTGTCCAGGTAAAGGGCACCCCACAGCTGCTCGACGTAGACCACGTCCGACAGGTCGGACTCCGGAAAACGCAGGATGGTGAACGCTCCACCCTCGGCGGCGTGCATACCGAACTGGAACGGCATCACCTGCAATGTGATGGCGGGCATGCTCGCGACCGCCATCAGGTGCTGCAGCTGCTCATACATGATCTCCTTGCCGCCGATGGGCCGCCTCAGCGCGGCCTCGTCGATGACGGCCCAGAGTTTCGGTCCATCCTCACGGGTGAGACGTTCCTGCCGCTGCATGCGCAGATGCACGCGACGCTCGATCTCGTCGTCCGTGACCTCTGGATACCCGAGCCTGATCACCGTCCGGGCGTACGCGGCCGTCTGCAGCAGACCCGGGACGAACTGCACCTCATAGGTGCGGATCACCGAGGCGGCCTCTTCCAGCCCGACGTACGTCGAGAACCATGTGGGAAGCAGGTCACTATATTTGTGCCACCAACCAGGGGTGTTGGCCTCACGGACCATTTCGAGCAACCCGCGGCGATCGGCGTCGTCGTTGACGCCGTAGAGCGTGAGCAGATCCTCGACGTCACGCGTCTTGAACCCGACCCGTCCGAGCTCCATCCGGCTGATCTTGGACTCCGAAGCACGGATATGGAATCCCGCTACCTCACGGGTTAGCCCGCGCTCCTCACGCAGCCTGCGTAAGCTGGCGCCCAACATGATGCGCCGAACCGTTGAGCCGGAACCAGGCGGGTCGATGGACACGTGCTTTCCTCCGGTTGTGGACTGGTTCACAGTCTGTCAAAGATCGCGCGTGTGTTCCCCCTTCGGTTTTCACTCCCTTGGGCAACCGTAGCGGTTGCACGACCCTCCTGCACGTGCATTCGCTCTTGCACCTGCACATGAGTTTGCACCATCATGATCTCGTGCACTCCACGGACCTGATACGTGGGCGAACCCAGTGGTCGGCCGTCGATTGGTGGCCCCCCGCCGGCTGGTGGCCCCATCCAGCACGCGACCTCCCAAGCCCTGGAGCCGGCACGTCGAGTGCCACCTTCGTGCTCCCCCCACGGGCCGAGTCCGTGCACTGGGCGAGGAGCTTCGCCGGCGGCAGTCTCATCGGCTGGGGCATGGGCGATCTGGCGCAGGACATGGCTCTGGTGGTGTCCGAACTGGCCACCAACGCACTGCGGCACGGGTTGGTGCTCGACCCGAGGAACCTGCGGGAGAGCGGTGCCGAACCGATCCGCATGTCGATGATCCGCCGAGGCTCCCTGGTGACGTGCGCCTTCGCCGACCCGGGTTCGGCGGCGCCCGTCCTGCGCCATCCGTCGCCGCTGGAACCCGGCGGCATGGGGTTGCACATCGTGGAGTCGATGAGCCTGCGGTGGGGCTGGAACCCGCTGCTCCCGCAGGGCAAGGTCGTCTGGGCCGTCCTCAAGAGCTGAGCGGAGGCCGGCCGGGTGGGACCCTCAGAAGGTGACGGGAAGCTCCTTGATCCCGTTGATGAAGTTGGAGCGCAGGCGGCGGGCCTCTCCGGCGGGGGCGATGCCGGGCATCCGCTCGGCCAGGGTCTCGAACAGCACGCGCAGCTCCATGCGGGCAAGGTGGGCGCCCAGGCAGAAGTGCGGACCGCCGCCGCCGAACCCCACGTGCGGGTTCGGATCGCGTCCGATGTCGAACCGGTCGGGCCGATCGAACACCGCCTCGTCGCGGTTCGCCGCGTTGTAGTACACGATGACCTTGTCCCCCTCGGCGACGGCCTGGCCGCGGATCTCGGTGTCCCGGGTGGCCGTACGACGGAAGGCCATCACCGGCGAGACGTACCTCGCCACCTCGTCGGGCACCGTGCGCAGCAGCGTACGGTCGGCGAGCAGGCGCTCCCACTCCCCCGGCTCGTCGAAGAAGGCCAGCATGCCGCCGGTGGCGGCGTTGCGGGTTGTCTCGTTGCCCGCGACGGCGAGCATCACGACGAACATGCCCACTTCGGCCTCGGAGAGGGCCTCGCCGCCGGTGACCACTTTGGTGATGATGTCGTCACGTGGCTCAATCAGCCGAGCTTTTCCGAGTTGGATGCCATACTCAAACAAACCGAACAACTCGGTCGTGTCGTCGCTGGAGAACTCCGGATCGTCGAAGCCGACGAGCCGGTTCGACCAGCGGAAGATCTTCGCGCGGTCTTCCACCGGCGCGCCGAGGAGTTCGCAGATCACATAGAGCGGCAACGGCGCCGCGATGTCGCCGACGAAATCGGCGGTGCCCCCGCTGAGCTGATCGATGAGCTCATTGCAGACCACCCTGATGTGGTCCTCCAGCTTCCCGATCATCCGTGGGGTGAACCCGCGGTTGACGATGGACCGCGTCGCGGTGTGCTGAGGCGGATCCTGGTTGAGCATGATCAGCTGGTTGCGGGAAAGCCCTTCCGGAGAGAGCTCGTAGAGCATCGACGACTTGAGCTGGGAGGAGAACAGTTCCGGGTGACGTGACACGTGAGTCACGTCCTCGTGGCGGGTGATCGCCCAGAACCCCGGCCCTCCTGGATCAGGGTGCCAGTGAACGGGTGAGTGCTCCCGCAACCAGGCGTACTGGTCCCAGGGCACGCCTTGCTCGTACCGATCCGCGGAGAAGATGTTGATCTCGGGCCTCATGGATTCAGGGTCTATTCTGCTACGTCGATCCCGTCAAGCGGGTGCTCTGCATTACGGTGGCTTCTTGGTGACTCCCGCGAGACCTTCGAGAGAGCTGTGATGGATGATCACCTGCTCGACTGGTTGACGACCCTTGACGAAGAGCGGCTCGCGCGCGTCCTGGCCAACCGCCCGGACGCCATCGCCGCACCCTGGCCGCGCCGCCTCGACACGCTCGCCCGGCGTCTCAGCGACAACTTCGCGGTCATGGAGGTCATGCGTGGCCTTCCCCTGCCCCCGCTGGAGATCCTTCAGGCGAGCCTGGTCATCGGCGAGCGCGCCACCGGTGAGGAGCTCGCCCGTTTCCTTGGAGTGACCAGGGCCGAGATCCTCCCCTGGCTCGACGGCCTGTTCGACCACGCTCTGGCCTGGCCCGGTCCCGACGGCCACCTGCACCTGGCCGAGGCCGTCGCCCGCTGGTGGACCGCCCCCTGTGGGCTCGGCGACCCCCTCGTGGCCTACCTCGACTCCTGGACGCTCAACGCCGAGGGCCTGCGCCGGATGAGCCGCAGCCTCGGCCTGCCGGCCCAGGGCGGCAGGCGGCAGCTCATGACCCGCCTCACCGCCATCCTCGGCGATGCCGACCGGCTCGCCGCGCTGCTGCGCGACGCGCCTGACGGCACGATGAGCCTGCTCGACGAGTTCGCGTGGGACGGGCCGGTGCGCGGCGTCGACGGCAACCGCTTCGTCGCGCCCGGCGCCCCTGAGAAGTGGGCGGCCGACCGGGGGCTGCTCTTCCGCACGCAGTGGGACATCGCCGAGATGCCGCGCGAGGTAGCGCTCGCGTTGCGCGGCCCCGACTACCATCCCCCCTTCACCCCCGAGCCGCCGCAGCTCGGCACGGTGCCGGCCGATCCGGAGGCCGTCGACCACGCCATGTGCCTGGCCGCGCCGCACGCCGTCGACCGGGCCGCCGCCCTCCTGGAGAACACCGACAAGACCCCGCTCCCCCTGCTCAAGGGCGGCGGCGTGGGGGTGCGCGAGGTGCGCAGGGTCATCAAGGAGACCGGCTGCACCGAGGAGGAGACCCGGCTGCTGCTGGAGGTCTGCACCGTCGCCCGGCTGCTCGCCTGGGACGAGACGGCGGGCGGCCTGATCCCGACCAAACGGTTCGACGCCTGGCGGCTGGAGGACGCCCCCGCACGGCTGCGGGTGCTGCTTGCCGCGTGGTGGCGCATGGAGCGTTCGTCGCTGCGCCGCGCCGCCGGCCGCTACCCCACGGTGCTCAGCGACGATCCCGCCGGCGAAACCGTCGCCCGCGTCCGCTGGGCGGTGCTCGCCACGCTCGCCACGCTCCCGCAGGACGCGGCCTTCGCGAGCATGCCCGAGCTGGTACAGGCCGTGCACTGGCGGGCTCCGCTGCTCGACAGGGAGCTGCTGGCGGAGTGCTGCCCCGCGATGCTGAAGGAGGCGCGGCTGCTCGGGCTGGTCGCCGCCGACACGCTGACAGGCCTCGGACGTTCGCTGGCGGCGCTGGGGTCCGCGCTGGCCGGTGACGAGCAGGACGAGACGGTGCCGGAGATCGAGCGCGATCCCGGGCTGGTGGAGTCCTCGGTGCACGCGCTGGCCAGCGCGCAGCGCACCGCTCTGTTCGGGGCCGACCTGACCGCCGTCGTCACCGGACCGCCCGCCGCCGAGCTGTCGGGCCTGCTCGACCGCGCCGCCGAGCGCGAGTCCCAGGGCGCCGCCTCGGTGTGGCGGTTCACCCCCGCCAGCGTGCGCCGGGCCCTGGACGCCGGGTACTCGGCCGACTCCCTGCTGGAGGAGCTCCGCACGGCGGGCACCATCCCGCAGCCGCTGACGTACCTCATCAAGGACGTGGCCCGGCGGTACGGCGAGGTCACGGTCACCACGGTCGGCTGCATCATCCAGGGCTCCGACCCCGCGCTGCTCGCCGAGATCGCCGCGCACAGGCGGCTGGCGCGTCTCGGCCTGCGCCTGCTCGCCCCCACGGTGCTGGCCGGCACCGCTCCGGCGGAGCGCACGCTCGCCGCGCTGCGCGACGCCGGGTACGCCCCGGTGCCGGTGGACGACACCGGAGAGATCACGGTCAGGCGCGAGCCGCAGGGCGGGCGGCTGATCCTGCTCCCCGGAGGGCGGGTGGCCGAGCTGGAGGAGCCGCAGGCCGTCATCGCCGAACCCCCGCCCGACCCTCGCGAGCACGCCCGGCGTCTCATGCACACGCGTGAGGAGGAACGCCACACCGGGCAGACCTGGGCCGTCATCGGACGCCTGGCGACCCGGCTGCCCACCGCCCAGCAGTCCCTCCTGGGCTTCGTGGTCGACCGCGGTGTCCGCGCCCTGATCACCCTGTCGGACGGGCTGACCGCCACGATCAGCCACGGAGAGCTACGACGCGGAGTCCTGGACGCGTGGTGCGAGGAGGCCGGCGACTACTTGGAGTTCCCGCTCGCGGAGATCTCATCGGTGACGAGCGGTTAACCGTCCGTCCAATGGGGTCATCACCCTGCCCACAGAATGCGTTTACCGTTAAGTCGCCGAGTGGTCACACTAGGTGTGCGTCGCGTGCATAAGGGCGTTCCTGAAGGGCACAGGGAGACGAAACCGGCTATCGCCGGCTCTACGGCCCAGGGTGGTGAGCAGAGAATGGACTCACTAGGAAACAACGGTCCAGCAGGCAAGATCGGCCGCGCGTTGCTCCACCGAGTACACATCCCGGCACTCCATTGGATACAGGTTCCCTTGTTTCACCGAACACCTGTTTCAGCGGCCCACGATGTACGCGTTCCGGCGCCACGCCCACCCGGAGACGCTCGAATCGACTGGCCTGATGGCGCGCAAACCGGCCAACGTGACGGTGCCCCAGGCGCCCACACCCAACCTCCGGCCCCACGTACAACCGGACCCCTGGTCCCGCGTCCCAGACCTCCGGCCCCGCGTTCAGCCTGGTTTCCGCTCTCCCGTTCAGCCAAACCTCCGGCCCAACGTTCAGCCTGGTTTCCGCTCCCACGTTCAGCCAGACCTCCGGTGCCACGTTCGGCCGGACCTCTGGTCTCGCGTACCGCCGACCCCCACCTGCCACGGGTGGTCGGAAGGACGACCGGGTCCCTGCTGTCCCGAACCTGGTCCCTGCTGTCACAGGCCGGCGCGGCGACGAAGGACCTGCTCGCGAAGCTGACCACGACCATCCACATGCGCCACCGGTGGACGTCCGTGGAGAGCATCGGCCACGTGGTCACCCAGCGCTGCGACACCTGCGACAAGACCCGCGTACGGGTAAGGGCCACCCAGCACTCCAACAAGCAGCGAAACCCCTGACCTTCAGCGCCATCCCCCTGCCGCCACGAACAGCGGAACCACCCCCCTCGCCACCGACCAGGCCACCGCCCACCACGGACAACCGGACCACCCCCTCACCGCCGACCAGGAAACGCCACACCACAAACGGCCGGACCACCCCCACACCGCCGACCAGGCGGATGTCACCTGCCGGGTGGGAAACAACCGGGTACCCCGATCAAACGGGTGCCGGGAGGGCCAAAAAGATGATCCAACCCCGCTCAGCCGTGTGTATGGCACGGCCGCCTACGTCGCCTGCTGCGTCGGCCACCGCCCGGCTCTTCGATCCCCAGCACCGACATCGGTGACGGCCTTATCGTCAGCGCCGTCGTCCCGGAGACGAGAACAGGGGCCGGCTCGCGTCGGTTGTGGATTCGCGGGGGTTACGGGATGAGGGTCAGGGTGTTGACGGTGTCTTTTCGGATGCCTTGTTCGGTTTGGCGCATAGGGGTGGAGTCGCCGTCGGCCCAGAGCTCGGCCTGGTCGTCATAGTTGGTGTGGAAGGCGTGGCCGGAGGCGCCAGTCAGGTTGACCCAGCGCGAGCGGTCCAGGTCGGCGAGGTCGGCGACCATGCGCATCGAGGGAACCCAGTCGACCTCGTATCCCTCGGCCGCGTCCCAGCCGGTCGCGTCGACCGCGTCCTTGCCTCCGCCGAGCTTCAGCGGGCCCCGGTTGAACAGCCACTCGATCGGGCCGATGCCCGAAGTACCGAAGGTCTCGTTGGTCAGTTCGAGGGTGTGCAGGTCACCCCAGCGCCAGTCCTGCGGTGAGTCGCCCAGCCTGGCCCGGAGCTCCTGCGCCGCGTCGGCCATCGCCGCCGCCATCATGTCGTCTCGCGTCTCGACCTTGCCCTTGGTGCGGACGTCGTCCCACCAGCGGTCGCCCGGCTTGTCCAGGAGCGGGCGCACCACCTCGTACCAGCGGTCACCACCGCCCGCGCGTCCCCCTTCCGGCAGTTCGTCGTCGAAGATCCGCTGGAGCAGGTGGCGCCATACGGCGTTGAAGTAGGCGGCCGGCGCCGAGTCGCGGCCCTGGGTGAAGTCCCAGCTCCCGAGCAGTTCCTTCGCCTCGGGCACGCGGGTGCCGGCACGCAGCAGGTACGGCACCAGCAGGGGCGCCAGGCCGTGCGCGGAGTCCCTCTGGATGTCCCCCATGGCCGCGACGTTGATCTTTCCCTTGGACATGGCCTGCTTGATCCGGTCCACGATGCGCTGGGAGCGGTAGCCGTACGACCAGTCGGAGGTCAGGAACCGGCTGTAGGCGGGGCCGATGGCCGCGTTGTTGGCCGTAGCGATGAACCCCTCGGGCGGGTTGTACGCCATGGGGAGCTCTTCGAAGGGGATGAAGCCGGTCCACTCCTCGTCCCCGGTCCAGCCCCGGGCGGGCCACTGCCCGTCGCCCTTGGACCTGACGGGAATCCGCCCAGGAGCCTGGTAGCCGATATTTCCATCAACATCCGCATAAATCATGTTCTGGGCGGGAGCCTCGAAGAACGAAGCGGCCTTCCTGAACTGCTCGAAGTTCGTCGCCGTGTCCAGCGCGAGCAGCGCGTCAGCCGTGCGGCCCGGGTCCAGGGCCGTCCATCGCAGTGCGACCTCCACATCATGCCCGGCGACCGCGAGCTTGCCCGTCTCCCCAGGCTTACCGGCCTCCCCAGGCTTACCGGCCTCCCCAGACTTGCCCGTCTCCCCAGACTTGCCCGTCTCCCCAGGCTTACCGAGCTCCCCCGCGTTGGCCGCGGCGCCAGGCAGGGCGTCCTTCGCGCTGCCGAGGACTCCGGAGATGATCGGCCCGTGCGCGGTCGACCGTACCGTCAGCTTCTGGGACGGGCCGCCCGCGACCTTGAACTCCTCGGTCCGGGTCTCCATGGGCGACCACCGGCCCTTGACCTCGTAGGTGTCACCCTTGGTCCGTTCGAGGTAGAGGTCGGTCACGTCGGGGCCGAGGTTCGTGAACCCCCAGGCGACCCGGTCGTTGTGTCCGATCACGACCCCGGGGAGACCGGTGAAGGTGTAGCCCACGACGTCGTACGGGCACGTGGCGGACTTCACCCGGCAGTGCAGCCCGGCCTGATACCAGATGGACGGGATCCGCGGCCCGAGGTGGGGGTCGTTGGCGAGCAGCGGCTTGCCCGTGTCGGTGTGCGCACCGCTGATGACCCAGGAGTTCGAGCCGATCCCCGCGCGGTCGGCGCCATCCGAGCCGAGCAACGAGGGCATGGCCCGCAGCGTCCGCGACACATCGGCCAGAGCCCGCGAGGCCATCGTGGCCCCCGCCTGAGACTCCGACGCCTTCTCCCGTGGCTCCGAGACCTGCGTCATCCGTTCCGAGGTCCGGTCCAGCGAATCCGCGGTCCGGTTCAGCGAATCCGAGGTCCGGTTCAGCGAATCTGCGGTCCCGTTCAGCGAATCCGAGGCCTGCTTCGGCGGTTCGGCGACGCCGAACTCGCCGTTCCGGACGTTGCCCGTCGTGACGATCGGCTGGTGCCTGTCGTACGGGTAGGCGGGAAACAGCTCCTTGACCCGGTCGGCCGACACGGCGGACGCGTCGAGAGACCGCTCCAGCTCACTGTCCATGTTGGAGCGCAGATCCCAGGCCATCGCCTTGAGCCAGGCCAGCGAGTCGGCGGGGGTCCACGGCTCGGGCGTGTAGGAGCCGTTGGTCAGCTTGAGCACGGCGTATTCGAGGCTGCGGTCGGCGAAGCCCTGGTTCTGCCCCATCCAGACGTTGACGCCGGCCGCGTAGTCCTCCATGGCCTGGCGCGTCTGGGGGTTGAGCAGGGCCACCTCCTTCTCCGCCGTACGCCGCCAGCCGAGCGTGCGCACGACCTTGTCCACATCGAGCGTGGAGGCGCCGAACAGCTCCGACAGGCGGCCGGCGGTGGTCTTGCGGCGGAAGTCCATCTCCCAGAACCGGTCCTGGGCGTGGACATAGCCCTGCGCCCTGAACAGATCCCGGGGGTTGTCCGCGTAGATCTGCGGGATGCCGTACCGGTCGCGAAGGACGCTCACTTTCGCGCTCAGGCCGGAGAGGCGCAGCTCCCCGTCGAGCTGGGGAAACGACCTGCGCACCGTCCAGGTCGCGACCCCTGCGAGCAGGACGACCAGCGCCAGGAGGGCGGTGAGGATGCGTGCCACCCATCGGAACGGACGGGGGAACCGAGCAAAGGGGGCAATCCTCAAGATTCACTGACCTTTCACCACAATGTGCGCGCATCACAATATCGGGCGACACAGCATGTCCCCCACCGCCGGCCCATCCCCGTTCCGGTCTTCTCGCAGGCGGACGGAGAGCGGGCCTTACGAACGGCCCGGCGCGACCAGCGCGGTGACGAGATCATGAAGCCCCGCGACGGTACGCGCCGCGTCGCACTCTTCCTTCAGCGCGGTGGCCACCTCGGCGGCCAGTGGAGCCAGCACGGCATGCGCCAGGTAGTCGGCGTCGGAGCCGGGCCGCGCCTCGGCGAGGAGGATGGAGAGGTGCCGGTGCCAGAAGCGGTAGGCGCCGATGCGGTAGCGGGCGCCGGAAGGCGAGGTCTCGGACACCCGGAGCAGGTCGAGATGGCCGTACAGGTATCCGGCGTAGGCGTCCACGAAGGCCAGGATCCGCTCGCCGGCCGGGGCGCCGGGGCCCAGCGGAGCAGGACCGTAGATGATGCGCTGCTGGAGATCGCGCTCGCGCTCGTCGAGGAGGGCGACGGCCAGCCCGGATTTGTCGCCGAATCGGCGGAACAGTGTTCCCTTGCCCACCCCGGCCTCGGCGGCGATCGCGTCCATCGACACGGCCGTCACACCGTTCTTCTCGAACAGCCGCGCCGCCGCCGCGAGGACCTTCTGACGGTTCCTCGCCGCGTCCGCTCGCTCGCGCGGCGGCTCGCCCCCGAGCAGGTTCAGCAACTCACCCGGGGCGCCCGGCCCAACCCGGCCGGTATCCGCATCGTTCACTAAACGGACTATAGTCCATTTAAGTCCCGTGGTCCAGCCTCCCACCGTACTCGCCCCGCACTACGGTTCGCGATCACCTCCGCATCCCGAGGCCATGCTCGCCATGATCCTGCCGACTCGTCTGGACGAACCGGCCCGCGGCGCCACCGGTCAGCTTGGCGACCACCCAGCCGAACCCGATGAGCAGGCAGGTTAAGGGCTGTGGCCGACCTCCCTGAGCGTGGATCAGCAGGTCGACAGGGCTTTCGGGGATGATGCGCCCTTCACCGAGTCAGTCGTCGAGGTCCGGCATGGCGTCCAGGTGGCGTTCGAGTGCGTCGAGGCGCCGCGCCCACATGCGCCGATAGGGCTCCAGCCACTCGTGCACCTCCGCGAGCGGCTCCATCCGGAGCTCGTAGACGCGTCGCTGGGCGTCCGGGCGCATCCGCACCAGGCCCGCCTCGCGGAGCACCTTCAGATGCTTCGAGGTGCCGGGCTGGGTCAGCCCGAGCTCTTCGACCAGCTCGCCGACCGCCCTCGGCCTTTCGAGGAGCAGGTCGAGGATGCGGCGACGGTGGGGTTCTGCCAGCACGGCGAAGGCGGTAGCCATGGCCTCGATGATAACTCAAAGGACATATATCTACAATGGAATAAACACCGCTCAGGACAGGATTCCGCACGCCGAAACGGCCAGTAGGCACATAGTGCGAGTCATGACCCCACAGCGTCCGGCGGGGCCCCTTTGGTCAGGGTCCGGTCTTGCGGCCCACGCCGCCGACGACCCAGGCCTTCTCGGGGCGGTGGAGGTTCAGGGGGTTGTCCGGACGCCACTGCCGTACGTAGACCAGCCCGGGCTCGACCGGTTCCAGACCATCGAGGAAGCCCTGCACCTGGTCACGCGTGCGGGAGGCGTCCTCCATCCGGTTGAAGACGCGCCGGTAGACCTCGACGATGGGCGCCGCCGCTTCGGGGCGGGAGTCGAACACGATATGCGCGATGGCGAGATAGCTTCCCGCCGGCATCCAGTCGCGCAACTCGGCCACGCGCTTGAAGGGATCGTCCTCGTCGGGAATGTACTGCAGGGCGCCCGTGATCACGACGGCCAGAGGCCGCTCGACGTCGATGATCTGCCGCAGGATCGGGTCCGCGACCAGTTCGGCCGGGTGGAGCACGTCGCCTTCGACGACGCCCGTGCGGGAGTCGGTGGCGAGCAGCGCCCGGGAGTGGGACAGCACCACGGGATCGGTCGCCACGTACACGACCCGGGCTTCGGGGATCAGCGACTGGGCGATCTCATGGGTGTTCTGCCGGCTCGGGATCCCCGCGCCGATGTGGATGAACTGGGTGATGCCCTGCTCCACCAGGTAGCGGATCACCCGGACCTGGAACGCCTGGACTTCCCGAGCCATGGTGCGGATCTCGGGGGCGATGGCGAGGATCTGTTCCGCGGCCTCTCGATCGGCGGCGAAGTTGTCCTTTCCACCGATGAAGTAATTTCCGATGCGGGCGAAGTTGGGGGTGCTGGTGTCCAGACCCGCTCCGACCCGCCGGACCTCATCAGTCACGCCTCAACTCCTCGACCGCGTAGGAGCCCCGAGACGCTGTGGCGACCGCGGCAGGGCGGTCACCACTCTCATATCCCCCTGAGCCCATCACCGGCAACCAACATATACATGTTACGGGCCGGCACTTCTAAGGCTGTCCGCTGAAAGATACTCATTTTATTCGAAAAACCGGTCATTAGTGCATACATGCCGACTTACTGCCCTAAGTGCCCATCGAGCGCCCTGACCTGCACGGCCGTCCGTTCACGGACCTCGCGTCACTCGACCCTGACCGCGGTGAAGCGGGTCTCGAACCCCTCGCCCTCGGGCGCCGCGCACATGATGCCCGCGAGCGCCGGAACCTCGGGCGGGAAGTACGCGAGGCGCAGCATGCCGACCGGATCGGCACCGTCGAGCCCGTACTTCACGATCACCGTGTCGCCCTCGCGCGCCAACTCCAGGGTCACCGTCTCGGCCGGAACGGAGAGCGTCAGCATCGACCAGTCGGAGAAGTCCCTGGTGACCACCGTACTGAGGTTGAGCCTGCCGTCGACGTACTCGACCCCCGCCTTGATCCAGTTCTTCTCGTCGATCCGGAGCATGGCGCCCGCCTGGTCGTACTGCTCGGCGTAGGAAGCCTGGAACGTCGTGGTCACGCGCAGGTCACCCGGCATGAGCCTGCCGAAGATGTGCGCGGTGTCGTAGGTGTATCCGTAGTGGGTGACCCGCCACAGATCGGTACGGGCGTCGGCGGTCACCCGCAGATCCTCGCCCGCCGACCACTTCGCGGGCTCGTTGACCCACTGCCACTCGCTGAAATCCCCGGTCATCGTGCCTCCTCGCGAGCACCCTACCGATCACCCCGCTGAGAGCGCTTCCAGCGGCGGCCCGTCGCCCGCGCCCTACCGGCCCAATAAGCTTCGGATGTGGCTGACCCGAAGTTCGAGATCCAGATGCTCCACGATCGCGTCATGGTCAAGGTCGAGCACGAGACCGAGGAGCGCCGCAGCTCCGCCGGCATCGTCATCCCGGCCACGGTCACGATGGCGAACCGGCTCGTCTGGGGCGAGGTGTGCGGCGTGGGCGCGAACGCCCGCCTGGTCAAGGTGGGCGACAAGGTCCTGTTCAACTCCGAGGACCAGTACGAGGTCGAGGTGCACGGCCAGGTCTACCTCGTCATGCGCGAGCGCGACCTGCACGCCGTCGCGACCCCCCAGTCCGAGCAGGGCACCGGCCTCTACCTCTGACCCGTCGCGCCTCCCCCGAGAGGGGAGGCGCCCCGGCGCCGCGCCCGGCCGGCCGGTGCTCCCGCGGGTCAGCCGAGCGGGTTCAGGCAGTTGACACGTCCCTCAGGGGGCGAGGCGCGCAGCGCGTCGAGCACCAACCTGTGCACGACGGGATCGACGATCACGCCCACGTGGGCGCTGAGGTCGAGCGGGCACACCTGCTGCAGGAGGATGTTCCGCACCCCGGGCCCGCCGAGGTAGGCCGAGGTGTAGGGAGTGACCACCTCGTCGTACCTCGTGGTGATCACCGTGTAGTCCACCCCGGGCACCGTGTCGCCGCCCGCGTTGAGGTTCGCCAGGAAGGCCGATCCGGCGATCTGCTGGCCGCAGGCCGGGCAGGCTTCGGTGACCGGCCCGATGAGGCCGAGCAGGCGGCCGAGCGCGACCAGGCCGCTGAGGCTGGTGCCGTGGTTGGAGGGCACGATGCCGATCAGCTTGCCCACCTTGGCGGCCCCGCCGAGGAACTTCAGGTAGTAGCGCGGCATCATGCCGCCCTGGGAGTGGCCGACCAGGTCGACCTCGGGCACCCCGGTGGCCGCGAGCACGCGGTCGACGAAGGCCGACAACTGCTCGGCCGACCGGGCGATCTCCCCTGTGCCCTGGATGAGGGCGTCCTGAGTGCCCCCGTAGTTGAGGGCGAAGACGCAGTAGCCGTTCCGCTTCAGCACAGGTGAGAGATGCACCCAGTTGATCGCCATGTTCTCGAAGGTGCCGTGGACCAGGACCACGGGACGCGGGTGAGCGGCCGACGGCCGGCAACTCCAGTCGTTCGCCCCCTGCGGGGAGGTCTCGGCGTGCGCGGTCCCTGTGAAGGCCGAGCTGATCAGTACCGCGCCCGCCAACGCGGAGACGACGACTCGAAAACGCATAACCTTCCTGCCTTCCAGCCATTAGCGCAGGATTGCGACTGAATGTCAGAAAAGTTAAGCGAGTTGGAAGCGAATAACTCTGCCCACGGAAATGAAACGCACCCGCAGACATATCACCGGGATGACAAAACCGCAGTTCAGGCATGCCGAAGAGAACTCGTCTCCATGCCCGGCGCACCCTTTCTCAGTGCTGTACGGCCTGCGCGGCCAGCGCCCGGGCGCGCAGTGCTATTTCCAATTCGAACCGGTCGTCCGGCGCCTTCAACTGGTCGCTGAAAAGCTCCGTCGCCTGCCTCAGCCGGTAACGAACCGTCTGCGGATGAATGTGCAGCCGCGCCGCCACCTCGTTGGCGTTGCCGCTCTGCAGCCATGCCAGCAGGGTCTCGGCGATACGGTCGCGCTGCGCCGGGCGCAGGGCGCGCAGCGGCGCCAGCCGTACCCGCCGCATGATCCTGATCAGCGCCTCGTCCCTGAAGATGATCATCGTGGAGAGATGGTCGGCGCAGCGGATCACCTGGTCGCACGCCAGCACCCCGCGACGGGCCAGCGTGAGCGCCTCCCGCGCCAGCCGCAGCGAGTGAACCGCCTCGTGCACCGGCACCGGGGGACCGAGGACCACGACCCAGTCCCTCAGCGCGACGTCCAGCGCCCGGGCCCGGCCGGGACCCTCGGGGTCGGGCAGGATGAGACACGGATCCGAGCGGTCGAGGTCGGACAGCAGGTCCGGCGGCAGCGCCGGCCTGGCGGCGACGCCCGGCGACCGGGCGGCCAGCGCGACCCCGGCGATGGTCCTGGGCACCGTCCACCGCACCGCCCGCGCCATGTCCTCCACGGCCCGCGAGTCGGCGGGCGGGTCGGACACCAGCAGGTCGAGCAGGCGACGGCGGCGCGACTCCCGCTCGCCCGCCACCTTGATCTGTGCTTCCGCGTAGCCCTCGGCCGCCGCCGCGGCGATCTCGTCCAGGTAGACCAGGATCGCCTCCCCGACCTCGCACATGCGCTGCCGGGAGAGGTTCAGCGTCTCGGATTCCACGGCGAGCCGCCGCCAGGCCACCCGGGCGCAGATCCGCAGGGCCGCCTGGAGCGAGTCCAGCGGCCGTCCCTCGTTGGCCTCACCCTTGCCGATCGCGCGGTAGACCTCCAGCAACCGGCCCTTGCTCGCCCCATTGCCGGCGACGCGGACGAGGAAGTGCCTGAGAGCCTCCTCCACCGCGCGCCGCACGGCCCTGACGTACTCCTCGTCCCCCGGGCGGGAGTACTCCGGCACGCTCGCCTGGATCTCCCTGATCATCTCTTCGGTGAGATCGGCCATGTGGGCACGGATGACGTCCGCGAACTCGCGTGGCACGTGGGACAGCGCCGGGGAGACGGCGCTCACACGAATCCCTGGATGGCACTCACCTGGTGCACCTCTTGTCCGGTGAGGATCGCTCAGTCCGGACGTTACTCCGATCAACGCGATTTTCTTCTGCTTTACCTCACATTTCCCCGCGAGTTGGTGTGCGCTGAGGTGACAATCCGATATTCGGAGACGCTCGCGTGCCGGCCCCTCACGCCACGAAGGCGCGGGCCTGGTCGAGGAGGTCGATGCCGAAGCCGAGCTTGATCGTGAACCAGACCAGCACGGCGGCGGCGGCCAGCGTCACGGCGCCGACGATGATGCGCACGGGCCAGCCCTGGCGCTTGAGCCAGTCGGTCCAGGCGGAGAGGGTCTTCTTGCCGTATTCCAGCAACCGGTGGGCCCATGCGAACTCGGTCGCGAGCACGGCGAGGCCGGCGAAGACGATCAGCCAGCCCGGACCGGGCAACGGCACGAGCAGCAGGCCGCCGATCACGAGCGCGGCCCCCACCACACCGATGATGACCTTCACGGTCAGACGCCCCGTGCGCGTCGAGCGCACGCCGTCCAGCCAGTTCTTGAAACCTTCACGTCTCGAGCTGTTCGTGGCGTCACCGCGCCTGTCGTCGGTCACGGCCACCAGCCACCCCTTAGTTCGACCCCATGTCAATGTCCAGAATAGGTCGGACCCATAGTGCTCACCTCCTCCCCCAGGTAGAACTCGCCGTACGACTCCAGACGGAGACCCGGGGCCCTGGTAGGCGCCGTACCTGCGGCTTTTCGGACGGCCCCCGGCCGCGCCTCGGTACGAGCCGATGGGCCGCGGGGTCCCGAAGACGCGGCCGGACGGGCAAGGTTGGGTCTTCTCAGAGGTCAACAAGCGAGCTATCAACAGCCATAGAGGCAGTGTGATCCAGACACTCCATCCCGAATCAGACTCGCCGGACCACCGGCGCCGCGGTTCCATGTGACTGTGCAGCACCCGAGCGGATGGAGGACACCATGCGTCGATTACCAAGAGCGATGACACGGATACTCTGCGTCATGGCCCTGCTCGCGGCCGGCCTCGGCTCGGTGGCCACGAGCGCTCAGGCCTCCGTACCTGACCGGTGGGGGTTCGCGTTCGTCGACACCACCTCCGGCGTCCCTTCCCTGGCGCACCAGGCGGGCAGTTGGCCGCCCGGGTTCACCGTCCAGGTCTCACCCGGCGCGCTGGGCCAGACGTTCGTGAAGTTCCCGCAGATCGCCAGTCGTTCCGGAGTCGTGCACGTGACCGCGGTGTCGCAGACCGCCGATTGGTGCCAGGTGCAGAAATGGTGGCCGGAGGGCACCGACGAGGTCGTGGCGGTGCAGTGCCACCACTACGGCGGCATGCCGGTGTCCACCCGCTTCTCCATCGTGTTCGAGGAGAGCACCGGCTCGCTGCCCGCGCCGGAGGCGTTCGGCTACGTGCACTGGGACGGGGGCGGCATCGTGACGCAGTTCAACTCGGCGCTCGCCGCGAACAGCGTCGTCCCGACCGGTGTCGGCGTGTGGACCGTCGGCCTCCCAGGGCTCGGATCGACCGGGGTGGCCGGGAACATCCAGGTCACGGCAGTCGACTCCAGCGTCCCTGCCCGCTGCAAGGTGAGCGCGTGGGCGCCGTCCCCCTCGGGGCAGCGCATCCAGGTGAGGTGCCACGACGCGACCAACGTCCCGCTCAAGACCGGGTGGAACCTGACCTACCAGCGGGAGCGGGCGATCACGGGCGCCGCGGTCCCGCCGAAGAACTTCGCCTACGTCTTCGACAACACGCCCGCCGCCCCCGGGCCGTACACGCCGGTGCCGCCGGAGATCAGCTACAACTCGCAGGGCTCCTTCAACGAGATCCAGTCGGCGGCCCCCGGCCAGCGCCTCATGACCTTCCACAAGGTCGGCGTGCTGGAGGACGACGTCCAGGTCACCGCCTTCGGACCGGGTCCGGAATTCTGCAACCTCGTCACCCTGTGGGCCACGTGGGGCAACGAAGTGATCGTTCGCAACGTCATCTGCTACAACGGCGTGACCCGCGTGAACCAGCCCTCGATGGTCACCTACGTCTCGGCCCGGTGACCCATCCCTTGGCGGACGGGACGGGCCCGGTGCGTGGACGGCACCGGACCCGTCCTCCGAGTCAGCTCGCCGTGCAGGTCACCGTCGCGGGGACGGTGTTGGTGGTGGTCCATGTGCTCTGGAAGCCGAACGACGTCGAGGCGCCAGGGCCCAGGTTGCCGTTGTAACTCGCGTTCCGCACCGTGACGTCCGCCGCGGTCTGGGTGTAGGTGCCGTTCCAGAGCTGGCTGATGGTCTGGCCGTTGGCGAAGGTCCACTTCACCGTCCAGCCGGTGATCGCCGCGGTGCCGGTGTTCTTGACCGCGACCTCACCCTGGAAGTTGCCCTGCCAGGATTGGGCGATCCTGTAGGTGCCGGTGCATCCGCCTCCGCCTCCGCCGGGGCCGCTCGTGGTGCTGAAGGTGACCGGGCTTGAGGCGGTGGAGCTGTTGCCGGCCGCGTCACGGGCCACGACATAGAACGTGTACGACGTGCCGGCCGTCAGGCCGGTCAGCGTGAACGACGCGGTGCTCGCCGTGCCGGCCCTCACGTCGGTGGCGCCGGCCTCGCGGTAGACGTCGTAGCCGCTCACCCCGACGTTGTCCGTCGACGCCGTCCACGACAGCGACGCGCCCGAGGAGGTGATCGACGACGCGGTGGGCGTGCCCGGCCTCGACGGCGCCGTGGTGTCGGGAGTGCCCGGGGTGCCGTTGCGGTCGCCGTAGATGATGCCGCGGCCGTTGGTGCCGATGTAGACCCGGCCGTAGATCCGCGGGTCACCGGTCAGCGCCTCGCCGAAGTTGCCGTACTGGTGCTTGTCGTCGTTGATCCGTATCCAGGTGGCCCCGGTGTCGTCGGACCGGTAGACCCCGTGCACGCCGTCGACCCGGCCGATCAGGTAGAGCGCCTGGTACGTCCGGCCGGGCGCGGCCTTGCCGAAGCCGACGTTGTTCGCCTCGGCCACGTTGGCGACCTTGGTGAACGAGGCGCCGGAGTTGGTGGAGTGCCACAGCCCGGACGTGCCGCCGGCCAGCCAGATGTCGCCCTCGGCGCCGGGCAGGGCCTTGAAGTGCACGTTTCCGGTCGACGGGAGCCCGGTGGCGGCCGTCCTTGTGAACGCCGCCCCGCCGTTGGTGCTGACGTAGAAGCCGCCCGCCGAGAAGGCGTAGAACTTGTTCGGGTTGACCCGGTCGGACTCGATCACCGCGTTCGCGGGGACGCCGGACGCCTGGGTCCAGCTGTTGCCGTAGCCGACCGAGTAGACCACCTGCTGGCCGGAGTCGCCCGGCGCCCAGACGAACCTGCTGCCGTTGGCGTTGGCCGCGACCGTGCCGCCGCTGTTGACGCCGCCGGGCTCGGTGCCCTGGAACCAGTTGGCCCCGCCGTCGGTGGAGAACGCCACGTGGCTGTCGTTGGGCCGGTCGGAGTCGGTGAAGTTCCCCGACCTGACCATCACGCTGGGATTGGCCTCGGCGTAGTCGAGGCTGGTCGTGCTGGTGAAGTTGGGCGCCGTGAACATCATGGCCGGGACCCTGGTGAGGTCGTTGTGGCGGAAGCCGCCGATGTCGCCCAGCGCGCTGACCAGCGGAGCGCCGGAAGGCGGGCTGATCAGGTCCAGGACGGCCGTCTCCTCGAGCCCGGCCACCATGGGCCTGATGGTGAACTGACCGCCGGCGTCCCACTGGGTCAGATCGGTGGTGCCGTAGATCGTGGCGCCCGTGCCGTACATCATGCGGTCGGAGTTGAAGGGGTCGATCTCCAGCGACTCGGTCATCCAGCCGAGCTTGGGCGTGGTCTCGGGTGGGGCGGGATTACCGCCGAAGGTCAGCCACGGAGCGGCGGAGATGTCCATCTTGTAGCGGAACGATCGGTTGGGATAGCTGGTGAAATCCCACACCCGGGTCCAGGTGGCTCCCGAGTCGGTGCTGCGGAAGAAGATGACGTCCGGCCACCACGAGATCTGGGTGGCGACCATGAGCGTGCCGGGGTGCTGGCGGTCGACCGTCAGGCCGCTGTAGCCGAAGTAGTCGTCGGCGCTGCTCGACGGGATGGGGCTGATCTGGGTCCACACGCCGGTCGCGGTGGTGTACCGCCACACGTCGCCCTTGGCCCCGTCGTACGGGCCGCCGGTGTCGCTGGTGGCGATGTAGAGATGGCCGTTGGTGGTGTCGAGGACGCCCTTGTGCGCGATGTACCCGGTCGGCTGCCCGGCGACCCGCTCCCAGGAGGTGCCGCCGTTGGTGGTGCGGTAGACGGTGTTGGCCTTGTCCGCGACCCCGACGTAGATCGTCTGTGTCGCGTTCCCCGCCGTGCCGGTGCGCTTGTCGAACGTCACCCAGACGACGCCCTGGTTGTCGCCGAGGTAGGGGTCACCGGGGCTCTGGACGTAGTTGCCGACGTTGGGGAAGTTGGCCACCTTCGCCCAGGTGACGCCGGAGTCGGTGCTGCGCCACAGGCCGTTGCCGCTGGGCGCCCCGAAGTACAGGACGCTGTTCCTGTTGGGGTCGATCGCCAGCCGCTCGCCCATGCCCCGGCCCGGCATGTTGCCGCCGAGCTTGAACGGCAGGGGCGTGCTCTGCCAGGTGGCGCCCTTGTCCCCGGAGCGCAGGATCGCGCCGTTGTTCGGGTCCCAGGAGTTGGTGTACATCCCGGCCGCGGCGTAGACCTTGTTCGGGTCCACGGCGTCGGTGGCGATGCTGACCACCCCGTTCAGGCCCCAGTTGTCGTACCCGACCCAGTCGAGCAGCGGCGTCCAGGTCTGGCTGCTCTGGTTCCACCGGTAGGCGCCGCCGATGTCGGTGCGGGCGTAGATGAGGTCCCTCTGGCTCTGGTTGAAGATGATGCCCGGGACGAACCCGCCGCCGGCGATCTGCACGTTCTTGTAGGTGTACGGCTCGGACGCGGCGGCCACGACCGGCGGGGCCTTGAGGCCGGCCACGAACGACGCGGCCAGCGCGATCGCGAGCAGGCTGAGGAGTTTCTTGCGCATGAACGGTTCCCTTCGAAACGCGGACAACCGCCATGCACGATCAGGTGGGACCCTGACCGTCGACCTCCAGCGTGCATGGTGACGACGAGGCTCCTGACAGCCTCGGCCGCAGGTTCACACAGCCGGGCCCGGCACGTCAATAGTTGGGGGACTAAACTTTCTACCCCCTGGCCGTGAGGCGTGCGGCACGCTGGGCGTACCGGTCACGGCGGTGGCGCACCGGTGGCAGATCGCGTCCACGGTGGTGAACCGGGTCAGGCGACCGGGTACCGGTGCGACCGTCGAACGCATAGTTCACCCCCGCAGCAAGTGAAAGGAGGAAATTTCGGGGTAACGGGGGGTTCGTGCATCTTCACCTCGCTCTAGCGGCGCCGGACCTGAAGCTGGACGTCAACCTGCTTGACTACGCCGTCCTCGCGCTGTACTTCATCACCGTGCTGGGCATCGGCTTCGCCGCACGCCGGGCCATCCACACCAGCCTGGACTTCTTCCTCTCGGGACGGTCGCTTCCCGCCTGGATCACCGGCCTGGCGTTCCTGTCCGCCAACCTCGGCGCCACCGAGATCCTCGGCATGGCCGCCAACGGGGCCCAGTACGGCGTCGCCACCGTGCACTATTACTGGATCGGCGCCGTCCCCGCGATGGTGTTCCTGGGCATCGTGATGATGCCCTTCTACTACCGCTCCAAGGTGCACAGCGTGCCGGACTTCCTGCGGCGTCGCTTCAACGGCCAGACCCAGTTGCTCAACGCGATCACCTTCGCCGCGGCGCAGATCCTGATCGCCGGGATCAACCTGTACGCGCTGGCGATCGTGATGGGTGCGCTGCTCGGCTGGCCGCTGCTGCTGTCGATCGTCGTCTCGGCGGCCATCGTGCTCACCTACGTCGTGCTCGGTGGCCTGTCCTCGGCGATCTACAACGAGGTGATGCAGTTCTTCGTCATCCTCGCCGGCCTGATCCCGGTGACCGTACTCGGGCTGATCAAGGTGGGCGGGTTCTCCGGGCTGGCGGACAAGGTCCGGCAGACCGCGATGGGCGAGCCGGGCCTGCACGCCTGGGCCAACACCGGGTCCGCCGACGCCAACCCCTTGGGCGCGCACTGGGTCGGCATCGTGCTGGGGCTCGGCTTCGTGCTCTCCTTCGGCTACTGGACGACCAACTTCGCCGAGGTGCAGCGAGGGCTGTCGGCGCGCAACACCACGGCGGCGCGGCTCACCCCGATCGTCGCGGCCTACCCCAAGCTGATGATCCCGGCCGTCACCGTGATCCCCGGCCTGGTGGCGCTCGTGCTCTTCAACGATCTCGGCAAGCCGGGCGGCGCCCAGTACAACTACGCGATCCCGCTGCTGATGGGCGACCTGCTGCCCAACGGCGTGCTCGGCATCGCGATCACCGGCCTGCTCGCCTCGTTCATGGCCGGGATGGCGGCCAACATCAGCGGCTTCAACACCGTCTTCACCTACGACATCTGGAAGTCGCACGTGAAGAAGGACAGGCCGGACGAGTACTACCTGCGGCTCGGCCGCCTCGCCACCGTCGGCGGGGTCGTCATGGGCGTCGGCACCGCGCTGATCGCCGCCGGGTTCAGCAACATCATGGTGTACCTGCAGACGCTGTTCTCCTTCTTCAACGCACCGCTGTTCGCGACCTTCATCATCGGCCTGTTCTGGCGCCGGATGACCGCGTGGGCCGGCTTCTGGGGACTGCTGACGGGCACGGTCGCCGCGTTCGCCTCCTACATCCTGTTCCGGATGGGAGTGCTGGACTTCGGCACCGAGCTCAACGCCACCTTCTGGGGCGCGGGCACCGCCTTCGTCGTGGACGCGCTGGTCTCCGTCGCGGTCACCCTCGCCACCACGCCCAAGCCCGAGAGCGAGCTGCGTGGCCTCGTCTACGGGCTCAGCGACGCCTCGATCGCCGACGACGCGCTGGCGGGCGACAAGGCCTGGTACCGCTCACCCATCCTGCTCGGCGCCGGAGCGGTCATCCTCGGCGCCCTGCTGTACATCCCGTTCGCCTGAGACCCATGACCATCACCACCAGCGCCACCACGGCGGCCCTCACGGCCGTGACATTCCATGATCGGAGACCCCTGTGAGCGACGAGACCGGCAGCAAGCGCGTCGCCCGGCTGTTCGACATCCGCCGCATCATCGGCGGGCTGTTCCTCGTGTACGGCCTCGTCCTCACGGTGGTCGGCCTCCTGGACGGGCAGGCCGCCGTGGACAAGGCAGAAGGCGTGCGCATCAACCTCTGGACGGGCGTCGCGATGCTCGTCGCCGCCGCCGTCTTCCTCGTCTGGGAACGGCTGCGCCCTCTCGACGCGCCCGACCCCTCGCGCTCCGAGGAGGAGAAGGAGCCCGGCGACCCGTCCTGACGCCTCCCTCCGATCAGGGCCTGCGGCCGAGGAAGCACAGGAACTCGGTCTGCACGTCCGCTCCGGGCGGCGGAGCGATCCGGGGAAGGAACGCGTCCGTCGCCTGCAGCGCGTCGTAGTGAGGCTTGATCGCCTCGTACGTCGCCGCCACGGCCTCCTCGTCGAGCTTCTCGTCGCCACCGACCGCCCGGGCGAGATCCCAGGTGTGGACGAGGAGCTCCAGCACTCCGATCACGTCGGCGGCGCGCTCCAGCGTCACCAGACCGATCGGGGCCGGAAACGTGTGCAGGGCGAAGGCCGGATCGTCCAGCAGGGCCACGAAGCGCCGCCGGCACTCGTCGAAGGCGGCGGCGAGATCGGCGTCGTCCATCGCCGGCCGGGGATCGGACCCCGGTGGGGCGAAATGCCCGCTCAGCGCCCCCTCGGTGATCATCCGGTGGTTGACGACGACATGGGCCACCACCTCACGCGCCGACCAGCCCTCGCATGGGCTCGGCGCGTCCCACCTGTCCATCGGCGTCGCCTCGATACGCCGGAGGAACTCCCCCGCCAAGCGGTCGTAACGATCTCCCACTACCGACATCTATCTAGCCCTGCCTTTCGCCACGGAACGCGTACGCCACTCCGGCGCACACCGAAGGTAGCAGATAGGTAGGACATTTCCTACCTATCTGACGGGTCGGGCAGACCATGTAAATTTCAGCTGCCGACGAGGCGGAAGCGCAGGTCGCCTGGGTTACGGCGCCCGATTCCTTCCTCTGGAAGGACTCGTGTCCCTACGATCGCGAGGCGACCATGGGAGGTGGCAGATGGCGACGAGGCGTGCGCTCCTGGCGATGGTGACGGCGTTGATCGGAGTCCTGGCCTATGTGATCATCACGCCCGCGCTTCCGGCGCGGGCCGCGACCGTGAGGATCATGCCGCTGGGTGACTCCATCACCGGCTCCCCCGGCTGCTGGCGCGCCCTCCTGTGGAACAAGCTGGCCCAGGGCGGCTATACCGGCCTCGACTTCGTCGGCACCCTGCCACCCCAGGGGTGCGGGGTGTCGTACGACGGCGACAACGAGGGGCACGGCGGGGCCCTCGTCACCAACGTGGCCGACCAGAACCAGCTTCCCGGCTGGCTCTCCACCACCAGGCCCGACATCGTCATGATGCACTTCGGGACCAACGACGTGTGGAGCAACCGGCCGACGGCCACGATCCTCGCGGCGTACGGCAAGCTGGTCGACCAGATGCGGGCCGCCAACCCCGCCACGAAGATCCTCGTCGCCCAGATCATCCCGATGAACCCCAGCACCTGCGCCGAATGCGCCCAGCGGACCGTCGCGCTGAACGCCGCCATCCCCGGCTGGGCACAGTCGAAGACGACCACGCAGTCGCCGATCGTGGTCGTGGACCAGTGGACCGGGTTCAGCACGGCCGCTGACACCTATGACGGCGTGCACCCGAACAGCGCGGGCGACCAGAAGATGGCCGACAAGTGGTACCCGGCCCTCGCCCGCCTGCTCGGCACGAACCCGCCCACCACACCCACGCCAACCCCAACGCCCACCCCCACCACCTCCACGCCACCGCCCTCGGGCACGAGATGCTCGGCCACCTACAAGATCGCCAACTCGTGGCAGGGCGGCTTCGGCGGAGAGGTGACGGTCAGGAACACCGGCTCGGCGCCGATCAACGGCTGGACGACCACGTGGACCTTCCCCAACGGCCAGACGATCACACAGCTCTGGAACGGCGCCCCGACCCAGACCGGCAGCACCGTGACGGTCAGGAACCTCGGCTACAACGGCAACCTGGCCGCGTCCGCCTCCACCGTCTTCGGCTTCAACGCCACCTGGACCACCACCAACAACCCCCCGGCCACCATCACCTGCACCCCCTCCTGACCACCCCGAGCCGCCACCGTCGACTCCCACCACTCTCGACTCCCACCACCCCGCGACTCCCCCGGCACGGTCCCCTGGTCCGATCGGCCCAGGGTGGGCGGCTCATTCCAGGGCGTCAGCCGCCCACCCTGGACCTGATCACCACCCGTCCAGGCGAGCCCGTATCAAACTTGTCCAGGGACGAGCTAAAGTGAACAACTCCCCATGCTCACACGGATCCCAACTTATGAGAGACTCCAGGCTTGCGGGGCGGTAGCTCAGCCGGTCAGAGCAGCGGACTCATAATCCGTCGGTCGTGGGTTCAAGTCCCACCCGCCCTACTCGCGATCATGCCCCTCACCTGCAAGTTCACATGATCCACTTCTACTCTGGAGCATTGTTCTGCACTGGGGGGATCGCTGGGGGATCGTCCGCGCAAGGTCAGCGCGCCGATGATCGTTCCGGCGTAGTGCGGCGAGCATGTGTGGTCGGGACGCCTAGCTTGAGACGGGCATGGGAGTCCAACATGCGATGGCCTGCCTGTCAGACCGCGGCCCCGGTATCGCAGATGCCGGCCTCACGCCTCGCCGAGCGACCAATACGGCCCACGGTGGCTCTCCGCCGCCTGCGGGTGATACCAGGCCAGGGCAACTGGTCGGCGGCCAGACCGCCGGCCAAATGATCAAGATCGGCGAGCATCTTGGTTGCAGCGTGGCCGGCCACGTGCACCACCAGCTAGTACGGTGACCACGAACGTCCACCGGGTTGATCGGCAGGCCGGTTCATGGAGGCGTTCAGGTTAGCCAGCCCATGGGATGATCAAAACATGGCTGATGTGGAGTCGCTTTCAGAGATCCGCGCTCGTATCGACGCTATCGACGCCGACCTGATCCGTCTGCTGGCCGACCGACAGTCCCTGGTACGGGCGGCTGCCGCGTTCAAGGCCGATGAGCAGGCGGTTCGCGCGCCCGCTCGAGTAGAGCAGGTGATCGCGCTGGCACGTGAGCGCGCCATTACAGCGGGGTTGGCGCCCGTGGTCGCCGAAGCGGTGTGGCAAGCGATGATCGAGGCCTTCATCGAACTGGAAATCGCCGAGCAGGCTCGACATGGCGGCCACGTGCCAACGAAACGGCCAACCCGGTGAACGTTCATGGTCACCGCACTGGCCGATGTCGCTCATCTGTGCGACCCTGCCGCTGGGATCACCAGCGCGGCGGTTTTCTCCGCGGCGGCTTTGGCGACTTCGGGGTAGACCGAGGTGTAGGTGTCGCGGGTGAAGCTGGAGGAGGTGTGCCCCAAGGTCTCTTGGACGATCTTCACATCCACCCCGGCGGCGAGCATCATCGAGGCGGCCCCGTGGCGCAGGTCATGCAGCCGGATCGGCGGCAGACCGGCGGTGTATGCCAGCCAGCAGAACTGATCGGTCAGGTGCTGGGGATGCAGCCGGGACCCATCAGGGTTGGTGAAGACGAATCCTGAGTCCACTCGGGCCGGGCCGGCGGCGAGCAGTTCCCTGGCTTGCCGCTTGCGGTGCGCTTGGAGGATCGTCATGGTCTGGGCGTCCAGGGCGATGACGCGCTCGGAGGCGTCGGTTTTCGGTTTTCCTTCAATGGTGTCCCAGCCGAGTTGGATGACCTGCCAGCACACCGCCACCACTCCTGAGTCCAGGTCTACATCCTTCCACCGCAGCCCGCAGGCCTCGCCACGGCGTAATCCCCGCAAGGCGACCAGCCGATACAGCGCGAACAGCCGATGGGTAGCAGCGGCGGCCAGAAACCGGCCGGTCTGCTCGGGGGTCCACACCATCACCGGAGAAGGACGGGGCGCACCGATCCAGGTGTCGACCACATTGATCCGTTTCCCGGCCGCGCGTCCTTTGACTGTGGCCAAGTGGCGGGCGTGCTCGCCCTGCCAGTGCCGGACCCGCTCGGCGGTCCAGACCAGCGCCTTGGGTCGCACCGCGTCCGGCAGCTCGATCACCGCGGCCGGGTTGAAGTCGATCAGCCGCTCTTGTTTGATCGCCAGATTCAGCGCGTGCCGCAGCGTGGCGCGGATGCGGTGCATCGTGGCCGGCGACACCGGCCTACGGCCCCGCACCCCGGCGCGCAGGAACGCCGCCAACACCGGATCCAAGGTGCCCAGCTGCACGAGGTCGTTCAAGGTGACATCGACGTGGCGGTGAAAACGCAGCGACACACACGGGTAGGGGGTGACCGACATCACCGCGCTGAGCCGCAACTCCTCGCCCAATGCGGCGTTCAGCAGTGGGTTGGTCCAGCTGAACTCCCTGGGGTTGGCGCTTTGGTAGGTGCTCCACCGCTGAACTTTGCCGATCAGTTCCTCATTTGATGCGGCGACCGCCGGACCGCGCTCGATCCGTCCGTCGCGGTAGCTGACCCATACCTGGTCGCACCCATTGATGTCGATGTTCTCCACCTCGGGATCGGCGACGATCTGCGCTAACGGGCCCATCCCATACAGCTCTTCATACAGCGCCCGCGCCAGCCTGGCCTGCGTCGCGGCGGTCACCGAGGTACCCGAACGCATCTGCTCTTGCGCCCAACCGGCCACACATGAGCGGATGAGCGCCATTGCCGCGTCCGGGTGCTCCTCCCCCGCCTCCTGCAACGCCTGGGTGACCACAGGGGTCATCGCGCTCACGGTCTGCGCGAACCCCGCCGCATCGTGACCCTCAACCGACAGCGCAGGGGGCGAAGGCGTGTCAGAGCGACCGGGGAGCCTGCCGCCGAGCGGCAGCTGATCGGGACGGTTACCCCAAGACGTCGGAAGCCCAGGAGGTGGCCACACCCGGCCGCCGCGTCCACCCGGCTGGCTCATCGCCCACTCCTGCGCCCGGAACCAGCCGAAGCCGGTCGCCTCGCCGCTTGGGCCGGCTCGGCCATGCGTCGCAGCGCCACCACCAGCCCTGTAGCCGCCTGGAGAAAGGTGGTCACCCGGGTCCATCGGCGCGGCACAATGCCATCGGAGAAGTACGCCGCCGCCTGAGCATCAGCGGGAAGCCGGCCCACCACCGGGAGCCCATCCAGTGCTTCGCTGACTTCCCAGTACTTGTAGGGACCCTCCCCGACCACGCACAACGCCACAGGAAGTGCCCCTTGGCCACCAGGGCCGTACCCCAGCGCCTCCAGTCGGTGCCGGGCCGCGTCCACCTGGCGCAACGTGGGCCGTACCACCATGCACAGCAGATCGACCGCACCTAGTAGCGCATACGGGGTCTCTCGATCGCCGATGCGGCCCAGATCCAGCAAGACATCGGCCTGGTCTCCCATAGCGGTCACCAGCGCCTCGGCGATCGCCGGCCATACTCCATCCAGTTGTGCAGCTTGGCGTGGGTCCTGCAATCCGGGGAGCAGCCGCCACCGCACCGAAGGATCCACCCGGACCAGGTGCTGCCACACCACCTCGGGGTCGGTGTTGTGTGCCAGTGCCAGGCCGAGCTCGAGCAGTCCCGGCGCCGGGGGCATCCGCCCCGACAGGTGCCCGGCGAGCACCGAGCCGCCTGAAGGATCGCATTCGGCCAGCAATGCCCGCTCCGGCCAGCTGTAGGTCACCGCCAACGCCGTGGTGGTGACTCCAGGAGATCCACCCGCGGATGCGAACGCATATACAGCCATCTCAGCGACTCCGCGGAATGAGAGTGAGTGCGACATGCCCAGCCGCGGCGTACTGGGCGACCAGGGGAGCCGCCCTGTCCTCGATGAGCACGTCTACGACGACGAACCCGTCCACGTTGGGGCCGGCCACCTGGGAGACCACAGCGGGGACACCTGAGGCCGGAAGAGCTCTCGTCGGCCTTATCGTGGCGATGGTCGCGTCGGCCTGGTTGGCGGTCGCGTTCTGCTCATCGTTGGTGGGAACCACCTTGATCGGGTCTCCGGGGTGCAGCCCCCGCGCCGGCACCTGGCTGGGTTTGACGGCGACGACGACCACCTGCTGACCGGGACCGGGCGTGGTCTGGCTGGTCAAGGCGGAGACGGCCAACAGCATGCCGGCCTTGAGATCCACTGCGGCGATCTGGCCGACCACCTGGCTGCTCTGCTGCTTCCTCGGCAAGATCACCGACCGCAACGGCAACACCACCCAGGTCACCCACGACGAGCGTGGCAACGAACTCAGCATCACCAAATGCCGATCGGCCGGGGACTGCCAGACCTCCTACGCCGCTTACTACCTCAACGCCGCCGACAAGTTCGACCCACGCAACGACCAGATGACCGCCTACCGGGACGCGCGGTCGACGAGCAGCACTAGCAACACCTACGCCATCAAGTGGGACTACACGGCGTTCGGCGAGAAGTCCAAGGAGACGACGCCGGTCACCACGGATTTCCCCAGCGGTCGCTCCACCATCTATGCCTACACCGACGGGACAGAGACGGCGGCCGGTGGCGGCCTCACGCCCGCCGGCCTGGTGAAGAGCGAGACCGATCC
>NZ_BAAAZR010000016.1:0-609 GCF_039537005.1 Sphaerisporangium flaviroseum | reverse complement strand
CTATTGACACTAGCATCATAATTGCGATGGTGCTAGCCAAGTTAGTTTCATCAAGGGTCGTCAATTCGTAGGACGAACCCGCGTTTATGCGTACGGCCAAAGCCCGGCATCCAAGCGTATAGAAGCTTGGTCGCGACCCGGCTGGCCCGTCCCGACAGCAGCCAGCGCAAGCTCGCCATGATCGCCACCGGCGAGCTGGTCGAGAACAATGGTCGGCTGCTCGCCTACGCCGCGCCCTGGTTCGCCGGCACGCCGGCGATCCGGAGCGTTTCGTGTCGCAGTTGCTGGCCAAACTGCATGCCGCTGACCAGCTGGATGCGCCAGAAGCCGATCGAGCCGATCATCCCTCGCCGTGGGACCCCGCACAGCTCCGGCCTGGGCATACATCGATGGGTGGTCGAACAGACCATCGCCCTGCTGCACTGGTTTCGCCGATTACGCATCCGCTGGGAGATCCGCGACGACATCCACGAAGCCTTCATGATCCTGGCCTCCGCCATCATCTGCTGACGCCGCCTCAACCACTGATCTCATTCTGTTAGTAGTTCTAAGACGGTGACTCATTTGGAGAATCGGCGGTAGCAAATGAGGGCCGCGGCGATGGCCACG
>NZ_BAAAZR010000015.1:0-1875 GCF_039537005.1 Sphaerisporangium flaviroseum | reverse complement strand
CTGCTGCCGCGCCTGATGCCGCTGGGCACCTGGCGGGCGCTGCTGGTCTCCGGGGTGATGTGGGGGGCCTGGCACGCCCCGCTCACCCTTCGCGGCTACAACTACCCCGAGCTCGGCGCGTGGGCGGCGCCCATGTTCGTCGTCTTCTGCGTGGCCTACGGATGCCTGCTCGGCTGGCTGCGGCTCTACTCCGGCAGCGCCTGGCCCGCGGTCGTCGGCCACGGCGCGCTGAACGCGTCGGTGGGCCTCGTCCTGCTGGTCGGTGACGCGGCCGCCCCGCCCAACCTCGTCGTCGCCGGGATCACCGGGCTGGTCGGCTCAGCGCTGCTGGCCGTGGTCTCCGCCGTGCTGTTCAAGCTCCGGCCGGTCCGCCGGCCCGCCCCGGCCGCCGCCTGACCGGCCTCAGCCCACGGCCACCGCGCACGTCACCAGCGCGGCGGCCGTGGCGATCTCGACGAGCGCGCCGAGCACGTCCCCGGTGATCCCGCCCAGCCGCCGCACGGCCCTGCGCCGCAGGGCCCAGGCCGCGAGCAGTCCCGCGAGGACGGCCACGGGGAAGCCCCAGATGAGAGGGGACAGCCTGCTTCCTCCGGCGAGCACGAGCGCGGTCATGGCCAGCGCGGCCCCCGCCGTACGGTGCCCGCGACCATCGCGCCGAGTCCGTCCGGGCGGGCCAGCGAGACGCCCGCGCGGCAGGCCCAGGTGAGCGGCCACCGGAGCCCACGGCCAGCGCCGCGCGGGCGGCCGTCGCATCGCCGGACCATGTACCGGGCATTCCGCGCCGTGTTCGGCCGAGAGTCTGCCCGCCACCGCGTCATCGACCTGCAGGAGGAATCCGGCGATCTTCAGGCGCAGTCTCCACAGGGCCTGGGCGGCTGCGGTGGCCGGTTCCTGCTGGTCATGTTGAGCGGTCATTCGCCGTCCTCCTGGAAAGGTGCTGCTGAGATCGAACGGCAGCCACTCGGGCGGGGCCGCCGTGGGTGCCCCGTGGCAGGGCCTCCCTGGGCCCCATCGGCGAGCCGCCCATTTAAACCGTGTCTTGATTGGTGACCGGAAACTCTCTGCCTGTCCTCGGCCCTACACGCCGGCCGTCAGCCGACTTCGAAACAGGGCCTAGACGGACTTCACCCAGGAGCGGGCCACCTTGGGCGGCATGGCGAGTTCGTCCTGGACGAGCTGGATTGCTTGCTCTTCATGGCCGTGTACCTTGAGTTGGCGGACGCGGCCGACGAGTTCCGTAGCCCTCAGGATGCATGTATCGGCCGCCCTGCTGGACGATCCCAGCGTGGTGATCGACCACGAGCTGGTGTTTCGTCAATCGCGTTTCTCGTTTTCCCGCCGCCGAAAACCCGCGCGGCCCGTCCCGGCCGGGCTCGGGAACCAGGCCCCGGCACGGCACGTTCGCATGATAGGGACCTCGTGACCGGACACTCGCTCCGCGCCGGGCGGAGGCGCCGGGTCCGGGGTCCATCGGAGGGGGCCGTGCGCCGACCGTCACCTTGGACCTTCTGGCTGATCATGACCGCCGTCGCGCTGTCCGTGATGGAGGCCGTGATGGCCGGCTTGTGGATGGCCGGGACGAAGGACGCGCACCGCGGCGCATGGCCGGACCAGATGATCGGATGGGGTTTCCTACTGCCGGTATTGACGGCGGTCATGGTGTCCGTGGCCCGGGTCAAAGGCCAGAACGACGACGACTACCGGCCGTGGCCGAGGACGCCGCTGCTGTACGGGCTCATGACGGGCTCCGCCCTGTCGATCGCTTTCTTCCTCACCGCTGTGCCGGTGGGGTGAGACGCCATCGCACACCGGCCTTAGACGGTGACTCATTTGGAGAATCGGCGGTAGCAAATGAGGGCCGCGGCGATGGCCACG
>NZ_BAAAZR010000014.1:0-52445 GCF_039537005.1 Sphaerisporangium flaviroseum | reverse complement strand
AAGGCCTGGTCAACGGCGGTTACAGGCCTACGTGCCTTACCGGGTTGCGGCATCATCCATTCGGGTGTCGATCTCCTGCATCAGCCGTAGTGCCGCACGACGAACCCGGTGGATCGCCAACACCACATCTGGGGGTAACCGCGCCGGAGCCTGGCCGTCCACGGCCGGTATCTGTGCCGTCGCAATATCATCCGGAGACAGCCTGGCCGCAGCGGCGAGGTGACCCCGCAGATCCGCCACCTCACCGGGAAGCGACGCCGCCCTCCTTACCGCCCCACGACCCGTCTCCGCCATCGTTTCGTCGAACGTCGCAACCTGCTGGGCCGGGATCGGCGCCGAGAGTGGCAGCGGTCCGCCTTGTTCGAGCCGGCCGCGTTCGGGTGCCGTCGGCCACGAATCGGCGTAGGGATCGGGTCGCGCGTGCCGGCCCCGGCGGCCACTGGATGTGGTCATCGTGTGCTCCAATGCATTGGTGCTGTCGCGAACAACGGGGGAGAGGTATGGCTGGCTCACCCGCTGCGGCATACGCGCAAATCCTGGCCCATGCGCGTGGTCGGCCCTCCGACATCTAGCTGTGCCAGCTGCAGTAACTCATGCGCGATGTGCCAGGGGGTGTCGCCGATCACCAGTCCAAGAACCGAGAGTTCGACCTCGGCCAGTAGCCGTGGGTGGTATGCGTAACAGGAGATGCGCAGGTTCGCGTGTTGGCTGAGCGCACGGCTTTGGCGTTCGGCCAGGCACGGTGGCAGAACCTGCTCATACATTTTGATCAGCGTGGGAAGGTCCCATAACTCGCCGAAGGTCTGATCGCGCGCCACGCGCAACGAGGCCAGGCCGGCGTGGTCGGCGCTGTGGAATCCGCACGCCAAGCACAGGTGGCTGCGGCCGATTTCGGTGCACAGTGACAACATCTGCGGGATGGAGACATGAGCCTCGGCGTAGGCCAGTTCGCCCCGCAGGACCGCGTATGCCGAGCGTGCGTGCCAGTCCGGGGTGTCAGCGCCGGCGGTGCTCAGCGCGCGGCCGATATCGGAGTCGGCAGGCTCGGCGAATATCCGATTCCATGGACTGCACAGCGGTGGGCACGCGGCGTGGGGGATATGAAGCTCCGGCCAGGTCCAGATCTGGTGCCCGTTGTAGGCCGCCAGGCCCTGGGCGCCTCCCTCAGCGGTCGGCCGGCGGTATATCCCGTGCATCGGCTGCCCGTTGATGACCAAGGGCCCTGGTTGTTGTGGCGGCTGTCGTGGGGTTCGTATGTCGGGAACCTCCACCCAGCCGGTCATCTCGGCCATCCTTTGCGGGGTGGTAACTGACCGTCCTGCCGGGAACCCACGTTGTGGGAGGACGCGGTGATGGTCCCCGGCCATGGGTGCGGGGAAAGGCGCCAGGCCGACGATTTCCACGTGCGACCGGGGTGCAGCAAACAGATGAGGATCGTCATGTCGTCGTCCTTTGTGAGTGGGGGCGCTTCATTCACCGCCACGGCTGGCATCTGAGCCGATATATGGGATTGCAGAGACAGATTTTGTGTAGGGAGAATGCTGACCGATCTGCCTCGGTATTGGAACGGACATAATGCACGCACAAAAGCCATTCGGAATGCTGATCGCACTCCGCCAGCGGCGGTCGGATGCGCGGTCTGGCGCTGGGTGGACAGTTGTGCCTGCGTTGGGGCTGACACGCCTCGACATCGCATGGTGGCCGAGGTATGCCACCGGAGCATCGACGCAGGTCACTGCGGTTCAGGGGTAAATGATGGGGTTCATGGGCCTCAGGAGGCTTCCGCTGGGTTGAAACTTCAACCGTATGGGCTAACGGCCCAATAGCGCGCTGGTTGCCGTGCATTTCGCCTATTCCAAACGATGGGTCGCGCCCTTACCGTCATGTGCAGATCCCGACTGATCATCAAGGAGACAGCGGATGTCTGGTTCAGCGGTCAAGGTGTCACAGGGCGTGCAGCTGGCACATGACGACTACGCCCTGGAACGGGTGCCGCCGTCGGCTCGCTATGGCTGGTGGACCGTGGCGGTACAACGGTTCGGCATGCTCAGCGCGCTGTCACAGTTCCTGCTGGGCGCGACCTTGGGCATGGGCATGCGCTTTTGGGACGCGGTGCTGGCCATCACGCTGGGCGCGGTGATCTTGGAGGTCGTCGCGATCGCCATCGGCATCGCCGGGATGCGGGAAGGGCTGTCCACCACGGTGCTGGCCCGATGGGCGGGCTTCGGCCGCTACGGTGCCGGGATCGTCGGTGTGGTGATCGCCATCGCGCTGCTGGGCTGGTTCGGCGTGCAATCGGCTGTTTTGGCCTCCGGGTTGTCCACCTTGCTGGGCGGGCCTCCATTATGGTTGTGGTCGGTCCTGGCGGGACTGCTGGTCACCGTCGTGGTCGTCCACGGATTCAAGGGAATGGCCTGGGTCGCCTGGATCACCGTCCCGGCGTTTCTCCTGCTGGCCGGCTGGGCCATCAGCGTGGAGCTGTCCAAGCAGTCCCTCAGCGCACTGATCGCCTCGGCCCCCGCGGGACCGCCGCTCGATCTGGCCCAGGCGACGACCTTGGTGGCCGGCGGATTCATCGTGGGTGCGGTCATCTCGCCCGACATGTGCCGGATGAACCGCAGCGTCGCCGATGTGGTCAAGCAGACCGTGCTTGGCATCACCTTGGGTGAATACCTGATTGCCCTGGTGGGCGTGCTGCTGGCGCACGCGCTGCGCACCGGTGATGTGATAGCGATCGTCACCACGACCTCAGGTGCGGTGGGTACGCTGGTCCTGGTCACCGCGACCCTGAAGATCAACGATTGGAACCTGTACTCGGCCAGCCTGGGCATGACCAACGCGCTGCAGACCGCGTTCGGCGTGCGGGTCGGCCGACCGGTGGTCACCGTGGTGCTTGGAGTCATCGGAACCACACTGGCGGCCGCCGGCATCCTGGACCATCTGATCGACTTTTTGGTGCTGCTGGGCGTCGCGATCCCACCGGTCGCCGGGATCATGGTGGCGGAGTACTACCTGGTCCGCCGCTGGCGGCCCGCGCTGGAGGCCTCCCGAGCGACCGGCGTGCTTCCGCCCACCGCCCCCGCGGTCGTGCCGGCCGCCCTGATCGTATGGGTCGCGGCCGCGCTGGTCGGCAAGTACGTCACCTGGGGCGTTCCGGCGCTCAACGCCCTGGTGGTGGCGTTCGTCGCCTACACGCTGGCAGCCAAGATCGGTCTGGTCCCCGCCGCGGAGAAGTCGTCGGTCCCTGCGGCATGACCACGTCCTTGCCCAAGCTCGCGCTGTACGTACGACCAGACCCTGCCCAAGCTCGGGGTGTCGCGTGAGCCCTTGTCTTCGCCGATTGAGGAGTGCTGCTCTTGCGTGTAGGGATCGATGTGGGCGGTACCCACACAGATGCCGTCCTGATGAACAAGGCCACCGTGGTCGCCACCGTCAAAACCCCCACCACCGGTGATGTCACCACCGGCATCGTCACCGCCTTGCGGCAGCTGCTGACCTCCTGCGGTGCCGGCCACGACCAGATCGACGCGGTCATGATCGGAACCACCCACTTCACCAACGCGCTGGTGACCGGCCGCGGCCTGGCCCGCACCGCCGTGGTACGGCTGGCGCTGCCCGCCACCGCCGCGTTGCCGCCCACCGTCGGCTGGCCCGACCGGCTGATCAACGCGATCCAGCCGAGCATCCACATGTGCCATGGCGGGGTGGAGTTCGATGGGCGGCCCATCTCCCCGCTCATCCCGGCCGAGCTGGAGCAGGTGGCCGAGCATCTGCACCGGCACGACATCGCCACCGTGGCCATCTCTTCGGTGTTCTCCCCGGTCAGCCAGGAGTTCGAAGAACACGCCGCCGCGTTGCTGCTGGCCCAGCTGCCGCAGCTGCACCTGAGCATGTCGCACGAGATCGGCCGGATCGGGCTGCTGGAACGGGAGAACGCCACGATCATCAACGCCTGCCTGCGGGATCTGGCCGAGGAGATCGTCGAAGCGTTCACCGCCGCCCTGGCCGCGGTGGGAGTGCACGCGCCGTTGTACCTGTCACAAAATGACGGCACCTTGATGGACGCCCAGTACACCCGCCGGTACCCGGTGCGCACCTTCGCCTCCGGGCCGACCAACTCCATGCGCGGCGCGGCGTTCTTGGCCGAGCAGAGCGACTGCGCGGTGGTCGACATCGGTGGGACGACCACCGATGTGGGCGTGCTCAGCGCCGGCTACCCGCGCCAGGCGACCGGCGAGGTCGATATCGGCGGGGTACGGACCAACTTCCGCATGCCCGACATCCTCAGCGTCGGACTGGGTGGGGGAAGCCGCGTCGTGCAGAGCCCGACCCTGCAGATCGGGCCCGACAGCGTGGGATACCAGCTGACCAGCCAAGCCTTGGTGTTCGGCGGTGCGGTGCTGACCGCCACCGACCTGGCCGTCGCCGCGGGCCTTGCCGACATCGGTGACCGCGGCCTGGTCGCTCATCTGGACCGGCGCCTGGTCAGGCGCGGCATCACCGCGATGGCCGCCCAGGTGGCCGACCGTGTCGAGCAGATGCGTACCTCCCCAACGCCGCTGCCGGTCATTGTCGTGGGCGGCGGCAGCGTCCTGATGCCCCAGGTGCTGCCCAGCGGAGCATCGCTCCACCGGCCCGAGCACCACGCGGTGGCCAACGCCATCGGCGCCGCGATCGGGCAGATCGGGGGAGAGGTCGATCGGCTGTATGCCATCACCGCCGCGCACACCCGCGACGAGGTGCTGCACGAGGCACGGTTGGAGGCCATCGACCGCGCCTACGCCGCCGGCGCCGCCGCCGGTAGCGTCGAGATCGCCGAGATGGAAGAGGTGCACGTCCCCTACCTGCCCGGCAACGCGGTCCGCGTCCGGGTCCGCGCCGTGGGGGACCTTCACCTTGTCCACGACCCCGCCCCCAGCCGCCAGGAAGGACCGTGACATGGCGATCACCCTGACCCAGCAAGGGCTGCGCGATCTGGCCGAGGGGGCCGCGGTGCTGGGCACCGGCGGCGGGGGCGACCCCCACATCGGGCACCAACTGGTCCTGCACCAGCTGCGCGCCGGGCGCAAGGTGCACATCATCGGCATCGACGAGCTGCCCGACGACGCGCTGGTGCTGCCCTCGGCCATGATGGGCGCACCCACGGTGTTCATCGAGAAACTGCCCTCGGGGCGCGGCAACATCACCGCGTTACGGGCACTGGAGAAACACCTGGGCCGCACCGCCGCCGCCACCATGCCCACCGAGAGCGGCGGGCTGAACTCCATGATCCCCCTGCTGCTCGGCGCCCAGCTCGATCTGCCCATCGTGGACGCCGACGGCATGGGCAGGGCCTTTCCCGAACTGCAGATGGAAACCTGGAACGTCCACGGTGTGTCCGGCTCGCCCATGGCCATCGCCTCCGACCACGGAGACGTCTGCCTCATCGACACCGGCAGCGACAACATCCGGATGGAACGCCGTGCCCGCGCGATGACCATCGAGATGGGCGGAGCCGCCTACATCTGCGACTACCCCATGGACGCCGCCACCGTGCGACGCACCTCCATTCCCGGCACCCTCACCCTGGCCATGAAGATCGGCGCGGCGCTACGTCAGGCCCGCCTGCGCCATTACGACCCCTTCCAGGCGCTGACCGCGGCGCTGGCGGACACCATCTACAGCCACGGCCTGCTGCTGTTCGCCGGCAAGGTCGTCGATGTGGATCGACGCACCGTCGCCGGCTTCGCCCGCGGCACCGTGACCCTCGACGACCAAGGTGAGCAGATGACGCTGACCTTCCAGAACGAGCACCTCATCGCCCACCGCAACGGGCAGGTGGCCGCGATCGTGCCGGACCTGATCTGCACCCTGAACTCCGAGACCGGAGCGCCGGTCACCACCGAAGCGCTGCGCTACGGTCAGCGGCTCAGCATCTTCGCCATCTCCACCCCCGACCTGATGCGCACCCCCGCAGCTCTGGACTGCTTCGGCCCGGCGGCGTTCGGCCTGACCGAGCCCTACACCCCCCTGGAACAGCTCGCCGTCACCCTTGCACCGACCGGCGAGCATGACCCCGGCACCGGTTTGGAGGCGGTAACGCCGGCAGGCCTTCGCGCCCACCCGGGCACCCGCTGACCCCTGTTCGACAGCTGACCCAACCGCCGCCCCTTGGCGGAGCACCACACCAAGCACCGCTGGCCCCTGCACGCCAGGCATGTTGATCTCCCATCTGGTCGGGTGACCGGAGCGGCTGATTAGCTGGCGGTGGCGCGGATGGGCGCCACTGCGACCGACCGGGGAAGGGCACCGTGACTTCTTTCGACCCCTACGACCATGCCTTACACACCGACCCTTGGCCGATATACCAGCAGCTCCGGGACAAAGCGCCGCTCTACCGCAATGACGAGCTGGACTTCTGGGCGCTGTCGCGGCACGCCGACGTCGCCGCGGCGTTCCGCGACACTGACCTGTTCTCCAGCTCACACGGCCCCACCCTGGAGCAATGGAGCCCCAACGCGCACAAGTACGCCTCGTTCGTCGCGATGGACCCGCCACGCCACACCCAGATGCGCGCCCTGGTGTCAGCGGGATTCACCCCGCGCCGGGTCCGGGAGATGGAACCCACCATCCGGGAACTCGCCGCCGCCCACCTGGACACCGCGCTCGCCGGCGGCCCCACGTTCGACTTCATCGACTTCGCCAGCAAAGTCCCCATCGATGTGATCTCCACGATGATCGGTGTACCGCCCGCCGACAGACCCCAGCTGCGCACCTGGTCAGAACAGGTCATCGCCCGCGGCGTCGGCGACACCGGCATCCCACAGACGATGCGCCAGGCCAACAACGCGCTCGCCGGTTACTACACCGACCTGGTGATAACCCGTCGCGCCAACCCCACCGACGACCTCACCAGCGCCCTGATCGCCGCCGAGGTCGATGGCGCCCGCCTGCAGGTCCACGACATCGTCCCGGTACTCATGCTGCTCGGCATCGCCGGGAACGAGACCACCACCAAACTCCTCGGCAACGCCTGGTGCGCCGCGTGGCGTAATCCCAAGCAGCGGGACGCGGCATGGAACGGCAACATCACCGGGTGGGTCGAGGAGACCCTGCGCTACAACAGCCCCGGGCAGATGGCCGCCCGCCTGCTCACCGCCGACATCAACCTGCATGACCTCACCGTGCCGGCCGGGTCACGGATGCTGCTGCTCATCGGCTCGGCCAACCGCGACCCGCGGGTCTTCGCCCACCCAGACCGCTTCGACATCGGCCGCGACACCACGGCGGCGATCCCGTTCATCGTGGGCCCGCACTTCTGCCTGGGCGCCAGCCTGGCCCGCATGGAGGCGCGAATCATCCTGGAGGAACTCGTCAGAAGGCTGACCCCCGAGTTCCACATCGACATGGCCGCCGCCACCCGGGCGCACAACCCCAACGTGTACGGATTCGCCACGTTACCGACCACGGTCACTCTGCGCTGACGGGTGTCCCGTGCGATCACGCTGAAGGAGTCGGTGACGATGAGGGCTCGGTCAAACGACAGCCGATAGCAGGCCACGATCCCCAGGGGCTGCCCCGCCCCGAAACTCAACGCTGCGGGGAGGTCTGCCCCGGCGTGAACGAAGGCGTGTCCGAACAGGGGCAGCGGGATTGCCTGAGCTGTGGCTGGCGTCGACCTGGCCACCGCCCAAGCCATCGTCGGGCACGAGTCACCGACCACGACCGCCCGCTACGACCGGCGCCCGGAACAGCGACGCCGCGAAGCCGTCGACCGGCTGAGCCTGCCCGAGCCGCGGCGGCTGCGCCCCTGAGCGCCGAACAATGGCGGGAGTGCGAAACCGCAGTTCGCACCCGTACCCGCAGGTAACTTGCTGGGGTTCTCGTTCCGCGTGTCGGCTGGGCGCGGGGGTCTGCTAGCGCCAGGTGACGGGCTTGCTGAGAATCACGCCTAGAGGCACCGGATCGTCGGAGACGCTGATGGTCAAATCGCCAGTTAAGGTGCCGTCCATGCTTGTCGACGTGGCTTGCCAGCGGCCGACCAGGGTGGACGGCGCAGGCGATTGCACCACGACAACGATGGAATCCAAACGCAGCCGCTGATGAGGGCGCAGGTGCACCGCCGGGAAGGTGATCCTGGTGGAACCGCCGTTGTCGATCCGCGGCCGAGGCCTGCTCACCCGAGGCGGCGTCAGGAAAGGCCGAGACACGTTGAGGCCCGGCACGTGGGGAATGATCGACTCTTTCCGAGGCCCGTACGGTAGCGGTCGACGGGGCAGGTCCACAAACGGCTCGTTGGCCACCTGCGCCTGCGCCGGGCGGGGACGAACGCTGTGCACGTCCCCGGGAATATAGAGCTCAACTTCCACCTCGGCGAGGTTGGCCGGCAACGCGTTGACCAGCTCCAGATCGAGCGGAGCGATGTGAGCAGCCGCGCCAGCCACTATTAGGCCCGGCCAGTGCTGAGCGCATGCCCGTACGTACGCCTCGACCTGTTGACGGTACTCCTCCGGCGTGCGGGTCTCGGGCTTAGTCATGGCCTGGTCAATCGCCGAGAATACGCTCGGGCGGTCGACCAGCTCCCCGAAGTCGAAGGAACTGTAGGACCTGGGGGAACGGCTAGCGGCTTGCTTCTCTTCCCAGGAGACGAGCGATGCCATGGCATCACGGCGCCTGCCGGCTAGCCAGTTGTCAACGGCCTCCGAGCTGGTGTCAATCGGGCGTATAGGAGCGCCGGCTGCGACGCGCAACTCGACTTGAATCTCCTGGGCGCCTCGCTTCAATCGATCGCACAGAGCTTTCAGTTCGTGGCTCCTGGGCGGCCGTGTCGCGCCGTTGACTCGCACGAAGATGTCCCCGTCTCGGACGCCTTCGGACTCCTTGTGCATGCAGTAGATCGGGTCGCCCCATCGAGGCGGGTCGACGTCGACGATCAGTACCTGAGCAGTCACGTCTCCGCGTGTGAGCGGGACATAAGTCGCCCGCCAACGCGGCGGCTCCTCCTTGCCGAGGTATGGGGTCAGCCCCTGGTCCAGATCCACCACATCGATCGAGGGCATGCCAGGCAGCACTCCTGGGGAGACACCGACCACCAGATACGCCCGTCCCTCAGCGAAGCGGGCCGCCACGTCGGGCATGCGGTTGGCGAACCCGATAATCGCTCGAGCGAGATGCCACCAGCCCTGCTTCTTCTTCAGGTCAAGCGTCGATTTCCACTCCAGCCACACGCTCTCATCGGCGTCGCTGGCATCGAACACCGCATCGGCCAAAGCCACCAGCTCAGATGGGCGTGACGGGGCTTTGCTGATGTCGAAATTCAACGCCATGGTGGGGGATGTCCTCGCTTCCGCACAGGGTCGTATCAGCATGCCCTAGGCGGGCGAAAGGTGAGACCCAACGGGGCTACGACATCCGGGCGGTGTTTGCCCGCCCCGCCCCCGTTTGGGCATTGCCAGCCTTCTAAGCCGTCGTGAACTGCACGAATGGAAGCGAGACGTAAACCCCGGCCGTGTCCTACCTTCCGGATTCCCACGACTGGAAGGACTTCCCGCCCCGCATGGACACCCCCGATCGCCCCACCGGGCCGCGCCTGCCCACCCCCGAGTACGTCACGGAACCCGACTGCCTGACCCTCTGCGGTGGGATGGCGAGCCAGCGATGAGCAGCTATTCGGGGCGGGGTGTGGTCGCCCACTCCTCCCAGACGTCGGGGGGCTTTGCCATCATGCGTTCGGTCTCGTTCTGGATCTCTGATAGCGGGACGGCCATGACATCAGCCAGTCGCTGTGTGCTGCCTCCGAAGGCCAAGTAAGCCCGGACGACAGCGTCGCGGGTTCCCCGCAGCCGAGGCGCAAGCCGGTCCAGGCCACGCAGTGCCGCTGCCCAATCGCCGACCGTCGGTGCGGGAGAGCCAGCGTCACGCGAGTTCGCACCCGTGCGGAGCATGGCCATGGCCCACAAACAGCTATCGAGGATTTCCGCCATGAGGAGGGCGTCCCTGCCGATGCTGTGGGCTTCGGAAGCGGTCAGCCTGATGGTGATCTCCATGTCATCGTTGCCGTGAGGGTCACCAGGACGGTGGGAAACGGTCATAGTTGCTCCACTAGAGAAGGGGATCGAGCGGCGGCAAGGCGGCGTGAGCGAGCGTCACCTTGCCGCGCTGTGGTCGTGACGCGCCTGGGTGTGCGCCAGGCGGTAGGACTTGATGCCGGTTTCGATGATGTTGCCGCCGAAGGTGAGCCGGTCAACGATGGCCACGCAGAGGCGGGGGTCGGTGAAGGTCTTGGTCCAGCCGCCGAAGCTCTCATTGGAAGCGATCGCGACGCTGGCCTTTTCCTCGCGTTCGGTCAGCACCTGGAAGAGCCGTTCGGCGCCGCGGCGGTCGAGCTCCATGTAGCCGAGTTCGTCGATGCAGAGCAGGTCGACGCGGCCGTAGCGGGCGATTGTCTTGGTTAGCTGCTTGTCATCGGCCGCTTCGACGAGCTCGTTGACGAGCTTGGTGGCCAGCGTGTAGCGGACGCGATGATCCTTCATCGCAGGCCGGTCATCTCCTTTTCAAAACCCCGACTCCGCCGTAGATGCCGGTGTTCTCCGCAGTGATGTCCTCCCGGGGGCCCTCAGGCCGCCACCGGGGGATGAACACCACCCCCTGTGGCTGTCCTTCGGCTGCGGGCAGCAGGTCGAACCCGTCGAAGTACTCTGCGATCTGTGTGTAGGTGCGCAGTGTGGTGGAGTTCGACGCCCGGTCGTAGACCTTACGCACCGGCCGCCACAGGCTGCGGTCGTAGCCGTCGACGGTGGCGTGGCTGATCGCGAGGTGACTTCCAGGTGGCATGGCGTCGCGGAACACGCGCACGATGCCGGCGGGGTCGTCCTGGTCGGGGATGAAGTGCAGCAGGCCGATCATGAGCACCGCAACAGGTTCCTGCCAGTCCAGGAACGTGCGCACGATGGGGTTGTTCAGGATGTCGCGGGGTTTACGCGCGTCCCCGCTCACGACCCGCACAAGGTCGGAATCCTCGAGCAAGGCGCGTGCGTGCGTCAACACGACCGGGTCGTTGTCGACGTACACCACCCGCGCCCGCTGGGCGACCTCATGCACGTTACCGGCCGTGGGCAGGCCGGCCCCGATGTCGAGGAACTGCCCGATGCCCACCTCGCCGGCCAAGTACTGCACCACGCGCCGCAGGAAATGCCGGTTCTCCCGCATCGCGCCCCGGATATGAGGGCTGGTCTGGGTCAGGTACTCGGCTGCTTGCCGGTCAACGGGGAAGTTGTTCTTCCCACCCAGGACGTAGTCGTAGATCCGTGCGGGGTTCGGCACGTCAGCGCGGACGCCATCGGCCCGGTCCTGCTGCATTCCACACTCCTTGTAGTGGCTGGTGTGCGAACGGCGTGACGCCCCCGGCAGCGCGTGAACGGCTGTCTCATTGCCAGGTATCGACCGCGACCTGATGGCGGAGCCGGATAAGCACCTCACGAGAGGTCGTCGGGTCCAGAGCGTTCACAGCGAGTTGGGTATGCGCCTCGTGATACCTGCCGGTCTCACGTGGCGATGTCACCAGTTCGTCCATCATGTTGGCCTGGCGGACCACCGCCACATCCGGCTCGTCCTGGGGAAATCGCAGCAGGCTGAACGACCCGCGTTCGGGAAGCCGGCCCGTACGGGAGAACGGGACAACCTGCACGGTGATCCGGGGCAGCTTGGTCGCGCAGATCAACGCATCGATCTGGCCCACCTGGGCGTCGACGCCGGCCGGTGCCCGCAGCAGGGCCCCTTCGTCCAGCACCAGCCATAGATGCGGCGGAAGCTGGCGGTCGAGGATCTCTTGCCGGGCAAGGATGGCCTGCACCGAGTCCTCGACCTCACCAGGGGTACAGATCCACTGGCAGACGGCGCGCGCATACTCCTCGATCTGCAGCAAACCCGGCACCGACAGTGGCGCGTAGATCCGGATCGATGCCGCACGCGACTCCAGGTCGGCGGTTTCCTCGAACGACAGGGGAACACTGGTCGCATCCCACCACTGCTCGTGTGGATCGTCTCCCGCCAGCCACCCACGGCTGACCCCGAAGAACTGGGCGAGGGCAACCAGGTTGCGCAGCGTGGGGTTGGAACTCGCGCCGCTTCTCAGATCGGAGATCGTCGTGTGGTCGATTTTTGCGCCGCTCGCTTTGATCGCCCGCTCGGTCTCCCGGACACCCCACTCCTCACCGTTGGGTCGCCGCCGGGATTTGAACAGGTACTCAAGACGCTCGGCAAAGGTCGGGAGCTGAGGAAGAAACTCACGCATTCCGCACTCGACCTTCCCGGCAACAAACCGCCAGAAGCGATGTTGACACGCGTTGTGTAACAGGCGCAACATATACGAACTCACCGGTGGTGGATATATCCCCCAGCCTCATATTCGCCAGGAGACACACGTGGATGAGCGCCTCCGCCCCACCCGCAGACCCGACCCGGCCCGTGATGTCTCCCATCCCGTCCGGCGCGGCCGGTTATGAAGATCGACTCCGACGACGTCGCCGACCTGGCCGCCGGAGCCACCTTGCTGGGATCAGGCGGTGGAGGCGACACCGCCACGGTGGCCCTGATGCTCCAGCACACCCTGACCCGGCTGGGCCCGGTCCACCTGATCGAGGCGATGGAACTCTTTCCCCGCGCAATGGTGGCGCCGATCGCCGCCACCGGGTCGATCACCCTGCTGAGCGAGCGGCTCCCGGCCGGTCATGAATTCCAGCACGCCGTGACGACGCTGGGACAGACGCTCGGGACACCGGTCAGTGCGCTGATGGGGTTCGAAGTCGGTGGCGCCAACGCGCTGTTCGCCGTCGCGGCCGCCGCGTGGACCGGGCTGCCGCTCATCGACGCCGACGGCATGGGCCGCGCGTTCCCCCGCATCGACCAGGTGACGTTCAACGCCGCCGGCCTCAGCGCCACCCCCGCGGTGCTCGCCGACCCCCTGGGCAACCACATGGTCATCGCCCAGTCACGCGACAACGGTGATGCCGAACGCATGCTGCGCGCCGCCATGCCCTCCCTGGGGGGATGGGCGGCCACCGCCATCTACCCCATGCAAGCCGCCCAAGCGGCCCGCCATGCCATCACCGGCTCCATCAGGGGCGCGCTGGCCCTGGGCCGCCTGCTGCGCGCCGCCCAGCGCCATCGAAGCGAACGCGCCGCGATGCAAGCCGAATTCGACGCCGAACTGCTGTTCTCCGGCGGCATCTTGCAGGTGCTGCGCCATGCCCGCCCCCGCACCGGGGGCACGGTGACCATCGAACACCGTCGCGATTCCCGGCGGACGCTGCGCGTGGAAGTCGGTGAGGAGTATCGCCTGGCCATCGATGACGGGCGGGTCGTGGCCGCGGTCCCCGACATCATCTGCGTGCTGGACGCCCTCACCTGGCAGCCCATCTCCGCCGAACACATCGCCCCGGGCCGGGAAGTCGATGTGCTCAAGCTCCCCGCTCCGGTGCACTGGACCCTGCCCCAGGCCCGCGATCTGGTGTCCCCCCCGGCCTTCGGCCTGACACTGCTGGATGAAGACCTCGGCGGGCCCATCGCATGGCTGCGGTGACCGTTCGCGACCTGCTCAACGACGCCGTCCTCACCGGCCACCGGCTCATCGGCGGAGCAGACGGGCTCACCCACGTCATCCGCGACGCGGCGCTGGTCTCAACCGATGAGCTGAACCGGCTTCCCTCCGGGGCGGTCGCCGTCATGGACATCAGCACCACCAGAGGCCTGAGCCGTCAGCACCTGGTGGAACAGGTGCTGCTGCGCGTCCACCACCGCGGCGGTCGCATGCTGATCGTGGTGGGGAATCTGGAAGACCCCCCCCAGTCCATCATCCGCCTGGCCGACCGGTTGAACCTCCCGGTGGTCGCCGTGCAGGGCCCCTCACCGGCCGCCGTCGCCGCGCATGTCATGGCCGTGGCCCAGCAACCCGAACTGGCCTACGCACGGGTCCTGGGCATCGCCGCGCGCAAGCTGACCACAGCCGACAGCATCGACCGCATCTTGTCCATCGTCGGCGGCGTGCTGCACGCAAGCGTCGCGCTGGTCGCGGCCGACGGCGCCGTGATCGCCGGTGGCCTGCTTCACCTGCGGCCCGAAACGATCGACTGGTCCTCCGGCGCCATCATCGACAGCGTTCCCTCTCATGTCCTGGCCGCCTTACCCATCCACGGCGCGGACGGCCAGATGTGGCTGGCCTGCGAAGCCGCTCACGGGGGACCGGCATGGCAGGACACCGCCCGTACGCTGCTCCAGGTCGCCACCCTGGCAGTGGCCGCCTGGCTCGCCCGCCAGCGGCTCGCCGCCGAGCGCGACCGGACCCGGCTGCACGGCATGTTCACCGAGCTGCTCCAGCTCGACCCCCGTCAAGGCGTCCCCGAACCCCTCGCTGCGCAGGCCGCCACCCTGGGTGTCGCCTTGGACGGCTGGCACGTGGGACTTCATCTCACCTGGCACCGTGACTCCCTGCCTGACAGCAATGGCCAGGCCACCGCCACCCTGACCAGAGCATTGGCCACCGAGGAACTGGACACCGCGCTGATCACCCGCGCCGACGGCTGGTCGCTGTGGAAAACCTCCGCCACCCGATCCACATCCGCCGACATCGACCACCTGGTCGACCAGCTGCGTCGCTGCATCTGCTACTACAACGCCGCCGGGCACACACCGTTGGTCGGCGGCGTCGGCCAGCCGGCCGCCGGGCCCAGCGCCATTCCCGAAACGGTTCACCAGGCACAGCGCGCCGCCCGCGCGATCGCCACCACCGGCCAACCGGGCGCGGTGAGCTTCGTCGGTGACCTGGGAGCCCATCACCTGCTGGCCCAGGTGTACGGCGAACCCGCCTTCCGCGCCTACGCCCAACAACTGCTGGCACCGGTGCTGAAGGCGCCCGACTCCGCCGCGCTTCTGCTCACCCTCACCGCCTATCTGGGCAACAGCTGCTCACCGACCCAGACCGCCAAGGCAATCTGCGTGCATCGAAACACCGTCGCAGAGCGTATCGCCCGTATCGAGCACCTCCTGACCACCCCTCTCAAGAAGACCGACCAGCTGGCACTGCAGCTGGCATGTCGGTCACTTTCTCCCGCGACCGATGTAGCTGGGCCATGAACGCGGGACTTGTGGTCCGCGTTGACTCGTGTGCGCGGTACCGCGTGGTTTCGAACTTCAGGCGGTGAGAACATGCCCTTCGCGCCTGGTCGAACTCGCCGACATGCACCCGCTGCGGGCGAGCTCACCGGCAACGTCGCCGGGGCTTGCCCGAGGTGCGACGGCGCGGCGGCTTGGGCGGGGGAGTGGCGCTTGCCTGCTGGACCGGTGCGGACACCGACCTGGCTCTGGCTGCGGTGGCCGGGGGAATGAGACTCGGATCGGGGGAGCCGACCAGCAGATCGTGAGCCCACGGCTCAAGGCCGCGGTTGACCGCTACCAGAGGGCCGAGCACGACGGCGACCGTCTGCACATCGCCGTGGAACCCCGCCACGCTGATCGCGAGGTTGTCCTGGGGGTCCAGACGGGACCAGGCGATGTGGAAGCCGGCGTCGGCAGCGAGCTGGCTGAGGAAGGCTCGCTGCGTGCGGCCGTTGCCCTCTCGGAACGGGTGCAAAGCGTTGATCTCGGAGAAGTACAGTGCCAGCCCAGAGACGAAGCCTCTGTGGTCGGTTCCACGCAGCCAGTTGTCGGCGGCCAGGTTGGAGAACACCGCGGCGGCGTATCCCTCGATGAACTGGGGCAGGCAGAACACGTCCTGCTTGGCGATGCCCACGGTACGGATCTGCCCGGCCCACGGATACACATCGCCGAACAGGTGCCGGTGGAACCCTTGCAGGTGCGCCAGGTCGTAGCGCCCTTCGATCCGGACGATCCCGACAGCGACCTCGAAATAACGAAGCAACGCCACGTCGGCCTCGGCCCGTGCCATCAGCTTCGGATCGGTAATGCCAAGGTTGTTGCGCAGTACTCCACTGGCGGGATCAACATAAGGGTCACCCGGCCTGCCAGCAGACCTCGGTCCGCTCGGGAGGGTCATGCCCGGTAGTGCTCCAGGAGCTTTTCCACCGCAGCAGCACTGGACAGATCACCGGCGGCGACCTGCTCCATCAAGGCGATCGCCAGCGGGGTAGGGGTGAGCCCCTCCAGCCGCTGTGCCGCCACGGCCTCAGCCATCGCATCGGTGAGCTCGGTCTCATGATCCGACATGCGTAGATCCTCCTTCCCTCCTCTGTGTTGAGGCTATGTGATCTCGGCCTGGAAATGCTGGCGCAGCCACCCCAAGCAGATGAGAGACGGACAGGTCGGCCACCCCGGCAGCGCAAAGAACGCCGGTGCCGGGGACATCCGCTGCTATCGTCCGCGTTGTGAACCGGCTGGTGTTCGATCGACAACGGCCCTTGCGTCTGATCGTCACAGGCGGCGGGACCGGCGGGCACACCTACCCCGCGCTCACCGCGATCGGCACGCTGCGAGACAGACTCGGCGGGGCGGTGGAGGTCGTGTGGGTGGGATCGGCCAACAGCTTGGAGGCCCGCGTCGCAGCGGGGGAGGGGATCGAGTTCGCCGCGGTCGCCACCGGCAAGGTGCGCCGCTCGCGAAACCCGCTCGGGCTTGTTTCCCCGGCCAACTTGAGGGACATGGGTCGCGTCCCGCTCGGCGTCGCCCAGGCCCGGTCGCTCGTCGCCGGGTTCGGTCCTGACGTGGTGCTGGCCACGGGGGGTTATGTGGCGGTGCCGGTGGGTCTGGCGGCCAGGCTGTGCCGGCGTCCGTTGGTGGTGCACGAGCAGACGGTCCGGCTTGGGCTTGCCAACAAGATCTTGGCCCGCGCCGCGGCGCGGGTGGCGGTGTCGTCTGCATCGACCGTGCCGCTGCTACCGGAGCCGGTGCGCGGAGCCGCCGTCGTTACGGGCAACCCGGTGCGGCCCGAGTTGCTGTCGGGGAACCCGGACAAGGCGATCGCGGCGCTGGGCCTGCAGGGCATCGACCGCGCCCTGCCCACGGTGTATGTGACCGGGGGCGCCCAGGGGTCGGGGCAGATCAACGACCTGGTGCGCGGTGTCCTGCCGTGGCTGCTGTCCCATGCCAACGTCATCCACCAGTGCGGGCCGGCGAACTACCAGCAGATGCGCCGCCACGCCGCCGACCTCCCGGCCGGCCTGGCCGCCCGCTACCTGCTGACGGGCTTTGTCGGCCCGGAGTTGCCCGACGTTCTGGCCCTGGCCGATGTGCTGATCTCCCGTAGCGGTGCGGGGACGATCGCCGAGGTGACCGCACTGGGTAAGGCGGCTGTGTTCATCCCGCTGGCCTCGTCGGCAGGTGATGAGCAGGCGCACAACGCGCGGCACCTGGTTCAGGGCGGCGCCGCGGTCGCCTTGCTCGGCCAGGTGTCCGCCGATGCCCTGCGGGAGGCGGTGACCCCGCTGCTGGCCGATCCCGGCCGGCGCGCCGCTGTGGCCGAGCGGGCCCGCTCCTACGGTCGGCCGGACGCGGCCGACCGGCTCGTCGACGTCGTGCTGTCGGTGGCGGCCGGCCGCTGAGGTTCGCCTTGGCTGCGACGCCTGGGTCAGGTGCTGCCGGTGGACATGCTCCTGGTCCAGTCGCTGCGGTCGCCGAGGGCGGCGTTGTCCCGGCTGAAGTGGGTCACCGCGCGGGCGTCGTCCTGAGGGCGGGGGACGATCTGGTCGAGCCGGGGCAGGGTGTCGGAAATGAGCAGGCGCCCGTATCTCATCGACCGCTGCCAGACGTCGGTGACCTCGTCGATGTCAGGCCAGATGGAGAACAGGGCCTCGGCGATGATGGGGCCGGTGTCGATGCCGCTGTCGATGCGGTGGATCGTGATGCCGTGGACGGTCTCGCCATTGCGAAGTGCCCAGTTCACCGGCCGTGCGCCCCGGTACTCGGGGAGCCGGCCGGGGTGGCAGTTGAGGATCTGCTCGGTGTTGTCGATCAAACTCGGTCCGATGATCTTGTCGTAGAGCACGCTGAACACCAGGTGGCATCGCCCCGGTTCCAGCTCGCCCCAATCACTCGAGCCCAAAGCTGCGGGTCATGGGCCAGCGCTTGTGCGCCGACTGCTGCAGCGACGACAAGATGCGCGCTGCCTTCTTAAGTCGGACGCACATGGTGCGGGCGTCGCAAACGATCGCTGTCGGTCGCACACATGGTTCGGATGCACACGCAGGTCCGACCGTCTGCCGTCCTGGCGAGTCTCGCCGCAGTCGATGCCGGACCTGCAATCCTTCGCCATCAAACGGAACGAGGCGGCGAGCCGAACTCGGGCGGGCCGTGCAGGCGACCCGGGTGCTACTACGAGCGATGGCGGTGGCCGCCCGGATGGACACCTCCGCCACGCCGGCCTTCGGCGTGCGCAACCTGGCGCTGCTGTGCGGGCTGGACTACTCCACCGTCGCCAAGCACCTCAAGCGACTGCGCGAACACCCCGACCCCTTGATCGTGCGGATCGTGGCCGGACGTGGCCGGGCCGGTGACCGCTACCAGCTACGCGTACCCGACCGGTACCAAGCCGAGGCTGCCTGGCGGCGTTGGCGCGGTGGGCGCATCGAAACCGTGCACCCGGCCTTCCACGGCACACCGACCGTGGCATTGGTGTACGAGACGCTGTCGAGCGAGCCGACCGGTGCCGCCGAGCTGGGCCGCTTGGCCATGCTCAGCTCGAGTGCCACCACCGACGCGCTGCGCACCCTGGCCGCCTACAAACTGGCCGAACGCGGCCCGGCCGGCTGGCGACGCGGAGACCGCAGCCTGGACCAGGTCGCCATCGAGACAGGCGCTGACACCGACCACGCTCGGCGCCTGGCGCTGTATCGCGAGCAACGGCGCATCTGGTGGCAGCTGCTGGATTCCTGGCAGACAACCGACACCGTCCCACCACAGGACATCGATAGCGCAGCCGCCTCCCTGGTGCCCTGGCCCCGGTCACCCGACCGTGCCGATCTAGACCTGGAGACTGCCAATGAGGTCGACCAGTTGCCCGCTGGCGTTCCCGAGCTTGACGCGTTGGTGCTGCTGCAGGCCACTCTCGGCGCGGTGGTAATCAAACCCCGGCATAGACCCGAGCCCAGCGTGAACGACCCACCGAGCGGGCAGCGCCTGCCGTACCCAAGGAGGCAAGCCAACACGGACGACCCGGACGACGATGCCGACGCTTTGCCCACCCGGCGATAGGTGTCTGACAGTGTGTGGCCGAGGCCGTGCTGTTGATTGACGTTGGGAGGATTGGTACGGATTTTGGCGGTAGAGCTGGAGATGCTGCCGCTTCTGCAGCTCAGGCGCATCGGCTCCTGTCCGGAGACACCCGACAGAATGCGGGCTGGGTCCCCGGAGTGAGCGCAAAAGGCCACGACTCGCCGGTGGAGTGGGGGTCTTTAAACTTAATGTCTCCTGGGGCTTTGGGTCGGCACGGGGAAGGAGCGTCGTGGGTCGCTTCGGATTTTGGGCTGTCGCTCGTGCGGTGAGTCCCAAATCCCTGGCGGCCGTGGTGAGCCTCGGCGTAGTCTTCCTGCTGCTCGCCGTGACGGGTGGGCCTGTCAAGGCGCTCGGCCTGGAGCTCCCCGCTCTCACTCAGCCGTCCCTGAGAGTTGCCTTCACGATCCTCGGCGGGTCGCTGCTCGTTGTGGCCGCCATGGTCTGGCTGGTTGGGAAAGGGAAGGCCACGCTCGTGGGTGACCGGCACATCGTCGGCCTGCCGCCGAGAAACCGGCATTTCATTGGCCGTCAGGAGTTGCTGGTGGCGATCTGCTCTTTGCTCCAGGACGAGGGAGGATGGGGCGCGTGCGTGCTCTATGGGGCCGGCGGGATCGGCAAGACCCAGTTGGCGGTGGAATACGCCTACAGGAATGTCGACCGTTACGACCTGATCTGCTGGATTCCCGCCGAACGCAGGGCCGTCCTCGTCAGCCGGCTGGCTGAGCTCGCCCGGTTCTTAGACCTGGAGGAGAGGTCCGATCCCACGCTGGGAGCACGCGAGGTTTTGGACCAGCTCAGGAGGCGATCCCGCTGGCTGCTGATCTTCGATGACGTAGGGTCGGCGGAGGATCTCACCGATTGCTGGCCGTCCGGATGCTCAGGGCATGTGCTGGTGACGTCGCGTCACACCGTGTCGGAGCAACTGTCCCCCGCCGTACCGGTTCCCGTGCTGAATCGATCGGAGTCGGTCGCCCTGCTGTCGGGCCGGAGTGGTCTTGGTGAGCAGGGGGCGATTGGCGAAATCGCGGCCGAACTTGGCGATCTGCCGCTGGCGTTGGCGCAAGCCGGCGCCTACATCAGACAGACGGGGATGTCCCCCGCCGATTACCTGGCCACGCTTCGCTCTGAACCCGCGCAGCTTCTCAACAGAGGAAAAGCGTCGTTCTATTCGCGGTCGCTCGCCGCCACCGTCGGAATGGCCGTCGAGGCGGCGGCGGCGACGGCCGCGACGTCGTCCGCCGTGTTGAGCCTGTGTGCGTTCCTCGCACCCCAGGACATACCTCTGGAACTGCTGGCCGCTGCCACTCAAGGGAAGACCGGTGTCCTTGACCGCGTCGACGCTATCGGGGCGCTCACCCGTCATGCCCTGGTCACCGTCGACGGCGACGGCGCGGCGGTTTCCATGCACCGTCTCGCTCAGAACCTGGTCAGGGACCGGCTCTCCGCTGGGGAGGCCCGCCAGTGGTGTGGCGAGGCGATGACGGTCGTCGGCACGGCGTTCCCGAAGAAGGTCCATGACCCGGCGTCGTGGCCGACCTGTGGTCGTCTGTTGCCGCACGTCCTGGAGGTGGCGGTGCATGCGGAGCGCCATGACTTGGATCTCGCCCGCCGTGCGGACCTGCTGGAGCGCGCCACGACGTACCTGCGCAACCGCGGTGAGCTCAGGTTGGCGGCGTCGCTGCTGGCGGTCGGTGGTCCCGGGGCCGAGACACGTCCCGAAGACGCCACAGCCCTCGCGCTTCTCCTGCGCACCCGCGGCCGGATACTGGTCGATCTCGGCAAGCCGGTGGAGGCCCTCCCCGAGCTCCGGCGGGCGCTGGATGCCGACCGGGCCGCGTCGGGTGAACGCGGCGTAATCGTGGCCGACGACCTGCGGGAACTGGCCAACGCCCTGCAGGAGATCGGCAGGTTCGCCGAGGCTCGGGAGTTCTTCGAACAGGCCGTCTCGATCCGTCGCGATGCCTACGGTGAGGACGATTGGCGTGTGGCATGGTCCCGCCGCGAGCTTGGCCGGGTACTGCGCAAGCTCGGTGACCTCGACCGCGCCCGCGTGGAGTTGGAGCTCTCGTTGGCCGCTGACCGGACCAATCTCGGCGAGCGTCACTGGGGTGTGGCGGTGATCCATCGGGAACTGGCGAGGGTCTACCGGGACGGGGGTAACTTCGTCCAGGCGATGAGCCATATGTCGCACGCCCATGACGTACTCCTCGAGGTCTACGGTCGGCGCCACTGGATCGCGGCATGGATGATCCGCGAGCGGGCTTGCCTGTTACGAGACAGGGGAGACCTGCGCCGAGCACGGCGCGAGTTGGAGACAGCGGCGGCCGTGGACGCTGCTGCTCTCGGTGAGGATGACTGGCGCGTCGGCGAGGATCATCGCGAGCTCGCGGCCACTCTGCGGCTGATGGGGCGCCTACCGGAGGGCGAGAAGCACGCTCGGCATGCCCTGGCCGTACATGACACCGCCTACGAGGGCCGGCACTGGCGCGTGGCCGAGGATCTACGGGAACTCGGCCGGATCCTCCGACGGCGAGGCGATCTACCGGCGGCGCGGGCCACGCTCGATCGGGCGCTCGCCATCGACACCGGCCTGTTCGCTGAGGAAGACTGGCGGGTCGGGGAGGACCTTCGCGAGCTCGCCACGACCTTGCGCATGATGGGCGATCTGTCCGAGGCGGAAGGGCACATCCGGCGGGCCATCGCCGTGCACGAAGCGGCGCTGGGCCCACGGCACCGCTGCCTGGCGAGCGACCATCAGGAACTGGCCATGCTGTTGAAGGAGCAGGGGAACGACGAAGTGGCCGCATGTGTGGCCGCCCAGGCAGAGGCTTTCGAGCGCGAGTCCGTCCGCTTCGGGACAGCCGCAATTCCTCCCAGTACGTGACAGGAGGCACGATCCCATGGGACTCCTGCTCGACACGGAGGAGTTGCGCCGCCGCGTGGTCGACGGGTGGATCGGCCTCTACAACCCGTACCCGGCCGAGGCCGTGGACCTGTTTCACGGCAACCCTCTGCTGCCCCCTCCGGCCTGTGTGGCCGAGGCACTGCGCGATCTCGCAGACAGTGTGGCCACGGACGCCGACCCCGCGCACGCGGTGCTCCTCCATCCGTACCGCGCACCGGAGATCATCGCACCGGAGTTGGAAGAGGCGGCGGTGGACGACCTCGCGCGCGACGGCGTGCCCGTGCGTCCTGGCCGGCGTGAGGTGGTGTGCGGCGTCGGCGTCACGCAACTCATGGCCGCGCTTCTCCAGGCGTTCGGGGACAGCGGAGGCGCGGTGCTCTTCCCGACGCCGACCTATACGTTCCCGCTCCTGGCCGCGGCTCAGATCGGTGGCCGCGCCATTTTCCTGACTCCGTCGATAGGGGAGCTGGGCTACGAGGTCGACGTCGACCGGATCGCGGCCGCGCTGGAGGCCCACCGCGACATTGCGGCGCTGTTTCTGGTCAACCCCGGCAACCCGACCGGCGAAGTGCTCTCCCCCCGGAAATTGGCGCAGATCGCCGAGGTGGTCGCACGGCACCCGCATGTCGTCGTCATCGTCGACGAGATCTACCGGCACATGATCCTTAATGGCGACGCCTTCCAGTCCTTCGCCGCGATGATGTTCGATCGGACGATTACGCTACGGGGACTGTCGAAGTGCTACGGTCTGGCCCGGCTACGGGTGGGCTACGCGGCCGCGGCCCGCGACCTGCTCGAAAGCATTGCGATACGAACCTTCATCTGGTTCAACACGGCCGCACCGAGCGAGGTGGACCAACTCCTCGGGGCCGCCGCGTTGCGCTGCACGCCGCCGTCCTACTTCGCCTGGGTGGTCCGCACGTATCGCGACCTGCTCGAGGTTGTTACGGCGCGGCTCGCGCAGATCAACGAACGGACTGACGGCATGGTCGAGTACGTACGGCCCGCTGCCGGCTCCTTCGTCCTGTTGCGCATGCCGAAGGTGCGAGGTCGGATGACCCGTGACGGTCAGGTGCTCCTGCGCGATGGCGACCTCAGCCGATCACTCCTTCGCCGTGGACTGGCCGTCGTGCCCGGGTCGGTTTTCGGCATCCCTGAGTACGACATGGTGGTGCGCATCACCTTCACCTCGCCGTTGAACGATCTCCTGGCGGGCTTGGACATTCTGGAATCACTGCTGGTCGAGACACGGACGAGATGACCACCGTCGACTTATGCCAGCAAATCCCTGCGTGTCTCCTCGAACTCGGCGCGCAGGTGCGCGAGGCGCTTCGCATAGTCCTGGGAGTCCGCCGCGGTGGTGTACGTCTCTGTATACGGCGGCACTCTGACGGTTCGGGATGAGCCACCAATGGGATCTGCCGGATTGATGGCCTGGACGTAGTGGAAAAGCTCCCGGGTTCCGCTCCGGGCCGGGCCGGGGACCACCGATTCGTACGAAGCGAGAAAGTCGGCCGTGCCGCGTTCGAGCCAGATCTGCAGGGGCCCGTCGTCATCGACGGCCTTGTAGAGGTACGCGATGGTCAGCGCCACCGTCGCCCCTCTGAACCGAGCCTCGGGACCGCCGGTCGCGCCGAAGTGTGCCCGGATCCTTTCCCGGAGAGACCGGTCCATCGATCGTCGGTGATACTTCTCGTATGACCCCCGCAACAGGGTGATCGCGGAGCGCAGTTCGTTCTCGGGAAAGCGGGACGCCCTGAGGTCAGACAGCACCCTGGCCGCTGCCGCGCCGTCCTGTCCCGCCATCTCGACCAGCACCGAATTGATGGTGCTCTCCTTCGAAAGCTTGTACCCGGCTTGTATCAGCAACTTCCCGATGCGCCGAATCGCATGCGATGGTTCCACTGTCCAGCCCTTCCGGTCACCAGACGCCACGTTTCGAGGCTACGGGTAATCGGACCGGGGCGGCGCGGCAGCGCCGGGGGTCGCCGCAGGGGAATTTCTTGCCGCCGGTGGTGGCACGGCACGGCCCTGGACCCCAGCGCCGAGGTAAGAAATATCCCTTGAGTTCTCTCGCTCTGCTTCACACATTGCCTCGGCTTGGCGTCGAACGACATGAGCGGGCGGATGAGGGAGTGTCCACGGTCAGCGTAGACCGGGACACGCGCCAACTCTCGGAGAGCGAATGGAGAACGAGCAGGTGGCCGAACCGGCGGAGAACCCTTTGCGGTTCAAAATGGCGAACCAGGGCTTCCTAAGACGGGGGGGAAGTGCCAGGCGCGGCAAGGTTCAGAGCATAGAGGGGATCCTGGAGGACTTAGAACGGCAGTCATCCATATACAAGAAGATCATCCTCACCCGAATCGATAAGCGCTACGTCGACGACGTGTGGGGCGAGGCGCGCGTGAGGATGGCCGCCTATCTCAGGGCCGGCAACATCGTGGACAACCCCGCGGCCTACATGACGAAGGTGTGCATCAACTGCGCCTACGACGAGCTCAACAAGATCAAGAAGCGCGCCGAGAAGCTCCTCGGCGATGACTTCTCCGTCCTGCAGTCGGGCGCTCTCCAGGGCGATGAATCCAGCCTGGGCTACCGCACCGTCAAGGACGTCCTGGACGACGTCCTGACCAAGCGCGATCACACCGCCTACGTACTCCGGCACGTTTTCCACCTGAACGGCAGGGAGATCGCTCAGGCCATGGGCTGGTCGCACGACTCCGTGCGCCAAGCCCTCCGCCGCGCACAAAAGATCTTGGATGATCCAGAGGTCCGGCGGCGCTTCGACTACCGGCCGCGCAACTTGGAGAAGTGAGGTAGTTCCCCTCCCGGATCTGCGTACGTGCCCGACCCCTCACCGGGTGAACGGCGCAGATCCGAGTGGGGCCCTAGCAACGGCTCCAAGCAGAAGGAGATGGCTGATGAGCCCAAGAAACGAAGGAGAGGAAGAGGAGACACTGTGGATCTCGTTCGCATGGTGAGCATGCTGTTCAACGCGTTCATTGGGGCGAGGTGTACCCGGTTAATCCGGTACATCGAAGACCTGCGCACTCCGCAGCCGGTATGGCAAGGCCTCCCGGGAGAAGCAGCCACGCGGGAGGCGAAGGAATCGCCGACCGCTCTGATGCATGGCCGTCGGACAGTGGATGGGCTACCAGGGGGCGTTCTGTCTAATTGACAGGTACAAGCGCCCCTAAGTAGCTGACATCGGCCGGTACCTCATTTCACAGTCGGGGTACCGGCCGATGTCGTGTCAGATGACGGTGCACGACACATACCTCCGGGAGACCGCATGACCGCCACCCCCGAGCCCCAGACGCTGTCCATCGACGGTGTCCCCGACGACATCATCAAGGCTGCCGAGATCGACCTCGCCGAGCAACGTGCCGCTGTCAAGGTGGCCAAGGACCGAGTACGTCAGCTCCGCCGCAGGGAGCGTCGGCTCCGCCGTCGAGCACAACTGCACGCCCTGCGCCGAGGCGCCCGGGTCACAGCCATGTACGGTCTCATCGTCACCGGACTGATCTTCTTCGTCATCGCGGGAAGTCTGCTCATCAACGGCCAGGGGAGCGGCCTCGCATGGTTCGCCGGGGGCACGGCTGCCTGGAGCACAGCAGCATCCCTTCGCCGTTGACGGATCCGTCGGCAGCGGCCTGGACCTCGACCTGGACGCCGAGCCGGAGCGCCACGACGGGCTCAACCGCTGCGCTAATTTCGCACCCAGCTTCCCCGAAGGTCGAACGCGCGGCGACTTCACTCGCGTTGGGCTGCTTACGCACTGACCGTTCCGTTGTCGATCAAGTCCCGCACCCTTGTCGAACCTGCGCTAGTCCCGGGGGGCGATGTGACAAGTAGGCCCGGGACACCTCACGCGCCGACGACCACCGCGATGCTTGACGAAACCCCAGCTACGAGATCACCTCGTTCATGAACGTGGCGGTCCCCACGAAGGCGGTGGCCCCGCACAGGATCGCGGTAGGCCAGCTCTTACCCTCCTTGAGGACCAGGGCGACAGTGGTAGTCGCCGCGCCGGCCCGCCGCCGTCGACGCCGACGTGCTGGCCATCGCCCGCGACCGCCGGGCCCGCGGGGAGTCGGTCAGCGTGATCGCCAAGCACCTGGGGATCGGCCGCTCTACGCTGTACCGGGCGCTGGAGGCCGACGAACCAGTGCCCGCCGCACAGGCGCCGGCCCTGCCCGTCCCGGCCGAGGCCGGCGGATCGGAGGAGGAGGTCCAGGACTCCACGCCGCCAGGCCTCGCGGTCACGCTGCAGCCGGTCGTGGTGGACCAGCAGGACGATCGCGAGGTGGTGCCGTGGACCAACAACGCCGACCCGATCCGTCGGCCCCGCTGGTACACCGACGCCGAACTGGCGGCCGTCCAGCTGGCCTCGACCGGGGATGGCGGGTACTGGGTGATCGTGGCCGGGGAGCGGCTGGGCCTGGTGTAGCCGCATCGCACGGTGACCGGGGGCCGCTCGGGGTGGGAGGCGCGCCGCCGCGGCGGTGGGCTTGCCTGGCATCTGGGCGCCGGGGTACGCGGCGGCGGCACCCACCCGGCCACCCGCAAGGCCGCCGTCACCGACTTGATCGCCGATGTCCGCCACGCCTGGACCAACCTGCGCGAGCAGCAGGCGCTGGAGGCCGGCGACCCGGTGGCCACGGACACGGCCGCGGACTTCTGACGCGCGTCCCTCATGGTGCCCCCTGTCAATCTCTGAAGTCGCCTGCACCGCTGTCCGGACTCCGGTGCACAGTGATGCTGCCTTCGCCGAAGAGTTGGCCGTCACCGCGGGCGCGGTGAACGCGGGAGTGGAGGCATCCGGCGAGCATCTCTGGCCGCGCGGCGCTGTGCGGCGGCAATGAGTCTGCGACGCGCCGCCTTCATGCCCTCCCATGCCGTGCGCCCGGTTGAGGTTCCCCTTGCGGAAGCCTCGCGAGGGTGGCTGTGGAGCTCCTGCGCGAGGTCCCGCCCTCACGTAGGGGCGGTACCTCGCCACGAGTTCTGCAATCAGTCGGTGGGGTCGCTGCTAAGGCCCATAATCTCCTGGAGGACACGGGTGGCCGCACGGCGGGCCGGGAAGCTGTTTCGAGTGGTCAAGGTGCCCGAGTCGGAACCGGTCGGCGCAACCACGCCGGCCCGCGACCAGATCGGGTTCTTCCAGGCGAAGACATCACTCTTGCCGTCTTCAGTGCCAAGCACTTTGAAGGCCACCTCGGGGTCAATGTGTTCGGCGTACATGGTCGACATGGCGCCGATAAGCCCGTAGATCACTACGGCCGTGGAGGCGATGTTCGCCGAACGCTGCGCCTGGCGGACGGGGGTTGACAGTTTTCCGTACTCAGGGCGGACCTTAACCAGGGAGTTCCAGGCGCTTATCAGCCAGCTCGACTGAGCCTCGACGTCGGCGGCCGTCACCGGGCCGCCCTTCCAGGACGTCTCGAGCGCACGGCTGATCGTGTTGAAGGCGGTGAGCTTGTGGGAGCTTGCGGACACCGAGTTGGACAGCACCTCGATGTTGTCCTGCCCGAGGTGCTCGCTGCCGTTGACCAGGCGGCGGGCGAGCTCCTGCTCCTTAGTCTCGGAGTAGGCGTACTTCGCGGTCGAGTCGTTCACCTTGTCCCCGCGGGTGTTGTAGATCGTCGCGACCTTCTTGGCTGTGTCGTCATCGACCAGCCAGATTCGCACCTGGAACCGGGTGTCGAGGTTGAAGCTGCCCAGTGGATTGTCGGCCGCTTGCAGGATCGCCTTGATGCGCGAGAGCGAGTCGACCGCGCAGTCCAGCGTCCCCTCGGTAATGGTCAGATTGGTCTGGCCGCTCTCGTCGTCATACCAGGTCTCGTACTCCGACTTGGACGGATCGAGGCGGATCGAGATGTTCCCGATGATGGCGTCGTTGTTGAGCAGCTCGCTGGTCCACTTGTTGACCTTGGTCTTGGTCTTGCCGACTAGCTTCTCCTGCATATGCGCCGGCCGAATGTTGCCCGTGAGGGTGAGCAACTTGCGGCGGTGAAGGTCAACGAGATACCGGCCCGTCATCTGCGTCTCGATGTGAACGCCGCCGGCATCGTCAACTTCGTTGACGTTGACGATCACTAGCGGGTGTGTTGGCTCGTCCAGGTGCTGCGTGGTCTCGATCATGGTGGCGCTCCTCGGCTCGGGGCGAAGCGCTCGGTGCGCCTCAGGGAGCCAAGATACGTGTCATACGTGTGCTGTGTCAAAATTACGTGTGATAGCCGTATGTCACGTGCTCGGTCAAAGTCTTACGTGTGAGCCACGAGAAAGGAGTCTGCAACCCGGCTCGAGGCCCGGCGGGCCGCCGAGCGAATGGCCCGCGACGCCGAAGCCGACAAAGAGCGGCAGGTCCGCACGGCCTGGCGTGAGGTCGTCGAGCACGAGGGCCGGCGGGCGGCCGCCGAGCAGCGCGCCAAGCGAGCAGACCGCCGCCGCCACCCACGCCCAGCAGCAGCGCCAGGCCGAATGGGAACGCGCCGAAGCCCTCGCCAAGGCCAACCGGGCGCTGGAGAAGACCAACCGCGACCTGAAGGCCACACTCTCGGCCGCCATCGCCCGCGCCGAAGCCGCCGACCAGGCCCGTGCCGTCGCCGACGGCCAGGCCACCGACGCCAAGGCCTCCGCCGCGGCCGCCACCGGGCGCGCCGAGCTCGCCGACCGGCGGCTGGCCGACACGTCCGCCGAGCTCGCCCAGACCCGCCAGGAGCTCGCCCACACGCGTGACGAGCTCGCCCAGCTGCGCACGGAGCTGGCCACCGCCCAGGCCTCCGCGGCCGCTGCCGAGCAACGGGCCGACGACGTCCGCGCCGACGACGTCCGCGCCGACGCCGCCCGGGAACGGGAGGCGCTGCGCGAGGGCTACGAGGCGCGCATCGCCGCGCTGCAGGAGACCCAGACCGAACTGCGCCAGCGAGCCGAGCTCGCCGAACTGGCGGCCGCACACCAGAGCGGCAAGGAGGACAAGCGGTGAGCTACAGCGCCGAGCAGATCCGCCAGATGGTGCTCCACATCGAGGAGTGCGAGCAGTGCTGTGGCGACGATGAGGAGGTCCGCGCCGGGCTGTTCGACGAGAGCCTGCCGCCCGAGGAGCTCGCCGACTACATCGCCGACACTCACTCGGCGCAGTGGAAGGACGTCATGAAGCGCGCGGCCGCCGACGAGGAGACCTGACACCCGGGCACCCCGGCCACACGCCCGCGCCAGCGCCAGCTGCAGGCGGGGCGAGGTCGTTCTGGCACACCGCCGATCAACCACCCACCGCACGGTTTACCCGCGGCTGCGCCGGCGACCGGACGACCGCGAAGCGACCGTGTCGACGACACCACCAAACACCATGATCAAAAGCATCCGGCGAAGCACCGTTACCGAACCGCGATCCGCGGATTTGGCTGCAGCAAGATGGTGAATCAGACCACCTGATCGCCGAACCAAAGATCAAATCAGAGTGCTAAGGTGTCGTCACTTCGCGACGATACGAACCGGTCTGCTCACTGTGAGTTGCCCTCTTGGTGGCTGCGGTTTTCGCGCCGATCCACGGTCGACGGTCTTGCTGTTGGGCTTGGTGTCCGCCGTTGACTGCATACGCGACTTCGTCCCTCTGTCTGAGGGCTTGTTCTTCGTCATGCTGACGGACGTACCCCATCCTCAGCGTGGTCCCATACGGGTGTCAGAACGGTGGCTCGTCGGGCCAGGTTTGCGGCGGTAACGCGGCCGGGGGCAAGGGCAGGTTGGTCACCACGAACAAGTCCAAGATGTCGTTACGGTCCATGAAGATGATCGACCGCCGTTGCGAGGCGTCCAGTGCGTTGCCGAGCCAGTTCCGAGCCTGCTTAGTGATCTCGCCGCCTGCGACGATGAAGGCGTGATCGACCAGGACACGTTTGCCGAACTCGGGGTCGAAGATCTCGTGGCTGAGCATCATCAGCACCTGGTTGTAGATTTCGGCGACGTTGGCATTGCCGGCGCGGCTGGTACCGGAAGCGTCCAGCTTGCCCTTCTTCGCCTGGAGCCCGAAGTAGAGCACGTGCTGGGTGGGCAGCGTGAACTTCATCCAGACGTCCTTGCCGTACTCCAGGGCCTTGTCCTTGTGTCCGGCCGCGGTGACACGGTGGAAGCCCAGCTGCCGAAAGAGCGGCAGCAGAATCTCCTCGATCAGCTCGTCTTCCGAGGCCTTCTCCAGGTAGGCGCGTAGCTGGTCGCGGCGCTCGAGCTCGGTGGTTGAGAACGGCCTGTGCGGGTTGTGCTCAGGAGCGGTCGTGGTGTTGGTGGCGATGTGCCGCAGGTAGCACTGCTTGTCCGGCGCGTAGTACGCCTCGAACCCCTCCCGGGCCAACGCTGCGTTGAGCATCGCGAACGCGCCCGGGCGCTGCTGGTCCTCGTTGATCGCATCCGCTGGGTCCATGAGCCGCTGGATCACGCGGGCGAAGGTCGGCGGAACCTTCCCGGTGCCAGCGTGGGGTTCCTGGAGGATCTCCTCCAGCCTGTCCGCGACCCAGATCTGCCGAGTCGATCCGTCGTGCGTGTAGTCGGTGTCGACATCGCTGTAGAACTCGGTGAGGAACGAGCTGCTGCGGTAGAGGAAGAACGTTGACTCCTGAGGGAAGTTCCCGCAGATCATGTCGGCGATCTGCATCACGGTCCGACGTTTGAATCGCATTTTCCGGCTCCTGCTCACTGCCGAGTGCTGTTGGCCTACCTGGTGCTCAGGGACCGGGACGCCTCGTTCGAACCGCAGATCGTGCGTTCTTAGACGAGCCGCAGGGCGGGCCGGGTGTCGGCCTCGCCGAGCAGCAGCCTCAACCGAGGGATCCGCCACCTGAGTTCGCGAGCGAGCACGCTATAGCTGAGCCCGTGGGTCTCAGCCAGCGCAAAGGCTTTGGAGAGCAGGCAGGGGGTCTCGCCCGGATAGTTGGCGACAGGTTCGGGAAGTATGAGACCGAGCTTTTCCATCTGATTGATGCGCTGGTAGGCACGGCGTGCGGTGGCGTCGGACAGCAAACCCAGTTCTCTGGAGCGGTAAATCAGCGACATGAGCGATACCCCCCAGGTCCTGCTGACTTCGCTGAGCGCGATGAAGTCGAGTTTCGTCGGCAAGAGCGGACGGATGACATGGCAGGGAGTCAAAAGCTCGGCGGCGAACAGGTCGGCTTCTCGCTCCTGCTGATGGTCACCGGGTGCGGTGTCGCTGTGCAGAAGCAAGTGGCCGACTTCGTGGGCGGCTGTGAATCGGTGCCGGTAGACGTCGTCGGCCCTGTCAGGAGTGAGTACTACCAACGGCCTCGGGAGTCTGGAGGTGGAGAAGGCGTCGATACGCGGGGTGTCAGCGCCAGCGAAGGGCACGAGGGTGACGATCAGGCCGTGATTCTCCATCGCCCGTACCAAGTGCGGAATGGGACCTTCGCCAAGGCCCCAGTGAGAGCGAAGCGCTCGGGCAGCTTCGACGGGATCGATCGGAAAGTCGTCGTGGTGAATTTCGCCTCCGCTGAACCCGGGGAGGTCTACCGGAGGAAGCTGGACGCGTTTCTCCAGGGCGTAGGCCAGTTCCCACGTCTGCTCAACGAACGCTATGGCCTTCGCGCGCTGAGCCGCGCGAGTGGATCGAAGACTTCGGAAGTGTGCAGCCGAGGCATCCACCTGAGCGTACGGCCGTCCGAGGGCAAAGAAGTCGATCGGGACGTCCAGCACTTCCGCAGCGCGTTGCAGATGGTCTGGACGGGGGGGCGTGGTGCTCGCCTCCCACTGCCCTACAGCAGCGGCGCTGACCCCAACCTGCTGAGCCAGTGCCGACTTCGTGAGACCCGCCAGGTGTCGCGCCTGCGTCAGGCGTGCCGGGTCGAACGCCGCCACAACATCCGTCGATGTCGGGCCTGAACCCTCGCTACCGAGCAGAAGGCGGAGCTGTTCAGTGCTCCTCATCGGTTCCAGTCTCTGTGGTCGTTTCCTGCTGTTCGCTGTCCACGCCGGTCAGCGGGGACTTGGGCATTAAGACTGGCTCGGGCACAGGGGCATCGTCGAACCGGCGTGCGGATGAACTGCTTCCACCGGTCGGCGCGACAGGACGAAGTGGAGTCGGCTGCCCGGTGCCAGCTTCTCCCCCGGACTCGCCGAGGGCCGCCATGGGGAGAGGTTCGTGGTGCGTCCACTTGAGATGGCCGTCGTCATCAGCCTGTGCAGCGTCGCCCCACTCAGCGCTCAGGATGCCTGAACGTGGATTGCTCGCATAGGCGACGAAGACCACCCGTACGACCTCCGCGAGCTGGCGAAAGTCTTCCCTGGACTGCTCTTCGTCGGCTTCGAGGTCATCGTCGGCGGCATAGAACGAGTCCAGTGTGAGCTGCTCCTCGTCCGGAGGCTCGGCAAGGGCGAGTAGGGCGCGCCGCACGTCGGATAACTCCATCCGCGCGTACTCCAGCGGGACTCGGGTTCCATCGGAGTACCGCCACGGGTAGAGCACGACGTTGCCGATCATCGCCAGCTCATAGCGTGCACCTTTCGGCTTGAAGACCCGTGCCCCGTCGAGCCCCCGCAGACGAGCGACCAGCTCCTCGTGCTGAGCCAGCCAGATCAACCCGTATGCCTCGTTCGTCTTGAGCCCGAGCGCGAGATGACCGTCGAGTGCCCGCCTGTGCGCGTCCCATAAGGCTGCGGGAATCTCTCGCCGAAGGATGCCGGCGGCGTCACCAAACCGCTCCTGCGCCCAAGCAGATGGCCCATCTAGTCCAGTCACGCCAGCTCCGTCCAGTCGCCTGCCGCTTAGGATTTGAGCGGTGATCAATAGATATCACTTTAGTTTTCTGCGCGTCTAGCTCATCTAGGAATCGGTTGGCGAAGGCATGGAGGTTACGGTGAACCATGGGAGAGTGGAGACCCCCGCAAACACCTCACCGCCGTGCAATGCGACGGCGCGAGTCCGAGACGATGGACCTCTGAGCGCGAGGACTACGGCCAGCACCCCCCGCCGGCCTGGCCGCCGCGGAGGCGGGCTGACCGGTTGCCTAGTGCAGCATTTTGCTGAGCATGTCGAGGACGGGTCCGGCCTCGTTGAGGTTGCCGATCATGATGCCCAGGAAGACCCACCCCCACGAGCGGGGGATGGAGAACTGGAATCTGACCAGGTCGCGGTCCAGCTCGGGAAGATTCTTCTTGTTCACGTGGCCGTTCCGCTCTGCGCGCGCGGCCGTTCCGTCTTCGCCTTCATGACGGGGCGGATGCGGTACTCGTAGTACTTCGTGAAGCCCAGCGGCGTCAGCGGCGCCGCCTTGCGCTTCTCTTTCCGCTCGGCGAGATTCAGCCCCACTACCTTCTTGAGCCCTCGCTCGGCGGTGTCCGGCGACCAGCCGTACCAGTCCGGCACGTGCTCGGGCAGCATCATCGCCCACCGACCCCGCTCGGCGCACAGCGCCAGCAGCATAGCCAGGCCGGGCAGGTCGACCCGCTCGTCATAGCCCTTTGTCCAGAACGTGGTTGGGATCCTGAGGTACGGGTCCTTATTGCCGTCCTTGCCTGGGCGGGTGTAGTCCTTGCCCGAGCCGTCCTCGCGTAGCAGCTTCACCCCGATCTTCCGACTCTTCGGCACCCGGATGGCCTCGATCAATTTCATGTCGGCCAACAACTTGAGCGTCCGCCACGCCGCCGTCCGCGCTGAGGCGGTTGTCGCGCTCTGATGAGCGTCGAACAGCCGCGCCCACACCATGCTGTCGAACTCGGTGTACCAGCCGCGCTCGTCCTCAGAGGAGCTGGCGGCCAGCACGATCAGGTACGCGCGCAGGGCACGCAGTCGGCCGGCCTTCACGAACGCGGCCAGTACACTGATCCTGGTCTGGTTCTTGTGTCGCTGAGCTGCACAAAGTCACGGCGGAGCGGGACATTGGAGCGCTTCGCGCGCTTCAGGAGTGCGGCCCGGGCCTGCCTGCCCGCAGCCGCCTCCGTAGATTTGCCGGATGGAACCGGCGCCAGTGGTTGATTCACGTTGGAAAGTAGGCCACATGAGCGGCCAGGTTTCCAAACGGAAGCCTAGTGTCATTCCGGACAGATCAGCGGGAGTAGTGGTACATCCAGGTGACGATCTCCCCGTGACCATGCCCAACGTGACAAGCACCCTGACGAAAACCAGATGGCGGAAAAATGGAGGAGCGGCAAGTACGCTGCCCGATCAGCGGAAGATGCCGACCACCTCGGCGCGGTGCCGTGACCACTTCACCCGCAGAAGGGTCCTCTGTCCGAAAGAAGCGGTAGGTGTTCGTCCGGTGACTGCAAGGGGTCGATCGGAAGTCGGCCTAATTCGAGCCGCCCGCCGGTGAGCCCTCGACGCCTCCCGCCAGGAGTCGGCCGGTGTCGGCTGCTGTAGGCCGGTGTCAGCGGGTGTCGTCACCGCCCCGGACTCCTCTCACCTAATGCTAATTATGTGAGATCTTGGGTCGCGTGAGCTGAGATCATCCCGACCGCCCCCGCACGCGCCGGCGAGCTAGGCGCGCTCGAGCTCCCGGCGCCGATGGTGGCCAGCGTCGGCGACATCCCCGGCCTTCGCCCGCGCCGCGCCAAAGGGACGGCGGCGAGGTGCCCGGCACCCACATCGACACCATCGACGCCCTGCCGGCCGCCGCCTGGTCGACGGCGCGGTGTGGCTGCGCGCGGCCAAGGCCGCCACCCGCCAGGCCCGCCTGGCCGACACCGCCGCGCCCGTCCGCTGGCTGCACGCCGAGATTCCCGGCGTCGGCGTGCTGGAGGTCATCAGCCACCTCCGCAACGTCTGGATAGGTCTACCTTCCTGGACGGCATGAGACTGTGAGACTGAGGGGGCACTGTCCGCAAGGCCAGAGTCTGACCCAGCTTGAGACTGGCCATCGTGCCTTCTTGATGACCTGTCGGCCTGGCCTGGACGGTGCTGCCGGATCAGGTGGGGATGTGTGGCCCCGATCGGCCCCGGCCTGCTGCGGCGGGAACCGAAGTGTGCCGATTGTTTAACCTCAGCCCGGCGGCCCAGGACGCGGGCGCCTGTAAGGACCGCTCAACGGCCGCAACCGCCGGCCACTGGTCCGCCTCACATGGACGTCGCTTGGTCGTCCGGCTCGGTAGCCCCCTGGAGGCCGCTGCGCGAACGCATGGCCGGCGCCACCGGCTAGCTGTATTGACCACGAGCGTTGTTGACGGTGGGGCTTGATCAATAGGAAGGCCTCCGGTGTGGTGTAGGTGTCGAATCTGCATCACACGGAGGCCTCGTGTCCCACCGTAATGCCAGGCTGACTTTTCATGGTCGGCGTCTGCTGGTCCAACGTGTTCTCACCGGCCGTCCGGTCGCGCATGTGGCGGCCGAGATGGGCATCTCCCGTACCACCGCGCACAAATGGCTGCGCCGATGGCGTGAGCAGGGCGAACCGGGCTTACACGACCGATCGAGTCACCCGCACACCACACCTCACCGCACAGCCGCCCACATCGAAGCCCAGGTATGCCGGCTGCGGACCACACGCAAGCTCGGCCCGGCCCGCATCGGCCCGATCCTGGGCCTGGCCCCCTCAACGGTGCATCGCATCCTGACCCGCCACCACCTGCACCGCCTGGCCCACCTGGACCGGCCCACCGGAGTGCTCATCCGCCGCTACGAACGCGACCGGCCAGGCGAGCTGGTGCATGTGGACGTCAAAAGCTCGGCCGCATCCCCGACGGCGGCGGCTGGCGGATCCACGGCCGCGATCAGCGCAACCACGACCGCGCCCACACCGTCGGCTTCGACTACATCCACTCCGCCGTCGACGACCACACCCGCATCGCCTATAGCGAGATCCATCCCAACGAGAAGGCCGACACCTGCGCCGGCTTTCTCCGCCGCGCCGCCGCATTCTTCGCCGCCTGCGGCATACCCACAATCGAACGCGTGCTCACCGACAACGCCTGGAGCTACCGCAAAGCAACCGCCTGGCGCCAAGCCCTGTCCGACCTCGGTGCGACCGGCAAACGCACCCGCGCCTACCGGCCGCAGACCAACGGCAAGGTCGAACGCTTCAACCGCACCCTGCTAGAGGAATGGGCCTACCAAAAGCCCTACACCAGCAACGACGAACGCACCGCGGCTCTGCAAGACTTCCTGCACACCTACAACCACCACCGCTGCCACACCGCACTGGGAGGACGCCCCCCGATCAGCCGCGTCAACAACGCTCCGGGTCAATACAGCTAGCTGGTGCCATTCCGATCGAGCAAGGAGCGCGTCCCCGCGATGTTTTACAGCCCTCGCCGCCTAGAAGCCGTCTTCGGCGACGACCTCAACAAGTTGACCTTTCAGCAGATCGCTGGTGTCGTCGGCGACCCAGCAGCCCGGGGAAACTGACGACTTGGACTACAAACGCGAGTACAAGGCGGGGGACGACGGCAACGATGACATCGCGGTGGACATCGCAACCTTCGCCAACCACCGCGGCGGGCTCATCGTCGTCGGCATGATCGGCGATCGAACCAGCGCAATTCCCGTACGCGTAGCGAACATGCCTGTATCAGATGGGCTGAAGCGGCGAATCGAGAAGGTCGCCGCCGATCGGATCCAGCGGATGCCCCGCTTCGACGTACGCATCGTCGAAGACCCTTGACCGTCCGGCCAACAGACCGGATTCCTCCTGATCTCCGTCCTGCCGAGTCCATCCGCCCCACACGCCGTGTTCACGCCAGGGAAAGAAGGGGTGATGCGCTGGCCCCGCCGGAACGGCAGCGGAAAGATCTGGCTGTCGGAGTCCGACATCGAAGCCGCCTACCGCCGCCGTTTCGGGGCGGCCGTCGACCTGGAGGCCCGGCGCCTGGAGCTAGCCAAGGACGCCATGAACGCGGTACAGAGCGCAAGCGGCAACCTCCACACCCCGATGCTGACCATCACATTGGTTTCGGATCCACCCGGCGACATGATCCTGGACAGTCCATCAGCGCAGGCATTCGCAGTTTCGGTCCATACCGACGACTTCGCCATCGGTATGAGCGGCTCGATCTTCGACCGGACCGGGGTGGCACGTCGACGGCTTGTCGCCCAGGCGGGTGTGGGGACGTCGCACGCGGTCCGTGCTGACCTCTACGTCGACGGCGCCGGGACGCTCGTGAGTCGCGCATCACACCCCAATGCCGAGCTCACGTTCACGCTCGGTGAGCCGCCCCTCGTCATACAGCTTGAGGCGGCACCGCGCCCAGCCAAGCGCTTTCGTCTCGCCTAGATTCGCACCATCGTTTGGGTGCTGGCTCCGCGATACTTCGGCTTGCACAGTTCGGGCATCAGGCTGTTGATGAGACTTCGGCAAAACTTCGACACACAGACTTGACGGGGGATAGATTGTGGCGCTTTTAGCGGGAGGCCGGGCAGGTGGGCCGGTACGGCGTGTCGGGGATGTAACGCTGCCACTCAGCAGGAGTGAATCCTTGGCCCGCGATGCCGCAGACCGCTCGCAGGAGATCGTGCGGCCACGCTACATCCCATAGCCGCACCGTCTTGTCAGATCCAGCGGAGGCCAGGCGGGTACCGTCCGGGCTGAACGCCATGGAGTTCACCAAGCTGGTGTGGCCGGTCAGCGGGGCGCCGACCTGCTTGCCGGTGCCCACATCCCACACCCGCACCGTGCCGTCGGCTCCGGCCGAGGCCAGGCGCGTCCCGTCCGGGCTGAACACCACCGAGGACACCAAGTCGGTGTGGCCGGTCAGCAGGGCGCCGACCTGCTTGCCAGTGGCCACATCCCACACCCGCACCGTCTCGTCAGATCCAGCGGAGGCCAGGCGCGTCCCGTCCGGGCTGAACACCACCGAGGACACCAAGCTGGTGTCGCCGGTCAGCAGGGCGCCGACCTGCTTGCCGGTGCCCACATCCCACACCCGCACCGTGCCGTCGGCTCCGACGGAGGCCACGCGGGTGCCGTCCGGGCTGAACACCACCGAGAACACCAAGTCGGTGTGGCCGGTCAGCAGGGTGCCGACCTGCTTGCTGGTGCCCACATCCCACACCCGCACCTTCCTGTCAGATCCAGCGGAGGCCAGGCGTTTGCCGTCCGGGCTGAACGCCACCGAGGAGTTCAAGTCGGTGTGGCCGGTCAGCGGGGCGCCGACCTGCTTGCCGATGGCCATATCCCACATCCGCACCGTTTCGTCGTTCCCGGCGGAGGCCAGGCGTTTGCCGTCCGGGCTGAACACCACCGAGGACACAAAACTGGTGTGGCCGGTCAGCGGGGCACCGACCTGCTTGCCGGTGCCCACATCCCACACCCGCACCTTCCTGTCAGATCCAGCGGAGGCCAGGCGTTTGCCGTCCGGGCTGAACACCACCGAGTTCACAAAGCTGGTGTGGCCGGTCAGCGGGGCGCCGACCTGCTTGCCGGTGCCGACATCCCACACCCGCACGGTCTTGTCGGCTCCGGCGGAGGCCAGGCTGGTACCGTCCGGGCTGAACGCCACCGAGTTCACAAAGCTGGTGTGGCCGGTCAGCGGGGCGCCGACCTGCTTGCCGGTGCCCACATCCCACACCCGCACCTTCCTGTCGGCTCCGGCCGAGGCCAGGCTGGTACCGTCCGGGCTGAACGCCACCGAGTTCACAAAGCTGGTGTGGCCGGTCAGCGGGGCGCCGACCTGCTTGCCGGTGGCCATATCCCACACCCTCACCGTTTCGTCGTTCCCGGCGGAGGCCAGGCGTTTGCCGTCTGGGCTGAACGCCACCGATAACACAAAGCTGGTGTGGCCGGTCAGCGGGGCGCCGACCTGCTTGCCGGTGCCGACATCCCACACCCGCACGGTCTTGTCGGCTCCGGCGGAGGCCAGGCTGGTACCGTCCGGGCTGAACGCCACCGAGTTCACAAAGCTGGTGTGGCCGGTCAGCGGGGCGCCGACCTGCTTGCCGGTGCCCACATCCCACACCCGCACCTTCCTGTCAGATCCAGCGGAGGCCAGGCGTTTGCCGTCCGGGCTGAACGCCACCGAGTTCACCACGCGGGTGTGGCCGGTCAGCGGGGCGCCGACCTGCTTGCCGGTGCCCACATCCCACACCCGCACCGTCTCGTCAGATCCAGCGGAGGCCAGGCGCGTCCCGTCCGGGCTGAACGCCACCGAGTTCACCACGCGGGTGTGGCCGGTCAGCGGGGCGCCGACCTGCTTGCCGGTGCCCACATCCCACACCCTCACCGTCTTGTCAGATTCGGCGGAGGCCAGGCGCGTCCCGTCCGGGCTGAACACCACCGAGTTCACCCAGTCGGTGTGGCCGGTTAGGACGGCACGTGCGGGTTGATTAAGCAGCGAAATCATGCTCGCCCGTGCATCGTTGGTGGGGGAGATGGCCCAGGCTGCCGCAGCCAGGCGCGCCGAGATTGCCGGTTCCCCGGGCAGGGATTGGCTGTAGGCGGCTGTTTGGCGCGACTGGATCTTGGCGCTGCCGTTCAGCGCCAAGGCCCGTTGCCGGTCGGCGTCCTGGCCGAAACGAATAGCGACCGCAGCGGTGACGAGCGCGATCACCAGCAGCCCGGCCAGCGCCGAGAACACCACCTGCCAGCGGCGCCGGGTCCCGGTGGCGGCACGGGCGGCGGCGTTAAGGAAGGCGTCGGCAAGGCCGGTCAGGCCGAGGTAGCGGACAGGGTCGGCTTGCCAGCGGACGGCGGCGTTGCAGGCGGTTTCCAGCTGGATCCCGCGGTACAGGAAAGCTGGGTCACGGCCGGCGTCGTCCCATTCGGCGGCGTCTTGCAGGATTTCCCCGTATAGGACACGGTCGGCCTGGTCCTCGGCCAGCCAGGAGCGCAGCCGCAGCCACGCGGTCACCAAGACGTCGTGGGCGAGCTCGACCGTAGCGGCCGCTGTCGAGGCCGCAGGTGTCGCCGTAGCAGCGGTGGCCGCCTGGGCGGGATCATCGCCAGCGGCGCTTACGGTGGTCACGTCCGGCGGCCCCACCGGGGTGGGAGGGCCGGTGACCATCAGCCGGGCGGCGGCGAACGTCTCCACAACGTCCCGGGCCAGTTCGGGCCGCTCGGGCTCGCACAGGGCGGCCAGCTCGTCCCAGGCTGCGCGCCGCCGAGTGACCATCCCGTCGGCGGCGGTGTGCGTGAGCGCCAAGATGACGCGCTTGGCGATCTCTTGCAGGCGGGGATTCAAAGCGGTGTAGGTGTCCTCGGCGGCGTCGTTGACAGCGGAGGCGACGCCGCCGGAGCGGTCATACCCCCGCCGGGTCAGCCGCCCGCCTTCCCGGTTGGCCCAGGTGCGGACCATCGCCATCGACAGCAGCGGCAACGCCCCCACCACGCTGGCCTTACCCGGTTTCGCGCCCGCGGGTTGGGCCTGGCCGGCCAGTTCCCGGATCACCTGCTCGGTCAGACCGTCCTCCACAACCAGCCCAGCCGCCGCGGCCGGTCCAGTGATCGCCCGCTGCAGCTCGTGCTCGCTCATCGGGCCCAGCACGAACACCCGTTCCTCCAGTGCCCTGGCCAGCGCCGGCTGGGTTGCGCATCGGTCGATGAAGTCACCACGGACCGCGACCACCACGGTTCCGACCGGTTCCTCGCCCGTCCGATCCCCTTGCATGTGCCCAGCAAGGGTGGCTTCCGGCGCGCGACCTGCAAGACCCGGAGCGAGGGTGATCGCCTCCAAGGCGGCCACGAACGCCTTCGCCTCCTCGGTGTGCTTGCCGGTGACCGGCGTGAAAAGTTCCTCGAATTGGTCGACGACCACCAGCAACCGCGTGGAGGTGCCGTCGGTCTGGTCCTGCCGCCGGCGGCGGATCGTCTCGGCGGCCAGGACCTGCCTGGCCCGTACCTCGGCCTGGGAGGGATCGGCGCGTAACTCTGCCAGCACGGCATCGGGGTCGGCGCCACACGGCACCGCGAGCTGCACCGCCAACTCCTGCAGCGGCCGCGCCCCGGGGGTGAAGCTCACCTGTGTCCACCTCACGCCGCCCCCGGAACCATCGGCGGCTCCGGCGGCCAGCATGGTGAGCTTGGGCAGCAGCCCAGCGTGCAGCAGCGAGGACTTGCCCGCTCCCGACGCCCCGGTCACCACGATCAGACCTCCGCCGCAGCGGGCATTGACCATCGCCTCAAGCCGGGCGGTGGCCTGCCCTCGCCCATAGAACACGCTCGCTTGGGCCGGGCCAAACGGCGCCAGCCCCTGATACGGGCAGCCCTGCGCCCACACCACACCCGCGCTCGCCCCCTGCTGTGGCAACGGGCCGGAGATAGTTAGAAGTCGGCGCTCCAGCGCGCTCAGCTGCTCGCTCAACTCGTCGCGCATCACCACCAGCAGGACCTCCTGCCGCTGGCGCTGCACCCGATCGAAGCGGTGCTCGGCGTCTTGCTGGTACAGCGTCTGCTGCAGTCGGCCGGTGGCCGTGTCCAACTCGGCGAACCCCGCCATCATCTCCCGCAGCAACCGGGCATCGCCGTGCTCAATGGTTTCGACGAGCACCACCTGAGTGGCCTTGACCTGCGTCAGCACCACGGCCAGCGTCTCGGCCAGCGCATCGGCGCGGGAGCCACCGGCCTGAAGGACCTCCTCCAGTCTGGCCGCGAGCTCCCGCTCTACCTGCTTGACCCGCTCGTCTATCGCCCCAGCACCCTGATCACCGGGAGCCACGGCGTGGTCGTTGCGCGTTGGAGCGGTGGTACGCGTCTTCGCGCAGGAGGCGGTCAGAGAGGCGCCGATGATGTCCGACAGCAGGTTCGCCCCAATCGACCCGATCACCGTGATCCCGGCCACCCCCACCGCCGGGCCCGGCTCCGCGACGGCTAAAGGAGCCAGCGCGCTCGCACACAGCGTGGCCAGCAGCGCCCGCGGCGTCGCCCATCCCAGCCCTTGCGCCGAATGAGCGGCCGCCTGCCGCACCCAACCCCGCGCACCGTCTTGAGCCGCAGCGAGCTGCCCGGGCGGCAAGGCAGAGCCACCTGGCTCAGGCTGTTCGGCCTGTGGTTCGCCCTGTAGGCCCACCCGCTGCACTCCTGACCTCTCGGCACCCACCCCCGGAACACCAGGTGACGACCTCGAACTGCACACCGGTCTCCCCGGCCACCGGCATCTAAGACTTATCGGCTGAACCTCACCTAGCGCTACCTCATCTCAGCAGATTGTTCTGACTGTCTAGCTGGGATCAACATCGGCGCAGTGGAGACCGCCCAGCACGCCGCCATCGCCCCAGCGGTTCGGCTTTCGGTCTGCTGGTCACCGTCCAGTCCTGGAGATCTCCCCAGCCAGCGCAACCGCCAGCCTTCAGGGGAACCCTTGTCTCCCCCGCAGCCGTGTTCGGCTACCCGGCGGATATCGCCCGGAAGCGGGCCGTTACAGTGAGGTTAGGCCGATCCCTCGCACTTCTGGCAGTGTCTCGTACCGGGTTTGATGGAGACCATCAAGCCTGGGAGAACGAGGAGCAATGGCCGCACCAAGGAAGTACCCCGACGAGCTCCGTGAGCGTGCCACCCGGATGGCGGTCGAGGCCCGCCGGGATCCCGATACCGCGACCGGTGCGATCAAGCGGATCGCCGACCAGCTCGGCATCCATCCGGAGGCGTTGCGGACCTGGGTGAAGCGGGCCGAGGTCGACGCCGGTGACCGGCCGGGAACCACCAGCAGCGACGCTGAACGGATCGCGCAGCTGGAGCGGGAGAACCGGGAGCTGCGCCGGGCGAACGCGATTCTCAAGAGCGCGTCGGTTTTCTTCGCGGCGGAGCTGGACCGCCCCTCCCGCTGATCGTCGCTTACATCAACGAGCACAAGCACACCTTCGGAGTCGAGCCGATCTGCGCCGCCCTGACCGAGGCCGGCGCCACGATCGCTCCGAGCACCTACTACGCCGCCCGGTCTCGCCCGCTGTCGGCGCGGGCGGTTCGGGACGAGTAGGTCACCGCGACGATCAGACAGGTGCACGAGGACAACTACGGGGTGTACGGGATCCGCAAGGTCCATGCCGCACTCGCCCGCGACGGCGGGGTGGCGGGCCGTCCCGTGGCCCGGTGTACCGTCGCCCGGCTCATGAAAGCTGCCGGCCTGAAAGGGGTCTCCCGGGCTGCGGTCCCGCGCACGACCCGGCCGAGCAAGGCCGCTGAAACGCGCCAGGACCTGGTGAAACGCGCGTTCACCGCCACGGCGCCGAACCGGTTATGGGTGGCCGACATCACCTATATCCGCACGTTCACCGGCTGGGTGTACGCCGCGTTCGTGCTCGATGTGTTCTCCCGTCGCGTGGTCGGCTGGCAGGTCGCCACGCACCTGCGCACCGACCTGGCCCTGGACGCGTTGGAGATGGGCCTGTGGACCCGCCGCCGGGCCGGGCAGAACACCACCGACCTGATACATCACTCCGACCGCGGCGTGCAATACGTCGCCGTGCGCTACACCCAGCGCCTGGCCGAGGCCGGCGCCGGCGTCCGCGTCGGGCAGCAACCCGTACACCAGGTACACAGACGCGTCCATGGCCGAGATCGGGCTTGTGCTCACTATCACCGCATGCCGCGATCTTTGGCTCCGATATGCGTAGCGAGCGGGCGTTCCGCTTCGTGTGCCTCCTGCTCAACCGCCGTGAGCCGCTCCCTCCGTCTGCGCCACCGGGCGGCAGGTGAGCCGGTGCTACCTCCCGCGGCTTGGATAGGCTGCCGCGCCCGAGCGCTGGCGAGTGGCCGCCCGACCAGTCCCGTCATGTGTGGGTGACGCGCTGCACCGCTCATCGCCCTGACTGAGACGCATCGCCGGCGCGGGCCTGGGCAAGCTCGGCGCGAACCGCCTGCAGCTGCTGGGCGGCCTGGTCGGCTTGGGCTTCGGCTCTTTTGGCGCGCTCGATGGCGTCGTCGGCGCGGGTGGTGATCGCGGTGACCTGGGCCTGGTGGGCGGTGGTGAGCGCGCCTAGTTGGCCTCGGGTGTCGGCGCGGTGTTGCTGAAGGTCCTGCCGGGCTTGTTGGGTGGCCTGCTCGGCGGCCTGGACGCGCTGCTCGGCCTGCTCGCCGGCCCGGTCGCGGTCGGCTTCGGCGCTTCGCGCACGCTGCAGCGCGGCGCGGGCCTGCTCGCGGGCCAGGGCCAGTTCGCCGTCCCGGCTGGTCAGGGCGTGCCCCAGCTCGGCGATGCGCACCTGCTGCGCGGCGGCGGCCTCGGCCGCTTGCTCGCGTTCGGCCTGGGCGACCCGGCGCAGTTCGGCCAGGTTGGCGCTGGCGCGTTCTCGTGCGGCTTCGGCGGCCTCGGCGCGCTGCTCGGCGCGGCCGCGTAGCCGCTGTTCCTCGGCCACCCGCTCGTGCGATTCGCGTTCGATGGCGCGGGCGCGGGCGGTGACCTGTTCGGCCTCGCGTGTTGCGGTGGCCGCTGCGGTGCGGGCACGGTCGGCCTGGTCCTCGGCGTGGGCCTGGGCGAGCTCGGCGGCATCGGCCCGTGCCTCGGCCTGCTCGGCGGCGCGCACCGCCTCGGCGGTCCGCGCCTCCAGTTCGCTGTTGCGCGCCAACAGCTGATCGCGCAGTTGCCCCAGCAGCGCCTGCTCACCGGCGACGGCCTGCATCACCTGCTGCAGCAGGGCGCTCCGGTCCTGGGCTCTCTCCTCAAAACGCAGCATCCACCGCTCCCCGGCCACCGCCTCGCCGGTGTCCGGCGGCGCGTTGCGGGCCTTGCGGGCCTCGACCCGGCACCCCTCACTGCAGTAGCGCGACGGCTTGGTCTTTCGGCGGGGCAGCGGGCGGGGCAGCCCGTCGTCGGTGTCGTGCAGCTCGGCGCAGGAGGGGTTGGCGCACCGGCCGTACGGGGCGTCGGAGGCCGCCTCCCCACTCGCCTCGCCGACGCCCGGTGCGGGCGGCGGATGCGGCGCGCCCGCCGTGCCCGGATGCTCAGCGGGATCGACGGAGACGTCCGGGCTGCCGGCGGGGTGCTGGGCACCGGGCGGAGTAGCGCTGTCCATGTGCCCCACCCTACAGAATCAAGATTCTCATATCTATATTCGATTTGAGAATCTAGAATCTCTTATCTTTCTAGTCGGATCGTGTCACAGAAGTCAGGTTCTGTGAGACACTCTTGATCATCTAAGTCTCATCGCCCGCCTCAGGTCGAGCAGAGGAGCCCTCGCATGCGCCGCACCCCCGCCGCGTCACCGGCCGACCGGCCTCCGCACCTCACCCGGACCCAGGCCTGCGCGCTGCTGCTTGAGGCGCCCGGCGGTCGGCCGCCGCGGACCGTGCTGGTGGTCGACGGCGACGGCACGGTGCACACCGCCACCCCGGACGCGTTCTGGGTCGGCGGCCGCGGACGGGCGGTGCTCACCCGCGCCGAGCTCGTCGACGCGGGGGTGCGTGTGGTGCCAGGCTCCGGCGGCCGGCTGAGTGCGGGGAGCGGGCCCCGCCTGGACGGGGTGCTGGCTGAGCTGAACGCCCACCTGGCCGCGACGTGGCACTGCAGCGCCGGCGGTCCGGCGTGAGCGCTCCGGCCACCCCGCCCGGCGCACCGCAGGGGGAGCGGGCGGATTACAGCGGCCTGTTGGCGGCGATGGAGCGCTCGTGCGGCTCCTGCGCGGGCGAGGGAATGGTGGACAGCGCCGCGTGGACCACGTGGCGGCGGGATTACGACGCGCTGGAGGAGGTCCGGCGCGCGGCCCGGGTCGCAGCCGGGCACAGCCCGGCGGGGGAGATGAGCTGGCTCGTGGGCGGCGCGCCCGATGGCAGCCTCCCGCGCGCCCCGGTCGCCGCCGAGCGAGCGCTGCGCGATCATACCCACGCCACCCTTGATCATCGCGAGCCCCGTCGATGCACCGATTGCCGAGGCGCGGGGGTCCAGCCGACCGAGACCGGCACCCGCCTGATCGGCTTTCTTGTCCGGCACGAGTTCACCCGCACCGGACAGATGGCAGAGGCAGGCGACCGACGATGACGCTCCAGTCCCGCACCCCAGGGCTCGACCCGACAGCAGAAGACGGCTCCCCAGGGGCTGCGGCCGCCGACGACGACATCTTCGTCCTGACCCCCAGTGCGCTGTACCGGCCGGGCCAGCTGCCAGGCGGCCACACCGCCCCCGAGCCGAACCCGCATGGCTCCTCAGCGGAGACCCGGCGCGATCAGTTTCCGGCCGTGCGGGATGCCGCCCCGCCGCCCGCGCCGCTGGTGGTCAGCATCGGGGACATCGCCGGCCTGCGCCCGCGGCGTGCTCCTCGCGACGGTGGCGAGGTGCCGGGTGACGACGTCGACCTGGTCGACCAGCTCGACCGGGCGACCTTCAACGTGGCGGCGGCCTGGCTGGCCGACAAACCCTCGGCGGCTACCCGCCAGACCCGGCTGCAGGTGCTGGCCGCCTTCCTGCGCTGGCTGGACACCCTGACCCCGCCGGTGGGTTTGCTCGCGGTCACCGAGGATCACTTGATCGCCTACCGTGACGCCGCGGCCACCGGCAGACTCACCGTCGGTGTGCGCGCACCTGGCAAGCCGCTGAGCGCGGCGACGGTGGCCAAGCAGCGCAACATCCTGAGCAGCTTCTTCATCTACGCCCGGCGCCGCAAGGTGCTCACCCACAACCCGGCCGCCGACGTCATCCCGCCGAAGGTCTCCCGCGGCGGCCGCACCCAAGCACTGACCCGCGAGGAACGCCGACAGCTCCGCGCAGGCCTGCTCGGGCTGGCCGAGCAAGGCCGGCTTGCCGAGGCCGCCGCGATCGCACTGCTGGACGACATTGCCGGCCGCGTCGGACTGCTGACCGGCCTGAGCGTCGGCGATATCGCGATCCGCAGGGACATGAACGGCCGCCGCCACACCGTGGTCACCTTCCGCAACAAGGGCGGCGAATACGTCCACCTGCCCATCGCCGACCCGCTCACCCGCCACCTGCTGAACCAGCTCTGCAAGGGCCGGCCCGCCACCGCTTTGCTGTTCACCCAGCACGATGGCCGACCCGTCGACCGATGGTGGACCAGCGCCGCACTCACCGCCGCGGCGATCGCCGGTGGCATACCCAAACAGCGCGCCGAGCAACTGCACCCGCACATGCTGCGCGCCACCGCCATCACCGAACTCCTCGAAGACGGCGCACCAGCAGAACAGGTCCGCGACGCCGCCCAGCACGCCTCCATCGACACCACCTTGGACTACCGCGGCCGCCGCACCGACCTGGCCGACCACGTGCTGTACCGGCGCGCGGGCGCCGACTCTATGCCGGTTGACGCCAACCCGGCGACCGAAATCTAGGCCGCCGCGCCGTGAAGGCGCGGATCAGCTGGGAAGCGAAGCCCCCGTGTGGGGGAAGCCAAGGCGGGTGCGCAGCGAGACACCGGGGTGCTGGTAGACGGCGTCACCCGGTGGGAGCACAAGGTCAGTGACACCTGACCGCACGCGGAAGGGCGGGAGCTGCGGCTCCCGCCCTGCCTCGTTCCCGGCAGTGTCGCCGCTGGCTTTACGCTGTGTTCGGTGACGAACTCGAACACCCCCTGGCGTCCGCTGCGCGAGCGCCAGGGCAAGACCGGCGAGCGCCCCATGGTCGAGGGCACGCCCGACTTCCTGCTCAAGCCACTTCGCGTCTGGCTCGTACACGCGGTCACCCTCCGGGACCTGATCGACCTGAAGAGATCGCTGGAGCTGCGCCTCTGGCGGAACGACATCTTCCAGATGGGCGGCGTCACCGGCACAGCGATCATGGACGTGCTCCTGGAGGGGGAGGAGTTGTTCGAGGCGGTCGACGCCGCCTTGGACCTCCACAACTGGCTCCTGGCCTCCGACGTTGAACCGGACAGCCACCAGTGGTGGGTCTGGATGGCGCGCGACCTGATGATGATCCTGGACGAAGCTCACTCGGAGTGGGAGGTGAATCATCTGGTCAATGGGCTCGTCCGGCGGGTAGACCCAACGGCTGCGCAGGCCGTCGCCGCAGTGGTGAAGGATGCGTCAGCGGACGCCTCTGCCCACCTGAGCAAGGCATGGGATAAGGCGTACGGATTCCGGCCAGACCCTGGCGACGCCTACAGCGAAGCGGTGAAGGCCGTCGAGGCGGCCGTCATCCCTGTCACCATCCCTCGGTCTGGGAAGCCAACGCTCGGTACGGCGCTCAAGCACCTGGAAGATACCGAATCCCAGTGGAGCCTGGTCATCGATGACAAGACCGGCCAGCCCACGCCGGCCCGCGTGGTGATCGGCCTGATCGATCTGCTCTGGCATGGGCAGCGCAACCGGCACGCTGGGGGCCCGACGACCAAGCCCATCAGCCAGGAGACGGCGGAGGCCGCGGTCCACGCAGCGGTCACCCTGGTGCAGTGGTTCACCAGCGGCGCCATCCGGAAGGCCCCGTAGCGCTAAGGGTGGCCCCGGGACGTAAACCGAGCGATGTCCAATGTGCCTCCCCCGCACGTTAGGACATCGCCATGGACCCGACAAGCCGCGCCCGCTTCTGCCTCCGCCCGCGGTATGGGAGAGCAGCGGCGACGCGACGGTCCCCGTGGTGGCCTGCCGCGGGCGCGCGTTCGTAGCTCCCATATGCGAGGTGAGTAGGCCACTCCTGTCGGGGCCGTGTGGTTGGCTGGCCGTCATGACGTCTGTGCCCTGGGATAGCGACCTGGATGGTGACCTCGTTGAGCGGTTCGTGGCGGCACTGCTGTTGCTGGAGAACCCTCACGGCAACCGGATCACTCCGGCCGGTGGTGACCGGGGCGTCGATATCCAGATCGAGCACCCCGACGGCGGGTTCGACGTCTACCAGGTCAAGCGCTACACCGGGCCGCTCACCGCCGCCCAGAAGAACGCGGTGAAGGAGTCGTGGGAGATCTTCCTCGCCGAGACGCTGCCGGTCCGTCACGTGCGCTCGTGGACGCTGGTGGCGCCACTGAATCCCTCGAATCAGCGTCTGGACTGGTTCCGCGAGCTCACTGGAGGCCAGGCGTTCCCCACCTACTGGATGGGACGCGCGTCGCTCGATGGCAAAGCCGGCGACAACCCGCGACTGGTCGAGTACTTCTTCGGCAACGGAGCGGTACGGCTGCAGGAGTTGATGACGCAGGCCATGTACGCCGGGTCCCGGATCGAACCAGGTCTCGGCAGCCAGGGCCTGCTTGATGGCGTGGTGAGCCGGCACGCCAGCCTCGCAGCCGCGCTGAACGACGTCGACCCGTTTTACACCTACAGGATCGAGATCCGTAGCGGGCGACTCAGAGACCTGCCCTGGAACGACGCGGACTCCCGGTCCTGTCCCTCGGCGGCACTCATCGAGTACAAGGAACTGGACGAGGACACCTACGTGGTGTTGTGGACCATCCCGCGGGCAGGTGAGTCCGCCTACCTGAGGCCGATCACCACATCCGTCATCCTCAAGCCCGGGGAGGGGTCCCCCGAACTGCAGGCAGTGCGGGAATTCCTCGAGTACGGCGCCCCGCTGCGAGACGTGCCAGCTACGGTCACGGCCATTGAGGGACCTCCGAGCCTGGTAAGAGATACCGGTGACGGCCGCATCCACATCATGATCCCGCCAAGAGCCGCCGAGGAGCTACCGGATCTGGAGATCCGGCTCATTGCTCCGGATGAGACACCGCTGGGGCATCTGGACGTGGTCGACATCCGCTATGCCCAGGGCTCGGCTGGGCAGGGACGGTGGCTCGCGGCACGCGACCGCAGCGGCGTGCTGGAATGCGAGTTTCTGATGGGCGGGCCCGGGAGCGGCCAGCTCCGGATGACGATGCAGCCACTCACCGGCAAGACACCGGCGCAGGTGCTTCCCGCAGTCCGGTTGGTCTCAGCGTTCAATTCGGGTGCCGGGATCATGCTGGCGGTGCGCGAGGGACAGCCGTTCTCCCACGTCTGGGGATTGGGAGAGGTCGATGAGGCGACCACGCCGTGGGGATCTCCAACGGTCAAGGTGCTGGAGGCGCTGCGGACGGTGCAGCAGCACACCACCCAACGAGTAGTCATCCCCGCCCACATCGACACGGAGGAGCTCAAGAAGCTCCTGCTGTTCAGCCGCCTGCTTAATGGGGAGCAGGTTCCCATGTCCTGGGACCGGTTGCCTCTTCCCGCCCGCATGCAGGAAATCCTCCCGGAGACAGACCAGGAGATGCGCCTGCGTGCAGCGCTGGTGATGAGCTTGCAGTTGGGAGGGCGGGAGATCACACTCGACTGCGCCATGCATGTGTTCTACCAAGGCGCCATTCTTGGCGAATCTGCCGATGACACGATCACCTTGGTACCTGGCCCGCACGGGGCGGCCACGGCACTGATAGGGCCTCTTGTCCTGCCGCCGGCGGCGGCAGAGGGGTAGCGCGTCGCGGTCGCCAAGGAGCTGCGCCAGGCCTCCGACCGGATCCACGTCCCGTACCAGAAGGCCAAAGCGACGGAGGAACCGAGTGAGCAACGACGCCATGTTCCGCGCTCAAGCCTGTACGGGCCCCCATCAAGTAGGGCGGCCGGTGGCGGGTCACGTCGAAGGATGGTGCCAAGTGGATGAAGCCGAGTTCCTGTCCCGGGTTAACAGCGACGACGCTATACGCGCCTACCACGCCTTCTACGAGGTCAAGTGGGACACCGCTTATGTCCAGAAGATCGGGTGCGGCCAGAACCGCACCGCCTACCTGGTCGGCGGGATCGTCTACAAGGTGGACGGGTGGCTCCCGGAGAACCTGCACGACCATAGGATGCTGCAGGCAGCCCGCCAGTCCCAGATGCCCTGGGCGCCGCCGTCCGCGCTGTTCGAGCTGGAGGACCGGAACGGGCGCAAGAAGTACGTCATGGCCATGCCGTACTTCGTCAACGACGGCAGCGCCCCTGACCCCGAGGCTATGGCGCTCATGCGCATGCAGACCAACAACCAGCTCGATGACACGAACTACCGGGTTGTCGGGGGGAAGCCCGTCGTGATCGATGCTGGTGACATTGAGAAGCACGACCTCGGCTTCTGCCAGAGGCCGACCGCGTTCGACCGTTACGGTCGGCCCACTACCACGTGCCGGGCTCCAGCCGTGGTGATTCGTCCCAACCACCTGGTGCGGTTGCTCTGTGCTGCCTGCGCCTCCACCTGCACCTGACACCCGGCGAAAGGAGATGGGTGCGGCTCCTTCTGAGGGACTGGGTTGATCAAGCACTGAGGTCGTAGTCGTCCTGGTAGCGGGCGTGGTGTTCGTGGTCGAGGCGGTAGCGCCAGTAGGTGGGGAAGTCTCCGTTGGCGATCAGGGCGCGGAGCTTCAAGAACCTCCCCTCGCCTCGAAGCCGGAGGCCCTCGTCAATGGCACCCGGACACACCGAAGGCCCCGCCCTAACTCAGGGAGGGGCCTTCGGTTCAACGTGTGCGTACCGGTGTGCAGGTCGCCTCTCGGCGAAATGCACAACGCGGCTCCAGCCGAACGGTATTCCGCGAAGGCGATAGATGAGGCCCGGGGACACTGGGCACACCGGCCACAAGATGCACAACCACCGCCGGTCGCCGGATGTTCCCGCACCCTGCCCCTTGTTCTGCCGGCCCGTGAGGTCATCGCTCGGCCACCGTGCTGCGCCGCTCCATCATGATCACATCGCGCCAGGTGCCGTGGTGGCGGCCGAGGCGCTCGCGGGTGCCGACCACGCGAAAGCCGAGCGCCTGGGTGCAGGGAGAGGCTGGCGGCGTTCTGCGGGAAGATCCCGGCTTGAATCGTCCAGATCCCAGCGTCCTGGGTGGCGGTGATGAACGCCGCCGGCAGGGCCCGGTCGATCCCGTGAGCCTGGCAGCCGGGTGGATGTAGACGCTGTGCTCGACGACTTCGGCGTACACCAGGCGCGCCGACACCGGTGAGGCAGCCACCCAGCCGACGGTGCCCGCGCCAGCCGCGAGAGTGATCACACGGCCAGGAGGCGGTGCACCTCCTGGCCGCGAAGCTCCTCGGCGGTGCCCGCGTGCACCACGTGACCGGCGTCGAGGACGATGAAGCGGTCGGCAAGCCGCAGCGCGAGATTAGACCACCTCGGCGCGGCTCGTCTCAGCTGCTGGCCGTCATCGAGCAGGCTCCCCGCACCGCCGGGCCGCTGCTGCTGCGCATCGACAAGCACGGCCGCATCGCCGCGCCGATGACCCGGGCCGGGTGCCCGATCGGCGACGCGGAGGGCCGGATGACCGCCGAGGCCGTCGCCGACGGCGTGGCCCGCATCGTGGCGGCCGCCGAACTTGAGGGCCGGTGGACCGGCCACTCGCTGCGCCGCGGGTTCGCCACCGCCGCCCGCCGCATCTGCGCGAACCTGGAGCGCATCGGCCGCCACGGCGGATGGGCCGACGGCTCCGCGCTGCTGGGTTCCTGGAGGAGGGCGACCGCTGGACCGACAACCCGGTGACGGGGCTTCTCGTCGGCACTGGAGCTGCCTCCCCGTCACGCTTGACTCCCCAATCAGCTTTCATCGCTTCGGGACGACACGATGGCCAGCGGGTACCGCCAGTACCTCTCCCACCATCGACC
>NZ_BAAAZR010000013.1:0-18594 GCF_039537005.1 Sphaerisporangium flaviroseum | reverse complement strand
GGGAAGCGATCTTCGCCAGGGCGTCATCGTCGCTGCTCAACCACACTCGTGAACGCCCCTCAGCACGACGTACGCCTTGGGCACCGCCAGCCGCAGCTCATCGGGGGCGGGCACCACGGCCGCCTCCGCCACCGCGGGGTGCTCGATGAGCACGCTCTCCAGCTCGAACGGCGAGATCTTGTAGTCGGAGGCCTTGAACACGTCGTCCGTGCGGCCCACATAGAAGAGGTAGCCGTCCGCGCCCCGGGTGGCCATGTCCCCGGTGTGGTAGTAGCCGCCGGCCATCGCCTCGGCATGGCGTCGCTCGTCGCCCTGGTAGCCGGTCATCAGGGAGAGGGGCCGGCGGCTCAGGTCGATGCACACCTCTCCCTCGTCGGCCTCCTTGCCGTCACCACGTCGAGCAGCACCACCGGGACTCCGGGAAGGGGAAGGCCCATGGAGCCGGGCTTGACGGGCATTGCGCGGCCGGCCCGGCCGTCAGGGCGTACGCGTCACGGTAGGCGGCCCACTCCGCGGGGGCGTCGCCCACGCAGATGCGCGTGTACTCCCCCGGCACGCTCGCGAACTTGACGGTGTCGGCGGCATTGGCGATCACATGCCGCGCGCCGCCCCGTTCGACGCGGTCGGTCAGGTCCGCGGGCCATCGTCGTCACAAGTTACGACAACCCGGCGGTTCCCGGCACCCCCCGCGCACGTCGCCGAGCGGGTGGCCCTCCTGCTCCGGGCACCGGTTCCCTGACCCCGTCGAACGCTACGCCCGCAGTGAACCGGCCTGTCCATGATCCACCCGGACGGCAGGATGTCCGGTATGAGGCTTCTTGTACTGGGCGGGACACGCTTCGTCGGACGGGCCGTCGTCGAGACGGCTCTGGCCAGGGGTGACCAGGTCACCACCCTCAACCGCGGGGTGAGCCGGGCCCCGGCGGCCGATGTCGAGCACATCGTCGCCGACCGCACCGACCTTGAGGCCCTCCGTGCCGCCGTGCGCGGGCGCGAGTGGGACGCGGTGATCGACACCTGGAGCGGCGCCCCGCTCCCCATCCGGTACGCCGTGCGGCTGCTCGCCGGACGGACCGGTCACTACGGCTATGTGTCCAGCCGGTCGGTCCACCGGTGGCCGATGCCACCCGGCGCCGACGAGAACGCCCCCCTGGTCGAGGGCGACCCGGACCAGGCGGTGGAGCAGGAGTACGGCCCCGCCAAGCGCGGCGGCGAGCTGGCCGTGCTGGAGGGGTTCGGCGAGGGGGCGCTGCTCGCCCGGGCCGGGCTGGTCCTCGGCCCCTACGAGAACGTCGGGCGGCTGCCGTGGTGGCTGCGGCGGGCCGAGCGCGGGGGCCGCATGCTCGCGCCGGGCACGCCCGGCCGGCCCATCCAGTACATCGATGCCAGGGACATGGCGGCCTGGATGCTGTCGGCCGCCGATCGCGGGCTCGGCGGCGCCTTCAACGTGGTCAGCCGGCTCGGCCACACCACCATGGGCGAGCTCCTCGAGATGGTCGTGAAGGTGACCGGCTCCGGCGCGGAGCTGGTCTGGGTCGCCCTCGAGGTCATCGAGCAGGCGGGCATCGCCCCCTGGATGGACCTGCCGATCTGGGTTCCCGATGACGCCGAGTACGGCGGTGTGCACACCGCCGACGTCTCCGCCGCCCACCGCGCCGGGCTCACCTGCCGCCCGGTGGCGGAGACCGTCGCCGACACCTGGGCCTGGCTGCAGTCCGAGGGGGATCCCGAACCCGTTCCCGGGAGATCCCCACTCGGCCTCGACCCTGCCAAGGAGCGGGAGGTGCTCGGCGAGCCCACGTGAACGGGCCGGGTGATCCGCACTTCTTGCCTGGTCAGGCCGTTCGATGGAACATGGTGATGTGCCTGATGGCGCAGTTCCCGATCGGAATGGTGTGAATCATGCGGGTCATCGGCGCGGGCTTCGGCCGCACTGGAACGCTTTCCCTAAAGACCGCCCTGGAGCGGCTGGGCTTCGGGCCGTGCCACCACATGACCCAGGTGATCGAGCGGCCCGGCCAGATCCGCCGCTGGCTCGACGTGGCCCGGGGACGGCCCGCCGACTGGGACGCCATTCTGGGCGGCTACCGGTCCTGCGTCGACTGGCCCGCCGCCGCCTACTGGCGCGAGCTGGCCGGGCACTATCCCGAGGCGAAGCTGATCCTCACCGTGCGAGACCCCCAGCGCTGGCTGGCGAGCATGAACGCCACGATTCTCCGGCAGCGCGGTCGCGGCTCCACGGTCGCGGGAAAGGCGGTGACGGGGGTGTCCCGCCTGCTGGGCAGCGACTTCGCCGCCTTCACGGAGATGACCGGCCTGACCGTCGACCAGCGGGTCTTCGACGGGCGCATGGACGATCCCGACCACCTGCTGAAGGCCTTCCGGGCGCACATCGACGAGGTCACCTCGGCGATCCCGCCGGAGCGGCTGCTGGTCTTCGAAGTCGGCCAGGGATGGGGGCCGCTGTGCGAGTTCCTGGAGGTGCCGGTGCCGCATGAGCCCTTCCCCCGGGTCAACGACGCCGCGGACTTCCAGAACCACGCCCGCACCAGGATCGGCCGGCTCCTCCTGCGCCGCAGCAGGTAGCCTCGCCCGCCGGGGCCCTGGAGAGACCTTGGACCGCCCGCAGGACCCGTAAGGTCGGGGCCCGCGGACGTGACGTGTCTTCGGGGATAGAGGACAAGAACTGTCCTGATCCACCTCTAGTGTCGTCAGGTCGCAGTGGCACCCGAACAGGCCGCGGCCCACGCGGCCGTCCCAAGCAAGGAGTCGCTCATGATCTCCGATCGCCCGGCGAAGGTGACCCGCCTGTCGTGGGCGGAGGTTGGCCGTAAGGTGCACGTCACCGCGGAGCCTCTCGTCCCCCTCACCACCGCACGACGTGCCGAGCTGGACGAGCAGGTCGAACGCGTCGGGGAGATACTCGAAGGCAGGCCCGAGCTAACCATCGGCACGGTCACCGTGGGCGGGCACGCCTACCCAGCGCCCGGAACGGACCTTCGCCCTCGACGAGTTCGGACCATTGGGCATCCGCCCCACCTCCGTACCCGACCTACGCCTCCTGGGCCAACCCGATCGAGGCGCACTTCGGGCCGCTACGCCAGTTCACGATCGCAGGCTCCGATCACTCCAGCCACACCGTCCAAACCCGGGCTCTGCACGCTTACCTGCGCTGGCGCAACGCTAACGCCCGCCACCCTGACGTCCTGGCAGCTCAACGCCGTGAACGCGCCCGCGTCCGCAGCGAGAAACGCGTCCGCTGGGGCGGCCGACTACTGTCAGCTGCCGCCTGACCGCCCAACCCGGCCAACGTTTCCGGTCACAGCACTAGCCGATCCCCCGGTCGCCCGCCGGCCGATCGGAACCGGCGCCGCGAGTCCCAGCCCCCAACGCCCTCCGGTATTCCGGCGACCCGCGGCGCCCGGGCGAGATCGGGAGGGCCTCCGCAAACGGCATGTTCCCTGAAGCGCGTCCCCCAGGTGACCTCAGGAAACCGGTCGTGAACGATCGCGTCTCCACCCAACGCGAAAACTCGGCACGGAGCCGGCCCGGGCCTCTTTCCAAGAGGCCCGGGTCGTTTTTGTGCCGCCTCCCCTCCGCCGCTTCCGGGCCGGCGGGGGGCGGGAGACGCGCGAGCGAAACAGCGCCGACCTCCGGTCGGTGTCCACCGATGACCACAAGAGCCGCCGTAACGTTCGCCACCGAGGCGGACATGTGGGCAGTGCCGGACCGTCGACGTGGAAGGGAACCCGTGAGCTCGCCGGAGGATCGATTCGCCGCACTGTTCGAACGCACCCATCAACCCTTACTGGCCTATGCCCTGCGACGGGTGGCCGATCCAGCGGACGCGGCCGACGTGGTGACCGAGACGTTCCTGGTGGCCTGGCGCCGCCTGGAGGAGGTACCCGAGGGGGACCAGGCCCGCCCGTGGCTCTTCGGGGTGGCGCGCAAGGTCCTGGCCAACCTCCATCGCGGGGAGCGCAGGCGGCACGCGCTGGCCGAGAGACTGCGGGCGTCCCTGCCCGACGCGGCGCCCCAGGACGACACGGCGTTCTCGGCGGTCGAGGCGGCCATGAGCCGGCTCACCGACGACGACCAGGAACTGCTCAAGCTGCTCGCCTGGGACCAGCTGAGCCGTGACGAGATCGCGCTGGCCCTGGGCGTGTCACGGGCCGCGGTCCGCGTACGCCTGCACCGCGCGCGGGGCCGCCTGGTGAAGGAGTTGCGGAGTCTGGAGGTGGCCGAGCGCGTGGACCCCGGCCGCCCGACGGCACAGAGGACATCGGACGTACTCGTGGCGAAGGGGCGGCCACGCGTCCGCTCCGAAGTGAGGGAGCAGTGATGAGAAACGACGACGTGCTCGCGCGCCTGCGCGCGAGCGACCCGATCCTTGGCGCCGACCCGTCCCACGCCGATCGCGGGGCCCTGGACGACCTGCGCGACGGGATCATGCTGACGGACCGGGGGGAACCGGCCCGCGGGACGCGCTGGCGCGTCCTAGGCCGCGGCGGTGTGGTCGCCGTCGCGGCGGCGGCCCTGGTGCTCGGCGGCGGAGTCTCGTACGCCACCTACCAGCGTTTGTACGTCTCCAACCCCACCGGCGTGACCTGCCTGACGCGGTGGGTCGATCCCGCGACCGGCACGCAGGAAGGTGAGAACGGACCGGATCTGACGGGCGACCCCGTGGCCGACTGCCGGCTCTACCGGGAACAGGCCGGCCGCCCCGCGATCCCCGACCCGGTGGCGTTCCGCTTCAACGAGGACGTGTACGTGGCGCCACGGTCACAGGTGCCCTCGTCGGCGACCCTGCTGAACCCGGCCACGCCGCAGGACGCCGCCGTGCGGGAGCTGGAGGGAGGTCTCGGCGACTGGGTGGACGGGCTGTACTCCCGCTGCTTCTCCGAGACCGAGGCCGTCGCGTTCGCCAAGGCCCAGATCAAGCGGCTGGGACTGACGGGCTGGCGGATCGAGGTGTTGCCCGCGGACTCGCGGGACGACGACCAGCCGTGCGCGGACGCGGACCTTGACCCCGGCCACAACACGGTGAGCGTGCTTGCCCACCGCGTGAGAGACCACAGCGTCAGGAACGCCGGCACGGTCGACCCGTTCGTGTACGAGCTGCGTGACGCGCTCGTTGAGGGCGTCACCTCCCGGTGTGTCGGCCTGCGCCAGGCGGAGCAGGTGACCAGACGAGCCCTGGGGACGCAGCATCACTGGCCCCTGACCGTGCTGCCCGACCCCACGGCCTCCTGCACCCGCGCCGACCTGCAGGTGGGCGGCAGCGTCCAGGTCACGCTGCGCGGCCCCGAGGTCGCCAATCAGTAGCCCCTCCTCACCGGTCCTCGCCGGTCCTCGCCGTCACGACGGCGAGGACCGGCGCATCCGGCGCCCGCCCCTATGCGGGGAGAGTTTCCGGTGGCCCGGCCGGGCGCGGCATCAGGCGTTCCGCGAGCTTGGCCGAGCGCGCCGTTATCTGGATGACGAGGGCTTCCTCGTCGTCACTCAGCAGGCGGGGACGGCCTCCCGCCCACCGAGGGTCCAGGCAGGTCAGCCCGATCTCGTTGAACCGGTGAATCACATCGCGCACCGTGTCCTCATCAGCGGCCACCAGGCGCGCGATCACCGGGACGGTGTTACCCCCAGCCGAGGCCAGCAGGATCATCGCCCGCCGATACCGCACCGAACTGGTGCTACCCCGGCGGACGATCTGCTGCAGCTTCTGCCCTTCGGCGTCCATCAGCCGTCGTACTTTGACCGGTTCTCCCACCGTGTCTCCTCCCGCCAGCCGGACGTGTACGACACATCCAACCGACGCCAGCGGATACACGCGAAACCGGCAAACGTTTCCGGTCACAGCACTAGACCATGGCCTGGCGCCCGGGGGCTCAGACAGTGGGCGCGGGGGTCGGTCTGCGGTCGGCCCACGTGGCGAGGGCGGCCTCGCTAGTGATGTGGTCGAGTCCGACGGCGACGGCACCGTGCAGCGCGCCGTCGTCGCCGTGCGCGGCGTCCAGGACGGGTGCGGGCCGTGCCCTGCGGAAGGTCATCAGCCCGCCGGCGTAGGCGGCGTCGAACTCGGCGGGAGCGGCGGCGCGAAGGGGACGGGCGAGCCCGCCGAGCGTGACGACGTCGGGGGCGTGGGCGTTGACCAGCCCGGCGATGCCGGTCGCCAGCGCGGACGCCACGGCGGCCACCGCTCGCCCCGCCGCCGCGTCGTGCGAAGCGCGGCCGAGCACCTGGCGCGTGTAGGTGTGCGGATCGGCCGGCGGCTGTTCGCCCAGGTGCCGGGCGAGGGCGCGCCCGTCGACCTCCACATCCCAGCAGCCGCGAGCGCCGCAGGGGCAGCGCAGGCCGCGGTCACCGAAGGGCATGTGCCCGTACTCTCCGCCGGTGCCCCCGGCTCCCGTGAGAGGGTGCCCGCCGACGATGAGGGCTCCGCCGATGCCGACCTCGACCAGCAGGTGCAGCGCGGTGCCCGCTCCGGCGGCGGACCCGGTGCGGGCCTCGGCGACGCCGGCCAGGGTGGCGTCGTTGCCCAGGATCAGGGGCAGGCCGGAGCCGGCGGTGAGCCCGGTGAGGTCGACTGGGCCCCACCCCAGGCTGGAGGCCTGCACGATGCGGCCGTCGCAGACCGTCGCGGCCACGGCGAGCGACACCGCGCGCAGGCGCTCCCCGTACCGCCGCCATGCCCCGTCGACGACCTGGCCCAGCGTCTCCAGCACGGGGCCGGGTTCGCGGCTGACGTGGCGTCCGGCCTGGACGTCGCCGGTCCGTCCGTCCAGCGTGGCCACGGCGCAGCGCCAGTCCTCCTGGCGCACCTCGGCGGCCAGGACCAGCGGGCCCGAGGGGTGGGGTGTGAGGACGCTGGTCGGACGGCCACGGCCCCGCACCGGCGCGGGGGCCTCGGTGAGCAGGCGCAGGTCGCGCAGCCGCGCGGTGATCTCGGTCGCCGACCCGGTGCTGAGGTTCAGCCGCCGGGCGACCGCGGCGCGGGTGATCCCCGGCTCCCGGCGCACCTGTGCCAGCAGGTCGACCGCGGTGCTCCATCGCGCGTTACGTGCCCGTTCGGGGCGATCGCTTGCCATCGGTAGGACCCACCACCTTATGCTCGTGCCACGAGTATAAACCGAAAGGGCCGCCATGGACTCAAGAACGCGAACGTACCCGCCCCACGGAGGGCGGCCCGATCGGCTTCGGACGGAAAGGACCCGAACGTGCCCGCCTCACGGGAGGTCGCCCGATCGGCTCTGGACGGAAAGGACCCGAACGTGCCCGCCCCACGGAGGGCGGCCCGATCGGCTCTGGACGGAAAGGACGTGAACGTACCCGCCCCACGGAAGGTCGCCCCATCGGCATCGGATGAACGGGGCCGCCCCGCGGAAGATGGCCTGCTCGGCTTCGGAGGAAGGACGTGAACGTGCCCGCTTCGCGGAAGGTCGCCCCATCGGCTTCGGAGGGAAGCGCCGGTGAGCCCCGGGATGCGCGGGCCGGGTTGCAGGTAGGACTCGCCCAGGGGGCTCTGGGTTTCTGCGTGTCCAGCCTGGGGGCCACGCTGGTGATGCTGGCGCGTGATCTGCGCGTTCCCGTGGAGAGCATCGCGTGGCTCGCGTCGGCCTTCGGCGCCGGTCTGCTCGTCGCCGCGGCCGCGGGGCCTAGGCTGCTGCGGCACGGGCCCGGGCCGATCCTGCGCGCCGGCTCGCTGGTCCTCGCCACCGGCGTCGCGCTGCTCGCCCTCGCCTCCTCCGCCGCCCTCGCCGTGGCCGGCGCGCTCCTGCTCGGCCTCGGTGGCGCGGCCCTGGTCCTGGCCACCCCGGCGCTGCTGGACGGTCCCGGCATCGCCGCTCGCCTCACCCGGGTCAACGCCGCGGCCAGTACCGCGGGCGTCAGCGCGCCCCTGGCCCTGGGCGGGCTGGACTCCCTCGGCCCCAGCGGCCGCCTGGTTCTCCTCGCCGCCGTCCCACCCTTGCTGCTGGCCGCCACGGTCACGACCTCCGGCACGCGACGAGGCCGCACCCCCGGTCTCGGTACGTGGCGCGACCGCGCCCCCGGCACCGGCGCCCCGCCGCCGGGCACGAACGACGCCGCTCCCCCACCGCACGACGCCCCTCCGCCTTCACCACCCACCACGACCGCTGTCCCACAGCATGACGCCGTTCCTCCTTCACCACTCGCCACGGCCGCTGTGCCACAGCGCGACACCGTTCCTCCTTCACAGCACGACGCCCCTCCGCCTTCACCACTCGCCACGGCCGCTGCGCCACAGCGCGAGGCCGTCCCCCCTCCGCCGCTCGGGGGCAATCCTCCCCAGCGGCGCGGTTCCGCCGGGCCGTCGCGGGGGGATGTGGGGCGGCGGTGGGCGCGGGTGACGCTGGGCGTCTCGGTGGAGTTCTGTTTCGTGGTGTGGGCGGTGGCCCGGCTGCAGCAGACCGGTGTCAGCGCGGGCGAGGCCGCCGGGCTCGCCAGTACGTTCGCGATCGGCATGGCTCTCGGCCGGATCCTCGCTCCCCGCCTGCTGCACCGCGTTCCCGTCATCCCCCTCTGCGTGCTGACGATCGCCGCGGGCACGCTGCTGGTCGTCGCCACCAACGCACCGCTGCCGGTCGCCGCCGGTCTCGGGCTCGCCGGTCTCGGCGTCGCGCCCCTCTATCCGGTCACCCTCGCCGGCCTCGTCGCCGCCCCGGGTCTGCGTGCCGCGCACGCCGCCTCGCTGGGCGCCCTCGCCTCCGGCACCGCCATCCTGCTGGCGCCGACCGCTCTGGCCGCCATCGGCCAGATGGTCGACCTCCGGCTCGCCTTCCTGATCACCGTCCCCCTCCTCGCGGCCCTGGCCGCGATCCGTCCGGGAAAGGCATCGTGATCCGGCCGGGCGTCGCGGGACGCCGTCATCGACGCGATCGAGAGGGGCAGTGGCTTCAGGCCCGCCGCCACGGAATCCGCTCCGTGAATGAGCCCGCCGCCACGGGATCCGCTCCGTGCACGGCGTGAAAGAACGGCGGCCGCCATGCCTGCCGGTCAAGGGTTGACAGGAACGGCGCTCTCGCGCGACGTTGTTTCTAGAAGAACATTCTAAAATCTGGAGAGAGCGGATGACCGGAATCGTGGAAGGCCGCGTGGTGATCGTCACCGGGGCGGCCCGGGGCATCGGCCGAGGCCACGCGCTGGAGTTCGCCCGTCAGGGCGCCAAGGTCGTCGTCAACGACCTCGGCGCGGAGGTGGACGGCACCGGCTCGTCCTCCGGCCCCGCGGGTGAGGTCGTGGAGCGGATCCGCGCGATGGGCGGCGAAGCGGTGGCCGACGGCGAGGACGTGTCCGACTTCGAGGGCGCGGAACGGTTGATCCGGTCGACGGTCGACCGGTTCGGCGACCTGCACGTCCTGGTCAACAACGCCGGGATCCTGAGGGACAGGATGCTGGTCAACATGTCCGCCGAGGAGTGGGACGCGGTCATCAGGGTGCACCTGCGCGGCACGTTCGCCCCGTCGCGGCACGCCGCCGCGTACTGGCGGGCCCGGTCGAAGGCCGGCGAGCGGGTGGACGCGCGGATCATCAACACCACCTCCTCGTCGGGCATCTACGGCAACCCCGGCCAGGGCAACTACGGCGCGGCCAAGGCGGGCATCGCCTCACTCACGATCATCGCCGCCCAGGAACTGGCCCGCTACGGAGTGACCGTCAACGCCGTGGCCCCGGCGGCGCTCACCCGGATGACCGAGGGCCTGGTGCCGGGCCGCCGGGCACCCGAACCCGGCGCCTTCGACGCCGCGCACCCCGACAACATCGCGCCGCTGGTGGTCTGGCTGGCCAGTGAGCAGGCGAGGAACATCACCGGCCGCGTGTTCAACGTGCGCGGCGGGATGATCAGCGTGGCCGAGGGCTGGCACGCGGGTCCAGGTGTCGACAAGGGCGCGAGGTGGGATCCGGCCGAGCTTGGCGAGGTCGTCCCCGCCCTTGTGGACAAGGCGGCGCCGAACGCCCTCACCAACGGTCTCATTCCCGGCCGGGATTCCTGACTTACCCCTGCTCCATCGTGGCCGGCGCGATCACCTCGTCGTGATGCCCGAGGTGGTCGAAGCGGCGGATGAGTGCGGTCGCCGCGTCGATGACCTCCTGGGCCTCCTCATCGGTGGCACTGATGGCGACCTCGCGGCCCGCCTCGCCGATGACAGTGGTCAGCACGGCGACGGTGAGGCGGTCCATGGGGGTCTCCCCCGCGCCGAGCAGGACGGCGTTCTGCCGCACCCACTGCCGGCCGCGGGTGCGGCGCATGAGCTCGAACCCCGGCGGGCCGTCACCGTCCATGAACAGCCGGACCAGGTCGCGCCGGTTCCAGGAGCCCTCGAGGAAGGCACGGGCGCCGGCGATGAAGAGCTCCACGGGGTCGGTGACGCCCGCCTGCTTGGCACGGGCGACCGATGACGCGGCGGCCTCCTCATGGGCGGCCTGGTGGTCCTCCCACAGGGCGAGGAACAGCTCGGTCTTGCCGCCGAAGTGGTGGTACAGGCTGCCGACGCTGGAGCCGGCGCGCTCGACGACGTCGGCGACGTTCGCCTCCGCGAAGCCGTGTTCGCAGAAGACCTCGCGGGCCGCCCGCAGCATGCTCTTGCGGGTCTGGGCGGTGCGGCTCCACTCCCACGAGCCGGTCCTGCCCGTGGACTTGCGTGCCATCAGACTCCTTGTCGGCAGAGGGCCCTCATACTAGTCCGTCAATTTCTAGAATTAGATTCTAGCTTGACGCCGGTACCTCAGCAACGCGACGCGGGAGCTCACGCAGCACGCCGTCCATCCCGCACGGGAGTCGCTCACAGGCCAGGAACGCCGTGTCCCCACCCGGAGTCGCTCACGGGCTGGGCACGTCCGCGTCCTCGCCGAGGGTCGCTCACGGGCTGGGCACGTCCGTGTCCCCGCCGAGGGTCGCTCACGGGCTGGGGACACCGGTGCCTCGCACGCCCCGGCCGGCCAGCACGTCCTCCAGCGACGGCGAGGGCTCACCGCCGCGGGGGCCCGGCTGGGCGAGCTGGATGAGCACGCCGTGTGCCTCCTTCGGGTGCAGGAAGACCTCCCGCCACCGGGGGTCGTCGAGGCTGAGACCGTGCATGCGGTAACCGCGGGCGGACAGCCGCGCCACCGCGGCGTGAATGTCGGAGACGTGGAAGTTCAGGTGGTGGACGCCGCCCCGGCCGCGGGTGAGGTCGAAGAAGGTGTCGAAGAACGGCGACCCGGCCAGGGGCTCCATGAGCTCGATCTTGCTCCGGTTGTGGTACTCGAGCTGCATCGTGCGGTAGCCGTTCACCACGTTGTCGCCCCCGCGCAGGTAGACGCCCCCGAGCAGGTCACGGTAGATCGGCAGCAGGTCCCTGATGCGCGGCGCCGCGACGGCCGTGTGGTCGAAAACGACCTCGAGCCCTTCCAGCTCCCCGGAGATGTCCATCCGCGACTCCTTCTGTTGTCGAATATTAGAATCGAATTCTACTCAGCGAGCGGTTGCGAGTGGGCCCCTGCCGCAGGGTGCGGGTGGTCGCCTGCCGCGAGGTGCTGACCCCGCGGACGCACACCGAGCCCGACGTCCGGCGGGTCGCCGGCGCGGCGCCCATGTGTACCGTCTCGGGCATGACGAAGCTGGCCTTCTCCACCCTCGGATGCTCCGGATCGCCGCTGGCCGAGGTCGCCGCCATGGCGGTGCGCACCGGCTGGCGGGGCCTGGAGCTGCGTTCGGCGCCGGACGAACCCGTTCACCGGCATCTTTCTCCCGAAGACCGGGAGATCGCGAGATCGGCGCTGAAAGACGTCACAGCGGTCTGCGTCGCCTCCTACGTCAAGATCGCGGCCGACGCCGATGACGACGAGGTCGTGACCGCCCTGCTCGCCGAGGCCGGCCTGGCCCGCGACCTCGGCGCCGGAGCGGTCCGCGTGTTCCCGGGCGGGGAGGGTGACGGGCGGGACGATCGGCGCGCGGTGCGGCGGCTCCGCACCGTGGCGCCGAGGCTCCCCGATGGGGTCGAGGTCTGGCTGGAGACGCACGACTCCCACCCCAAGGGCGCCGACGTCGCCCGCGTCCTGGCCGAGGTCGGCAGCCCCAGGGTGCGGGCCATCTGGGACGCCGCCCACCCGTGGCTGGCCGGGGAGACGGTCTCCGAGACGGCGGCGGCGCTGGCGCCGTGGCTCGCGCACGTGCAGGTGAAGGACCGCGCCTCGACGGCCGACCCCACGCCGGTCCCGCTCGGCGACGGCATACTGCCGCTGCGGCAGGTTCTCGCCGCCCTGCGCGAGGCCGGGTACGACCGGTGGGTCAGCCTCGAGTGGGAGCACAGGTGGCATCCCGCGCCGACGCCGCTGGAGGACGCGCTGCGAGCCGGCCGGACATGGCTGGCCCATCCGCCCGGCGCCTGAGAACCGCAGGTCACAACCCCCATGACCACTCGCCCAGAGCACCCCGGCGGCACCGGCCTCGGCCTGCCGATAGCCCGCCAGATCGCCGAGATGGCCGGCGGAACCCTCACCATCCACGACAGCGTGCGAGGGGCGCGCTTCGTCGTGTGCCTCCCGCTGGTCACCGTGGGCGTCCGGCACCAGGAGTAAGGGCCGCCCCATCACCGGGATGAGCCCCCGCGCGACGGCACCGATCCGATCACACGCCACGCGCCGGCCCGTCCGTCACCGGGTCCGGCAGCATGTCCTCGACCTCGGTCTTCAGCCGCCTCCTCGATTCGGCCACCGACCGGGTGGCCGCCTCCACGGTGTCGCCGACCCCGACCATCAGGCCGGTCAGCTGGGCCTCGAACACCACATCGGCGTTGCAGGGGTCGATGAGGTACTCGCCCAGCTCGAGCGTGACCAGCCCGTGGATGGCGGTCCAGAGCTGGTGGGCGACCAGTTCGGCGTCGCCGGTGCGGAACCGGCCGGCCGCGATGCACCGGGTGGCGCACTCCACCACGGTGCTCAGCGTGTACCTGCCGTACTGGCGGTCCTCCGCGGTGAGTGAGAATCCGGCCAGCGAAGCCCCGCCGAACATCACCGCGTACAGGTGCGGGTTGGTCACGGCGTTGTGCCGGTAGGCCCGCCCGAACAGCACGATGTCGGCGACGGGATCGGCGGTCGGGGCGACGTGGGAGAAGTAGCCCTCCAGCCGGGCGAACCCCTCGTACACCATCTCCCGCACCAGCCCGCTCATCCCCCCGAAGTTGGTGTAGACGGCCATCGTCGAGCTGCCCGCCTCCGCGGCGATGCGGCGGGCCGACAGCGCCTGCGGCCCCTCGCCGGCGAGCAGCCCCGCGGCGATGTCGACCAGGGCGGAACGTGTCTGCGGATTCGATCGGCGTGGGCTCACCTTGACAGTATGCCATAACGCCGTTATGTTTTAGATAACGCTGTTATGCCAGGCCTCACGAGGAGGTGCCCGAAATGACCGTCGCGGAGCACATCGACCCCGCCACCGGGCTCGCGTCCGGCCGCACGCCGCACGACGGGCCGCTGCGCGTCGACGGCCTCCTGCCCCTCGGTCTCGACGGCGTCCTCGTGCTGACCGGTCCGCGCCCGGGTGGGCCGGCGCGGCCGTACGGCAGCGCGGGGCCGTCCTCGCTCTCCGGCGTGCGGCTCGGCGGCGGCACCGCCCGATGGCATCGGGCCGCCGCCGAGAAGCTCGACGGCCATCCTCTGGTCCAGGCTCGCGGGTCCGCGCTCTGGAGCCGTCCCGCGGGCCCCTCGCCGGACGGGCCCTGCGCCGCGAGCGTCGCCCTCCCCGTCCAGGACCGCGCCGCGGGCGAATGGCACACCGTCGCCACCTACCCGGGCCTGGACCTCGCCGAGCACCTCGTCATCGGGCCGGACGGCGGCGTCCGCGACTGGCGGCCGTTCGCGCTGGACGGCGCGCCGCTCATGCAGGCGGTCGCGCTGACCGAGCGGTTCGTCGTGGTGTTCGACCTTCCGGTCACCTACCGGCGCGCGGCGGCCATGGTGGGCGCCGCGTCCCCCTACCGCTGGCAGCGCGACCGGCCCGCCCGCATCGGGCTGCTGCCACGGCACGGCGGCGGCGAGCCGCAGTGGTTCCCGATCGCCCCCTGCTTCGTCTCCCACGCGGTGAACGCATATGACGACGGCGGCAGCGTCGTCGTGGACGCCGTGCGCCACGACCGGGCCTTCGACGCGTCCACGCGTGACAGGGACGGCGCCACCGGCTCGCCGCGGGTTCACCGCTGGACGCTCGACATCGCCGGCGGCACGGCCCGCGAACGAGAGCTGACCGGCCCGCTCGACCTGGCGTCGGCGGACCCCCGCAGAACCGGCCTGCGCCACCAGCTGATCTTCGGTCGCGATCCGGGCGGCCGGGCGCTCATCGGCCACGACCTCGCGGCGGAGAGCACTCAGGTACGCGAGCTGGGTCCGGGCTGGCGCGCCGGGCGGCCGGTCTTCGTCCCCCGGGGCGTCGCCGAGGGCGACGGCTGGATCGTGGCCCTCGCGACGAACGCCGCCCTGGGCATGAGCGAGCTGCTGGTGCTGGACGCCATGAACCTGGCCGGCCGGCCGCAGGCGGTGGTCCACCTCCCGGTCATCCCGCCGGCCGCCCAGCACACCACCTGGGTGCCCGCCTCCACCGGGCACGCGCGCCACCGGTGAGACCGCCCGCCATGGGCGATCACGCGCGTCCAGGTCAGCACGGCCCCCGCCGGCGCGCATCCGGGGACCCCTCGCGGAGCCAGATAACTCCGACGGGTGCTCACAGGACGGTGGCGTTCTCGGTGTCCCTCGCGGCCGGCCGCCGTGCCAGCACCCCCGCGCCCAGGAGCACCGCCGACATCAGCACGGTGACCAGAAGGAACGAGACCGGCAGGCTGCTGACCGAGGCGATCGCGCCGATCGCGCTCGGCGCGACGAACCCCGAGGTGTAGCTGATCGTCGCCGCTCCCGCGACCCCCTCGCTCGGTGTCGGCGCGGCGTTGGCGGCCGCCGTGAACACCAGCGGGACGACCACCGCCACCCCGAGCCCGATCAGCATGAACCCGGCGATCGCCGGAACGGGAGTACGGGCCGCCACGACCAGCACCCCGCCGAGTGTGGCGAGCATCCCGCTGACGCGCACGGTCCACACGGCGCCGAGCCGGCGCACCACCGCGTCACCGCAGAGCCGCCCGGCCGCCATGGTGAGGGCGAAGGCGGTGAAGCTCGCCGCCGCCACCCCGGAGGAGGTCCCGGTGATCTGCTTGAGGTAGACGGCGCACCAGTCCTGGCTGGCCGACTCGCCGAACACCGCGCAGAAGCCGATGAGCCCCAGGGCCAGCACGCGCCGGGACGGCAGCACGAACCTCGGGGGCGCGACCTGACCCGCTTCCGCGCGTACGTCCAGCAGGGCGGGCCCGATCACGCAGCTCACCGCGAGCAGCACGACGGCCATGACCCCCAGATGCACGCGGGCGTCGATCTCGCTCTGCGCGGCCACGACCCCCACGGCGCCCGCCACCAGGCCGCCGACGCTCCACATCCCGTGCAGTCCCGACATGATCGAACGGCCCATCCGCTGCTCGACCACCACCCCCTGGGCGTTCATCGCGACGTCGCACATGCCCGCCACCGCCCCGTACACCAGCAACGTGACCCACAGCACGGCAAGGTTGGGCGCGAGCGCCGGGAAGGCGAGCATCACCGACCACAGCGCGAGAAGCCATCGCGTGGCCGCCCGTCCACCGAGCCGGTGGACGAGGCGCCCGGCCATCGGCATCGCCACCAGCGACCCGACCGCGGGCGCCAGCAGGGCGAGGCCGAGCTCGCCGGGTCCCGCGTGCAGGCGCTCCTGGAGCCAGGGGATGCGAGTGGCGAAGCTGCCGGTGACCGCCCCGTGCACCGCGAACGTCACCGCGACGGCCACGCGGGCCCGTCTCACCACTCTCGAGTCCACCAGGGAAACCTAACAGTGCCCCGCGTTACATGATCCAGCCACCGGCGGCCGGACGCCCGGGTCACCGGGTCACCGTGGCGGCGGTTTCGGTCGGCTTGACGAAGCAATTTCGTCGCTGGGAGTGTTGGCGCATGCTGGATGTGGCGGTGATCGAGGACCCGGCCGCGGCCGAGGTCTCGCTGGACCCGATACGGGCCCGGTTGCTGGCCGAGCTCGCCGTGCCCGGTTCCGCGACGATGCTGGCCGCCAAGGTCGGCCTGCCGCGGCAGAAGGTCAACTACCATCTCAAGGCGCTGGAGCGTCACGGCCTGGTCGAGCTGATCGAGGAGCGCCGCAAGGGCAACGTCACCGAGCGCATCATGCGCGCCACCGCGGCGTCGTATGTGATCTCACCGGCCGCGCTGGCCGAGGTGCAGCCCGACCCCTCACGCGCCCCCGACCAGTTGTCGGCCCGCTGGCTGCTGGCGCTCGCCGCCCGGCTGGTGCGCGACGTGGGGACCCTGGTCACCGGCGCGGCCAAGGCGCGCCAGAAGGTGGCCACCTTCGCGATCGACGGCGAGATCCGGTTCGCCTCGGCCGCCGATCGTGCCGCCTTCGCCGAGGAACTGGCCGGCGCGGTCACCACCCTGGTCGGCAAGTACCACGACCAGACCGCCAAGGGCGGCCGCGACCACCGCATCGTCGTCGCCGTGCATCCGAGCATCACCACCAGAGCGGTCGACGCCGATACAAGCGACCTCCCTATGAAGGAGTAGTCATATGCCGCACGAGTTCGAGGTCCGCGAGGAGGTCGCGATCGACGCGACCCCCGAGCAGGTGTGGGAGGCCATCTCCACCGGGCCCGGCATCGACTCCTGGTTCATGGGCCGCAACGAGGTGGAGCCCGGTGAAGGCGGCGCTCTCCGGCACAGCATGATGGGCCACACCCAGACCGCCACCGTGACCGCGTGGGAGCCGTTGAAGCGCTTCTCGTACCAGAGCACGGCGAATCCGGACGGCACGTTCATGGCCATGGACTACCTGATCGAAGGACGTCAGGGAGGGAGCACCGTGCTGCGCCTGGTGCACAGCGGCTTCCTCGGCGACGACTGGGAGGCGCAGTACGACGCCCTGAAGAAGGGCGACGGCATGTACCTGCAGAAGCTGGCCGCCTACCTCAAGCACTTCCCCGGCCGCGTCTCGACGTTCAACATGCTGGTCCCGGGCCCGCAGGTGACCGACCAGGAACGTGTGTGGAAGACCTTCGCCTCCGCGCTCGGCCTGACAGGCACGGTCGCCAAGGGCGACAGGGTGCGCCTCACGGTCGACGGGCTGCCGCCGGCCGAGGGGGTCGTGGAGTGCGCCGACTACCCGAGCATCCCGAGCGTGTGCACCGGTGACGCGCTTTACATGTTCATGTACGGCTACCGCGGCACGGTGGTCGTGGAGCAGCACAGTTTCATCGAGGGCGTGGACGGCGAGGCGACCGAGGAGGCGTGGAAGGCCTGGCTGGCGACCGCGTTCGCCTAGAGCCAGGCCTGCGCGCCGCCGGGCGCGGGGGCCGTCACATCGGCCTCCTCGCCGAAGATATCGGCACGTATCTCACAGGGGGCGTCAGGCGAACAGCTGGGTGAGCCATTTCTCCCAGGCCCGCTCGGTCTTCTTGGGGTCGGCCTCGGCGAAGAGGTGGTGCCCCAGGACCAGTGTGTCGTTGATTCCGTGGACGAACCGGTACAGGCCGTCGCTGTTGCGGACGCCGAGGAAGCCGGGCCTGACGAAGTCGGCGATCCCCTCGATCGGGTCCAGGCCCTTGGGCGTGAGCCGCACCTTGTCGCCTTGGGCGATGGGCTCGGTCAGGCCGAGCCCGCGCATGAGCACCGGCCACACCGGTTCGCCGCCGCCCTTGTGCCGCGCCGCGAAGACGACCACCGCGAACCGGCCGGGGAAGTAGCTGAGGTACTGGCCAAGAGTGTGCAGGTAGATGTCCCAGCCCTGGTTCATCGCGTCGTACTCTGCCTCCCAGTCGTCGCCGAGGACGCCGCTCTGCACCAGCCGCAGCACTGTGCTGCCGTGGCCGCGTCCCTCGATCAGGTATTCGATGGCCATGAAGGATCCGTCCGGGTTGTCGTTGCTGCGGAACGCCAACCGCCTCGACGGCTCCCAGGCGGTGACGGTGGCCTCCGCCGGGAAGTGCCCGACGTACTGTTGGGCGGCACCGCCCTCACGGGGCTTGATCTTGCTGCGCCTCATGAACCAGGAGTCGATTCCCGGCCCGGTGGTTATCGCGTCCCACACCTGCTCGGGAGTCGCCTTCAGCGTCACCTCCTTGCGGAGCTCGAACTTGTGTGGCATCTCACAACCCCTTCGTGTCGGCGTCGACCGCGGTGGCGTCGACCGTCTCGATGTCGTTCGGCGGGCCTGCGGCCCCTGGGTGGATCGCTCCTCGACGGTGGGCTCGGGGCGGGCGAGTGGGGCGTCATCGGCTCACTCACGGGGTGCCGCCTTGGGATAGCAGGCCACGGTGAGCTTGAAGGCATCGCCCTCGGCTCCGCCGTAGCGGGTGAACAGGTCCTGCAGCACCGACTGCAGATCGTTGAGGAACTCCTGGCGACGCTCGGGCGGCACCCGGATCTCCCCCGACACCCCCACCGAGGGCAACTCGGGAGCGGCGCGGTCCAGCGCGGCGATGTCGGCCTGCACCTCTTCCATCAGATCGAGCAGGTAGCCAA